>NZ_CP020880.1:3666501-4277585 GCF_002157855.1 Sutcliffiella horikoshii | reverse complement strand
ATTTTGCGGAATTTCGATCATATCATCGTCTTTTTTCACTTTTGCAGGAGGAGTTTTTATCTCGATCTCTTCATCAGCTTGGTTTTGAGGAATAATAAATTTGATGGACAATTCTTCACCTGTAATATCAGAGATGGTTTCTCCGATAAGACCGGAATACCTGGACTCGAGCCAGTCACGCGCAAACTCATTTGGTGCAGTGATGACGAGATTATCTCCCTGCAATGAATGAGCTTTTGTACTCTTCAACCATGTTTCAAAGCTTGGTTTGCTTATTTTTTTCTCTATCTGATTTAGTGCTTTGACCCATAGATCAGAAATATTTTTCATCTTGAATCCCCCTTTCGTTTATGTCTGGCAACCTTTTTACAATAGAAAAAGGTGCTTATCTGTACAAGTTTTGTTCAACAAACACTCTGCTAGAAAAACACCCGTTGTATGTTTATTCAGTCGTATACTGTGAAAAAGATATTATATAGTAGAAAAGTAGTTTTCGACAAAAAACCACACCTGTGGACAAATACTTACACACACCCTTGAATAACTATCCACATCTTATCCACAGTCTGTGGAAAACTATTTTCGATCAACCATTTATTAAGAGTGAAAACACAATAATAATATCAAAAAAAACCTTATGTTGCAATTGCTTTTTGATATTATCCACAACTACCACAAATTGTGGAGAAAAGTTTTCCACAACACAAGATACTGTGTAAACCTTGTCGATAAGTGCTGTGGATGACGAAAAATAGCGAAAAAAGTTATTCACAGGTCAAAAAAAGTTGAACGTATAAAGTGAAAAAAGGTAAAACTTAGTTAATCGTAGTGAAAGGCGCGCAGACTCCTGAAGAGGTTCCAGACCCCGGCATTTAAATTAGGTAGAGCGATTAAGTGTTTGTATTCGGGGTCAGGCACCTTTGATACCTTTTTTAATTTTTGTTTATGATTTGATGAAGTGAATTTTGTTGTTAGTTTTTACTATATAAAAAGAAAGGGTTGCTTTGTGAGGCTGGGGAATTTATACTTACATTTGGGAAGTTGACATTCCGATGGTATATTCTCTATAATTATTAAGACTGTCTGTAAAGAAATTTTATATTATAGGAAAGCAAGACTTTCCAGTGGTGTTGAAAAACGGCTTATAAATGTCTATCGATCATATAGAGGTGTTTTTCCACTTAGATTTTGAAGTATCCTCAGGGAGGTGTCATAGTAATGAAAAGAACGTTTCAACCAAATAATCGTAAACGTAGTAAAGTGCACGGTTTCCGTGAGCGTATGAGTTCTGCAAATGGACGTAAAGTTCTTGCACGTCGTCGTCGCAAAGGAAGAAAAGTATTATCAGCATAAGGCCACTGACTGTCAGTGGTCTTTTTTACTATTTCGGGCATATTCCGGTTATTTTTTCATGAGATTTGAGAAAGAATGTTGAAATAGGACCGAATTAGAGGATTTGTGTAAGGCAGGAGGAGACACATTGAGGAAAGAACAAAGAATCAAAAAAAATAAAGAGTTCCAACATGTGTTCCAAAAAGGAAAGTCGATGGCCAATCGGCAATTTGTCATATATGCTGTGCAGAAAGCGGACCAGCCCGTATTCCGGATCGGTTTATCTGTCAGTAAGAAAATTGGAAACGCTGTAACAAGGAATCGAATTAAGCGGCTAGTCAGACAAGCAGTCCACGAAATGAAGGAGCAGTTACCTGGCGGCGTCGATATTGTCGTGATCGCTCGAAAACCAGCTGCGGACATGTCGTTTGAAGAAGTAAAGAAAAGCCTTCAACACGTAATAAGAAAACTTCCGACACTTTCTGCTAAAAAATAAACTATAAGAGAGGTTTTGTTCTCTAATAAGTTTATAGCTTTTGATTGGAGCAAAAGGCGAAGACTCCTGAGGGAGATAGCCCTAGGTGGAGACCCGCACCGAAGTGAGGAGGCTCTCGTCAGCCCCTAGGAAAGCAAAGCCGTTTGCGGAAATCAAAAGCGGTGTTAAAGTAGTTGGAAAAAATGTGTTGGAAGTGTGACATATATTCAATTTGCCAGATAAAAATGATAGGATGTAAAAGGAATCATTTTTTTTGTGTAAAAAGGAGGAAAAAGAGGTTGAAAAATCGAATATGGCTACTAATGGCCCTTATTGGACTTGTAGCTTTACTATCAGGCTGTACAGAAATCAACCAGCCAATCACCAATGAAAGCGAAGGCTTCTGGAACGAATATGTAGTGTATCCATTGTCTTGGTTGATCACTTATTTTGCTGAACTAATGAACAATGACTACGGCTTATCCATCATTATTGTAACGTTATTAATCCGATTTGCTATCTTACCGTTAATGATTAAACAAACGAAGAATGCAAAGGCGATGCAAGCCTTACAACCGGAAATGAAAGCACTTCGTGAAAAATATAGTTCTAAAGATCAAAAAACACAACAGAAATTACAGCAAGAAACAATGGGTCTTTTCCAAAAGCATGGTGTAAATCCGCTTGCCGGATGTTTCCCTTTATTGGTTCAAATGCCGATTTTAATCGGATTTTTCCATGCGATTACACGTACGACGGAAATTGCGAATCATAACTTCTTATGGTTCGATTTGGGAGATCCGGATCCATTCTTCATTCTACCTGTCGTTGCTGGTATCACAACATTCATTCAGCAAAAAATCATGATGGCTGGTATGGACAACAACCCGCAGATGGTGATGATGCTTTGGATCATGCCGATCATGATCGTTGTATTTGCGATCAACTTCCCTGCGGCACTTTCTCTATACTGGGTAGTGGGTAACATCTTTATGATTGTTCAAACTTACTTTATTAAAGGACCAGAGCTGAGAAAAGCAAAAGAAGCAGCTGCTGGAACTGCAGGAGGAACGAAAAAGTGAAAGAAATAACTGCAACTGGTCCAACAGTCGAGGAAGCTGTCCAATCTGCTTTAGCTCAACTAAACACATCAAAAGACCGTGCAGAAATTACAATCGTTGACGAAGGCAAGAAAGGTCTCTTCGGATTGTTTGGCTCAAAACCTAGTGTTGTAACCGTCAAATTGAAGCAAGACCCGATCGAAGAATCAACGAATTTCTTGAAAAAAGTTCTTACTGAAATGAATATTGTCGCAGAACTTGATGTAAAGGTGGAAGGTAGGAATATTTCCATCAGCATCAGTGGCGAAAAAACAGCTCTAATTATCGGAAAAAGGGGACAAACCCTTAATTCCCTTCAATATTTAACGCAAATTGTCGCAAACCGCTATTCCAATCAATATCTAAATGTCGTCATCGACGCAGAAGGATACCGCGAGAAACGCCGGGAAACCCTGGAACAACTCGCAGAGCGGCTTGCACAAAAAGCATTGAAAACAAAACAGGATGTCCATCTTGAACCGATGCCTTCTTTTGAACGCAAAGTGATGCACTCGATCATCTCAGCCTACCCGGAAGTAGAAACCTACTCCGTAGGAAAAGAACCGAATCGCTCCCTTGTGATCACAACAAAAAAGAACAAAGTCGCAAAAAGATAATCCTAAAATTAAAACGGCTGACCCTTCAATAAGGGCCAGCCGTTTTTTTTGCTGAATTAACTAACTTTATTTTAGCTTTAAAATACTGAGACAAGTGGATTGGAGCGGAAGACACTCGACTCCTGCGGGAGGAAGGGACAGGGGAGACCCCACAGGCGAAGCCGATGAGGCTCCCGGACCGCCCGCGAAAAGCGAGTGTCTGCAGCGAAAAGGAACGGCTAAAAAGAAAAGCGAGTTCTAAAATCTTTGGTTATGTTTTACTAATACAAACTTCGGCAAAACTGATGAAACAACTGTGCGAGATTTGTTTATTGTTATTCACATGTGGATAAGTTAAAATGATTGATGACAAAAGAACCGTTCGGGAAATTTTTGTGGATAACTGTCGAACAGGAATACTTTAAAAGACACAAAAATTATGCTAACCTTAGTAAGTTAAAGGACGAACTATTTTACATTGATATAGAAGAAACAAAAAGAAAAAAGAAATGAGGTGAATGATATGTATGAGTTTGACACGATAGCAGCTATTTCGACTCCAATGGGAGAAGGAGCGATTGCCATTGTCCGCCTGAGCGGAGAAGAAGCGTTCCGGATCATAGATGAAATCTTTGTCACCCCATCCTCCAAGAAAATGAAAGACGTTGCCTCTCATACCATTCACTACGGACATATCGTAGATCCAAAAACGGATAAAATAATAGAAGAAGTAATGGTTTCGGTTATGCGAGGACCTAAAACTTTTACAAGAGAAGATGTGGTAGAAATAAACTGCCACGGCGGACTTGTTTCCGTCAATAAATTACTGCAGCTTGTAATGAGCAGGGGAGCAAGGCTTGCCGAACCTGGTGAATTCACGAAGCGGGCTTTCTTGAACGGACGTATTGATCTTTCACAGGCAGAAGCCGTGATGGATTTGATCCGTGCCAAAACAGACCGTGCAATGAATGTGGCGTTAGGTCAAATGGAAGGTCGATTATCCAAACTGATTCAGAAACTACGCCAAGAAATTTTAGAAACACTTGCACATGTCGAAGTAAATATCGACTACCCGGAATATGATGATGTCGAAGAAATGACCCATCAGTTATTGCTTGAGAAGTCCACTTATGTAAAAGAAGAACTGGAAAAGCTGTTACAAACCTCCCAACAGGGTAAGATATTAAGAGAAGGTCTTTCTACCGTAATTATCGGGCGGCCAAATGTCGGGAAATCCTCTTTGCTTAACAGTCTAGTACATGAAAATAAGGCAATCGTAACCGATATTCCAGGGACAACGCGTGATGTCATTGAGGAATATGTAAGTGTCCGTGGGGTACCACTGCGTCTGGTGGATACTGCCGGTATACGAGAAACTGAAGATATCGTAGAGCGAATTGGTGTCGAAAGATCTAGAGAAGTGTTGAAAAAAGCAGATCTGATTTTGCTTGTTTTAAACAATAACGATGACCTCACAATGGAGGACAAGCAGTTGTTTGAAGCGGTAAAAGGCATGGATGTCATTGTTATAGTCAATAAAACGGATTTGCCGACGAAAATTGATATAGGGCAAGTGAAAGAGCTTGCCAACCATCACACTGTCATTTCCACCTCTTTAAAAGAGGAACAAGGAATTGACGAATTAGAAGAGGCCATTTCTTCAATGTTCTTCCAAGGGGACCTAGAGGCAGGCGATATGACATATGTCTCAAACTCCCGTCATATCGGTTTGATCACTCAAGCCCAACAAGCACTTGAAGATGCGATAGTAGGAATGGAAAGCGGCGTGCCAATAGATATAGTACAAATAGATTTAACCAGAACGTGGGAAATACTTGGTGAAATTATCGGCGATGCGGTACATGAAAGCCTAATTGATCAGCTGTTCTCACAATTTTGCTTAGGTAAATAGAATAGGAGGGAACAAACATGGAATATCATGCAGGTTCCTATGATGTAATTGTAATTGGTGCTGGTCATGCAGGGGTAGAAGCAGGACTGGCAGCAGCTCGTCAGGGAGCGAAAACGTTAATGGTGACCATCAACCTGGATATGGTTGCTTTTATGCCGTGTAATCCATCTGTAGGCGGTCCTGCCAAAGGAATCGTTGTGCGTGAAATTGATGCGCTTGGTGGAGAAATGGGAAGAAATATTGATAAAACACATATTCAAATGCGTATGTTGAATACGGGTAAAGGCCCTGCGGTACGTGCATTGCGTGCACAGGCCGATAAGTTCCTTTATCAGCATGAAATGAAGAAAACCATCGAAAACGAAGAAAATATCACATTGCTTCAAGGAATGGTCGAAAAGTTAATCGTCGAGGACGGCGTTTGTAAGGGTGTTATCACACAAACAGGTGCCATTTATGAATCCAAGACGGTCGTGATCACGACAGGGACATTCCTTCGCGGAAAAATTATACTAGGAGAACTTCAGTATTTAAGCGGTCCTAATAACCAACAGCCTTCTATCACGCTTTCCGAGCATTTAGAGGAGCTAGGGTTTGACTTGGTACGTTTTAAAACAGGAACCCCTCCACGTGTTAATAGTGCATCCATCGACTACAGTAAAACGGAAATACAACCAGGCGATGATGTACCGCGGGCGTTTTCCTATGAAACAACCGAATACATTACAGATCAGCTACCTTGCTGGTTAACTTATACAAGTGCCGAAACACACCAACTTATTGATGACAACCTTCACCGTTCCCCAATGTACTCTGGAATGATCAAGGGGACCGGGCCTAGGTATTGCCCGTCTATTGAGGATAAAGTGGTGCGGTTCAACGACAAGCCTAGACACCAAATTTTCTTAGAGCCAGAAGGAAGAAATACGCAAGAAGTATATGTGCAGGGACTTTCCACAAGCCTTCCGGAAGATGTGCAACGTAAGATCCTTTCCACTATTCCTGGCCTTGAAAATGTCCGCATGATGCGAGCGGGGTATGCCATTGAATATGATGCCATCGTCCCAACGCAATTATGGCCGACACTTGAAACGAAAAAAATTCAAAACCTTTATACAGCAGGGCAAATTAACGGGACCTCGGGGTATGAGGAAGCGGCCGGGCAAGGAATCATGGCAGGTATCAATGCCGGAAGACGTGCCCTTGGCGAGGAAGATCTTATCTTAAGCCGCTCTGATGCATATATAGGGGTACTGATTGATGACCTGGTAACGAAAGGAACAAATGAACCTTACAGGTTGCTTACTTCCCGTGCAGAATATCGCTTGCTCTTGCGCCATGACAATGCAGACTTGCGTTTAACGGAAATCGGGCATAAAATCGGGCTTATTTCCCCGGAACGATTTGCAAAGTTTGAAGCGAAGAAACAAGAAATTGAAGCAGAAAAAGAACGCCTGCAATCTATCATCATTAAACCGAATGAACAGGTTCAGACCATCATTAGAGAAGCTGGCGGAAGCGAGCTGAAAGATGGCATCAGGGCAGCCGACCTTCTGAAGCGTCCTGAAATGACCTATGATCATATTCATCAGATGGTGCCTGCTGACAAGGAGATTTCTCCTGATGTAGCAGAACAGGTGGAAATTCAGGTGAAATATGAAGGGTATATTCAAAAATCCCTTCAACAAGTTGATCGCTTGAAGAAGATGGAGAATAAGAAAATACCAGAAAACATCGATTACGATGACATTCACGGACTTGCGAACGAAGCAAGGCAGAAGTTAAAAGAAGTACGTCCTTTATCCGTTGCCCAGGCTTCCAGAATATCAGGGGTAAACCCAGCGGACGTATCCATTTTGCTTGTCTATTTGGAACAAGGTCGTATCGCCAAAGTATCCAACGAGTAAATCCAACGATAGAAAGGATACGAACACATGAACAAAGAACAATTTATTTCTCTGTTGGAGGAGAAAGGGATTTCCCTTTCTTCTCAACAGCTTTCTCAATTTGATACATATTACAAGCTGCTGGTGGAATGGAATGAAAAGATGAATCTAACTGCCATCACGGATGAGGAAGAGGTTTATCTTAAACATTTCTATGATTCCATTACCGCATCGTTCTATGTGGATTTGAATCAAGAATTATCTCTATGTGATGTAGGAGCCGGTGCAGGTTTTCCAAGCATTCCTCTGAAAATATGTTTTCCAAATTTAAAGGTCACGATTGTGGACTCTTTGAATAAGCGAATTACATTTTTACAAAATCTTGCGAATGAGCTAGGTTTAAAAAATGTCCATTTCGTTCATGACAGAGCGGAAACCTTCGGGAAAAATGCGGACTATCGTGAGAAATTTGACCTTGTCACTGCTAGAGCAGTTGCCCGTTTATCAGTATTAAGCGAACTGTGCCTGCCACTTGTTAAAGAAGGCGGTATGTTTGTACCGATGAAAGCTGCTGCTGCAAGCGAGGAGCTGGAAAAAGGGAAAAAAGCCCTGCAAATATTAGGTGGGAAGTTAGAAAAGGTGCATTCTTTTTCCTTGCCATTAGAGGAAAGCGAAAGAAATATCCTGATCATCAATAAGATTAAATCTACACCGAAGAAGTACCCTCGTAAACCAGGTACACCGAATAAACAACCGTTGGAATAAAATTTAACCTTGCTTACAATACCTCGTTTCATGTGAAACATTTTGATCGGAAAAACAGGACTTATTAACGTGAAAAGCGAATTACGTTAATAGGGATTCTATCCATAAGGTGGTGGAACTATGAAGTCTCCGTTCTCTCGTTTTTTTGGAATCGGCGAAAAAGAAGAACAGGAAATAGTAGAAAAGACTGATCATGAAAAAATTATGCAGGTAGCTGTAAAGGACATTGTTCCGAATAGATACCAACCACGTACTGTTTTTGTAGATGAAAGAATTGAAGAGTTATCTCTGACTATCCGGACGCATGGAATTATCCAGCCTATCGTTGTCCGTCAATTTGATGAGGACAAATATGAGATTATTGCTGGAGAACGCCGTTGGAGAGCGGTTCAGAAGCTGGGTTGGGAAACCATTCCTGCCATTGTAAAAGAATTTAACGATGCAGAAACAGCCTCTGTTGCCCTTATTGAGAATCTTCAACGTGAAGAGTTATCGGCAATTGAAGAAGCAATCGCATATTCCAAGCTGTTGGAATTGCATAGTTTGACACAAGAAGCTCTGGCTCAGCGCTTAGGAAAAGGGCAATCCACTGTGGCAAACAAACTTCGTCTTTTAAAGTTGCCTTCTGATATTCAAGATGCCCTTCTACAGAAAAAAATTACAGAGCGTCATGCACGTGCCCTAATTCCGTTAAAGCTACCGGAAAAACAAGTGGCTGTTCTTGCTGAAATTCTTGAAAAACAATTGAATGTCAAGCAAACAGAGGAACGTGTAGTAAAAATGCTTGAAGCTGCCAATCCAAAACCAAAGGCTAAGCGAAAAGCCTTCAGTAAAGATATGCGTATTGCGATGAACACGATCCGTCAATCACTTACAATGGTAAACGACAGCGGCATCAAGCTCGACTCCCAAGAAGAAGAAACCGAAGAATATTACCAATTCACGATCCGCATACCGAAAAAATAATACCACTATAGGGATGGCCCTCGCCGTTATTTATCACAAACCTAGCAATCTAGTAATTTTACTAGTAGCTACGCCTAGATAAGTAATAAGCGAAGCCATCTTTTTTTATAAAGATAAGGTAATAAAAAAAAATGTTGATTTCCGTTTCAGGCGCTTCGCTTGCCTGCGGTCGTCTGCGCGCCTTACACTTCAACCAACAAGATGACTTTATTAATTAAATGGTTGTAAAAGTCATCAAACTGAATTAACTGAAAAAGCACTAACATTTTGTTTTTGTTATTCTCTAGCTGTGGATTGGAGCAAATGGCGAAGACTCCTCGGAAATGCTAACCATTTTCTTCGTGCGAAGTATCGCTTTCGAAGCCTTCCTTGTCCTGCGGGGGAGTAGCGGCAATGTTGAGACCCCGCAGCGGATGCGAGGAGGCTCAAGGTCGCCCCGCGGAAAGCGCAGCCATTTGCGGAAAGTAACAGCGGTGGCTAACCAAATATTTATTGAGCCATGATGGATTATTTCCCGAGAAACATTCTTCGACAATTTCCCCACCACCCCCTTCCCAATAATTATTCTCAAAAACAAGTTAAATTTCAGTCAATTCATGATAAAATAAATGAGAAACTTAAATAACGTTAAATCGAATCTTCAACAATAGAGAAGTTTCTAGCTGTTGATTGGAGCACAGGGCGAAGACTCCTGAGGGAGATAGCGGTAGCTTGAGACCCCGCAACGAAGTGAGGAGGCTCAAGCACCGCCCCTAGGAAAGCGAAGCCCAGTGCGGAAATCAACAGCGTCATAACCCGAACCAACGAATAAAAAGTATGTTCTTTTCTGAAGGCAGGTGACGGCATGGGCAGAATTATTGCTATTGCTAACCAAAAAGGTGGAGTTGGAAAAACGACTACATCCGTTAACTTAGGTGCTTGTTTAGCCTACATTGGTAAAAGAGTGCTTTTAGTAGATGTGGACCCACAAGGAAACGCCACAAGTGGAGTGGGAATCGAAAAAGCAGAAGTCCATCAGTGTATTTATGATATTTTAGTAGAAGATGTGGAAGCAAAGAAGGCGATCCTCCCAACAAAGGTAGAGAACCTTTCCATCATCCCAGCAACCATACAACTCGCAGGTGCAGAAATTGAACTAGTTCCTACTATTTCAAGAGAAGTGCGTTTAAAAAGAGCATTAGATGATGTGAAGCATCTTTTTGACTACATAATCATCGATTGTCCCCCATCTTTGGGCTTATTGACTATCAACGCTTTAACAGCTTCTGATGCAGTTGTGATACCGGTACAATGCGAATATTATGCACTCGAAGGATTAAGTCAGCTATTAAATACGGTAAGACTCGTACAAAAACATTTAAATAAAGAACTTATGATTGATGGTGTCTTGCTTACGATGCTAGATGCCAGAACAAATTTGGGTATTCAAGTAATTGAAGAAGTGAAAAAGTATTTCCAAGATAAAGTGTATCGAACCATTATTCCTCGTAATGTTCGTTTAAGTGAAGCGCCAAGCCATGGAGAACCCATCATTATTTATGATCCAAAGTCACGTGGAGCGGAAGTTTACTTAGAATTAGCAAAGGAAGTGGTGACACATGGGTAAAGGATTAGGTAAAGGCATAAATGCGCTGTTTCCTTCTATTGAAGCTTCCAAGGAAGAAGCCGTTCAAGAAATCAGTATCAAGGAAGTGCGACCAAACCCCTACCAGCCTCGTAAATACTTTGAGCCAGAAGCTATACAAGAATTGAAAGAATCGATTTTACAACACGGAATCCTTCAACCGATTATTGTTCGCAAAAGTATTAAAGGATACGAAATTGTTGTTGGGGAACGCCGTTTTCGGGCTGCAAAAGAGGCGAAACTGTCTAAAGTTCCTGTAGTAATCCGCTCATTGACGGAACAGCAAATGATGGAACTTGCTCTTTTGGAAAATTTACAGCGTGAGGATCTTACACCGATTGAAGAAGCCGCTGCCTATCAATCCTTAATGGTGAAACTAGAACTGACACAGGAACAGTTAGCAAGCAGGCTTGGAAAAAGCAGACCACATATTGCGAATCATATTCGTTTATTATCCCTTCCAAAATCTGTACAAGAGCTGATGAATGATGGAAAACTTTCCATGGGACACGGCCGTGCATTATTAGGGCTTAAAAGGAAAGAGAAATTAAAAGCGGTCATTGACAAAGTGTTGCAAGAACACTTAAATGTGCGTCAGTTAGAACAGTTGATTCAGCAGTTGAATGAAAGTGTTCCACGTGAAACGAAAAAAGACCCTGAGGAAAAGGATATTTTCCTTAAGGACCACGAATCTGTATTAAGGGAGCGTTTTGGTACTTCTGTTTTTATTAAGCGTACGAAAAATAAGGGTAAAATAGAGATTGAATTCTTCTCTGATGATGACCTGAACAGATTATTAGAATTATTAGCTCAAACAGAAAAATAAAAAGCAGATCACTTCATGGTGGTTTGCTTTTTTGGATAGGCGTTACTTTAATAGAAATGGGGCTTTAGAGTGGTTTTATTAGGAACCATTGTGAATGGTATATGTATTGTGCTTGGTACATTTATAGGAAAAATCTTCACCCGTATTCCAGAAAATACGAAAGAAACGGTCATGAAAATCATAGGCCTTGCTGTATTTTTACTTGGGGCACAGATGGGTTTTAAAAGTAATGAATTTCTGATTGTCATCATCAGTCTGGTAGTAGGTGCGGTGCTAGGTGAGTGGATCAATCTTGACCGCAAACTGAACAATGTCGGCAATTGGCTGGAAAGTAAGATGGGGTCAAAACAGCAGGGCTCCGTATCAAAGGGATTTGTAACGGCAACGCTCATCTTTGTTATCGGAGCAATGTCGGTTGTCGGTTCTTTGGATAGCGGCCTAAGGGGCGATCATCAGGTCCTGTATACAAAATCTATCATTGATGGCTTCACAAGTATTGTTCTGACCACGACTTTAGGGATCGGGGTTTTGTTTTCTGCCATCCCTGTCATGATATATCAAGGAAGTATCGCTTTATTTGCTACTCAAATTGACCGGTTTGTCCCATCAGATTTACTGGAGTTGCTCATTTTTGAGATCACCGCTACTGGAGGGGTCATGATTATGGCGATTGGAATGAATATCATAGGTGTAACCGCCATTCGAGTGGCCAATTTGCTTCCGGGAATATTAGTAGCAGCCGCTCTTGTACTTGTTCAATACTTTTTTATTATGTGAATTTATCTTCCCTTGAAAGGTCGACTCTCTATGGTCGGCCTTTTTTCTATTCTTGCGTTTGAATGAATGGTGGTTCAGTGTCCCTGGCAGCAGATGCAAGGAAATTCTTCCGTTCAATGGCTCGATCCAATTCTTGAATGGATTGCGCTACCACGGTTGCCATTTTCATGACAAGACTTAATCTCGTATTCTGTAAAACGAAGAACTCCATAAAACCACTAACATTGACAATTCCTGTAATATGCATATCCCCTACTGGCGGCAAATCCTTCTTTACTCCAGCTCCAGGCATCACAGGTCCTTCGCCTATAGTAATTTGACCTACACTTTTCAATCTTCCAAGACAGGCATCAATTCCAATAATAAAAGGAGTAAGGTGCTTTGCCTGGATATATGCGAGCTTCTCTTCTAGATTAACAGCATGTATAGGATCATCTAATGTGCCATATACATGAACATGATCAAGCTTTATATCGTGAAGCTTTGTGCCGACTAGTGGTCCCAGGGAATCTCCAGTTGACCGGTCAGTGCCGATGCATACAATCACGATGGGGCGGTACACAAGGCTTGTAGGAAGGTTGGATTGTAAAGTAAGTGCAAGTTCCTTGTATGCATTTACTTCATCATGAGCAATACGAATATTGCCTCCCTTCTTCTCAAAAAAATTAGATTTAAGATTCATAGGTTCCACTCCTTCTTAATAGTAGTAACAGTATACGACTATTGATGGGAAACTATACGTCCACTTTTTTATTTTTGGATATTTTAGGGGGTTGCATGTATGTGGAAAAGCGGGTTTCGCTGGATGTTTTTAATATTGGGAACAGTGATTGGCGCAGGGTATGCATCCGGACGGGAACTATGGCAGTTTTTCGGTTCGGAAAGCGGACTAGCCATTCTATTATTCACCTTGTTCTTTATCATTTCGTGTTATGTGATCCTGCAAATCAGCAGCAAAGAGCAGTCTGAACATTTCTCCCCCGTCCTAAGAAAACTTGTCGGAGTGAGGGCATCGTATTTATACAATATAGTAATGGTCGTTTACTTATTTACCACGACAGTCGTGATGCTAGCAGGTGGCGGAGCGGCGTTACAGGTCTTTTCCATCCCTTATTGGGGCGGAATTGCAATCATATGCATCTTATTGATCTTGTTGTTCGTTTACGACGTCAAAGGAATGGTAACGGTAAACGTCGTGATTATCCCAATCATTGTGTTGACCTTAGCCTATGTGCTGATAGATGCAGTGCTCAACAGCCCGGATGCCGTTCCCACCTCCGTGCTTGAACAAAGTAACTGGCCTGCTGGATTTACTTTTACAGCATTGAATATCCTTCCACTTGTAGCCGTTTTATCTGCAATAGGAAAAGAAGTAAAAGGCAAAGGAGAAATTATCATTGCAAGTGTAGGGAGCGGGGTTATTTTGGGAGTCATCTCTCTTTTTTATAACCAAACGCTTATTTTGGTACAGAGTAAGCTTGGCCTTTTCGAAATCCCACTCTTTGCCATCATTCAGAGTTACCCGTTTTATATGCTATTCTTCATGACCATCCTGCTTTGGGTGGCAATTTATACCACGGCGGCCTCCGGGTTGCTCGGGTTAGTGACGAGATTTCGAAATGTGATTCCAATACCGCTTTGGCTCATGTGTTTATTGTTCATTTTATTAATGGTTCCCTTCACCGCAGTGGGCTTTTCCGTCCTCGTAGCAATACTTTACCCGCTATTTGGCTTAATCAATCTCTATCTGCTCGTTTGTATTCTGCTTTATCCAATTAAAAACCGAGAAAACTAGTAAGAAGACGCTTCTTTTGTTTTAGTAAAATAGCAAATTGTGGGGAATCTAGGAGTAAATATATGAAGATATCGAGGTAAAATGAATATGGAATGGACAAACCGAGTGCTAATACAAATGAAAGACTCCTTACTGAATGAGGATCTCTGGGTTTCTATCGGAGAAGGATTACTGAAAATCATTCTGATCATCTTTGTAGCAGGCGTGATAATAAAAATAGGAAAAAACCTCGTTCAAAACTTTGTGAAACTAAGAGAAAAAGGGCCTATCCGTATATCGGAACGAAGAGAAAACACCCTTTTGAAACTGCTGCAGAATGTGTTAACTTACGTAGTCTATTTTGTTGCCTTCATTATGATTTTAGAAATAGTCCATATTGATGTCAGGGCACTTTTGGCCGGGGCGGGAATTGTTGGCCTTGCTGTAGGATTTGGGGCTCAAAACTTGGTAAGAGATATCATTACAGGCTTTTTTATTATATTCGAAGACCAATTTTCTGTTGGGGATTATATCAGAACCGGCACATTTGAGGGGTATGTGGAAGAGATTGGCCTTCGGACTACGAAAATAAAAAGTTGGACAGGGGAATTGCATATATTGCCCAATGGCAGTATTGTAGAACTAACGAATTTCTCCATTCATAACAGCGTGGCCGTAGTGGATGTAAGCATCGCATATGAAGGAAAAATAGAAGAAGCGGAGCGAGTAATTCAAGAATTGCTTGCAGAAATGCCGGCAAGGTATGTGGAAATGACAGAACCACCAGAGCTGCTTGGCATTCAAACGTTGGGCAACTCCGAGGTTGTACTCAGGATCACATGTGAAACAGTGCCGATGAAGCATTGGTATATCGGGCGTTCGATCAGGAAGGAAGTCAAAAATCGTCTGGATGAAGCGGGCATTGAAATTCCATTTCCACGCCTGGTGCTCTATAACCGGGAACCAAAGCAAGACGGGCATGCTTCCAATTGAGATAGAAAAGTAGGGAGTGTAGAAATATGACAGATAAAGAATTCGGTTTAAATGATGTAGTAGAAATGAAGAAAGCACACCCATGCGGGACAAACAGATGGAAAGTAGTACGAATGGGAATGGACATCCGCATCAAATGCGAAGGCTGCGACCACACCGTCCTCATGCCACGAAAAGAATTCACAAGGAAAATTAAGAAGATTTTGGTTAGAAGTGAAGAATAAAAGCTGGTCTTAGCGTAAATCAACAGCGGTTGTCAAAGTGACTGGAATTCAAATAAACTTGTCTTTTCCTCCCATTCTATCTATAATTGTGGGAGGTTTAAATATGTGTTAACGGAAGTTAGGAGTGGATAAAATGGCTTTAACAGCAGGTATCGTTGGTCTTCCAAACGTAGGGAAATCAACGCTTTTTAATGCAATCACACAAGCGGGGGCGGAATCTGCCAACTACCCGTTCTGTACCATAGATCCGAACGTAGGTATCGTAGATGTTCCAGATGAGCGTCTTCAAAAATTAACAGAACTTGTAAATCCGAAGAAAACAGTACCAACACACTTTGAATTTACCGACATTGCCGGGATTGTAAAAGGTGCCAGCAAAGGAGAAGGGCTTGGAAACAAGTTCTTATCTCACATCCGTCAAGTTGATGCGATCTGCCACGTGGTTCGTTGCTTTGCTGACGATAATATCACTCACGTTTCTGGTGGAGTGAACCCGATTGAAGATATCGAAACCATCAACCTGGAACTTATTTTAGCTGATTTAGAATCAGTAGATAAGCGTCTTGAGCGTGTTGCCAAATTAGCGAAGCAAAAAGATAAAGAAGCGGTATATGAGCATGAAGTGCTTGTACTAGTAAAAGAAGCGCTTGAAAATGAGCTTCCCGCGCGTACAGTGGAAGTAACGGACGAGCAAGTGAAATACTTAAAAGGCATGCACCTATTAACAAGCAAGCCAGTCCTTTATGTAGCAAATGTTGGCGAAGACGATGTAGCAGACACTTCCGACAACGAATATGTGAAGCAAGTACGTGAATTTGCTGCAAAAGACAATGCCGAAGTTATCACAGTTTGTGCGAAAATCGAGTCTGAAATAGTAGAATTAGATGCAGACGAAAAAGCAATGTTCCTTGAGGAGCTTGGCATTAAAGAATCTGGTCTAGATCAACTGATCCGTGCTGCGTATAATCTACTTGGTCTTGCTACTTACTTTACTGCAGGTGTACAAGAAGTTCGTGCATGGACATTCCGTACAGGCATGAAAGCTCCACAATGTGCGGGAGTCATCCATACCGACTTTGAGCGCGGGTTCATCCGTGCAGAAACGGTATCCTATGAAGACTTACTTACAGCAGGCTCTCACACAGCTGCCAAAGAAGCAGGGAAAGTCCGACTAGAAGGAAAAGAATACATCGTAAAAGACGGAGACGTTATCCACTTCCGCTTTAACGTATAATATTTATTAAAAGAGAGGGGGATTTTCCTCTCTTTTTTATTTTATGAATAATGCAGTAACCAAGTTGATCGTAGTGGAAGGCGCGCAGACTTCTGCGGGAAGAAGGGACAGGGAAGACCCCGCAACGAAGTGAGGAGGCTTCCGGACCGCCCGCGAAAAGCGAAGCGCCTGCAACGAAGATCAACTGTATAACGAAACAACTAGGACATGTTGCAAAAAATCCACCCCTCTGGTATAATCTTAATTTGTGAGTAATGATTATTTATAATTGATTGCTCCTTGCCCACTAAGGGCCGCTTAGACCAAAAGGAGGTGACTGTGATGAACAAGTACGAAATCATGTATATCATCCGTCCAAACATTGAGGAAGACGCTAAAAAAGCTCTTACAGAACGTTTCAATACGATCCTAACTGACAACGGTGCAGATCTTACTGAATCCAAAGAGTGGGGAAAACGCCGCTTAGCATACGAAATCAATGATTTTCGTGACGGCTACTATATGCTAGTAAACGTAGCTGCTGAGCCAGCTGCAGTTCAAGAGTTTGATCGTCTTGCTAAAATCAGCGAAGACATCATCCGTCATATTGTTGTTAAAAAAGAAGTTAAATAATAGTTGTCCTCTTTATGGACGTCGTCTCAAGGAGGAGTGGTTCTGATGTTAAATCGCGTAGTATTGGTAGGTCGCTTAACGAAAGACCCTGAATTGCGCTATACCCCAAGTGGAGTGGCGGTTGCTACATTTACATTGGCAGTCAATCGTACGTTCCAGAATCAGCAAGGCGAACGCGAAGCTGACTTCATCAACTGTGTTGTCTGGAGAAAACAAGCTGAAAACGCAGCAAACTTTCTGAAAAAAGGAAGCTTGGCTGGAGTGGATGGCAGGTTGCAGACACGTAATTATGAAGGCCAAGATGGAAAACGTGTGTACGTAACGGAAGTAGTGGCAGAAGGTGTTCAATTCTTAGAACCTAAGGGATCCGGCGGTTCAGGAAATGGAAATGCATCCCGTCCTAATCCAAATCAAAATCAAGGCTATGGTTCATCACCTAACTTTGGGTATGATCAGAACCAACAGCGTAGCAATAACAACAACCAAGGTTATACTCGTGTTGATGACGACCCATTTAAGAACGATGGCCAACCAATTGATATATCCGATGACGATTTGCCGTTCTAATTCTAGAAGGAATCGTTTTATAAAAATGGCTGCATAAGCCGAAAAATCTAAAAAAGAAGAGGTGAATAAAATGGCAGGAGGACGCAGAGGTGGACGTAACAAACGTCGTAAGGTTTGTTATTTCACAGCTAACGGTATCACTCATATCGATTACAAAGATACTGATGTACTAAAAAAGTTCGTTTCTGAGCGTGGTAAAATTTTACCTCGTCGTGTAACAGGAACTAGCGCTAAATACCAACGTAAATTAACGATCGCGATCAAACGCGCTCGTCAAATGGCATTACTACCATACGTTTCTGGTGAGTAATACAGCCGAATAAATAAAAAGGAAGGCAGTGAGAGAATATCTTGCTGCCTTCCTTTTTGCTAGTCGTTTAAAAATGTTATAAGGTTCCACCCTGTTGCCTGAAGCGCAAGGTGAGAGACTCCTGCGGGGGGAAACGGTAGCTTGAGACCCCTGAAGCGTTGTGAGGAGGCTCAAACACCGTCCCGCGGAAAGCGAACACCTGGAACGGAGGACACAGGGAGTTTATGCTATCATCTACATAACATTTGATTGTAATAGAATCTTAAGGATAAACTATACATATTGTGTAACTAAGCGTTCTTGGAGGTTTATACTGATGAAGGAAACAAAACATATAACAGAAGGAGCAGCACTGCTCGGTATCTATATCCTGCTCCTTCTCATGACACTTTTCGTCCCTTTTATAGGGCTCATCACCTTTCTCGCCCTTGTTGTCCCGTTTGTCGTCTATACAGCAAGAAACGGGTGGAAATCAGGGATATGGCTCATAGTAGTTGCCGGTGTGCTTAGTGTACTGATTGGGTCACCGGTTGCTCTTGCCCTGAGCATACCAGCTAGTACTGCCGGTGTTGTCATGGGACATCTTATCCAAAAGAATGGTAACCGTTATGCCATTTTGGGCGCTGCTACAGGGGTATTCCTGCTCAATTATATCCTTGCGTATGTGGTGGCAATCGTCCTTTTTAATATTGATTTTATAGAAGTCATGCAAGAGATGATAAGGGAGTCTATACAGGCATCAGAAGCAATAGCTACCTCGCTCGGTCAAGAAAATGCAAAAGAAGCGGTGGCGGTATTAGAGGAGTCCCTGGGTTATACAAGTTATCTACTACCTACCATGTTGGTATTAACCTCTTTTGTACATGCCTATTTCTCGCAACTCATCACCTTTTTTATTATTAAAAGGTTAAAAGTGAAGGTTAGTCCTTTCCCTCCATTCAGGGAATTGATGCTTCCAAAGAGCTTGTTGTGGTATTACTTAATTGTCCTAATTTTATCGATTATGGCACCAGAAGAAGGGACAACTTTATTTATGGTAGTCCTAAACCTTTCCTTCATTTTAATGCTATTAATGACGGTGCAAGGGTTCTCATTTATTTTCTACTTCTGTTATATAAAAAAGATCTCCAAAGCCATTCCGATTACACTGGTCATTTTATCCTTCCTAATCACTCCTTTGGTCTATATAATAAGAATGATAGGAATAATAGATATCGGTTTTCAACTTAGAGATAGGATACAGGGAAAGAATCAAGGAAAATAATGAGCTAAACTATTAATTAGGAGCTGAACATACATGCCTAATTATTTCGAAAAACTGAATTTGCGTTATCCCGTCTATTTATTGTTTGTCATCGCACTGATTCAACTTGGGATAATTGTGTTTTTCCAATGGCAAATAGGGATTGTCAGCTTTCTGCTCCTAGGCTTGGTTGTATATCTTTACATCAAAGTGGAACAAAAGGCTAAAAAAGAAATGGAAACGTACATTTCCACCCTTTCCTACCGGTTAAAAAAGGTTGGGGAAGAAGCGTTAATGGAAATGCCTATTGGTATTATGCTTTATAACGACGATTATCAAATCGAATGGACGAATCCGTTTCTCGCTTCCTGTTTTCATGAAGAAACGCTTGTTGGCAGGTCGTTATATGATGTTGGAGAAAATTTGATTCCTCTTTTAAAGCAGGATATCGAAACGGAAACGATTCCCTTGCATGATAGGAAATATAAAGTGGTCATCAAGAAAGCTGAACGTCTTATCTACTTTTTTGACATTACCGAACAGACGCATATTGAAAAATTATATGAAGACGAGCGAACGGTTCTTGGTATCATTTTCTTAGACAATTATGATGAAGTGACACAGGGAATGGATGATCAAACGAAAAGCGCGATCAACAGCCAGGTGACCTCCATTATTAATAAATGGTCTATGGAGAACGGCGTATTCTTGAAAAGAACGTCAATGGAACGTTTTATTGTCGTATTAAATGAACATATCCTTGTGCAATTGGAGAAGAACAAGTTTTCCATATTGGATGAGGTTCGGGAACAAACATCCAAACAAAGCATGCCTCTTACATTAAGTGTTGGCATTGGTACAGGAGTCCCTTCGCTTCCTGAGTTGGGACACCTTGCCCAATCAAGTCTGGACCTTGCCTTGGGCCGTGGTGGCGACCAGGTTGCCATCAAGCAGACTAATGGAAAGGTACGCTTCTATGGAGGCAAAACAAATCCGATGGAGAAACGGACACGTGTACGTGCACGCGTTATTTCCCATGCATTGAAGGAACTGATCCACGAAAGTGACAAAGTGATTATCATGGGTCATCGCTACCCGGACATGGACGCGCTTGGAGCGGCCATCGGGATTGCCAAAGTAGCGGAGCTCAATCATAAAAATGCGTATATTGTTTTAAACAATCAGGAAATTGATGCCGGCATTCACCGTCTGTTGGAGGAATTGAAAGGTCATAGTGAGCTTTGGGAAAAGTTCATCTCACCGGAAGATGCCTTTGAGATAGCGACAGGCGATACGTTGCTGGTAGTGGTCGATACCCATAAGCCATCCCTCGTGATTGAGGAAAAGCTGCTAAGTAAAATTGATAATGTGGTGGTGATTGATCACCACAGACGTGGAGAGGACTTTATAGAGGATCCGTTGCTTGTATATATGGAGCCATATGCTTCCTCCACTGCGGAGCTTGTTACAGAGCTCTTGCAATACCAGCCAAAGCGCATCAAAATCACAATGCTTGAAGCGACCGCCCTGTTAGCTGGTATAATAGTAGATACGAAAAGCTTCACGGTCCGTACCGGTTCCCGTACATTTGATGCAGCATCCTACTTGCGCTCGCAAGGGGCAGACACCATTCTTGTGCAAAAGCTATTAAAAGAAAATCTTGACCGCTTTGTGAAACGCGCCAAGTTGATAGAAAGTGCCTATCTGTTCCAAGAAGGCATTGTTATTGCCAAAGGTGTACCTGAAGAGTCCTTTGATCAGGTGATGATCGCCCAGGCTGCAGACACGCTGCTTGCGATGAGCGACATCAATACTTCTTTTGTCATCGCGCACAGAAACGGCGAGCAGGTAAGCATCAGTGCAAGATCGCTCGGGGATGTCAACGTACAGGTTGTCATGGAGAACCTTGGCGGCGGCGGGCATCTGACAAATGCAGCCACACAGATGAATACGACCATTGATGAAGCAGAAGAACAATTGAAACAAGCAATAACAGAGTACTTAGAAGGAGGTTCCAAGGAATGAGGGTAATATTTTTAAAAGATGTTAAAGGTAAAGGCAAAAAAGGCGAAGTGAAAAACGTGGCCGATGGTTATGCCCATAATTTTCTACTAAAACAAGGGTTGGCGATGGAGGCTTCAAATGGTAACCTTAAATCATTGGAAGCTCAAAAGAACAAAGAGGCCAAAGAAGCGGAACAAGAGGTTGAAAACGCAAAGAAATTAAAAGAGACGTTGGAAAAGCTTACGCTTGAATTCCAAACTAAAGCAGGTGAAGGCGGTCGTTTATTCGGTAGCATCACCACAAAGCAAATCGCAGAAGAGCTTCAAAAGAAGCATAAAATAAAGATCGATAAGCGCAAAATGGAGCTAAATGATGCCATCCGCGCTTTAGGCTATACAAATGTACCTGTAAAGCTGCATACAGAAGTTACAGCAACCTTGAAGGTGCATGTAACAGAACAAAAGTAAGAAAAGTGCTCGGCAATTGCCGAGTTTTCTTTATGAGAGCTTAGAGAGGATTCGCTTTCTGGGAGGAGGAACAGGGATGAGTGATATTTTTGAAGATCGAATACCACCGCAAAATATAGAAGCGGAACAGGCGGTCATCGGGGCTATTTTCTTAGAACCGTCCGCACTGACATTGGCATCAGAGCTTGTCATGCCAGATGACTTTTACCGCGCTGCCCATCAAAAGATATATGACTGCATGCTGAATCTTTCCGACCGGGGCGAACCGGTCGATCTGGTCACAGTCACATCCGAGCTTGCAAACTTGAAGCTTTTAGAAGAAGTTGGAGGGGTATCGTACCTGAGTGATATAGCAGGTTCGGTGCCAACTGCAGCCAATATTGAGTATTACGCTAAGATAGTAGAAGAAAAGTCTATTCTCCGCCGTCTGATTCGTACCGCAACCAACATCGCCCAAGAAGGCTACAGCAGGGAAGATGAAGTAGCGGGATTATTGAACGAAGCGGAAAAACAAATCTTAGAGGTTTCTCAAAGAAAAAACTCTGGTGTCTTCCAAAACATCAAGGATGTCCTAGTTAAAACGTATGATAATATCGAAACCCTTCATAACCGTAAAGGCGAAGTGACGGGGATTGAGACAGGCTTTACCGAATTGGACAAAATGACGGCAGGTTTCCAGCGAAACGATTTGATTATCATCGCTGCGCGTCCTTCTGTTGGTAAAACGGCATTTGCCTTGAATATCGCGCAAAACGTCGCTACAAAGGCTCGTGAAAATGTCGCGATCTTCAGTCTCGAGATGGGTGCGGAGCAACTGGTTATGAGGATGCTTTGTGCAGAAGGAAATATCAATGCGCAAAACCTTAGGACAGGCCAATTGACCGCTGAGGATTGGAGCAAGTTGACGATGGCAATGGGTAGCTTGTCCAATGCGGGTATCTACATTGATGATACGCCTGGTATCCGTGTCAGCGAGATTCGTTCCAAATGCCGTCGCCTAAGACAGGAGAGCGGCCTTGGAATGATTCTGATTGACTACCTGCAATTAATTCAAGGTAGTGGACGCGGCGGCGGTGAGAACCGTCAGCAGGAAGTTTCTGAGATTTCCCGTTCCTTAAAAGCGTTGGCAAGGGAATTAGAAGTTCCTGTTATTGCCTTGTCTCAGCTGTCCCGTGGAGTGGAGCAGCGTCAAGACAAGCGTCCCATGATGTCTGATATCCGTGAATCCGGAAGTATTGAGCAGGATGCCGATATTGTTGGTTTCTTATATCGTGATGACTATTACGACAAAGAAAGTGAGAACAAAAACATCATCGAGATCATCCTGGCCAAACAGCGTAACGGTCCTGTTGGTACAGTTTCCTTGGCTTTCGTAAAAGAATATAATAAATTTGTTAATTTGGAGCGGCGATTTGATGATGAATCCGTCCCTCCAGGGGCATAATAAAAGGCATCTACGTCATGTAGGTGCCTTTTTAAACTTTCTCGAGCATAATTTAAAGTAATCCATCTTATTTACGAACAAATTCAATATTAAATTTATGTAACGTTCGTGTTTTGGTTGACTTTCTAGTTTGCAGCTGATAAACTTACTTTTGTTGAAAAATGTATTTAAAAAGTTACATATTTAGTGGAGGTGTACGCTCTATGGCATCAGTAGTCGTAGTAGGAACACAATGGGGAGACGAAGGAAAAGGAAAAATTACCGATTTTCTTTCTGAGAATGCAGAGCTTATTGCACGTTACCAAGGCGGTAATAACGCAGGACACACAATTAAATTTAACGGTGAAACATATAAATTACACTTAATACCTTCTGGAATCTTTTATAACGACAAAACTTGTGTTATCGGTAACGGAATGGTTGTAGATCCTAAAGCATTAATAAAAGAATTAAAATATTTACATGACCGTGGAGTAAGCACTGATAACTTACGTATTTCTGATAGAGCACATGTTATTCTTCCGTACCACTTGAAGCTTGATGAAGTGGAAGAAGAGCGCAAAGGTGCAAACAAGATCGGTACGACGAAAAAAGGAATCGGACCGGCTTACATGGACAAAGCTGCTCGTGTTGGTATCCGTATTGCGGACTTGCTTGACCGTGAACTTTTCGAGGCGAAGCTTGCACACAACTTAGCGGAGAAAAATCGTTTGCTTGAAAGAATGTACGAAACAGAAGGATTCAAGTTAGAAGATATTCTGGATGAGTACTATGAGTACGGACAACAATTTGCAAAGTACGTAACAGATACTTCCGTTGTGCTAAACGATGCGCTTGATGATGGCCGACGCGTTCTTTTTGAAGGCGCTCAAGGGGTTATGCTTGATATCGACCAAGGAACATATCCATTCGTAACATCTTCCAACCCAGTGGCTGGTGGAGTGACAATCGGTTCTGGAGTAGGTCCTTCTAAAATAGACCACGTTGTAGGTGTTGCGAAAGCTTACACGACTCGTGTTGGCGACGGTCCTTTCCCAACAGAATTAGACAACGAAATTGGTCACCAAATCCGTGAAGTGGGAAGAGAGTATGGTACAACAACTGGACGCCCTCGCCGTGTAGGTTGGTTTGACAGTGTAGTTGTACGTCACGCTCGCCGCGTAAGTGGAATGACAGACCTTTCTTTGAACTCCATCGACGTATTAACAGGTATTGAAACGTTGAAAATTTGCGTAGCTTACAAATACAAAGGCGAAGTGATGGAAGCATTCCCAGCAAGCTTAAAAGTACTTGCTGAGTGTGAGCCGGTATATGAAGAAATGCCAGGCTGGACAGAAGACATCACTGGCGTTAAAAGCTTAAGTGAGCTTCCAGAAAACGCTCGTCACTACATTGAGCGCGTATCTCAGCTTACAGGCATTCCATTGTCCATCTTCTCTGTAGGGCCAGATCGCTCTCAGACGAATGTGGTACGTAGTGTGTATGCGAAGTAATTAATTTTTGTGAAGCCCTCCAATTGGGGGGCTTTGTTTTTTAGCGGTTTAGACAGAATTATGCGAGACATTTTAAGTAACTATTATTTTTTTAAAAAAGTTATTGCAAGTTTTGTTGATAGTATGATATTATTAAAAACGTCGTCAAAAGAGATTCATAGTTACATATTAAGTGCATTAGCTCAGTCGGTAGAGCACGTTGAATAAGCTACGAAGCAAAACCTCAGCGCACTCGTTGATATACATCCTGATTAAGCTAGTAGAGACGAGGGCGTCAACAGAGTAAGCTTCCTCGAATCTATGTAAATGTAAAGCAGTACTTTAATAGTTAAAATATTTTTATAATGTGCCATTAGCTCAGTCGGTAGAGCATCTGACTTTTAATCAGAGGGTCGAAGGTTCGAGTCCTTCATGGCACACCATTTTCTTTCAAAAAGTAAGGCCCATTGGTCAAGCGGTTAAGACACCGCCCTTTCACGGCGGTAACACGGGTTCGAATCCCGTATGGGTCACCATTATTTTTCTTTTAACTTAGGTCCCGTGGTGTAGCGGTTAACATGCCTGCCTGTCACGCAGGAGATCGCCGGTTCGATCCCGGTCGGGACCGCCATTTATGGCTCGGTAGCTCAGTTGGTAGAGCAATGGACTGAAAATCCATGTGTCGGCGGTTCGATTCCGTCCCGAGCCATCACAAAGCAGCACGTTCATTATTAAAATGAACGTGCTGTTTTTTTTGTATCTAACTCGTTATTTACTATATGTAAGTTTCTATACGCCCGAAGCGAAGGGCAAACCGCTTAAACTGTCTAATAGAAGCGTTCTATACGCCCGAAGCCCGGCTCAAACAGTCAGTTCGGTCAAATAGAATCACTATTAAGCTCGGGGTTGCGGTATTGAACCTCCACCGATCCAATAACAAAAGCCCTAAAAACACAAAAAAGCCCATAAAAAGGCCACTAACTTCCTCCCCCACCAAAACTGCCCACCGCCCTTTGTTACCCACCTGTAACAAAACAGGGGAATATACCCTCCATTTCCACTCAGTACGTCAAAACTATGTAAAATTACCCATGTTTAGTGCCTAAATAAGGAAAAACCCCTATAAATCGCCTAAATATGACAGCAATAATACAGTTATATTACATCTTTTGTTCTAGTATTCTATTTGTTTATGAACCTATGGTATGGTAAAAGAGCCGAAAAATTTAAATGGGTATCATTAGTCCTAAGACGAGGAATCTAGTTTACCTAAATAAAACTGTTTATAGAACGGGAAGAAATCAGGGGGAAAGAAAGACCATGATGAACCGATTAAAGCGTATATATAGTAATTACACCGAAAAACAAAATATTAAACATAAATCTCAAAAAAATCGCATTTCTACTTTTACAAAAAGAGTAATGGTTACTACTATTGCTGCTTCTACTATTACACTTGGCGCAGTCGCTGTTCATGCTAGTGAGAATTCACTTCTTGGAACGGTCTATCACGTGTACTTGAATGGAGAACGTGTTGGTGCGGTTGATAATAAGGAACAGTTAGACAAGGCATTAGAGGCTAAAGTGGAGTCTGTTCAAAAAGATCATAAGAATCTAGAGCTTTCCGTAGGGGAACAAGTAACAGTTGTACCTGAGAAAGTGTTTAGACCTTCTGCTCAGAATAAAGAGACGATTGACACAGTAATTGAGCAAGTCGAAGTTATGGCAAGCGCTTCCGTATTGACCATTGAAGGAGAAGAAGTGGCACTCCTGAAAAATAAAGAAGAAGCAGAAAAAGTCATGGAACTACTGAAGTTAGAGTTTGTTTCAGAAAAAGACTTAAAAGCTTTAGAAGAAAGACAAGAAAACCAAGAATCCAAGCTTCCTGAGCTGAAAGAAAACGAGTCTCGCGTGTTAGACTTAACTATTAAAGAAAAAGTTTCTTACAGCGATAAAAATGTGGATCCTAAAAATGTTGTTTCTGTAAAAGAAGCAGTGAAATTGGTTAAAAAAGGTAAAAAACAAGCAGATAAGTATGAAGTCCAAGCGGGAGACTCCCTGGGAGATATCGCTGAGAAACATGACCTATCTTCAGAAGAACTTTTAGAAATGAATCCTGATATCGCGATGGATACTTTACTGAAGGTTGGTAAAGTGTTAAATGTTTCAGCGAAAAAACCGTACTTAAATATTGTGGTAAAACAAGAAGTGTCTAAAAATGAAGAAGTTCCTTACGAGCAGGAAGTAGTGGAAGATAAAGAGCTGCCTAAGGGAGAAACGAAAGTAAAGCAACAGGGTGAAAACGGAGAGAAAAATGTTCGTACCATCACTACAAAAGAAAACGGCATGACCATCAAGACAGAAGTAACACATGAAGAAACGTTAAAAGAGCCAGTTAAACATATTGTTGTAAAAGGGACGAAAGTGATTCCTTCCCGCGGAAGCGGATCCCTTGCTTGGCCTGCAGTCGGCGGTTATATTTCCAGCAAAATGGGTCACCGTTGGGGTAAGATGCATAAAGGTATCGACATCGCCCGCCCAAGTGACCGTACGATTAAAGCAGCAGACAATGGAGTGATCGAATCTGCTGGTTGGGACGGCGGTTATGGAAATAAGGTTGTCATCAATCACCAAAATGGAATGAAGACAACGTATGCTCATCTTGATTCAATTAGCGTTTCCGTAGGAGCAACTGTTTCTCGCGGCGGAAAGATCGGTGTCATGGGAACGACAGGACAATCTACAGGCGTTCATTTACATTTTGAAGTGTACCAGGATGGCAAGTTAAAAGATCCAATGCAGTATTTAAATAACTAAACACATACATGAAACCTCTAGCAAAAGAAAAGCGAGCTAGAGGTTTTTATGTTTCTTGCACTTTTATGAGCTTTCTCTTAATAGATGCGCTCCCCCGCTCTACATGGTAAAGTAAGAAGTAGAGTGTTTTGATTATAATTACGCTTATAAGCCGTTTTTTTCTAGCAAATGGCAACAATCTTTGGAAAAAAGCCATACTAACAGATAGGAATAGATAGATGCTGAGAAGGAGCGAAACCATATGGAAAAGAAAATACTTGTAGTAGACGATGAAAAACCAATTGCAGATATATTGAAGTTCAACCTCCAAAAAGAAGGGTACGAGGTATATTGTGCCTATGACGGCGAAGAGGCGGTCAATAAGGTGGAGGAAGTGCGCCCAGACTTAATTCTTTTAGATATCATGTTGCCTCAGCGAGACGGCATGGAAGTGTGCAGAGAAGTACGTAAGAAATATGAAATGCCGATTATCATGCTGACTGCCAAGGATTCAGAAATAGACAAAGTGCTTGGATTAGAACTAGGAGCAGATGATTATGTAACCAAGCCTTTCAGCACGCGTGAATTAATTGCAAGGGTAAAGGCTAATTTGCGACGTCATCAACAGAAGGCGGCAGATACAGAAGAACCTTCTGAGATTGCAATTGGTTCCCTAGTTATCCACCCTGATGCTTACATGGTAACCAAAAGGGGAGATATGATCGAACTTACTCACCGTGAATTTGAATTGTTGCATTATCTTGCAAAGCATATCGGCCAGGTTATGACTCGTGAGCACCTTCTGCAAACAGTATGGGGCTATGATTATTATGGAGATGTACGAACAGTGGATGTAACGGTTCGCCGCCTTCGTGAGAAAATTGAAGACAACCCAAGTCACCCGACATGGATTGTGACAAGAAGAGGAGTTGGCTATTACCTGCGACAAACTGAGCAGGAATAATTTCCATGAAAAAGGTAGGTTTTTTTCGGTCCATTCATCTTAAATTTGTGTTGATTTACGTATTGCTAATCCTTATTGCTATTCAGATAATTGGGGTCTATTTTGTCAGTAAGCTTGAAAATCAGTTGACCACTAACTTTAACGAATCACTTGAAGAGAGAATTCATTTACTCGCTTATAGCATTGAGCAGGAAATAAAAAAACAACGTGATGATACGACACCAACCATTGAAGAAGATATAAGAACGGTGTTACAAGATGTCACGATGGAAGATATAGAAGAAATTCGCATAACCAATAACCAAAGCAAGGTCCTCGGAACGTCCAATCCTTACAATCAGTCAAGTGTAGGGAAAAGGACGACAGAATTGCTGGTTAAACGGGCATTGGTAGTAGGACAGATGTCGAGGAAGACGGTCATCGAAAAGCAAACCCAGAATCGTCTAAGGCTGATTGCAGCACCCGTCAAATCGAACAATCAAGATATCATTGGCGCTATTTATTTAGAAGCGTCCATGGAAAAGGTCTATGCCCAGATGCGTCAAATCAACAGCATCTTTGCAACGGGGACCACTATTGCGCTTGCGGTCACAGCGGTGCTTGGTGTTTTGCTTGCCCAAACCATTACAAGACCGATGTCTGATATGAGAAAACAAGCGCTTGAAATGGCAAGAGGTAACTTCTCCAGGAAAGTAAACATTTACGGTAATGATGAAATAGGCCAGTTGGCATTATCCTTTAATAACCTGACGAAAAAACTGCAGGAAGCACAGGCGACTACCGAAGGGGAAAGAAGGAAGTTGAGCTCTGTCTTGTCCCATATGACGGATGGAGTTCTTGCGACAGACAGAAAAGGCAGGATAATCTTGATTAATGAGCCTGCCCTCGGGATGCTGAACGTTTCACGTGAAACAGTACTGAATAAACCGATTGTAGAAGTGCTCGGGATTGAAGAAACTCATTCCTTTGATCAACTTGTATCTGAACAAGAATCACTCATTCTGGACTTTAGTACCGAAAAAGAGCCATATATCTTGCGTGCTAGTAACTCTATCATTCAAAAGGAAACAGGGTTCATCAATGGTTTGATAACCGTTTTACATGATATTACGGAGCAAGAGAAGATAGATCTTGAACGCAGAGAGTTTGTTGCAAATGTGTCGCATGAGCTCAGAACGCCTTTGACTACGATGAGAAGCTATTTAGAAGCGTTGGCAGATGGAGCATGGCAGGATGATGAGATTGCTCCAAGGTTCCTGGATGTCACGCAAACAGAGACAGAGCGAATGATTCGTTTGGTGAATGATTTGTTGCAGTTATCCAAAATGGATTCAAGAGATTATAACTTTTACAAAAATAGCGTCGATTTTGTTGAGTTTTTTAATAAAATCATTGAACGTTTCGAAATGTCTAAATCTCAAAAAGTGGATTTTGTCAGAAGTATGCCTAACCAAGAAATCTTTGTTTCCATTGATACAGATAAAATAACACAGGTGTTAGATAACATTATTTCGAATGCGATGAAATACTCGCCTGAAGGTGGTACAATCACATTTACTGTGGATATTGAAGAGGCTGCTAATCAGATTTTGGTCAGTATTAGTGACCAAGGAGTAGGAATACCAAAATCGGATCTTAATAAGATTTTTGAACGTTTTTATCGAGTGGATAAAGCAAGAACAAGAATGCTTGGCGGGACCGGTCTGGGTCTTGCAATAGCGAAAGAAATGATTCAAGCACATGATGGAGACATCTGGGCCTCCAGTGTGGAAGGAAAAGGCACAACTATTTACTTTACACTTCCCATTTCCGAGGAAGAACAAGAAGGTGACTGGGAATGAAATACGAAAATATTAAATCACTTGTATTAACCATTCTTGTCCTGACAAGCTTGATTCTCACCTGGAATTTATGGACCTATCAGCCGGATTTTGATTATATAGACGAAGGCGACAGCACCATTAGTGAAGTGGAAATTAACGAAAAGCAGGATATAGGCCAGCTTATTCAACCTAGCAAATTGTTATACCATTTTGATGGTATTCATCACGGAACAGAGGAACTAGAAGATCTTAATTTATTTATGGAAGAGTTGGAAAGATGGAGTCTTTTTGATATTGAGATAGCTAATTACTCGGAGGAAGATTTCTACTCTTTCATGCATGGAAGTGGAAAAATGGAGGTTGTTTTTCCAACAAACATTCCGTTGCAAACCTTTCGATATATTACAGGTTTTAGTGATAGTGAACCTCCGAATATTTCCGTCAATCGGATACTGATTGATTTTTCTGGAGAAACGGTTGGAAGTGAACCAATCATTTATTTAGTTCAATATGAAGAAAGAAAAGTGTACCAAGCTAAGGTTCGTAATCTTTCTACCAATGAGTTATCTCGAACGTTTTATCAAACGGCTAAAATCTTACCAACATTCATTTATGAAGAAGTAGATGAAAATCGGTATGTGTTTTTCCCAGAACAAGCGCCAAAAGTCCGCACTGGGTATTATTATGCGAAACAGTTGAATCCGGAAGATTTTAAAAATGCCCTATTCAGCAACCCAAGCATAGTCACAAGAGATCAAGTAACAGACGGAATAGTTTTCAGGGATGATTCCAGTCTGATGAGTGTATCCCGTCCCTATAATAATCTGCACTACGTTAATCCGGGGAATACAGGACTCGGGAATTCCATGGACTTTAATGTGATTGAACGGGGAATTGAGTTCGTGAACGAACACAGTGGTTGGACAGGACAGCCGGAGCGGTTCAAACTTGATACTTGGACGAGCAGCACAATCGAGCATAATGTGGTCTACAGAATGTTCATCGGGGATTATCCGATCTACCATTTTGGTGAAAGAGGCGTGGCAGATATCTCCCAGTCATGGCGAAATAATGAGATTTATGAATACGTGAGACCTGTTTTTGAATTTCTGTCTTGGAAATCGATTGGGACAAACATCCCCTCAGGAAGAGAAGTTCAGCGAGAACTCGACAACTTCAGTGACCTTCAAAATATCCAGGACATACGAGTCGGGTATGAATTGAAGAGAGAATCGGATGTTTATATTATCGAACCGATTTGGGTGTATAAGGAAAACAATGCTTGGAACAAATTAAATTTTACCGGCAACGATGATTTAGAAGGAGGGATGTAGAATGGATTGGAGGAGAACCAAAACCATTTTCATCATTACCTTTCTTATCCTCAATGTATTCCTTGTTTTTCAAATTCTTGAAAAAAGGAAGAACAATCAGCTGGAAATCTTGGCGGAAGCTTCTATGGAAGAGCAGTTCAAAGTAGATGAAATATCGTATGGCCAACTGCCAAAGGCACCGGACAAAGCAAGTTATATAAGCGGAAACAGCTATGTATTTACAGAAGAGGATACAACGAAGTTAACGGAAAATGGGCAAAAGGCGGAGATTGTAGAAGACATCAAGTTAGTTTCTACTTGGGAAGAGCCAATACCCTTACCTGAAATGAATATGATTACTAGATTAGAGACTATTTTTAAAGAAGAATTATTGTTTGGGGCGAAATATGAGTTCTGGGGATTTAATCCACAAAACAGAAGCCTTATTTTCTTCCAACAATATGATGGGAAAAATATTTATAGCAATGACAGTGCGATGGTGGTAGCGTATCTCAACGATTTAAACGAGTTGATTTCTTACGAACAAACCTATATTGTCGATACAGAAAAAATGGATGTAGAACAGGACGTCATTTCCGTCTTGGATGCATTATATAATCTGTATAATACAGGAGATTTGAAGCCGGGGAGCGAGGTAGGAAACGTCACGCTAGGATATTACACCCTCGTCGACTATACCAATTCTCATGTATTAATCCCGACTTGGCATATTGTAGTCAATGAGGAAGAGGACTTTTACGTGAACGCGTTTGAAGGGTCCGTTATAAAAAAAGAAAATCGAACATTGGAGTGAAGTGACATGAGCCTGCATTTTAGCGTGCTAGCAAGCGGCAGCACAGGAAATGCAATTTATGTCGCAACAGAGGAGCATTCTTTCTTAATCGATGCTGGTTTGAGCGGCAAAAAAATGCAAGAACTGTTTAACGGGATAGGCAGAAAAATAGAAGACCTATCCGGAATTTTAGTAACACATGAGCATAGCGATCACATTAAGGGACTTGGCGTACTTGCGAGAAAGTACAAGCTCCCGATTTATGCCAACGAAAAGACATGGATGGCGATGGACGGCCTGGTTGGCCTTATCCCGACAGAGCAAAAGTTTAATTTTGAAATCGAACAGGTGAAAACATTCGGTGGACTTGATATTCAGTCATTTGGTGTATCTCACGATGCTGCAGAGCCGATGTTTTATTCCTTCCATGATGGCGATAAAAAGGTCGTGGTCATCACCGACACAGGTTATGTGAGTGACAGGATGAAAGGCATCATTTCCAATGCCGACGCCTATGTTTTTGAGAGCAATCATGACGTGCAGATGCTGCAGATGGGACACTATCCGTGGAGCATCAAACGCCGTATCTTAAGCGATGTCGGCCACGTATCCAATGAGGATGCAGCCCTTGCCATGGCAGATGTCATGGGAGACAAAACGAAGCGTATTTATTTGGCGCATTTAAGTAAAGATAATAACATGAAAGATCTAGCGAGGATGTCTGTTCAGCAAACACTTGCCACAAAAGGTGTAATGGTGGGAGAACAAGTGGAGCTGTATGACACAGACCCGAACAAACCAACCGCGCTTGCTTTCGTGTAAAAATCTTAGGCTTATAGCGCCTTTCTTTTTGCCTTTTTTACACGATGCAACGTACAAATTTTGGTTGTGACGTGAAAAGAAAGGAAGGACAACATGGGATATTACGACAAACAAGATCCATCTGATCACTCAAAACAAAAAGGAAACAGGGGGAAGTATTTTCTCCCTGGAATTGTAGCATTATCACTTGGAGTATTACTAGTGGTTGTGGCGTTCCCTGGGCTAACAGGACGAATAATGCCAGATGGGAGCGAGCGTCAGGCAGTAGAGGAACGTGAGCAGTTGCCAGAACAACCTGAATCGGGCGGAACGGCAGCGGAGATTCGCAATGTCTCTGTCAATGTAACGTCAGGTGTCACAGAAGCGGTAGATAATGTAGCAGAAGCAGTTGTCGGGGTTATCAATCTGCAAAACGCCTCCTTCTGGAACGACACGGAAACAGAAACAGACGAGGAAGGCGAAGCAGGAACAGGCTCTGGTGTTATTTATAAAAAAGAAAATGGTAAAGCTTATGTGGTGACGAACTACCATGTTATTGAAGGCGCTGGGCAGGTAGAACTGAGCCTTATAGACGGGACAAGAGTGCCGGCAGAGGTGCTTGGAGAAGATCCGCTCACAGATCTTGCTGTGTTGTCCATGGAAGATGAAATGGTCACAAAGGTTGCAGACTTCGGAAACTCTGACAGCGTCCGCACAGGCGAACCCGTTATCGCCATCGGAAACCCACTCGGTTTGCAATTTTCCGGATCAGTCACTCAAGGAATCATCTCGGGAACTGACCGAAGCATTCCTGTGGATGTGAACAGGGACGGCACACCTGACTGGCATGCGGATGTTATGCAGACGGATGCTGCCATCAACCCAGGCAACAGTGGAGGAGCTTTAATAAATATCCAAGGAAAAGTGATTGGAATCAACTCGATGAAAATTGCTCAGTCTGCGGTAGAAGGTATCGGTTTGGCCATTCCGGTCAACTCTGCGATTCCAATTATTAATGACTTGGAGCAATATGGACAGGTAAAACGTCCTTATTTCGGTGTCAGCATCGGCTCGTTGTCGGATGTGTCCAGCTATCACTGGCAACAGACGTTAAAGCTTCCGAAAGATGTTAGTGCAGGCGTGTATATCACGGGTGTAGCACCTGGTTCACCTGCTGCCAATGCTGGATTGAAAGAATATGATGTGATTGTGGAGCTGGATGGCGATCAGGTTCGGGATGTTATTGAGCTGCGAAAACATCTTTATAATGAAAAACAGGTCGGCGATAAAATGGAAGTTACATTTTACCGAGGCCAAGACCAGAAAACAACGACCGTTGATTTGACAGAAGATACAACCGGCGAATAGGAGAAATGGGGAGGGATCATAGAAATCTCTCCTCTTTCTGTTTCCACACATGTGGATAAATGGTATTCTAGTGAGGTTAATGAAGGAATGGAAAGGATTGTGGATAAAATGAAATGTTGTTTAGAGCATATTGAATTAGCGATGGAAATGTACATAGATGAGCACGAAGAAGCACCAATATTGGAGCTGATACCGGAAGAAGAGAAGTTATCAACAACCTGTGAATTATGTTCTGAACCTGCTGTATATATGGTGGGGAACTGATATTCGCCCACTAAATGTGGGTGAAAACTGTTGATATGTGGATAACTTTTGTGGATAAACTGTTTGCAAGGTGGTATGACATGTGAATATCTCAATAATCACAATTGGAAAACTGAAAGAGAAGTATTTGAAACAAGGTATAGATGAATATTTGAAACGCTTGAGTGCCTACGCAAAAATAGACATCGTAGAGCTTCCAGACGAAAAAGCACCAGAGCAACTAAGCGACGCCGAAATGGAACAAGTGAAAAATAAAGAAGGCGAACGTATCCTAGGGAAGATTTCTGAAGATACCCATGTGATTGCTTTGGCGATTGAAGGAAAGCAGCGTTCCTCTGAAGAGTTGGCGAAGGAAATGGATAAGCTTGCCACATACGGGAAGAGTAAAGTGGCGTTTGTTATTGGCGGATCATTGGGTTTGAGCAGTGATGTGATGAAAAGGGCGAATGATACGTTGTCATTTTCGAAGATGACGTTTCCGCATCAGTTGATGAAGTTGATATTGTTGGAGCAGGTTTATCGGGGGTTTAGAATTAATCGGGGTGAACCGTATCATAAATAGTGGTAAAATAGAGAGTGGAAGTATTATTAAATAATGATGTATTAAAAACACTTAATTAAAGAGAAGGAGACCGAACTAGACGGTCTCCTTTTATTAATGGTTTAATCCTTGTTGATTATTTCTCTTTTGTTGCTGTGCACCCCATAACGTGAAAAATATCCCAACAACCGTTACCAGTGATGCAACTAAAGGAACAGCAGGAAGCCCACCACCAATATTCAAATCAATTACTATTCCTCCAGTATATGCGCCAAGTGCATTACCTAGATTGAATGCAGCAATGTTTAAGGTAGAGGCTAAAGTTGGTGCTTCTTTAGCAGTATTCAATACGTTCAGTTGTAATCCGGGAACTATCCCAAATGCAGCCATACCAAAAATAAAAACAGTTAATAACATTAAAATTTTATTCTGGTCGATAATACTAAAGATGGCCAGCACAATTGCTAAAATGATAAGAATACCAATTAATGAGGGAAATAACTTTCTGTCTGCTAATTTTCCGCCATAAATATTTCCAATTGTAACACCAATCCCGAAGAGAACTAGTATATATGGTACTGATTTTGGTGAGAATCCAGTGATATCTACTAAAATTGGTGTAATGTAGGTAAAGGTAGTAAATACTCCAAAAAATCCAAAAACCGTCATTAAGAGTGCAATCTGAAAGGTAGGGCGACGTAGAACTCCTAATTCTTGACGTAAACTAGATTTTGCTGCTTTAACCGTTGGTACTAAAAAAATAATTCCTATTAATGCGATAATACCAATTATTGTAATTGCCCAGAATGTTGATCTCCAACCATATGCTTGTCCTAGGAAGGTTCCGATGGGTACACCTAAAATATTGGCTAAGGTTAGGCCAGTAAACATAATGGCTATAGCACCTGCTCGTTTTTCTTTAGGAACTAATTCCGCTGCAATAACAGACCCTACTCCAAAGAACGAACCGTGTGTTAGTGCTGCTAGGATACGTGCAACCATTAAAGTAGTATAATTAGGTGCAAGAGCCGCTAATGCATTTCCTAAAATAAAAAGAATCATGAGGAAAAGTAAGAGTTCTTTACGTTTCATTTTATGAGTTGCAACTGTAATGATTGGAGCACCTATAGCAACTCCTAGAGCATATCCAGTAACTAGCAAGCCAGCCATCGGAATAGAGACTTGCATACTTTCGGCAACCTCTGGAAGTAGTCCCATTATGATAAACTCCGTTAAGCCAATGGCAAATGCGCCTAGAGTGAGGGCATACAGAGCAACTGTTGAACTTTTAGTTTTAGAGAGACTTACTTTATTATTATTGAGTGAGTCCATATGGAACCCTCCTTTATATTTATTGGAAATTTAACAAGTAAGAAGGAGACTGATAATATCTTTTATCAGTCTCCAAAATCTTAACCTAATCTTTCAATAACTGCTTTTGTAACAGCCAATGTAGATTGAGGATTTTGTCCAGTAATCAAATTACCATCCACTTCGTAATGAGATGACCAGTTTGGGGCAGCCACAAAAATAGCCCCTAATTCACGAATTCTACTTTCCAATAGGAAAGGAAGTTGCTCCCCTAGTCCTGTATCCGCCTCTTCTCTGTCTGTAAACGCGTTAACGCGTTTACCAGAAACAAGTGGTTGACCGTTAGATAATGTTGTACCAACTAATCCCGCAGGACCATGACAAACTGCAGCAACAATCTTATCCCCTTCGAAGAAGTCCCGTAACAATTCCTGAAGTTTTTTACTATTAGGAAGGTCAAACATTGTACCATGTCCCCCCGGCAGGAAAATTGCATCAAAATCTTGGTAAGATATAGCATCTAGTTTCAAAGTGTTCTGTAAATACTTTTCAGTATCTAGAATCTCCTGTGGTGTATTCACATCTACACTACTAGGATCAACTGTACTTTTTCCTCCAAGGGGACTTGCAACTGTAACTTGGTACCCTTTTTTCGTGAATTCAATATATGCTTCAGCAAATTCCGATAACCAAATACCAGTCTGCTTATCTTTACTAAGTTCTTTATGATTAGTAACAACCATTAAAATCTTTTTTGCCATAAGATTTTACCTCCATTAATTTATTTTGTTACATTGGCTATTCTAATCCTACATTACCTATAAAACAAATTATGTTTTTGTGGATAATGTATAAATATATTTATATTAAAGAACAAGCATATACCTTGTACCATTTTGATAAATGACTTGCGAGGAAAAAAATAAAAGAAGTCATCCAGTATGAACTGAATGACTTAATATAAAACATTTATAATTAGTTATATTTTCATTAAAAGTTTTTTCACTAAATTATTGATTTCTGGCAAATGTTTATTTTTAGTTTTATATGCAATATATAATTTATTATTAATTTTTAATTCCTTAAATAATACTTTTGATTTTTCTTCGTGCATTGAATTTACTAAGATATAAGTTGGAATTAGACTTATTCCCATTCCACTTTCTATAGCCTTTAATATAAGATGTAAATTTGGAATAATATGATTTGGTTTAATAATTGGCCTTTTTTTAAAGTGTTCTCTCCATAGTCTTCTGATAATTGGTAAATCTAACCCATAACTAATCCATTCTTGAGATAAAAGCCATTGTTCTTTTGACTTCAAGTTCAAGTTCTCTGGTATTTCCAAGTGCTTTGGTGCAACAATTACAAATTCTTCTTCACATAAAAATGAGTATTCAATTCCCGGTGATTGATACTTTTGTGAAGTAATAACGATATCTATTTTATCTTCCTTTAATAGTTCAAGTAGTTGGTCGGCAGTTCCAAAGTGTGAAACAGTACATGTATTAAATTCACTAAGTTCAGGAAGAATATTTTCATAATAATATTCGATCGCAGAGCCGATTCTTATTATGGAAAGAGTGGGCAAAGAGATAGAGTGAAAACTTAAACTAGTTACTTCTAATGACTCAATAAGGGGGGCTACTTGAGAATATAACTCCTTTCCTCTTTCCGTGGGAACCATTTTTCTCGAAGTTCTAGTAAACAAAAGTTCACCAACTTCTGCTTCTAAAGAAGCCAAGTGTTGACTCATTGCAGGTTGTGTCATAATTCGGGCTTTAGCCGCTTCAGATACTGAATTGTATTTATATATATAAATGAAACTCCTGTACCATTCAAAATCCACCATGAAAATCACCTCTTATACTAGAATAAAATTAACAGACTTAAAGATAAGAATAGTCTTTCCTATATTAAAGCATAAATTTCCTTTGTAAATGTACAAGAGATATGTATCTGCTTTACCAGAAAAGTGGTGAACCGTATCACAAATAGATGCAAAGAGCGACAGTCAGCTTGTATAATCGTTATCCTTTTTCGTAGGTCCCTTTTTGCTAATAATATTCTTCTCTACGGACACGATAAGACAAACGAAACTTTATAGATTGGTGGCCGGGAGAATGAAGGTATTATCTATGATTCAGCCCTGGGCAAGTCTTTTTGTCCTTCGAGAGAATGAATTTGAAACAAGGTCATGGAAAACAAATTATCGTGGGTCGCTGGCCATTCATACAAGTAAAAAAATAGATAAGGCAGTCTGCAGGCATGTGGCCATCCGTTCGCTGCTCGGTAAGCATGGATATACAGAAGAGACCCTTCCGACCGGTATGATCATTGCTGTAGGCCGGCTTGAAAATTGTCTGAAGATAACTGAAAAAAATCAGACATCAGCAGTCCTGGAAAATGGACAAATCGTATCAGGAAATGATTTTTTTTTAGGAGATTTTAATGTGGGAGGATATGCTTGGGAGGTTCAAGACATGAAGATCTTGAATGAACGTATCCCAGCAAAAGGCCAGCTTGGGTTATGGGAAACTGATTTATTATGAAATCACGTCACAGTGACGACCCGAATTTCATCGAAATTTAGGGCTTCGTTTTAGTCAGCTACCGGTAAATGAGCATAAGGCCGATAAACGAATGAAAAAACAAGTGAAAATGATGAAAGAAGCATAAAGAGTCCCCCTTCCTAAATTGGAGCATATTTTTGTGGAATGGTAGAGGGAACAGCACAGATGTGGCATCCTTTGTCGCTTTACCCCTTGACAGTGCTAAAAATGCAGATTATACTAACTATTAAGTTTTAGAATTTTGCTAATTTAATATGTAAATTCTCTTATCAAGAGAGGCGGAGGGACTGGCCCTATGATGCCCGGCAACCATTCTTATGTTTTTGTAAGGAAAGGTGCTAATTCCAGCAAGACACTTGGAGTGTCTTGGAAGATGAGAGAGGATGGAGTATTTTTGATACGTAAGCCTCTCTTCTTTTAGGGAGGCTTTTTATTTTAGTCTCCAACACATTGAGGGGGTGACGAACATATCGATTCGAATTCAAGGAGCACCAAGCTTTTATAAATGCCAGGTGGATGTACTGCAAGAATTGTCCGCGCTATTAAAGGAAAGAAATATCCGTTCCTTGCTTATCATCCATGGCGAGAAGTCCTTCCAGGCCATCCAACCGTATTGGCCGGAGCTTGCGGAAATTGAAACTACATATGTTGCTTACTCTGGGATATGTTCAGAAGCTGAAATTAAAAGATGTAAAGAACAGGCACAGTGCTTACATATCGATGCTGTCATTGGAATTGGGGGAGGAAAAGTCCTCGATCTTGCAAAGGCTACAAGCCATGAGGCTAGAACAGACGTTATCCTCATACCCACACTGGCTTCTACCTGTGCAGCTTGGACACCTTTAAGCGTCATTTATGATGATGAGGGACGTTTCCAAACCTACACGGTCTTTCCACGAAGCACCTATATGGTCCTTGTAGAACCAAGAGTGATTCTTGAGGCGCCATTAGAGTATTTGAAGGCTGGGATTGGGGATACGCTCGCAAAATGGTATGAGGCAAATGCCCTTGTACACGATTTGGAGTATACGCCATTGCCTGTTGAGGTAGCACTGTATGCGGCCAAGTTAAGTAGGGACCGTTTGTTAGAGGAAAGCCATCAAGCTCTGATAGATTGCGAGAAAGGCAACTTATCCTCTTCTGTCCTCACCATTATGGAAGCGAATATTTTGTTGGGGGGAATGGTAGGGGGATTTGGGGATGAGTTTGGAAGAGTGGCCGGAGCCCATTCGATTCATAATGCTCTCACCCATCTCCCTGGCACAAAGGGACTCCTTCACGGGGAAAAGGTGGCATATGGAATTTTAGTACAACTTGCACTGCAGGGGAACGAAGAAGAAATCAAAGCGCTGCTCCCATTCTATAGACAAATAGGGTTGCTTTCCTCATGTAAGCACCTATCTATCCAGGGGCAGGAAGATATCCGTACAATCGCTGAAAAGGCACTGGTGCCTCAGGAATCCATCCACTTTATGAAAGAGAAATTCAAGGAGCAAGATATAGTTGCTGCCATTGAAAGACTAGAAGCATTACAAAAAGAAGGAGAGAGAAATTAATATGAAAAAAATAGCTGTTTTATGCATGAGCATTCTTTTATTGTTGGTAGTCACCGCGTGTGGTGGAGAGCAAGGAGGAGGACAAGCGTTAAGTGAGGATAAGTTGAAAATTGGCGTGACCGCGGGCCCTCATGAACAAGTTTTAGAGAAGGTTAAGGAAGTAGCAGAAGAAGATGGCCTGGAGATTGAAATTGTCGTGTTCAACGAGTATGTAATGCCAAATGTAGCCCTTGCAGAAGGGGAATTAGACGCAAATAGCTTCCAGCACAAGCCGTACCTGGATAAGTTTAAAGAAGACCGGAACTTAGATCTTGTAGAGATAGCTACTACAGTTAACTTTCCAATGGGAATGTATGCTTCTTCCATTAAAGACGTAAGTGAATTAAAAGAGCGAGATAAAGTAGGACTACCCAATGATCCAACAAACGGGGCCCGTGCCCTTATCCTCTTTGAACAAGCGGGATTAATCAAGCTTAAAGAAGGTGTAGGGGTTGCAGCTACCGTAAAAGATGTGGAGGAGAATTCATTAAATCTTGAATTCGTGGAACTTGAGGCATCTCAAATCCCGCGTCAGCTAGATGAGTTGGCTGCTGCTGCGATTAACACAAACTTTGCTGTGGAACACGGACTTGTACCTACGGAGGATTCCATTTTCATGGAGCCAAGTGACTCTCCTTGGGTAAACTTGCTTGCTGTTCGCACGGAAAACAAAGATGACCCAGTCTTAGAGAAATTGATTAAGGCTTATCATTCAGACGAAGTGAAGCAATTTATTGAAGAAACATTTGGAGGTTCTGTTGTTGCATCTTGGTAAAAGAAGGAGCTGCTAACTATAGCGGCTCATTACTTCTTAGAGTAGGAGGAAAATAATGATTAAGTTAGACCATCTAGAAAAGACATTTATATCAAAGAAAGGAAAGGTAGAGGCATTGCGCGATGTTTCCTTGGAGGTCCAAAAAGGAGAGATTTATGGTGTGATCGGTTATAGTGGTGCAGGGAAAAGCACGTTGATCCGGTGCGTAAATCTTCTGGAAAGGCCTTCTAAGGGGATGGTCCTGGTAGACGGAACGGACCTTACTTCATTATCTTCACAGAAACTGTTACTTGCCCGAAGAAAGATCGGCATGATTTTTCAAGGCTTTAACCTTTTGAAGACAGCGACGGTTTACGATAACATTGCCATCCCCCTGCGTTTAACAGGCTTGCCCAAGTCTAAAATTGATGAAAGAGTAAAAAAGTATTTGTCTATCGTTGGATTGAATGATAAGACGGATGCCTTTCCCGCTCAACTTTCTGGAGGTCAAAAGCAACGGGTCGCGATTGCCCGTGCATTATCACATGAACCAGAGATTTTATTAAGTGATGAGGCGACAAGTGCCCTCGATCCTGATACAACAGAATCTATTTTAGACCTATTATTAAAAATCAATGAGGAGTTGGGAATAACCATCCTTCTCATCACTCATGAGATGCACGTTATCCAACGTGTCTGCGATAGAGTGGCAGTTATGGAAAATGGGAAAATTATTGAGCAGGGAAAAACCGTAGATATTTTTACTCGTCCAAAAGAGGAAACGACGCAAAAATTTGTCAATAGTCTGTTTAACCATCAGCTAACAGATGAGATTACCAGGACCCTTCAAGACTCAGGTAAAATTGTGTCCTTTAAGTATATCGGATCCTCTTCGAACGACCCGGCACTTGCGACTATCAGCAAAAAATTTGATGTGTACCCAAACATTCTTTCTGGTAATATCACGCAGCTCAAAGGAATCCCCTTTGGAAGCTTGCTTGTACATTTAAAAGGTTCAATAGAAGAAACAGATAAGTCCATTCAATACTTAAAAGAACAAGGAATCATTATAGAGGAGGTGCCTAGACGATGAAAGCATTTATTGACAATTGGGGAATAGATATTTGGGAGGCAATAATTCAGACTTTCCAAATGGTTTCGATTTCCTTATCCATATCTATTGTGATTGGTTTGCCTCTTGGTGTTTTCCTTGTTCTAACAAGGCCAGGGAAAAGTCTTGAAAACAAATACCTCCAAGGTTTCTTGAACACTATCATTAATATCATCCGCTCTATACCATTTATTATTTTATTGTTCTTCATTCTGCCGTTCACTAAATTTCTTGTTGGTACCTCAATTGGTGTGAAGGGTGTGCTTGTACCACTTGTTGTGTATACAGCCCCCTATATTGCAAGGCTGATGGAATCTTCTCTACTACAAGTGGATAAAGGCATTCTAGAAGCATATGAAGCAATGGGAATAAAGACAAAAGACATCATTTGGAATGTTATGATTAGGGAAGCAAGATCATCTATCGTCTTAGGCTTGACTATCGCAACAATAGGATTGATTGGGGCGACTGCGATGGCAGGACTGGTTGGTGCTGGCGGATTGGGTGACCTGGCCTATAGATACGGGCATCTTCGCTATGAAGTGGATGTTATGTATGTCACCGTATTTTTACTGATCATCCTTGTTCAGGGATTACAGTCACTTGGAAATACCATAGCATCAAAGCTTAAGAAAGATTAGGTATCTATTATGAAACTATATCATTTTGCCGATCTAGAAAAAAAAGCAGAAAGTATCTTAGATTCTCATCCCTTCACTTATATAAAAAGTGGTTCAGGGGATGAGGAAACCATGGGAGATAATATAGCAGACCTTCGCAAATGGAAAATAAGGCCAAAATTTCTACGGGATGTTTCCAAGCGCGACCTATCAATATCTCTCTTTGGAAAAAACTATAAAACACCCTATCTTCTAGCTCCAGTCGGTAATCTGGGTATTGTTCATCCGGAAGCTGAACTAGCTGTTTCGCGGGCTGCCAAGCAGGTAGGAATCCCGATCATTGCCAGCACAGTCACCTCTTTTTCACTTGAAGAAATTGCAGCGGAGGCCGGAGATAGATGGTTTCAGCTATACTGCAGCAGTGATATGGATATTACCTTAAGCTTCATTAGAAGAGCCGAGCAGGCAGGATATGAAGCAATCGTCATTACAGTGGATATGCCGGCTCTTGGTTTTAGAGTAGCAGATTTAACCAATCAATACGCTCCATTCAAGCTCGGAGCGGCATCTGGGAATTATTTTTCGGACCCTGTTTTCCAAGAGAAATTGGCCTGTTCGCCTAGCAATCAGATGCTAAAAAGGCTATCGAGTACGAATTAGACGGAATCATTGTGTCCAACCATGGAGGAAGGCAGCTTGATGGATGCATCTCCTCCATCGCAGCTTTACCAGCGGTTGTTAATGAAGTGGGAGGGCGAATCCCTGTTCTTTTTGATAGTGGTATCCGAAAAGGAACAGATGTAGTGAAAGCCCTGGCACTGGGGGCAGATGCTGTCCTCTTGGGCAGGCCATATGTTTATGGTCTTGCAATTAATGGCAAAGAAGGGGTTCAAGAAGTATTAGATAACTTCATTTATGACCTTGATGCAACGATGGCTACTGCGGGAGTGGATGCTGTTTCTGCCTTAACTCGTGATATATTAGTGAGGAAATAGATTGATTGCAAGGTTCTTGCTTATTTAAAATCTGTTGCATTTTGATATACTCCCGTCACAGTGCCCCGAATTCTATCGAAATTTTGTGAGGTCAGATTAGTTAGCGGCTGATTTGCAGCCAACAGCCAACACTTCTTGATAGTGATGAATTCCCAGCATAAAACGTCCCCTTCCTATATTGGAGCGGGATATTTTTATTGGATTAAATTGACCAGCTCTTACACTAAAAATCTGAATGGGTGACCCGTTTATTCCTTAAAGCACAGGTGGGTCGAAGTACCTGTCCCTCCAACCAAGATATCAACTAATTATCTAAATTTTTTAAATCTTTATAAAGAATCTTTGTAAATAAAAGCGAAAGAATGGACCCTATTAGTAAAAGTGCCATATCCCACTGGGCGTCCCATATATCTCCTTGCATACCTAAAAAATCTTTTGTGACTTTTCCCTCATTTCCTATTTTTGCACTTGCCCACTCAACGATTTCATAGAAAGCCCCGATTGCTAGTGTTATACATAGAGCAATAAAATTTGTGGTTTTACTTTTAGATAAAGCTGTTTTTCTTAATAATATCTCTATAATAACTAACACAATAGAACCCTTAAGAAAATGACCGAACCGATCATAATGGTTTCTTTGTAAATCAAAATAATCTTTGATCCATGAAAAAAGAGGGACTTTGGAATAAGAATAATGCCCTCCAATAAACGTTAAAATGACAAGAAGGGTAATGATGACATAGGAAACAGTGGTAAGGCGAAACTTATTGTATGTTGATATTAAAAATATTAAAACTAATACTGAAGGTAAAATCTCCACCAACAAAACCATATAACCTTCTACAGGTTTAATAAGCGACCAAGTAAGAATAAGAATAACAACAAATAACAAGAAAAAATGTATCGAACTTGTCTTTTTACGTAACACTCAAATCATCTCTCCATCAGAAAACAAGATGAATATAGTATTTGCTAAAATTTAAAAAAATATAGAGAGAGGTATGGGGTGCTGGGTTCCAAAAATAGACAGGTATTCGATAGGAGAACCGTACCATAGGTAAGTTTTTTTATTGGGTTTTTATTAGAAACAATACCTAATCCGCGCACCAAAGTAAGTTATAAAACCTCTACTAAGAGGTATTGTTACCTTTACAGATTTTAAATGGGATATGTGGAGGTAACAGTATGCGTCTTGGTGGGATAGGATTAGTAATTTTAGCAGCAATATTATGGGGCATTTCTGGTGGACTAGGCGGCTTCTTAATGGAAAAAGGTTGGGATCCCCTGGTCATCTCCTTTTATAGGGGAACAGTAGGTTTATTATGTATTCTTATTTGGTTTTTGTTCCAGCCGACCAGGTGGAATAAGCCGTTGCTGTTCTGGTCTATTGTTGCGGGTATTGGAGTAGCAGGGAATTTTATTTTCTACTTTGTCAGTATCTCTGAGGCCAGTATTGCGGTAGCGGCAACATTGATGTATACAGCGCCGGTTTTTGTTCTTCTTATTTCTTTTATATTTCGTCTTGAACAGGCGTCATTATTTAAATGGCTGGCTATTGTTTTTGTGATGGCTGGAGTGGTATTGCTGACAGAGGTTTACAGCATTGGCTCCGATAGTATCACGATGCTTGGACTTGGTGCAGGCTTAGGCGCCGGATTATCGTATGCATTATTCATTTTTGGTTTCAAATATGCATCCCGCCACGGGCAACCGCAAGGGATTTTAACGATCGCATTTCTTGCCTTTACTATCATTACGATGTTTTTCACTGACCGGAGTGAAGCAGTTTCTGTCTTTAACTCACCGGACTTATTATGGATGATTCTTTTAGGGATATTGGGAGCAGGCTTGTCATTCTTCTTGTATGTAGTTGGTTTGAAACGGACAACACCGACTTCAGCTTCCATTATTGCAATGATGGAACCGGTCACTGCATCCCTTTTTGGATTTATTGTTTTGAGTGAACTGCTTACAGCAACCCAGCTTGGAGGTATGGCAATCATCTTGGTGACAGTGACCATATTAAGTGTGAAGCAGAGTTGAAAAAAGCACCTCTAGGTTTCACCAAAATAAAGTAAAAAGCAAAACAGGGACGGTTCTTTGCTACCAAAGCAGCAGAGCCGTCCCTGTTTGTCTAGCTTAGAATAATCATCGATCGCAAGTAACGACAACAAATTCGCCTGTTCTCATTGAAATCGTTTGTGCTGGCGGGCCACTTACTCTTCTTTCGCAAAATACGTCAAGTGTGGTTAGGCCGCAAAAAATTCTTACATATTGGTCTCCTCTTAAGTTGACGTCTGGTAATCTTCTCGTTGGAGCTCCCAAAATAGGCAAGCAAAACACAACACCAATCTCCCCTGGTCTTAAAATCTCTTCACTTGCTAGAGATGTTCTACTTCTGCCTTCTTCATCAACGACGGTAATTAAATGTGTGCCAATGTGAGGGATATTGCAGATATTCCCCAAGCCATGCCTGATAGACTTTAAAATATTTTCTTCCATTTTATAACCTCCTTTATTTTCATAGATTCATAGATATAATATGCACTTTAATAGAGCCTGACAGGGCATTAGTTACTTTTTTAAATAAACGGGCATATATCTGCCAAATTTCTTCTGTGCATACAAATATTCTCCCAAGGGTATTCCCCAATTAAAAAGAGGTGACAATCATGGCTTTCGATTATAATTTGGATTTTGAAAAGATAGATTTTCGCAAAAATCCTGAACTGTATAGGGTTGGCAGGGGAGAACAGGGTGTTTTGCTGGTGGAACCTTATAAAAGTGAAATCCTGCAGCATTGGCGTTTTAAGACCCCGAAAATTGCAGAGGAGTCATCCGATAATATCTATCAGATGTTTCTTAATTACAAGGAAAAAGAAGATTTTGTCGGGATGGACATGGCAAGAAAATTCCTGCAGATGGGATATACACGGGCCCGCCGTTACACCAATTATAAAGGTGGGAAGAAATACGATGAGGATGGCAAGGTAAATGAAAGGCAGATCGATTCTGTGAAAGCTGAATCAGCAGCTATTTTTAAGGAAAAATGGAAGCTTGCTCGAGAGGACGAGGATTATCTAAAGAGGAAGAAAGATCACCAGAAGAAATATGGGTGAAGGGCAGTAGAGTGCCTGGCAGAGAAGAGAGTTTACTCATTACAGAGAGTAAAAAGCGAGTAATCTAAAAAATTAGAGTTTACTCGCTTTCTATATCCATTCCTATTTATTTTGGTTGTAAAACTAGCGTCTTAGCTTCCTCGCGATACTCATCACCCATGAATGTCTGATGGTATCTTCCTTCCGTCCAATCATCCATCTGATCATGGTACCAAGGACTCATCACATGACCAGACTGACCTGGACCGACGACATTATAGCTCTCTAATGGGTTTTTCATGTCCACAACCGTTCTCCAGGCGGCACCGTGGTTTACTTTTCCTGTTTCACTATTCCAGCCAGCAGCTCCAACGGTCACCCTACTTCCTCTCATTGGCAAAGCCCCTTTTCTATTGAAAAGGAGGTGTAAAGGATTAACAGCTGACAATGGGTGAGAGAACTCGGCTGCATGCACTTCTCCCCATTTCCAATTAGCTGGCTTTTCTCCTTGGAAATTACTCGCTCGGTCAACGGCATTTGTAAGAGATTCCTGCAGAACGTTCTGTAAACCACCTTTTTCAGTAATCCAGATTCCTTCCTTTCCTTGATGTGCTTCCCTTATCAGTTGATCTACCACGTTGCCTTTTCCTTCAAAGAGTTTTAGTACGTCTTCACTAATATCATTGTTAAACAACAAATTAGCAATCTCCTCCATCCAAAAGTGGAAGAGTAAGGGCGCAGCTAAATCGGTACTGTCTGTAAAGTCCCAGTTTTTAAATGTCTCTAAGGCTTCTCTATCAATCTCTCTAAGGTTAGATATATCTGTATTTTTTAATAGGATTGGGACAAACTCTTCAGCTTGGAGATTGTAATGATCGAATTGGAGTTGCATCATGTCATCCACATTTAATTTCTCTTTAGATTCTAAAACGTCTTGAATTCTTTGCTGACGGTAGGGTTGAGCCCAGATATTCGAGATATGGTACGGATACTCCTCTCCCATCACTTTGTAGTTTGCTGTCGCTATATAGCCTTCAGTGGGGTTTACAACGGTTGGAAGCTCATCCCACGGTATATATCCTTCCCATTCATATTCATCCGTCCAACCTGGTACCGGAAGTAAGCTATCTCCTTTCTTTCGAATAGGGATAAGGCCATTCGCGCGGTACGCAATCGTTCCATCTGTAGAAGCAAAGACGAAATTCTGCGCTGGTGTATGAAAGAATGTTAAGGCTTCTTTAAACTCCTCCCAGTTTGTTGCTTTGCTAAACTTGAGTACAGCTTCGAGCTCTGTGGAAGGTTCTAGTGCCGTCCATTTCATGGCAAGTGCGGTATTCGTATCTTCGTAATGTGCGAACTCAGACATTATTGGGCCGTGTCTTGTCACTACTACCTCATAATCTTGTGCTTCCTCGTCTTTAATGAAAATCTTTTCCTCTATTATTTCAGCGCGCTCCCATTTGTCGTTATACAGGAACTCATGCTTGTTATCTGGGTTGCGCTTTTCTATGTAGAGATCCTGTACGTCAGGTCCAACGTTCGTCACACCCCAAGAAATTGTTTCATTTCGGCCAAGAATAATACCCGGAATTCCTGCAAAAATAACACCACTAACGTTAATCTCAGGGGATTGAAGGTGTGTTTCATACCATATTGAAGGAGTTGCTAACCCAAGATGAGGGTCATCCGCTAGTAACGGAAAGCCGGATTCAGTTTTTTCGCCGCTTACTACCCAATTATTACTTCCGTTAAATTCGTGGGGGATAACGGCTCCGGCAAAGCTTTCTCCAATATCAATGGTAGAGTCTTTTACAGCTTGGATAATGGATGGACCATCTTCGGGATAGCTTGGAAAAAGTTCTAGCGCCTTGTCTTCCGGAAAGTTTTGTATTAGGTGATGACGAAACGCTTGCCCTTCCCAATGCCCTCCAAGGTCAAAGGCCATGTATTTCCCAATCGTAATGGAATCCAAATCAGTCCACTCTTCCGGTTCATACCCCATAATTGTAAATTCAATAGGTAGAGTATTGGCTGCTTTCGCCTGTTTAATATATTGATTTACTCCCTCAGCATAGGATGCTAATGCTTTTCTTGCTTCTTCAGAATAATAATCCAACGACTTTTCCGCAGCTCTTCTTAATCCTAACGTTCTAAAAAATTTATCCCGGTCAAGCGCTTGTTTTCCTACAACTTCACTTAGCATACCGGATGCTTGTCTTCTACTTAAATCCATTTGAAAGATACGATCTTGTGCTGTTACATAGCCTTGTGCGAAGAAAAGATCATGCTGATTTTCGGCCTCAATATGAGGGATACCTGCCTCATCTCGGTAAACGCTTACAACTTCGATTAGTCCATTTACTTCAATCGTTCCTTCTGTCTGCGGTACGCTCTTATTTAGTAGCCAGGACAAGTAACCAACTGCGACGATAGCAAGTAATAAAATAGTCAATGCTACCGAAATGGTGACTTGCCATCTTCTTTTTTTAGGCCATATCCGGAACTTTTTCTTTATTACAACTTCCACACCATAACCCCCCTCGCAATAAGAACGCTTACAATAACTTAGTATTTTAATATTTTTGAATAATTAGAGTTATTATATCACGGTATGCAGAGTTCTAGGTACATTTGTTTAATGGTGTAGCTGATGGGTCTGTTAATGAACTAGATCCTGAAAAATATGAGATTATTCTTTTAAATTCGTGTACTCCTGGGTTTAAACAGACTAATAAGTACAAGAGGACAGGTAATTCAGCCCGTCTACGCTTTAAGGTATAAACGGGCCAAGGAACCTGTCCATAAAACCCACCTAATGTTAAAATATTGGTAATGGAGATACTGTTTATTAACGGTGTCTTTTTTTTATAAAGAAGAAGGTGTTTTATGGAGATAACAGCATTTATATTAATCATTCTAATCGCTTCTGTACTTCAAACGAGTACTGGTTTTGGCTTTTCGATTTTGGCTACGCCGTTTCTTCTTTTACTATTTGAACCAAGTGAAGCCATTCAAATAAACTTAATTTTGTCCTTGATCATTTCCATGGCCTTAATAATGAAAATTAGAAAAGACATTGATTTTGGGATACTTGGAAGGTTTGTGGCAGGGAGCGTTATGGGTCTGCCCATTGGAATGACGATTTTCCTGTTAATAGATATAGATAGATTGAAATTAGCAGTGAGCCTTATTATTTTAGTGCTGACAGTAATGCTCGTCTTAAAATTTCGTATTAAGCAAAATAAGAAGAGAGATTTACTTGTAGGTGGGCTATCAGGTTTGTTCACAACAAGTATAGGTATGCCTGGACCACCGTTGTTATTATATTTTTCAGGGACTAATACCGAAAAAGAAAAATTAAGGGGAACTACACTGGCCTTTTTTCTTTTTATATACTTTGTTAGTTTAGTCATTCAAATGATCTTTGTTGGGACAAATAAGACCATTTGGGTATCAAGTTTATGGGGCTTGCCTTTGGTCTTTGTAGGATTGTATGTAGGACAATTATTATTTAAATGGATTAATCAAAGAATTTTTCGTATATTTACATATATAATCTTAATTTTTACAGGAATTTACTTAATGATAGAGAGTTTGGGGTTTTTGTAACAATAAATGATGACGTAGGCGGGTCTGCCTGTCCCTACAACCCAAAAGGAGTGAAAACATGGAAGTAGTATATCTTGCTGGTGGATGTCTCTGGGGTGTACAGGCGTTTATTAAAACGTTGCCTGGTGTTAGGTTTACGGAAGCAGGAAGAGCGAATGGCACAAGCCATACACTTGAGGGCGAGTATGATGGGTATGCGGAATGTGTAAAAACGGAGTTTGAACCGAATGTTGTCACTTTGACTAGGTTAATGGAGTATTACTTTGAAATAATTGATCCGTATAGTTTGAATCAACAAGGAGAGGATGTTGGGGAGAAATACAGAACGGGAGTCTATAGTGAAGAAAGTAAACAGCTAGAAGAGGCGAGGGCGTTTATTAATAATCGAGCGGATTGCGACCGTATAGTGGTGGAAGTGTTGCCTCTTAAAAACTATGTGAGAAGTGCTGAAGAACATCAAGATAGGTTAACTAGATGCCCAGATGATTATTGTCATATACCAGAAGGGTTATTGAGTAAATATAAGAAGGGCTGAGGGGACAGGTTCGTCAGCCCATTTGTACGTTAAAGCATAGACGGTTCGAGGAACCTGTCCCCTTAACACAAAAGGAGGTAGCACCATGTGGAGGTTCGTCAGACGTTTAAAGTTTATTTTCACTTTTTGGAGGTTCATTCCTTTTTTAATAGATTATTTTAGATCAGGCGAAGTACCCGGGGCGAAAAAGATAGTGGGTGTGGTGCTTCTGCTCGCTTATGTGGTTTTCCCTTTTGATTTGATTCCGGATTATCTTCTGGTCTTTGGTGTGTTGGATGATGTGATGGTCGTGACGTTTGTGTTGGAGCGGATTGTGAAGATGGCACCTGCTTCGTTGAAGGAGAAGTATAAGCTTTTGGAGAAGTAAAATTATGGGGTGAGGGCTTTGAACGGAAAATTAGCTCCTTTTTTTATTTTATTTGCCGCTGTCCTTTGGGGGACGACTGGTACGGCGCAGACTTTTGCGCCTGAAGCAGCGCATCCAGTTGCCGTAGGGGCTGCCCGCTTAGCGGTTGGGGGTGTTTTTTTATTAATTCTTGTTTTTCTGACTGGCGGTTTGAGCCTAACGAATTGGCCGCTCCGGGCGACGTTTCTTGCGGCGCTAAGCATGGCGCTGTTTCAGCCTTTGTTTTTCACTGCCGTGACGGTAACAGGTGTGGCGATTGGAACGGTGGTTGCGATAGGGAGTGCCCCGGTGTTATCGGGGTTTCTCGAATGGCTCTTTCTCAAAAGGCTTCCGAGTAGAATTTGGTGGAGTTCGACTTTTTTGTCTATTTTGGGCTGCCTGATGCTTTTTCTCAATAAAGATTCTGTCGTGGTCGATCCCATAGGCGTGTTAATGGCATTAGGAGCCGGGCTTTCGTTTGCCGTATATGCCATTGTTAGCAGGGACCTGGCAGGGAAATTCCCGTCTCTTTCTATTGTCGCAGTGGTGTTTACACTTAGCGCCGTTTTTTTAGCCCCGTTTATGCTTGTATTTGATATGACATGGGTGACGGATGTGCGTGGGTGGAGCATCGTTCTTTATCTTGGTGTGATGACAACGGGAGTAGCTTACATACTTTTTGCAAGAGGCCTTATGCATGTTTCCTCTTCCACGGCGGTTACGCTTGCTTTGGCAGAGCCGTTGACGGCGGCTTTATTCGGGGTGTTTTTGCTTGGGGAAAACTTGAATGCTACTTCTTGGATAGGAATGGTGCTATTGCTGCTTGGAATTGGGTTGTTGATAATTGGGACTAATGGTGGGGCCAATGGGACAGATAATTCCCCCCGTCTATTCTTTAAAGCGTAGACAGGTCGTCGTGCCTGTCCCCTTCAACCCACTCGTTCCCTTCTGCATGGTTTTCCTTTATAATGAAGAGGTATAAGTTTTTTACAGGATGTGGACGTTATGAATGCTTTTTTAAAGAATGCTTACCAGTCGCATCATGCACTGGAGATTATTTTTTCTTCTTTGCGTTGGTTTTTTCTTGTTTTATCGATCGTGGTTTTTGCCGTTCAAAACGTGGGAAACCCTGTGGAATGGAAGATTACGTTATTTGTATTGTTAGTGATTTTTGGTTTTCTATATATGGGCATATCAGATTACTATTTACATAAAACACCTGAAGGGTCAAAGATGTACGACATGATGACAAAGGGTGGCCCGTTTTTTGATTTTGTGGCTTTTTCAGCCTTGATCCCGTTAACTGGAGGCTTGGAAAGTCCGCTTTTTCCGTTAGCTTATTTAATTATTTTACATGTGGCAGTTTACTGGCGTTTTCTCGGAGGTATGATTGCAGCCGGTTGCTTTATTTTGGTATACTCCATTATTTTCTTCGTCCAGGCACAAGACGCAACGTCTTTACATAGCATGATTGACTATTTTAGTGCTGTGTTCTTTTTATTCCTCATTGGTGGTTTGGGGGGAATCATTGTTTCTAGAGAACGAAAACACCATTGGGAAAATAGCTTGTTGGTGGAAGCGGCAAACCGGGATTACCTTACGAATCTAGCAAATCACCGTTCTTTCCAAGAATGTCTGCGAAACGACCTAGAAAAGGAAAAAGAGTTTTATCTTGCCCTGACTGACATTGATAAATTTAAATTGATTAATGACCAATATGGACATGTTACGGGAGACAAAGTCCTCCGGCAGATTGGGGAAATCCTAACCTCTGTTCTATCTAACAAGCAAGGAAAGGCTTTCCGCTATGGAGGAGAGGAATTTGCGCTTATTCTCTATTATAAAAATGAATGGGAAGTAAAAGAAATTCTTGATGAGATCAAACAAGCAGTAGCAAGCTACGTATTCTATGATAAAGGCGAAACATTCTCTATCACGATGAGCTTTGGTTCCGGCAAGCAAAACGGGGAACGCCCTGACCTCTTAGTGGAAAAAGTAGATAAACTGCTTTATACAGCAAAAAATGGCGGGAGAAACCAGATTGTGTTGGCAGAGGTTGGGTAATTAAGGGGTGATTCAATGTGTGGATACTACAGAGAGTATTTAAGAACGTCATAAAGACAAATAATTTCGCGCTTGTGTTAATCTCCATCATTGTTATTGGGGGAAGTTCCCTGGTCATGCATCTATTAGAACCGGCAACGTTTCCGACTGTTTTTGAAGGACTATGGTGGACGATGACGACTGTTACCACAGTGGGTTACGGGGATGTCTCTCCGGAAACAGTTGCGGGTAAGATTTTCGCCATGTTTTTATTCATCTTTGGCATTGGCCTTATTGGTGTATTGATTGGAAAAGTTGTTAATCTATTATCACTGTATAGCAAATGGAAGGAGCATGGTAAGTTGACTAGTAAAAAGACCAATCATTTTATATTTGTTGGCTGGACAGAGAAGACAGAAAGAGCGATGTCCGAAATTCTGGAGGAAAACCAGAACGCGCAAATTGTGTTAATAGATTCTAAAAAAACAAACCCTTGTGATTTAGAGATTGATTACGTCCAAGGAGATGCGAGTGAAGACGCGATATTGTTAAAGGCAAACGTTCTGGAAGCAAAATCAGTGACCATTTTTTCAGACGACTTGATCGAAGATGCCTCACTTTCTGATGGGAAAACCTTGCTTGTGGCATCTTCTGTAGAACGACTTTCAAAGTTACATAACAAAAACATCTATACAATTGTTGAGCTCCGAAAAGAAAAAAGCATTCCGAATTTCTCCCACGCCAATGTAGATGAGTTCGTCATCTCTGGCGAAACCGCATCTCGTTTGATGGCTAAGGCAACTTTGTATAATGGATCCACGCATCTTTTTAGTCAGTTAACCAGTAGAATGCATGGCGATAATATATATGAAATTGCTGCGGACCCTTCTTGGATTACATACAAGCAAGCATTTCTCGAGATTCTTGATAAAGGGGCAACTCTTTTATCAAACGGAAAAGATTTAAATATTAATAGAAGATTAGATGAGAAAATTCCAAGCGGTGCGAAGCTCTATATTATCTGTGATAAGAATACCTATGAATCAAAGTTTAAAGCGGGGTAAATAGAAAAAGCTCAAAGCATTTCACACAATGCTTTGAGCTTTCTTTAATTAGTAAGTTAAGGAACTTGCAATAATCCACCCAATGGACAGGGAGAACATCATCAATAAGATTCCTACAGACACACGATCTTCATTAATGGCATCTTTAATGCTGTAATTGATTGTGACCACTTCAGCAAGTATGTAAAAGACGATTTGCGCCACAATCCCAATAACTCCCCAGATCACCATATCCCAAAAAGAAACCGAATGGGCGATGGCCGACCCGATGACAAATGCCAAACCGAGCAGTTTTCCCCCCATCACAAGCGCTGCCGTTGTATTTCCTTGTGCAACAAGCTTGATCTTCTCATTTCTCGAAGTTAGATCAAATAAAAATAAACCAACAAATAACAAAACAAAGGCTGTTCCTGCATATAAACCAAAAGCCGCTAAATAGCTTCCCATTTTAATCACTCCTTAATTTGTTTAAACCCTACAGGCATAAAATAAGATAGGTTATCAATAATTTGTTTTCCTAAACGGTACCCAAATGCACTTGCTTGTTCATTTACCAGAAAAGCACCAATCATCATATGGCCATCTTTCCATCCAATTTCTGTTTGAAACGAAATTTTTGGCAAATCAACATACTCTTGGTAGACCTGAACATAGTCAACATAACTGTTGTTTGGATCTTCCTCTACCTTTTCCCCAGAAGGTGCATATATTTTGACAGAATCGCCTTCTCTGCCAAAAGTCGGCTTTTCTACATATTTTTTTCCTGCTGACAGGAAAGGTGTGGGCTCTAAGTAGGTTGCGAGGAAATACTCCCCAATCCACTTATGTTCCTCTTTTGTAAAAAACTCGCTTCTTTGTTCATGAAGCCCCCAAATAATCGCTTGCACTGCCTTTGATTGTAAAAGAAATGCACTTAATGGGTTGACGATGGCCAGCTTCTTTAAGCGGACCAATTCCAATAACTGAAGGCCTACACTCGCGCCAGTCTCGGCATCTTTATCTAAAATGAGCGACTCTATCGGGAATGTCTGGCGATACAGTACATCAATCTTTCTTCCTTCTTCATCCAACAAAGCTTCCCCTTCTATAATTTTCAGCTTGTGGAGGGGAACATATTGGGATGGGAGTCTACAAATATCTTTTAAATATAATACCGTTTGTTTATCCTCAAAATTTTCATCATGAGAAGTAAAAACAATATGCGGGAACTCCTTTTTCTCCAAAGCCTGATAGCTCTCAAAGATGGCATTTTTCACAGCTCTCCCTAGACGTTCCTCTTCATGGCCATTTGGGTCAACCCTACCAAACTCTTTACACACTTCCCCATTCATTTGAAATAACTCTTTAATAAAGGTGGGCGTGTCACTATTAATCTCCAATACTTTATATGTATCATTTGTTTTAACAAGGTCCACCCGGGATATAATGGACTCCGCCACAATCTCTTTACATGATAGATAAGGAATGGTCTCTATTGGGTACCCAAGTTCAAGAAGAGTTTCTTTCTCCAGACCCCGCAGTAGCTTCGCCATTTTCGAGAAAATACGTCCCACCCTATTGGCCACATTCCGAATATCCTCTGCCTCTTCCGGCTCGATTTCGTATACAGAATAGAGTGCATATTCTTGATCATAAAGATTGCTCCAGAATGTTGGGAACTTGGCGTAATATGCTTGACGCTCTGTTTGATACACTTGCTCTTTCATCTAACTCATCCTCCACTGTAGGAAGAACCACTGCCAAATCCTTTACTCGGCGTTGTGTTGGACTGAAAAGTGGAGCTGTTTCGATAGTTTTTATAGGATGAATCTTTTTTTAAGGAAGATTTATTTCCAAAAAAGCTTCCTCCGTGATAATAGTGGCGGTAATAACTTGATGAATCATCATCGCATTGATAAACGCCTTCTTCATTATCCCATTCATACTCATTACAGCGATCATCGAACGGCTCTGGCGGAAGCGAACTGGATTCTTCGTAACCGGAACCGCAACCAGTCATGCCCAAAGCGAATACGGTGGCAGACACACTTGTTAAAACTTTGTTCGTTTTTGTCATAGGTACTACTCCTTTCTTACATAATGAACTAAACTAATAGTAACAAAAACAGGAAATAATGAGGAGATAAATTTTTACTAAAATCGAGAGGATGTAGGTGTACCCAAATGGAACTGATCTATTACTTACACGACAGAGGAAGTTATGAGCCAATATTCGAATACAAAAAAGGAAAAATCAGCGAAGATGAAATCTATGCAAGGCAGCTTTGTACTTTTTTCATAAAAGAAGGAATACAATATAAATTAATATGCAATGAGGGCTCCTTAGATAACAATTCTGAAACAATTACGGTAGAAAAAGATGAGGTGGCAAGGAACTTCTACAAGGAAAAATCGTACCCTGCTGGTATTCACATGGAATTTCGTGAATACAAATACCTTCAAGATATGCCAGTCCTTCATACTCAAACATTAGAAAGTCACTGGGAAGCTATCAAATTTTTGTTAAAGGATATCGTTCACCTCCCTGGGATTGGTGAGTGCCATGTTGACTCAACGGAAATCGATGAAGACCGTCAATGCTATGTTTTTTATATAGGGAAGATTGTGAAAGAAACTTAGGAAAATTTTTAATGTACTACTCCATTTCTGTAAAAAATTGCTATAATAAACTTTATATGATGTGTAAGCAAAGGGGAGAGTCGGATGGCAGACATGAACGAAAATCCGTTATTAAAAAGCAATGATAAACCGAAGATCAAAGTGGAAAGAAAAGAAGGGGAACCAACCGCCGCTTTTAAAGGGGCAAGTTGGGCGGCCCTTGTGGTAGGGGTTTCCGCTTATTTGATCGGACTGTTTAATGCGGCAATGGAGTTGAATGAGAAAGGGTATTATTTTGCTGTATTGGTATTCGGCCTGTATGCAGCCGTGTCCTTGCAAAAAGCGGTGCGAGATCGGGAAGAAGACATTCCTGTATCCGGCATCTACTACGGACTCAGCTGGTTTGCCCTTGTTGTTTCCATTTCGTTAATGGCAATCGGCCTTTATAATGCCGGAAGTATTATTTTAAGTGAAAAAGGATTTTACGGCATGTCATTTGTGCTCAGCTTATTTGCAGCCATCACCATTCAGAAGAATATTAGAGACACGCAAAACGCAAGAGAAAGAGATTAATAGCGGTAGCGGTACTGGAGACTTGTTGTGGAGTCAGACAGTACCGTTTTCTCTTTTGCTCCAAATAGTTTAAAATAATCAGATAATAGGGTGTAATCTGGTGAAAAGTTAACCTGAATTATGATATGATAGGGATTAGGATGGACAAAGTATGTTTCTAGGTAGCGTTATGCCTTTAGGATGCTAGAAGCAATAGCGCCTGCTCTTTTTTTATAAATTTAGGGGATGTGTAATGATGAGCAACATGCAGAATAAAACAGACGTTATCTTAATTGGTGCCGGTGTCATGAGCGCGACTTTGGGTTCGTTATTAAAGGAAGTTCAACCGGATTGGGAAATTAAAGTGTTCGAAAAGCTAGCTAGTGCAGGGGAAGAAAGCTCGAACGAGTGGAACAATGCCGGGACGGGACATGCAGCCTTATGCGAGCTTAACTATACGTCATTAAAAGCCGATGGAACCATGGACATCAGCAAGGCAGTAAAAGTGAACGAGCAATTCCAGCTTTCACGCCAATACTGGTCCTATTTAGTTAAACAAAACCTAATTAGCAATCCACAAGACTTTATCATGCCAATTCCACATATCAGCTTTGTAGAGGGCAAAGAAAATGTCACGTTTTTGAAAAAACGTATGGAAGCGCTATCAGCAAACCCGCTGTTTAAAGGAATGGAATACTCCGAAGACCCTAAGAAGCTCAAGGAATGGATGCCTCTTATGATGGAAGGCCGCACGTCAAAGGAGCCGATTGCAGCAACGAAGATCGACTCTGGAACAGATGTGAATTTCGGTGCGTTGACGCGCATGTTATTTGACCATTTGGAGAAAAACAACGTGGAAGTTCATTATGAACATAGCGTGGAAAATCTTAAACGTGCAAGCGACGGTTCTTGGGAACTGAAGATCCGCAACGCCAAAACTGGTCAAGTCGAGTACCACCATGCCAAGTTCGTATTCATCGGCGGTGGAGGCGGGAGTCTGCCATTACTGCAGAAAACCGGTATCCCGGAGTCGAAGAATATCGGCGGTTTCCCGGTTAGCGGACTGTTCTTAGTATGCAACAATCCCGAGGTCGTGGAAAAGCATCACGCAAAAGTATACGGAAAGGCAAAAGTTGGCGCGCCGCCAATGTCTGTGCCGCATCTTGATACTAGATATATTAATAACAAAAAGACCTTGCTGTTTGGACCATTTGCAGGGTTCTCGCCAAAGTTCTTGAAAACCGGCTCCAACCTGGACTTGATCGGCTCCGTAAAGCCATACAACGTCATGACCATGCTTTCTGCTGGATTCAAGGAAATGGCCCTGACCAAGTATTTGATTCAACAGGTGTTGTTATCCAATGAAAATCGCATAGATGAGTTGCGCGAATTTATCCCGAACGCGAAAAGCGAAGATTGGGAAATTGTTGTTGCAGGTCAACGAGTTCAAGTCATCAAAGATACGGAAGCTGGCGGCAAAGGGACGCTTCAATTTGGTACAGAAGTGGTTAGTGCATCCGACGGCTCCATCGCCGCATTGCTGGGTGCATCTCCAGGAGCTTCCACAGCCGTCCACGTCATGCTCGAAGTATTTGAAAAATGCTTCCCAGAGCAAATGTTTGAATGGAAAGAGAAAATTCAAGAAATGATCCCGAGCTACGGCATATCTTTAGTAGAGAACCCGGCGCTGTTTGATGAGCTTTTCGCCTCCACAGAGGAAACCCTCTTTCTTAGTGAAGGGAAGGGGCAAAAGGCGCTTTCCTTTCATTAAAATAAGAATAAATAGAAAAACCTTTGATCCTTTTGGGGATTGAGGGTTTTTTGTTTTGTAGGAGGTTCCTTTTGATAGCAATCCGGCATTTTTCAGAGCGGAAAACTTGAGTTAGAGATTCCAACTTCTGTATGCTAAAGGTACTAACTTATGAGAGGATGTTCTTTTATGAAAACAGGTAAAAAGCTGATCAGAGACCATTGGAAAGTGCAATATAAAAATCCCGGCTACCCGCATGTTCAACAGGGTTGGATATTGCCTCCCGACCGAATGCGCGAATACGACCCATTTATTTTAATGGCGGACGATTGGTTTAAACGGGGAACCTTCTCCGACCACCCTCACCGTGGGTTTCAAACTATTACTTATGTAGTGGACGGAAGGCTCGAACATACTGATAATCAGGGCGGTCACTCTGTGTTGCACGCTGGCGACGTTCAGTACATGAATGCCGGAAGCGGCGCCCGCCATGCAGAGGAAGCGGTCGATGAGGATGTCATTCATACGCTGCAACTCTGGCTCAATTTGCCGAAGAGCTTGAAACAAACGGAGTCCTCTTATCAGAATGTATTTTTGGAAGATGCTCCTTTGGTAGACTTGGCTGGTGGCTCTTTACGGGTCTACTCAGGAAGCGCAGAGGGCGTGACAGGTCCGATGAACTCATTGGTTCCCATCAATATGTTTGAGATTTACTTGCGAGCAGGTGAGCGATACTCCTTGGAATTGCCTGCGAACCATAACGGTCATATTTATATGCTGCAAGGCGAGATGACTTTTGGTGGCGAGGGAGGCGTGGCATTAGGGAAAACCGAGGCGGGACTGTTGTCTTACGATGAGTTCGCGGATGACGGTGCGGTTGAATTGCTTGAGATAACGGCGGCGGCTCAGGAGCGGTCCAGGGTGCTTATTTATACAGGGAAACCAATTGGGGAGCCGATTGTCGCGAGAGGCCCTTTTGTGATGAACACCGAGGAGGAAATCGTGGAGGCGTTTGAGGATTTTAGAGCGGGGAGGGTCGGTGGGCGGGTGTAGGTGATGGTGGGCTTTAGGTAATAGAGGGGGGCAATAGGGTTATCAGAAAAGGGGAAATGGCTACCTAATTGGAGCCTTCTCAGTGACAAAATGTTGACTGATATAAATACTGCCCCCCCTATACGCCCGAAGTTCCACCCAAACAAGCAGAACGGTCAAATAGAAGGGTTCTATACGCCCGAAGCTCCGCCCAAACAAGCAGAACGGTCAAATAGAAGGGCTCTATACGCCCGAAGCCCTGCCCAAACAAGCAGAACGGTCAAATAGAAGGGTTCTATACGCCCGAAGCTCCACCCAAACAAGCAGAACGGTCAAATAGAAGGGCTCTATACGCCCGAAGCTCCGCCCAAACAAGCAGAACGGTCAAATAGAAGGGTTCTATACGCCCGAAGCCCCACCCAAACAAGCAGAACGGTCAAATAGAAGGGTTCTATACGCCCGAAGCTCCGCCCAAACAAGCAGAACGGTCAAATAGAAGGGTTCTATACGCCCGAAGCGCCACCCAAACAAGTAGAACGATCAAATAGAACGGCTTTACATGCCCCATCTAAGTTAACTCAATATCATACGTAATAACTCCAACGGCGGCTACCTTGTATAGAAAAATGCTTATCCAATATACGCCTTATCACCTTCTCAGTAACCCCCATCCCACACCAATCAAAAATACCACTAGTAGTTATCTTCCTTTCCGGAAACAACATCCTAAACTCCCCCACATGCCGCAGCACAACCTCCTCCAGCGTCTCCATCCTAAGACACCTCACACACCGCGCCGAACGCCCCTCAACAACAACAGACAAGGAGGAGCAGCTAGCACACACCAACCCTTTCTCAACTTGATCATAGGAATACTCCGGAAAAGTCTTAAATGGAGAATCCACCATATGCAGTGAGGTTAGTTTCTCGGCAAGCGCAGTGTGCATGTTAGTCAACTTAGAGGAAGAATTATTTTGCAAGCCTTTAAGGTATCTGTTTATTTGGGTTGGGTGTATAAATGGTTTATCAGGAGGTGATTGATACAGGGTGAATTCGGAGTTGATGAATACCACAGAAGCGATAATGGGTAAGTTGAATCCATAGCTTTGAAAAAACAACCGGAGCAGGGAGTTGCATCGATTCAGTTGGTTCAAGGGGTTGGTGACTTCATAATCTTTGGAGTTTGCTTTTACATGTAGTTGATCGGTTCGAGTATCATAGATGTAATCTCCTTCAAAGTTCTTCACTTCAAAAAGATAAGCATTCCGAGGGGTAATAATAAGCGAGTCAATTTGGAAAGTAGTATTATTATGCTTCAGCAAAAGGTCATTTAAAATCAGGTGATTACAGCCATCCACCTTTTCGGTCAAAACATCAAACATGCACTCCCCTTCATAGCCTTTTTCCAAATTCCACAGGTATTGCTTTTCCTTCTCCAGAAGCGTCGTTCGTGCGTTCAAAGATTGATACATTTGCATCTCCACAGACACAGTACGCGATTTTACTAGCATATCCCACATCCTTTTCTCAGAGTCTACTTAACTATAACAGTTCCAAAGCATTAATCACACAATTTTCAATAAATTAGCAACGGTCCCGTTTCCTTATTTTACCCTCCCCCCTTTTACCTAAATTAGATAGTCTAATAAAGCCCTTTCAGTTATGATGAATGCAGTATGTTTTATTGGAGGAACTGAATGATTAAATTAATGGCAGATTCAACTTGTGATTTATCAAATGAAGTGTTGGAGATGTATGACATTAGTCTGGCACCCTTAAGCATAAATATTGATGGAAAAACATATAAGGATCGAGTGGACATAGAGCCGAATGAATTTTACGGAATGATGGAGGCGCTTTCGGAGTTTCCGACGACCGGAATGCCGAGTCCAGTGGAGTATTTGGCGATTATGAACGAGGCTGTTGAAAGCGGTTATAAAGAAATCCTGTGTATATGCATGTCCAGCGGGACAAGTGGATCCCACCAGTCAGCTGAATTGGCGAAAGGGTATTTCTTTGAGGAAAATCCGGAATCACCTGTAAAGATCCATGTGGTAGATTCGAAGTGTATGAGTCATGGTAGCGGCTGGCTTGTGCTAAAAAGTGCGATGATGCGAGAGAGCGGCTCATCATTTCAGGAGTTAGTAGATTTTAATGAAAGTCATAAAACCAATGTGAAACATTTCCTCTCCGTAGATGACCTAGATCATTTGATCAAAAGCGGAAGGCTGACGAATGCGAGTGCATTTCTTGGAAAGCTATTAATGCTAAAGCCGATCATGACGATGAAAAACGGCAAAGGGGCCATCGTCGCAAAAGAGAGAGGCTTAAAGCGTGTTCTCAAGCATTATGTAGAAGAGTTTATAAAACGTAATGACGAAGCGGTGACGGACTTTATCATCATTGGGTATACGTCCGATATCAAAGTTGCCGAAAACTTAAAAATAAAGATAGAAAACGAAACAGACTTCACAGGTACCATCCACATCATGCAGATGGGAGTATCTGTTGGTACACATGTTGGACTTGGAGCGCTTTCCCTCTTTTTTATGGAAAAAAAATAACCTAGAAACTAAACCACCTACCCAAAAGGTGGTTTTTTCGTGTGTGAATTTTTATCCTTATCGGTTTTATGGTAGTGTTAGTATATCAAAATAATAGTTAGAATTTTATAAAAGGAGGTTTTTCCATTGTCGTCAAAACAGAAGAACACGTACACAGACTTACAAAAACCGACGAAGAGTAATTGGAGTGTCCTGCTTGGAGCGGCATTCCTGATGGGATCATCTGCCATCGGACCAGGATTTTTGACGCAGACGGCTGTTTTTACCGAACAACTTTTAGCTAGTTTCGGCTTTGTCATTTTAATGTCGATTATCTTAGACATCGGGGTACAGGTAAATGTGTGGCGAATCATTGCCGTATCTAAAAAAAGAGGGCAGGATATAGCAAACATGGTCTTGCCTGGGCTTGGGTATTTCCTCGCTTTTGCGGTCGCTTTGGGCGGTCTGGCCTTTAACGTTGGTAACATTGGCGGAGCGGGCCTTGGAATGAACGTGATTTTCGGAATCGATGTGCGAATCGGTGCCCTCATCACGGCTGCCATCGCCATAGGCATTTTCCTATCGAAAGAAGCAGGAGTGGCAATGGACAAGATTGCTCGTTATTTGGGATTGATGATGGTGTTGCTCACGCTTTATGTGGCATTTCAAAGTAATCCGCCTGTTGGAGAGGCTGTTTTCCGCACATTTGCGCCGGAGACGATTGATGTGTTCGCAATCATTACCCTTGTTGGGGGAACGGTTGGAGGCTATATTACATTCGCTGGTGGACATAGACTCTTGGATGCAGGAATTAGCGGGAAGGAAAATTTGCACCAGGTAACGAAGAGTTCGGTATCTGGTATTGTCATCGCATCCATTATGCGAATTTTCTTGTTCCTTGCTGTGCTCGGAGTGGTTGCAACGGGATTCAAGCTAGATCCAAACAATCCGCCGGCGTCCGTCTTTATGGAAGCGGCCGGAATGGTTGGGTATAAAATGTTCGGGCTAGTGCTTTGGGCTGCGGGAATTACATCTGTTGTCGGGGCCGCATATACATCCGTTTCTTTTTTAAGAACATTGTCTAAAAAGATTGATCAGAATAACTCAAAAGTCATCATTGGATTCATAGTTGTGTCTACGATTATTTTTGCTTTTATCGGCGAGCCGGTTCTGTTGTTGATCTTGGCTGGTGCGTTTAACGGACTTATTTTACCTGTGGCACTTGGAACGCTATTAATTGCGGCATATAAAAAAGAGATCGTCGGAGATTACAAACATCCTCTATGGTTGACGATTTTTGGTGGGATTGTGTTTATTGCAACAGCTTACTTAGCAGGGGTTACGTTAATTAATCAGGTGCCGAAGCTATTTTCCTAAAAAAGACTTGAGGGGGAAACCAAGTTGAAAATTGAATTTCACCCACTAGGGGATACCGGTATAAAGGTTCTATTTGGGTCCGACATATCAGAAGGAACAAATCAAGAGATCAGACTTTTCGCAGACCAACTTAAGAAGCTAAAGCTCGATGGTGTTATCGAGTGGGTGCCGGCTTATACAACGCTCACTATATTCTATCAACCAGATAAAATTATCTATAAGGATTTGTGCAAAAAGCTCGAGGACATACAGAAGAGATTGCAAAAAGAAGACCTATCATCCAACTCTACCGTTTACGAAATCCCAGTTCTGTACGGAGGAGAGCTTGGTCCTGACCTGTCTGAAGTGGCAAGCCATAATGGTTGCACCGATGATGAGGTTATCTCTATCCACTCTGCCAAGCCATATCTTATTTACATGATGGGTTTTGTCCCCGGTTTTCCTTATTTAGGCGGGATGCCAAAAGAAATCGCTACGCCAAGGCGTGAGAACCCACGTGCAAAAATTGAGGCAGGTTCTGTTGGGATAGCAGGAGAACAAACAGGGGTGTATCCATTAGAAACTCCAGGCGGATGGCAGATTATCGGCAGAACGCCCGTAAAGCTTTATGATCCAGATAATGGGGAGCCGATCCTTTTATCTGCCGGTTCTTATATACGCTTTGTTCCTGTTGACCAGAAAGAATATGATAAGATAGAACAAACCGTCGCACGTGGAGAATACAAGGTGAAAAGTTATGCAAAAGGGGGAGCACACGATGAAGACCGTTGATTTAAACAGTGATTTAGGGGAAAGCTTTGGTGCCTATACAATCGGAAATGACGAGGAAGTACTTCAGTATATCTCTTCAGCTAATATCGCCTGTGGTTTTCATGCTGGGGATTACAACGTTTTGATGAAAACGGTCCAGAAAGCTGCGGAACTTGGCGTCTCCATTGGAGCTCACCCCGGTTTCCCTGACCTTGCCGGATTCGGCCGCCGTGATATGCATATGAGCAAACAGGAAATCTTTAACCTGGTAGTCTATCAAATTGGGGCAATCCAAGCGGCTGCTAGAGTAGCTGGTACACATGTACACCATGTAAAACCGCACGGCGCTTTATATAACCTCGCATCCAAAGATGAGATGGTGGCAACAGCAATAGCAGAAGCAGTTCACGCGGTCGATCCTAAATTGATTTTATTCGGTTTGGCGGAAAGTGAACTTGTACGGGCAGGGGGAAAAGTTGGGTTAAAAGTGGCGCAGGAAGTTTTTGCTGACAGGACTTATCAACCGGACGGAACACTTACTCCAAGGTCCCATGCGAATGCGATGATTCATGATGCAGACCTTGCTGTCGAGCGTGTATTGAGGATGGTGACAGATGGGAAAGTCCAGACGGTTAATGGAGAAGATATTTTCATCCAGGCAGATACCATCTGTGTGCACGGCGATGAGGGGGAAGCGTTGGAATTTGTGCGAAAACTAAGAGAAAAACTTGAGGAAAATAAAGTGGCAATTCAAGCTTTTGAGGCGGTGGATCAACCATGAGTAGTCCGCTTTTTCAAGTAATGAAACCTGGCCTACTTACGACTATCCAGGATTTGGGCCGGACAGGCTATCAAGAGTTCGGGATGGTAGTTGCCGGTGCCATGGATGATTACTCTCTTCAGATTGGGAACCTTTTGGTTGGAAACGATAAGGGAGAAGCCGCTCTCGAAGTCACCATAATGGGTCCGGAATTAAAGGTACTAGAGGATGTGGTGGTCGCCATTTGTGGGGGCAGTCTATCCCCGAAAGTTAATGGAAAACAAGCACCTATGTGGAAAAGCTTCAAGGTGAAAAAAGGGGAGCTTATAGAGTTTGGGAGGCCAGTGGAAGGAGCCCGTGCCTATATTTGTGTGGCAGGTGGCTTAGATGTACCAGTCTTGATGGGAAGTAAGTCGACATACTTAAAGGCACAAATCGGCGGGTTCCAAGGCAGGGCGTTGGAAAAAGATGATGTTTTGTACGGAGAACCTACGCTTGAGGCAACACCAGGTCGTTCCATCCATCCTGACAATGTCCCATCATTTAAAAAAGAGATGGAAATCCGCGTATGCCTTGGGCCGCATCTTGATGTTTTTCACGAATCCTCTGTAGAAATGTTTTTGTCCTCTACCTATGAAGTTACGCCACAATCCGATCGCATGGGGTACAGATTGAAAGGACCAAAAATCGAACATAAAACTTCTGCCGATATCATTTCAGAAGCAATTCCTTTAGGGGGAATTCAAGTACCTGCAGATGGAAGTCCGATTCTTTTAATGGCAGATCGCCAGACAACTGGAGGATATACAAGGATTGCCACGGTCATTTCTTATGATATTCCGCTTTTAGCGCAGGCTCAGCCAGGCACTTCCATCCGATTCAGGGAAGTGTCTGTGGAAGAAGCACAAAAATTGTATCAAAAAAGAGCCAAGTTTTTCAGCGTTCTCGGAAAAGTGACATGATAATAGTTTCTTAACTTTGTGAAGCATTAGGGCAATCCAAGCCCTGATGCTTTTTATAATGGGCAAAAAATGAAGTTATGAGGGAGATTGAAAAACATAGTATAGGTAGTAAGTAGTAGTCCTGGGATTTTCATAGCGAAAAAAGGGGGAGTTCAGTTGATAAACAGCTATACCAGATTTGCAGCGACACTCTTGTTTCTACAAATTGGTACCATCATTCTTACAGGATTATTTTTATTACGCCATTTTCCCGTCATACATATCATGAACGGCGTAATGGCACTGATTGTGGCTTTATTGCTTTTCTTTATAAAATGGAAGTGGACACCGATCCTTGGCATGCTTTACGGCCTTTTATTCAGCATACTAACCGTTCCCTCTTATTTTATCTCTATGTTCAGGCATATCGACCCAGAGTACAATGCTATGCTGGAAGCAAGCAATCCTTTCTTTGGTATCAGTACCCTGACTGCCCTTTTGGTTCTTGGCATTTTATTTTTTTCGACTGCCGGATTAGTCGCCAATCTTCGTTCAGTTCAACAACCTCCTGGGTGGTTTCCAAAAGTAAGAAGCGCCATTTACGGGGCTACCATCATGGGTCTTTTGATAAGTCTTTATCTCCAACAACATTGGGTAACAGGATTAAACGCGACAGCTATGGAAAAGTTGCCGATCATTGTGATGAAACCAGACTCAGTCGAACCGGAAAAGATAGAAGTGCAGGCTGGGGAACCGTTAGTATTCCACATAAAAAATCAATCGGAAAATAAATGCCACATTCTTCAGTTTCCAGAGTTAAGCGAAAGTGTGCATATGGAACAGGGGCGCTCTGGCTTAATTGTTATTGATCCTGAACCTGGCACATATACTTACGGATGTAAACCACATCATGGATATATGAACGAAGATATTAAGGGTACTTTAATCGTGAAGCCAAAATAGGTGAAAGTGAAATTCTTGTACTAAAAAACCTGCCCCCAATAACAAACGGAGGCAGGCATTTTTTTATGAAGTATTAGTTCGCTTCCCCAACGGTATTCTTTATACCTTTTCCAGTACTCCCGCGCTTCCAGAAAATCTGTAGCGCAAGCATAATACCAAAAGCGATGAATCCGAAGATATCTGTATTGGCTTCAGGGTAGATTAACAATAAACCTGTTAAAACCGTAAGGATACGTTCAATCCAGTGAAGTTTTCTGTACCAGAATCCGATAAGTCCTGCTCCGATAGAAATCATCCCTATGATGGATGTTACAAGAATCCAGGCCACTTCAGGTATAGTGGTATCAATCATCAATAACTGCGGCTGGAACACAAACATATATGGAATGATGAATGCAGCAATTGCAAGTTTTGATGCATTGATCCCTGTACGGATCGGCTCCCCTTTAGATATCCCTGTAGCAGCAAACGCGGCTAATGCAACCGGTGGGGTGATATCTGCCACGATTCCGAAGTAGAACACAAACATGTGCGCTGCAAGAACCGGGATAGCAACTTCTAATTGGTCATTAAGCGCTAAAATTGCAGGAAGTGCAATCGTAGACGTAATGATATAGTTCGCAGTTGTCGGTGAACCCATTCCCAAGATGATGGATGCGATCATCGTGAAGAATAGAGTCAGTAATAATAATAATGTTGGCGTGGATGTAATGGAAGCAGCCATACTTACAAGACTGTTTCCAAGTTTAAGTCCAAGACCAGTTTTTGTTACCACTCCCACAATAATACCCGCACAAGCTGTTGCAGCTGCAACACCAAGCGCAGTGCGTGCTCCGCTTGTTAGAGCAAGGATGAATTTAGCTGGAGTAATTCTGGTATCTTTTCTAAATAAACTTACAATGATCGTACTCAAAATACCTAATAATGCCGTTCTCTCAATACTGAAACCTTGGAACAATAGGACAACAATGACGATGATAGGCAGTAAAAGATGTATCTTTTTCAGTACTTCCTTTTTCTTTGGTATTTCTTCCTTCGGCAAACCGAGTAACCCTTGTTTTTTTGCTTCTAAGTGGGTCATAATCCAAATTCCAGAGAAATATAGAATAGCAGGGATTGTTGCGGCTTTAGCAATTTCCCAATAAGGAACACCTGCAAATTCGATCATTAAGAAGGCGGCCGCTCCCATTATTGGCGGCATGATTTGTCCGCCAGTGGATGCTGCTGCTTCTACTGCACCAGCGAAGTTACGGTGATACCCTAATCGTTTCATCAACGGAATCGTATAAGATCCAGTCGTAACCGTGTTAGCAACGGAACTACCGGAAATCGTACCTTGTAAAGCACTGGAGAAAATTGCAACCTTTGCAGGTCCACCTGTTCGTCTGCCGGCAATAGAAATTGCCAAATCATTGAAATAGTTCCCAACCCCAGTTTGAACCAAGAATGAACCAAATAATAAGAATAAGAAAATATAGGTAGATGATACCTGTAACGGTGTACCAAGGATCCCATCTGTTGTAAAGAACATAGATTGAATCAATTGTTCGAGACTAAGTCCTCTATGAATCAGCATTCCTGGCATATAAGGGCCGAAAAGCGCGTAAACCATAAACACGACGGCGATAATGGTAATCGGCAGGCCGATGGCACGTCTTGTTGCTTCAATAACTAGGAGGATGGCCAAGCCACCAATAACAGCTTGTGCGGAAGTGATGCTTCCTATTTGTTGAACTAACGTGTCGTAGTAAACTGGCCAATATCCGCATACTACAACGGTCAACCCTACTAAAATATAATCATACCAAGCAATTTTTGTTTTGTTTCCGCCTTTTCTGGCTGGAAATAGCAAGAATATCAAAGTCAAAGCAAAACCTAAGTGAACCGTACGTTGCAAGTATGCGGTAAGCTGACCAAATATTCCTGTGTATAGTTGAAAAAGAGAAAAGGCAATCAACATAAAGAAGACAACTTTTGCTGCGTAACCGGTAAGGTTTCTTGTTTGTGCATCCGGATCGTACTTCTCTAGCAGCTTTTCTTGTTCTTCAGCCGTTAATTCCTGTCGGTCGTTTTTATCACTCATGTATTTTCATTCCTTTCATATACTGCCATAATGTCAACTCTTCTACTCTTACATTATACCAGTCTCCTGGAGTAAAGTATTCGTTAAACCATACCATCTTTTCTCCATTCTCGCCCCAGGCAAGGCGATTCTTAGAAACGGTCTTGCCGTTTCGGACATTCATGGAGGAGAATACGTTATTTAAATCTCTTATATGATATTTTCCATCTTCATATACAAATTCTTCTCCCTCTTCCGCATTCGATGGCATGCCTATCCCGAATTCTTCGTAAATAATTTCTGTTTGTACGATGTGGCGATCATCTCGCACCCTATACTTTTCCACTACATCTGTTAAATGGATGGAGTGTGTAAAGATGATTTGAAATGTGTCCTCTTCATCAATGGGAAGGAATGCTTGTATTTGTTCGGTGTTTTGTACATGGAAAACTAGCGCGGTTCGAAATGGGACCAAAAAAAGGCCCAATAAGAGTAATACGGTTGTAGAGGATAAAATAATGGCAATTACTTTCTTTTTCATGGTAACCCACCTAAAAAATAGCTATTAGCAGCTCATAAATAAAAAAGAAGGACCGACAGCATAATGGAAATTAAGTGTCGGCCAATCTGGTCCTGTTATTTTAAATTAATCTAATAGACCTTCTTCTTTAAAGTACTTTTCAGCACCAGGGTGGAAGTCGATACCGATTCCGTCCGTTGCTGTTTCAATTGTGATGAATTCACCCTTAGCGTGGGAAATTGCATCTGTATTTTCATAGATTGCTTTTGTGATTTTGTAAACTAGATCTTCAGAAAGATCTTTAGATACTGCTAACATCGCAAGAACAGCTACTGTGTTTACTTCATTTTCCATGCCGTAAGTTCCAGCTGGAATGGTATCAGCAGCATAATAAGGATATGCTTCCACTAACTCTTCTACTTTATCTTGTGCAATTGGAACGATACTTACAGGGTTAGTAGCGGATAAACCGTCAACCGCACCTGTTGGAGTACCAGAAGTAATGAAAGCCGCATCGATATTACCATCTTGGATTCCACCAGTTGACTCACCAAAGTCTAGGTTTTGCGCATCAATATCATCCATTGTCATGCCATGAATTTCAAGGATTTGCTCTGCATTAATGTAAGTACCTGAACCAGGAGCACCTACAGAAACCTTTTTCCCTTTTAAATCTTCTACACTAGAAATCCCAGAATCAGCAAGTGTTACAATTTGAATGGTTTCTGGATACAAAGATCCAAGTGCCAATACATTGTCAACCGCTTTCCCTTCAAATGCGTTCGTACCTTCTACAGCATTAGCCATAACGTCTGTTTGTACGAAAGCGATTTCTGCTTCACCCTCAGCTAATGCTACTACATTATCAGCCGAAGCATTGGAAGAAACAGCGTCCGTTTGAATATCAGTTTCATCAGTAATTACTTTAGCCATTGCGCCACCAAGCGGATAGTATGTACCACTCGTTCCACCTGTCAGCATGCTCATTAACTTCGGATCTTCAGAACTACCTTCACCACTAGATCCATTATCCCCGCCACATGCAGCTAGAAATAAAGATAGTACTAAGACCATAGATAAGACTAGAAAACTATTCTTTTTCATCGAACTCCCCCTAAATATTAATTTAACATCTCTTATTTTACAGATGTTGCAGAGATTTATCAAATATTAACCCAATATTTAGGTGGTTTTCTGTTATAATCACGCATTCTTGCGTTTATGTGTGCTACTACACTTTGACTCTATCATGATAAAATAAAGCAAAAATGAATTAGTGGAGCGTGTGCGACTTATGAAAATTACTAATATCCTTTTTACAGGTAGGTTGGTTGACGAGTTAGAGGGGTTACTGAATGCTGAAGAGATGTTGAACGGCAGGCGTGTGCGTTTTGTACCCGATGGGGAGGTTTCATCGGGGGACTTAGATTGGGCGGATGCTTTTGTGGCATTTCACCCTACGATCAGTTTTCATTTTGGTGGAATTAAGTGGGTACATTCGTTAGGGGCCGGGGTCGATCGTTACATGGAGTTGAACGGCGACTGGCCTGAGGATGTTCTTTTAACAAGAACGATTACTTCATTTGGAAGGAAAATTGGGGAGTATACGCTTAGTTACATGTTAAAAGAAGCACAACATCACGATAGGTTTCGTGAGCAGCAGGGGCGAGGGGAATGGAAGATGGTAGCCCCCCGTACTTTGGATGAGATGAAAGTAGTGGTTTTTGGCACAGGAGAGATTGGTCAGGAGTTGGCTAAGATTCTAGGATTTTTTGGAGTGCAAGTGGAGGGTGTGTCGCGTAGCGGTAGGGATAAGGAACACTTTTTTAGGGTGATGTCTTTGGAGGGGGTTGATGATAGTAGTTTAGGGGCTGCGGACTTTATCATAAATACCTTGCCGCTGACGAAGGAGACGGCGGGATTGTTTGATGAGCAGTTTTTTGGTTGTATGAATCAAGCGGTGTTCATCAATGTGGGCAGAGGTGGGACTGTGCATCATGGAGCCTTGTTGAACGCATTGGATAGTGGGGCGCTTAAAGCCGCCGTTCTCGATGTATTTGAAGAGGAACCCCTACCTGCTGACAGTCCGCTGTGGAGCCATCCAGGAGTAACGGTTACCCCGCATATTTCCGCAATCACAACGCCTGAAGAAGCAGTGGAGTGTTTCTTGGAGACGTTGGATGCTGTGGAGAGCGGAGTGGAGTTGCGGAATAGGGTGGATGTTGGGCGGGGGTATTGAGGTTAGTTATTAACATTTTAAGGATAGGAAGGCCTCCATATGCCCGAAAGCTCGAGGAACCGAGTTGTTCGGTAGTATAGGAGGCCACTATATGCCCGAAGGCTCGAGGAAGCAAGTTGTTCGGTAGTATAGGAGGCCACTATATGCCCGAAGGCTCGGGGAAGCAAGTTGTTCGGTAGTATAGGAGGCCACTATATGTCCGAAGGCTAGAGGAAGCAAGTTGTTCGGTAGTATAGGAGGCCTCTATATGCCCGAAGGCTCGGGGAAGCAAGTTGTTCGGTAGTATAGAAGGCTTCTATATGCCCGAAGTCCCGGCAAACCATGGAGTTCAGTCGTATAGAAGCCCTATAAACGCCCGAACAGCCATAATTATCAATAATTCAGTCCAATAGAACCCACTCCCTCCCCAAAAACGCAAAAACCAGGTTTCATTTTCCAAATAATGTGCTATTTAATAAGTAGTTCTTTTCGTCCGTTAGGGTGTAAATCGACTTATTCCACTCAAATCTCACAAAATAGTATAAATTACCCATCTGAACCAACACAAAAATAAATAGTTTTCATCATTTTGGTATTTTTCTTCCATGTTATAGTAGAAAGTATTGAGAAATAAACGGAGCTAAATCAGCCTTCTACATAGAGGCTCACCATAAATTTTAAGAGGTGATGAACTTGTCTATCGCATATTACAATGCGCTGCTCAGGGAAAAGCAGCAGCATCTTCAGCGTCTTCAAGACTGTCAAAGTCAACTGAGGGGCAAACAACAGGAGTTTGCTGGTTTTAGAGCTTCTGTCACACGGCCCGAACTTTCCTCGTTCACTTGGCAGGGGACACTTGCCAACCGATTTGAAGATATCCGGACAAATGGAATGCTTCATTATTATTCAGAAATGGAGCAAAGCCAATTTAGTACGATCTTCTCAGGTATCGAAAATAAAATTCAACAACTTCATCGTGAAATCAACTCACTAAAACAGACCATCGCTTCATTAGAGTTGCAGCTTGCAGAAGAACGAGCTGCCAATCGATACAATTAAACCAATGGAGGTCTCCATATGAGTACAGAAATTAAAATAAAGAAAAGTGAGATAGAGCAGGCCCTAACACAAATGAAAGCCTCCTCAGAAGCTCTTACATCCTCTTTCCCCTCTTCAATAGGAAACGGCAACCGATTAGATGTCGTCAATAAGTTGAATGAAATAAACCGCACTTTAGAACAACTGACAGAAAACTATAAAGCCCTTATGTTGCATAACGAAGAAATGACCAGACAGTCTGTAGAACAGATGGTGGAAAAGGATCAAGAGCTGTCTTCCAAGATGCTGATCCGATAACTGGTTTATATGTTTAGGACATAAATACAAACCAGTAAAAAGCAAGGCTACCCTAAACTTAACTCATCAGAGGGAGCCTTGCTTTTTTATTTTCAAAATGACTTTAAGAAACCCTCTCCCGCCTAACCAACCTCTCCCTTTTCCCTCTAAACCAGTTATAAAACTCTTCGGCTTCGTCTTTTGACACTCCATTTAGTTCACTGATATGTAGCGGGTTTGCACGGTTCTGAAAGTACAAGGTGGCAATTCCAAATCGGCGTTGCAGCCAGGAATGTTCGACAGATACTTGTTGGATACGGTTGTAGTGGGTGATAAACGTTTCATTTGTGAGCCCGCCTTTTCGGATTTGAACGGTGTTTCCTTGGCGAAGGTAGCTGGTGAAAAAGTAATCAAGTACACGTGTGACCAGTGAGATAGCAAAGACAACGCCTGCTGCCCAGAGCCATTCTTTTTTGAAAATGAAAAGACCGACCGCTGCAATGATTGTAAAATAGTATGGCACCAAGAGCTTGTACCAAAGCACTTTGATCGGGAAGCGTTCCATTTTCTCTTGAATGGGATATTGAGGTAACAGTGTTTCTAGCAACAAGTACGCCTCGTGTTTTGACATGAAAGGGTAGAGGGAGCTTGTTTCTTGCTCTTCTGTTTTCATTTCACCTACACTGATGAGTTTGATGGATGCGAGGCCAAGAAGGCGTTTTACCAGTGATTGTTCCACGACAATGGCTTGAACTTTCTCTTTGGAAATGGCAAAGCTGCTTGTGCTTCCGACCCCTTTTTTTATATAGATACGCTCGGAGTCATCGCTAATTTCGTAATTTCCATACTTGATGGTTGTCTGCAAATAGCCGATTCCGACAGAGATGACCATGGCCAGGACAAAAAGAATGATCAACATCCACCAATGCAAAAGCAAATAGTCAAATGCGCCTTCAGCAGTGTCTTCGATATTGAAAAAATCGACAAGGTTGAAATAGATGGTCGTAAGCAACGGAAAGATGGCCAGAAAACTCAACGATGTAAAGGAGGCTTTCAATAAATCCTTTTTACTTGAGCGGGAGTGAACCTTCTTAACGCCACCATATTCTTTCTTCTCCTGGTCAACGTCTCCTTCTGAAAGGTCTTTATCTAACAACTTTGAAAGGATTCGTTCTTTTTCAGAGACGGTCAAGACCGGGAAATTCACAGCGGAACCTTCTACTGTTGTTCCTGTTTCCAAGGTTAAAGAGGTCAAACCGAACCATTTATGGATAAAGGTTGTCTTTGAATGATGGTTCTGAATTTTGTCAAAGGAAACGGTACGCTGTTCTTTTACGAAAACGCCCTCCTTAAGAACAAAAGAATCCCCAACCACCTCATACCGGTAAAGAAACCATTTCAGAACGATGACAATCAACGTCCATGCAATCCCTATCAGGAATAGGTAACGTCCCCATACAATCCAGTCAGAAGTAGAATTGATTTTTAACACAAAAAGAAAGAGGAAGATGGCGATGGAATTTTTCATTAGAGCAAAAAGCTCGACTGCTATCCAGGCCGGATGAAACCTTTTGACTTCCTGAGACATTATTCTTCCTCCCTTTCTGTCAGGTCGCTTTCTTTAACTTTTGCTAGCTGTGCAATCTCTGCTTTTAATCTTTTGGCCTTTTCTGCAGGGATAGCAGGTATGGTGTGCTGAGTCGTAGTGGTCCCTATTATAAGGTTGAAAAGTTCAAATTTCCTCATGATCGGACCCTGCTCGGTTCGGACAAACTCCACTTTTTCCATCGGGACCAATGTATGACTTTCATTCCACTTACCGTTTTTCATTTGGACAAAGTCTTCATCAATCTCATAACGCCAAGTCTTTTGAAGAAAAACAGGTTCAATAAAAATAGAGTAAATAGCTGATAAAACGATAATGCCAAAGATTATATACAGAGTAACCTGGATCCAACCATACCATTGGTAGTGCTCGCTACAATATAGCAGGATGCCTAATACAATGATGGCGATACCGTGCCCAATCGTGTTGGAAATCCGCCATACTTTTACAGCTTGATTTGCGATTTTTTCGCTTGGTTCTTTGATGGTCATATACATTATTCTCACGCTCCTACCCTTTATACGAAACAGGCATAAAGATAGTTTCAACAAAATAATTAGTCTGGTTAAGGAGAACCTGAAAAGGGAATAAAAAGCAAAACGGCTTAAAAAGGAGGATAAAGAATGTTACTGAAGTTTTTTTATGACGAAGGTTTGGCGCAAGCATCTTACATGGTTGGCTGTCAGGCTTCCAAAGAAGCATTCATCATTGATCCGGCGAGAGACATTCTGCCGTATATAGAAGCTGCAACAAAAGAGGGGCTCCGTATTGTGGGAGCGTTGGAAACCCATATTCATGCTGATTTTGTGGCAGGATCAAGGGAATTAGCGAAACGCTTAGGTGCGAAAATGTACCTCTCAGATGAAGGAGATAAGGATTGGAAATATGAAAATATAAGTGAGCTACCTCATCAATTAGTGAAAGATGGGGATGAAATAAAACTTGGGAATATTTTGTTTCAGGTGTTGCACACGCCAGGTCATACACCGGAAAGTCTTTCTTTTTTAGTAACAGATGGGGGAGCGAAGACAGAACATCCGATGGGTATTTTTACAGGTGATTTCGTGTTTGTAGGGGACGTAGGCCGGCCGGATCTTTTAGAAAAATCTGCTCAAAAGAAAGGTACAGCTGATAAGGGGGCAAAAGACATGTATGCCTCTTTATCAAAATTGGAGGGTCTCCCGGATTATGTTCAAGTTTGGCCAGGTCATGGGGCGGGAAGTGCTTGTGGAAAATCACTGGGTGCCATTCCTTCTTCCACTATTGGCTATGAAAGAAGAGTAAACTGGGCATTTCAGCACGATGATATGGAGAGCTTTGCATCTGAGCTGTTGGAAGGACAGCCGGAACCTCCGAAGTATTTTGGCATTATGAAGCAAGTGAATAAAGTTGGGCCAAACTTCACCTTAGAGCTACGAAAGCCAGAGCGACTGGATGACATAACTATTTTAACGAAGAAAATAAAAGAAGGGGCACAGGTCATTGATACACGGGAAGCGGCCCTCTTTTCAAAAGAGCATATAGAAGGAACCATTAACATTCCATTTAATCAGGCATTTACTAGCTGGGCTGGTTGGATCATCAACTATGAACAGCCACTTTATTTGTTGACGGACCCTGATAAGCTTGAGGAAATTCAGAAAACGCTTCAATCTATAGGGATCGATAATCTCTTCTATTACATGGATGTGGATCTTGCGATTCGCATGACATCAGATCTTGAGTCCTATCATGATATTACACCGAAAGAGGCGAAGGAGTTGCTTGAGGAAGGTGCACAAGTCATTGATGTAAGGCATGATTCAGAGTGGAAAAGTGGACATATTGAAGGTGCAAAACACATCATGCTAGGCACCTTGCTTGATAGGTTGGAAGAGGTGCCGGAAGATCGTCCTCTTATTATTCAATGTGGGTCTGGTGTTCGGTCAGCGATTGCGATAAGTTTGCTGCAGGCAAAAGGGGTGAAGGATGTCCGTAATATGCTAGGCGGCTATGCAAGATGGCAGAAGGATATGCAATAAAATGGATGAAGGTGTGACCTTTAAACGGGTTGCACCTTTTTACGTTTCACGTGGAACACTAAGGTTAGACCCCTTTTCTGAATCTCAACGACTAAATCGCTATGCAAAAGCAAAAACGGTAACAGAGAGGGTGTCTCAGGGCCTGTAACCCCTCCGCAAAGGCAAAAACGGTAACAGAGGGGGCGTCTCAAGGCCCGAAACCCCTCCGCAAAAGCAAAAACGGTAACAGAGAGGGCGTCTCAAGGCCTGAAACCCCTCCGCAAAACTAAATACGGTAACAGAGACCCCCATATAAATTCCTATTCTTACTTCCTCAACAATAAATACATAAAGTAAGGTGCCCCAATCAACGCGACCATGGTGCCCGCTGGAATTCCGCTATCAATCAAGTTGCGTCCGACCGTGTCTGCAAACAATAGCAGCCAGCCGCCAATCAAGATCGCTACAGGCAGGAACAATTGGTTTCTAGGTCCCACCAAGGATTTTGCTATATGCGGAGCCATTAAACCAACGAAGGCAATACCACCTGTCACCGAAACCGCTGAAGCCGCCAATCCTACAGCTGTCAACAGCAGAACCAATCGTTCTTTTTCAAGAGATACCCCAACCCCGATCGCCACAGGCTCACTCATTCCAAGCAGATTCAACCGGTTGGCTTTATACAAAGTAAAAGGAACCAATACAAGCAGCCACGGCAACAATGCCAGTATGAATGGCCAATCAGCACCCCAAATTCCACCTGCCAGCCATTTGGCGATGAAATCTACTTTTACACGCTCTGCAGAAGAAATTAAGATAATCATCATACCAGATAGCGCCATCGAAAAACCAACTCCGACCAACACGAGCCGAACAGGCTGAAGCCCTCCATTCCGCTGATACGAGAACAAATAAATTAACATGGCCGTGATAAGCGCTCCGAAGAATGCAACTGCCGGTAACATATAGACAAATGAACCAACGTTAATTGGAACATACAAAAAGAAAATGGATATAGCCACACCTGCACCTGCATTTATTCCGATAATCCCAGGATCAGCGAGATCATTACGAGTGATCCCTTGAAGAATCGCACCGGATAGTGCAAGCGCCATGCCGGCAAGTATGGTGATTATAATACGCGGAAGCCTGATAGAAAACAAAACAAACTCCTCTTTAAAACTCCCTTGACCTAAAATGGTCGGTAGTAGCCGTTCGAACGACAGAGAAGCCGGTCCAATGCCAATTCCAATAACAATAGTAGCCAAGATAAGTAAACCCAAGAGAACCACAATAATACGTTGCTTTCTTAAAATAGATGGATGAATCATGAGAATGCTTTCCCTCCTTTACGGACAATAACAAGGAAGAAGGGGAGGCCGACCATTGCTACAATTGCAGCGACAGGCGTTTCAAAAGGCGCGTTGATGGTACGTCCCAGTGTGTCAGCAAAAAGCATGAAGGTAGCTCCTAAAATTGCGGACATCGGCAAAATGAAACGATAATCTGTTCCTACAATGGCACGCACGATATGAGGAACCATCAGTCCGATAAACGCCATATTTCCGACAAGTGCGACAGAGGCACCGGTCAACAAAATAATGACAAAAAACAATATCCCTTTTACCAAGGCAATCTTTTGCCCCAAGCCAACCGCAACTTCCTCGCTGAGACTAAGTATGGTCAGTTGTCTAGAAAGGAATAGAGCCACAAGTAAGCCAACCGTGATTAACGGAATAATCAATTGCAACTGGCCCCAAGTTGTGCCAATAATTCCACCTGCTGTCCACATGGAAACATCGCGCGAGAGCTTAAAGGTCAGCGCGACTCCTTCTGCTATGGCAAAAAGAAAGGCAGAGACTGCTGCGCCTGCAAGGACAATCCGCAGAGGTGAAAATCCGCCTTTTTTCATCGCACCTAAACCAAACACCATAATTGCCCCTACAGCAGCCCCAATAAAACACGCAATGGTAACGCCGTAGTAGTTAATAGAAGGTAAGAATGCCAGTGTGATAGCAAGAGCAGCGTTCGCTCCAGCCGTCAACCCTAGAAGTCCTGGATCTGCAAGAGGATTTCTTGTCATTCCTTGCATAATGGCACCAGCAACCGATAACCCAGCCCCAACAAAAATCGCAGCAACCTCACGTGGTAGCCGTATTTCTCTAATGATCAAGATTTTATCGCCACTCGTTCCTGGTGAAGTTAAAGCCAACCATACATCTCGAACGGCAGTATCAGCAGCACCGAGCACCATAGCAGCAAAAAACACCGCCCCAAAGACGATGATTGCCCCAATAAATTTAATTGTAAAAGGAATGCTTCGTTCCAACGCAATCTTCATTTGCCTCATCTTTTCTTTTATAGAATAAGAGGGACCTTCTAATAAAAGAAGTATCCCTCCAACAAAGTCTTAGTTTCCTAAAAAGCTATCTTTAAAGAACTCCAACTGGAAATCAAGGGAAATCGGATCGTTAAAATAGAATTCTTTTGCATCCGCTTCAAAAACCTGACCATTCTTCACAGCAGGAATATTCTTGTACGTATCTGTTTCCTGGAATGAAGTATCTCCGTTAGAATCCTTACTGAACACAACATAATCACCTGCAAACTCAGGCAATACTTCAAAAGAAAGTGTATAGTATCCAGCTTCTAAAGCTTCTTCTTTTACTCTCTCAGGCATCTTCAGCTTCATTTCTTGATAAAGGATTTCTGTGCCGCGGCCCCAGTTGTCCCCAAAAACGTAAAGCTCTTTATCAAAGTTTTCGATAACAGATACAGTCGCATCTTCACCGATTTTAGCACGGATCTCTTCTCCAGCTTCTTTAGCACGTGCTTTGAAGTCATCCACCCATTTTTGAGCTTCTTCTTCTTTGTTCAATAGTTTACCAATTTCAATATGTTGTGTAAGATAGTCCACTTTCCCGTAAGTGTATGCGACAGTTGGCGCAATTTCGCCTAACTGCTCCAGGTTGTTCGTATTGGAGGCAGCGATAATTAGATCTGGATCTAGTTCAATAATTTTCTCTAAATCTTGATCGGTGATTTCTTCGGCATTTTCAAGGTACTCTTGGTAACGCGGATTTGCCATTGCCCAAGAATCCGTTCCAACAATATTTGTTCCAAGGGCCATGACATTTCCAGCAACAAAGGAGTTTATTACTACAACTCTTTGAGGATCTGCTGGTACTTCAATTGGACCTGTTTCTGCTTCATAAGTGATAGTTTCAGAGGAGGAAGCATTACCTTCATTAGAACTATCAGCATTATTATTACTTGTATTATTACTTGCATTATTATTTGTGTTTCCGCAGGCACTAACGACCAGCAATAGCATGAATACGAATGGAATCATTAATTTTTTCATCTTGGTTGTCTCCTTTAAGTAAGTTGTAGGTTAAGCACATAGGCTTGTTTGTTCGTGGATCGCGGCCAATTTGGGCGTCGATTTGAAATACTCCTCTTAAAACTTCAGGTGTAATTACTTCTTCGCAATTTCCTGATTTGATGATGTTTCCATCTTTTAAAGCAATAAGGTAATCGGCAAATCTGGCTGCCTGGTTTAAATCGTGCAGGACCATGATAATGGTGCGTTCCTGTTCTCTATTTAGCTTTTGCAGAAGCTCCAACACTTCCAACTGGTGAGCCATGTCCAAGTAGGTGGTAGGTTCATCTAGGAAAATGATTTCCGTTTCCTGAGCCAAGGCCATCGCAATCCAAACGCGTTGGCGTTGACCACCCGATAGCGCGTCAACCGAGCGGTATTTAAATTCCGTTGTCCCTGTCACCTCAAGTGCCCAGTCTATGACCTCATAATCCTTTTTGGTCAATCTTCCAAAACCTTTTTGATAGGGGAAACGACCATAGGATACCAGCTCTCCGACAGTTAATCCGCTTACACTTTCAGGCGTTTGAGGCAGAATCGCCATTTTTTTTGCCAGTGATTTCGTGTTTTCTTTGGCAATTTCTTGTCCATCTAGCAGGATAGCTCCAGATTGGTGGGAGATGATTCTAGTGATGGCTTTTAATAGCGTGGATTTTCCGCAGCCGTTAGAGCCAATAATCGTTGTAATCTGTTTGTCTGGTATTTCAATAGATAAGTCTTTTATGATTAAGCGTTCACCATAGCCAATGTTCAGGTCTTTTGTGTATAGGCGAACCATTATGTAACCCCCAGTTTAAATTATGTTTACAATAATGATAATGATTATCAGTGTCGCTACAACTATTACTATAAGACTATTAATAAGGGAAGTCAATAAGTAATTGAGAAATAATATCAATGAAATTGTTATATTTTCTCTACGCTAATGCTTCAACGATTAGGAAGGCTGGAAGAGGCATAAAAAATAGGAAAGGGACGAATCCCTTTCCTGCTTAAAGTGCATCTTTAATCACTCTTTTATAGTAGATAACAGAGAGTAATCCGAATATCGAATAAAGCCCCGTATAGATGATCATGACGATAATCATCGGCGTCCATACTTCGGTTCCAAAGAAGAACCAGCCTGACTGAACGGCAAAATAGCTGTGAAGCAAGCCGACAATAAGTGGTATCCCAAAATTGAAAAGCTGTTTAGCTTGTATCCCTCTGAGTAAATCCCATTGTGTGAAGCCGAGCTTCCGTAAAATGGTATAGTTTGGCCGTTCTTCTTCACTTTCATCCACCTGTTTAAAGTAAAGAATGCAACCGGATGTGATTAAGAATGTCAGACCGAGGAATCCAACAATAAACATGACAAATCCCATGTTGTTTTTCATGCTGTTGCTTGTAAGTAACTGAGACTCATTTGGCCAAGTGTTCGCTAAGTCAAGCTCTGTGAAAATGGTGTTGGCGTGGTCTAAATCCTGCTCGTCAGGGATATCAATTCCCGTATATAGGAAAGAAGATCTCTGAATTTCTTGATCTAGGTCATTTGATAGCTTTTCCATGACAGATTCATCCACCACTACTACTGGAAATCCGCTAAATGTATAGGGAGAAGATAATATGAAATCATCCCTTAATTCTAAATAATCCAGAGGAATCCGCTCCGTCTTACCTATCAGCTCAATCCTACCTGAGTCTTTAAAGGTGATTAAGGAAGAAAGCGCACTACTGTATCCGCTAAGTATCGCCTCTCCTTCTGATAGTTCAAGGCCATCCACGGAACTTTCTCCAATCACAGCTGTTTGGAGAGAACCTGGATCGACATTGAGTCCTTCCGTATCTGAATTTAAAACCTCTTCCATATTCACATTAGCTTGATACACTTCTATCTCCTTTACGGTATAGGAGATTTCTTCGTCTTCCAGTGCTTTTTTAAACGTGGCGGCATCCTCTGAATGGTAGATGGAGAAATCATTAGGTACATTTCGCTCGGCAGATTTTTCCGCAGAATAATAAGAGATATAGCTTAAAGACAATAGCCCGATTGCTAACGCTGAAACGGTAGTAATGACCGTCAACAAGAAGGCGTTCGACTTCATCCGGAACATGATGGAAGAAAGGGACAAGACCTCATTGATTGATAAATAGCCACCTTTTTTCTTACGGATTAAATGAAAGATAAATCGAACAGAGCCTTTATAAAATAAATAAGTTCCGATAATAACGGAGCCGAGGATATAAATCATGGTCAGAAAGAGGATGTTAACAGAGGACAAATTTCCGTCGAACATTCTCGAAGATATATAGTAACCAGAGCTAATAAGGACCAATCCAGCTATGCCAATAAGGATCTCCCAAACGGAGATTTTTTTAACCATTTCCTCTGAGGAAGAAAGGACGCGAAACAAGGAGAGAATGGTCTGCTTTTTGATAAAAAGATAATTCATTGCCATGATCAGCACAAAGATACACCCAAACACCAGTAGCGTTTGATTTAGCGCTTCAGGGGAAAAGCGCAATTCAGCTGCTGAATCAACACCTGTAACTTTAAACAAAATCAGTAAAATAAGCTTAGAGAATGAAAAGCCGGCTAAAACGCCAAGTAAGGTGGAAGAGAAATAAAGGATAAAATTTTCCATGGTCAAGATGCGAAAAATCTTTCCTTTTGTCATCCCGATCAGTTGGAATAGCCCAATTTCCTTGCTGCGACGCTTGATGAAGATAGTGTTGGCATACAGCAAAAAGACAGAGACAATGGCAATCAATAATACAGAGGCAGCTTTTATCGCACCTGCTCCTTTTACTGTACCTTCCGCTGCATCCATGGAAGGGTCGAATTGCAAGGTGACAAAGGAAAAATAAAGAGCGACAGTGAACACCAATGCAAAGACATATAGTAGATAATTTTTAATATTCTTTTTCAGGTTACGGAGGATCAATTGATTAGTGCTCATATTGCACCCCGCTAAGCACACCTTGAGTGCGCATGATGTCCTTGAAAAAGTCCTGTCGTGTTTCATCTCCTTTATTCAGTTGCGTGTAGACTTGCCCGTCTTTGATAAAGATGATTCTGCTGCAATAGCTTGCTGCGACAGGATCGTGTGTCACCATAATGATGGTTGCTTTTCGTTTTTTGTTCAGGTCGCTGAGCTTGTTTAACAAGTCAGAAGCGGCTTTGGAATCTAGTGCACCTGTTGGTTCGTCTGCAAAAATGATGCTTGGCTCATGGATGAAGGCTCTCGCTGCAGAGGTTCGCTGCTTTTGTCCGCCGGAGATTTGATTTGGATATTTGTCCTTTATATCAAAAATTCCAAGCTCGTCCGCTACTGCCTGAAACTTCTCGTCGGCTATCTTTTTGGATACTTTAGCTACGGACAGCGGCAATAGGATATTCTCTTTTACAGTTAAAGTATCAAGCAGGTTATATTCCTGAAAGATGAATCCAAGATGGTGCTTCCGGAACTCTGCCAGCTGTTTTTCCTTAAGGGTGGTAATCTCTTTGTTGTTGATTCGAATGTTACCTTCTGAGACTTTATCTATGGATGATAGGACGTTGAGTAGGGTGGTTTTCCCAGAGCCGGAAGCCCCCATGATACTCACGAACTCGCCTTCTTCTAATATTATATCGATTCCTTTTAGTACTTCTTGCCTGTTAAATCGATTACCGTAGCTTTTTTGTATATTTGAGGCATGCAAGATGGTCATGCTTTCACTCTCCTTTTCTATCACCATTATAAAACGGAGATATTTCCATTTCCTTCGATTCACCTAACAAAATGAAGAAGCGTGTGACAGTTTTGTCACATGCTCCAAACGTTGGTGAACTGGTTAGTTTTTGAGAAGGTAAGGGTAAAAGTAGACCCTTTAGATAACGCGGATTCAACAGTAATGGTGATGGAAAGTGCATTTGCTGCCTGTGTGGCTAAATATAAGCCCATTCCTGTTGCTGCCTGGTTATGATGGTTAGAAGTGGATGTGAATCCTTTTTCAAAAATCCTTGGCAAATCACGGTTGCTTATCCCCACCCCATAATCTGTAATGGATAGCTTTATCATGCCGTCTTCAGTAAAGCTTTTTATTTCTATGTCGCCTGATTCACTATACTTGACCGCATTCGTAAGAAATTGCCTGATGACAAAAGAAAGCCACTTGCTGTCACTCCATACAAATTGCTCCTTCAGATCTACTTCAAAACCAATCCCCTTTTGAATGCACCAAGATTGCAGTGTTTTAATTTCATCAAAAATAATGGTTTCCAAATCTGCTTTTTCCACGAATAAATCATTTTCCATGGATGAAATTCTTCGAGAGTGAAGCTGCTGATCTAACAGCAAGTGGATCCGAAGCCACTCGAAGGTTATTTGCTTTTTCAATTTAAGGTCTTCAAGTCTATCAACCATCAGCTTCATCGCGGTCAATGGAGTTTTCACTTCATGTATCCAGGCCAACAAATCTTGCTTTTCCTGATCGAGCTCTAAAGTTTGCCGGGAAAGTTGTTGCTTCTGGTGATAGATGAAATCTGTTAATGATTTCTGAACAATTTCTTCAAAAGGACTCTTAGCTTCTGTCATTTCTGAAAGGTCCATTGCAGGATTTAACTCCTTTAACTCCTTGTAATATGCTGCCTCTTTTTGATAGCGAAAAAAAAGGAAAATTATTAGCAAGAGGGTAGAAAGGAAGTTGAAGTAAAAGATGGCAGTCAAGCTGACGGACGCATCTAAATAGGCAATAAAGATAAGTAAAAGCTGAACGGATATAAAAAACACGATCCAACTTCTCTTTTCTTTCAAATAGGTCTTAATCATGAATGGAATCTCCTTCAAGAGCGATATACCCCTGGCCGACCTTCGTTTCAATATATTTACCAAGTCCTATTTGCTCCAGATGCTTGCGAAGTCGATTTACATTAACAGTTAACGTATTATCACTTACAAAGCGTTTATCATCCCACAACCGATTAATCAATTCATCGCGACTGACAATCTTGTTTTTATTTTCAATCAGTGAACGAAGGATAAATAGTTCATTCTTCGTCAACTCAATCGTTCCCTTTTGATTGGATACGGTGTTTTTTTCAAAATCAATCGTTGCCCCGGCCCACGTTTTTAAGTTAATCGGCTCGGCACTGTATTGATATACCCGTCTGAGCGTTGCCTGTATTTTGGCGATGAGCACATCAAAATGGAAGGGCTTTTGCACAAAATCATCGGCACCAAGTTGCATAGACATAACCATATCCATCGGGTGGTCCCTTGATGAAAGGAAGATGATTGGCACCTTGGAATGGTTACGGATCATCCGGCACCAGTGAAAACCATCATACTTTGGCAGCTGAATATCTATAATCACAAGGTCAGGCTTAATTTTTGTGAAATCTTGAAGTATCGCATTGAAATCAGTCACTCCGTGAACATCATAGGTCCATTGAGTCAATCGCTCCTCCATCTCTGAAAATAAAGTTTTATCGTCTTCTATAATAAAAATTTTGAACAAAATACCCATCTCATTTCCATTTGTAAATAGTTCCTTTTATTGTAGCCGAAAAAGGAGAGGCAATCTAATCGAAAGAGGAAATAATCAAGAAAAATGCCACTTTCCAGGAGGAAAGTGGCATCCAATCAATGTTACTTACCGTGCATCTTAAACTCTAAAAACAGCTCATTATAATAAGCAAGATTTCTTTTTCCGAGGTTCTCATACACCTCAAGCTTCTCAGTCAGCTCTGGTGGCGGATAGAATCGTTCGTCACCTGTCAGCTCTTCATCTAAAAGCGGCATTGCGGCCTTATTTGGTGTAGAGTAACTCACATAATCCGTATTTTCGGCTGCTACTTCCGCTTCTAACATAAAGTTGATAAACTGATGTGCGGCTTCTACATTCTTGGCCGTTTTCGGAATGACCATGTTATCAAACCACAAGTTTGATCCTTCTACGGGAACGACATATTCAAGGTCTTCGTTTTCCCACATCAATTCAGCAGCAACTCCAGACCAAACAAGTCCGATGGCAGCTTCTTCATTTTCAATTAGCATGCGGTTCTCATCGCCGACAATCGCTTTGATATTCGGAGTAAGTGTGTCGAGCTTTCTTTTTGCTTCAAGCAGATGCGCTTTATCCGTATCATTTAGAGAATAGCCTAAACTGTTTAGTGCCATTCCCATCACTTCACGGGCACCGTCTATCAGGAGAATTTCATTTTTTAAATCCTCATCCCAAAGGTCGTTCCAGCTGGTGATCTCTTTTCCATCTAACATAGAAGGGTTGTAGACAATCCCTACCGTTCCCCAGAAGTAAGGCACAGAGTATTTATTTTTCGGATCAAAAGGGAGATCCATGAAACGCTCGTCAATGTTTCCAAGATTCGGTAGCTTAGCATGATCCAGCGGAATCAGCAGATCTTCTTGAATCATTTTATCAATCATGTATTCTGAGGGAATCGCAATATCATAAGTGGTTCCGCCTTGTTCTATTTTTGTTTTCATCGCTTCGTTCGAGTCAAACGTTTCATAGATGACCTTCACACCGGTTTCCTCTTCAAACTGCTCGACCACATCCATGTTGATATAGTCGCCCCAGTTGTAAATGGTCAATGTATTTCCGCCAGAATACCCTTGAGCGGAATTCAATTCAGTGATGGCATACCAAAGGACAGCTGAAGCCAAAACGACCGCGACTGTAAACTGTACAAGCTTCTTCATCGTCTGACCCCCATTCCAGTAGGCTTATTACGAACTGTGATGAAGTAGTACACAATCACAAGAACGATGGTGAACAGGAATAGTAATGTAGATAGTGCGTTAATGTTTAATGCAATTCCCCGGCGCGCAAGAGAGTAAATTTCAACAGAAAGGGTGGTAAAACCGTTTCCTGTCACAAAGAATGTAACGGCGAAATCATCTAGGGAATAGGTCAGCGCCATAAAAAATCCGGCAAATATTCCCGGTGTGATATATGGCAGCACAACCTTTCTCATTACATCCCAGCGGCTAGCTCCTAAATCATGGGCCGCATCAATCAAGGTTGGACTCATTTCCAATAGCTTTGGCAGTACCATTAACACAACGATGGGTACACAAAAGGCAATATGGGATAACAGAACAGAGAACATGCCAAGCTTGATTCCGGCCATCGTAAAGAGAATAAGGAAGGAAGCGCCGATAATAACGTCAGGACTGACAATTAATACGTTATTTAAAGATAATAACGTGTTTTTGGTTTTCCTATTTTTAAAAGAATAAATAGCGATTGCTCCCATCACTCCGATAACGGTGGAGATCAGGGCCGAAAGTAAAGCGATCAATAGCGTGTTCAATACAATGATTAGTAGTCGCGTATCAGCAAAAAGCTCTTTATACCAATCCAATGTAAAGCCTTCAAAATCATACATTGTTCCTCCGCTGTTAAACGAGTAAAACACAAGGAAGAAGATAGGAAGGTAAAGAATCGTAAAAATCAAGACGAGAAATAACGTCGATAATGGAGATGTTTTTCTATTACCCATGTTAGATTCCTCGCTTTCTGCTGCCAGTCAATTTCATGAAAAGGAACATGATGATAATTAAAAATACGGCAATGGTCGAACCCATTCCCCAGTCTTGAGTGACAAGGAAATGTTGTTCTATCGCTGTTCCAAGGGTAATCACCCTGTTACCGGCAATCAATCTTGTAAGCATAAACAAGGATAATGCCGGGATAAAAACAATCTGACATCCGACCTTTACTCCGTCCAATGTAAGAGGCAATGTGACCCTCCAAAACGTTGTTAGGCGGGATGCACCTAAGTCATTTGCAGCATCAGTTAGTGTCGGATTCAGTTCATTTAAAGCGTTGAAAATCGGCAGGATCATAAATGGAATGAAAATATAGACCGAAACAAACACAAAACTGAAGTCTGTGAATAATATCTGCTGGGAACCGATCCCAATTACTTCTAAAAAGCTGTTGGCCATTCCATAAGTACCAAAGATACCTAGGAAGGCATAAGCTTTTAAAAGCAGGTTGATCCAAGAAGGAACAATAAGCAACAACAGCCACAAATATTTGTGACGGGTTTTTGTTAATAATAATGCCGTCGGATAGGCTATCAACAGGGTAATGGCCGTGATCAGAAAGGCATACCAAAACGAACTCAATGTCATTTTTAAATAGACGGGAGTAAAGAATTTTTGATAGTTTTCTAGTGACAAGGCGCCCTCTATATTAAAAAAAGAATAATAGAGAACCAGTAATATCGGCGCTATGACGAATAGCGCAATCCAAAGAGCATACGGGATAAAGTAAAGATTTTTCGTTACTCTATTTTCCATGGCTCGCTCCGGTTATATGGGAATACCCCTCTAAGCGTCTGTCAAAATCCTCTTCTGACTCGCCAAGTCGCATAACATGAATAGCTTCTGGGTCAAAATAAAGTCCAATTTGATCGCCGACAGAAGCCTTCTTCGTAGAATGAACAAGCCACTCGTTACCTTCTTGGTCATAGCTGCTTATCTCATAATGAACACCACGGAACAGTTGAGAATCTACTCGAACTTGAAGCTTTCCTTCTGCTGGTGTGGTGATTGCCAAATCCTCAGGTCGGATGACAATGTCCACTTTTTCGTCGTCCTTCAAACCCTTGTCCACACATTCAAATTGCTTGCCGGCAAATTCCACAAGGAAATCCTTGATCATTCGCCCTTCTACTATATTGGATTCACCAATAAAGTCTGCAACAAATCGGTTGATCGGCTCATCATAAATATCTGTTGGCGACCCGCTTTGAATAATTTGCCCTTCATTAAGGACGAAAATCTCATCTGACATCGCAAGGGCTTCTTCCTGATCATGGGTAACGAAAATAAACGTAATGCCAAGGCGCTGTTGAAGTTCTCTTAATTCATACTGCATTTCCGTACGCAGTTTTAGATCTAGTGCGGATAATGGTTCATCTAGCAAAATAACTTCCGGTTCATTAACGATCGCACGCGCAATTGCGACACGCTGGCGCTGACCGCCGGACATCTCCCTGATTTCACGAGATTCAAAGCCTTTAAGGTTAACGAAACTAAGCGCTTCTGTTACTTTCTTTTCAATATCAGCCTTTTTCATCTTTTTGATTTTCAGCCCAAAAGCGACATTTTCAAATACATTTAAGTGAGGAAAAAGAGCATAGTCTTGAAAGACCGTGTTCACCTGGCGTTTATTGGCAGGAACATTATTAATTTTCTTCCCGTTAAAATAAATATCCCCCGCAGTTGCCTCCGTAAAGCCGGCAATCAGACGAAGGATCGTCGTTTTCCCGCAACCGGATGGGCCGAGCAGGGTATAAAACTTCCCGCGTTCTATCTCAAAACTAACATCGTTAAGCACAGCAGGATCATTATCAAACTGCTTGCGCACATCTTTAAACTGAATAATGGCGTTAGTCATAGCAACCTCCCTGTATATCAAAAGTCAAATATATTAAGACGAATATTAATTCATGATTCGGGACAATTATACAGGAATTACCTGAAAAAACAATATAAAAAATGCTTGTCCCACAACCAATTTATGGTCAGTGAGACAAGCATTTTTATTACCATTCTTTCGGCTCATAATTCAACTCAGCAAACAACTGGCGTTTTTCCTTTTTGCTAAGGTCGCGCCACTGTCCCATCGGCAAGTTACCAAGCTCGATATTCATGATCCGGGTGCGCTGCAGCCTTAATACCTCATACCCAAGTTCCGCACACATGCGTCGAATCTGACGGTTTAACCCTTGCGTCAAAATAATCTTAAAATCAAATTTAGATAGTTGCTCCACTTCACATGGAAGCGTTTTGGTTCCTAGTATCTTGACACCCTCAGACATCTGCTTCACAAAGTCCGGAGTAATCGGCTTATCAACAGAGACGATATATTCTTTTTCATGTTTGTTTTCAGGGCGTAAAATTTCATTGATGATATCTCCGTCGTTTGTTAATAAAATCAGGCCTTCTGATTCCTTATCAAGACGCCCAATATGAGAAAGTCGCAGAGGATGATTTACTAGGTCAATGATATTTCCTTTTACTTTCTTTTCCGTGGTGCTGGTGATGCCAATAGGCTTGTTCAAAGCGATATAGACATTGTCTCTGGCAATTCGGATGATTTGACCGTTCACCAATACCTCATCTCCGGGGTTTACTTGACCGCCGATTTTGGCAACCTTGCCATTGATCTTCACTTTGCCTTCCTCAATCAGCTTATCGGCTCCGCGCCTTGAAGCAACACCTGAGTCACTTATAAATTTATTTATTCTCATTCTAGTACACGTCCTTATATGAAAAATGAACTCACTCTTATATAGGAAGAGGAGAGGAAAGTTTCTGTCTATGTACCCTATCATACAATAAACAAAGGACCGCTTACAAATGCACGGGCAACCAGATAAATGCGTGGAGGTTTTATGCGTCTTTAGCGCTTTAAAGGGGAGCGGGCCAGACCCCTTTTATGTAATTTCTACCATTGAAAATGCTAGAAACCTAGTATTTATCTGCAAATTTTCGACAATTTTCTTATCTAGGTATTTTTATTCATGAAAATATGTTCATCTTTGAAAAACATATATTGAAATATTGGAAGTTTACGAATATAGTAATGATAGTAAGGGTTTTCAATTTACTATAAATTTATAATTTTGGGGGAGTTAAGGCATGAAAAAGGGTTTAATTGCAACGATCATCACTGTTTTAACCACGATGATCTTTTTAGTAGGTTGCGGTACGGACAACAATGGTAGTTCTGACACTGCTTCTGGCGATGGCAGCGGTTCTGACTTAATGGTCGGAATGGTTACAGATGCTGGGACAATCGATGACAAATCTTTTAACGAAGGAACTTGGAATGGGATTCTTCAAGCAAAAGAAGACTTCGGCATTAAAGAGAAATACTTAAAGCCGGCAGGTACTACAGAAGCTGACTACATGCAAGAAATTACAAACTTATATGATGCAGAATTTAAATTTATTGTTACTCCTGGATTTAAATTTGAAACAGCGGTTTTCCAAGCACAAAGTCAATATGAAGATGCAAAGTTCGTCCTAATCGACGGATCTCCACATAATGGCGATTTCAACCCAGTAGTGGGTGAAAATACAGTATCTATCTTCTTCGCAGAGCACGAAGCTGGATTCTTAGCTGGTGTTGCTACGGCTCTTGAGTTAAAAGAAGGCGAAGCTGGATTCATCGGTGGTATGGAAATTCCTCCAGTTCAAAAGTTCAACTGGGGCTTCCAACAAGGTATTGCGTATGCTAACGAAAACTTAGATACAAATGTAAGCATTAAAGAAGAAAACGTCGTGTACCAAGGTACATTTGACGATGTAGCTGCAGGTCAGCAAATTGCTGGAGCAATGTTTGACCGTGGTGTAAATGTAATCTTCGCAGCAGCGGGTGGAGTTGGCGTTGGGGCAATCAACGAAGCGAAAACTCGGGTTGAAGGCGGAGACGATGTATGGATGGTCGGTGTAGACGTTGACCAATACGAAGAAGGAAAAATGGATAGCGGTGATTCTGTAGTCTTAACTTCTGCAATGAAGAAAATCGACACAGCTGCAGCTGATATGATCAAAGCAGAAATCGATGGAGAGTTCCCAGGTGGCGAAACTCTTACATTTGATGCGAAAAACGATGGTATTGGACTTCCTGAAGAAAATCCAAACTTAAGTGATGAAACAACTACTAAAGTTGATGAGATCTTTGAACTAATCAAATCCGGTGAAGTAGAAGTATCTGCTGAGCAAGGCGATTTGATCAAGTAATACGTGCATTACCTAGCGTAATCATCTAGAGCAAATTCGTTTGCTAGATTCAGATTGATAAAGAAAAGGCGGGGTGACCCGCCTTTTTTAATGCAAATGTAAGAGGTTAGTTGTCTGTCCTCTTGGGATAAATAAACTGTTTTGGCAAAGTTATTGGAGTTTATGGAGTTTTTGGAATTAGTGGATTGGAGTGGAAGCCACTTGACTCCTGCGGGAGATAGAGGGAAACGAGAGACCCCGCAGGCAAAGCCGAGGAGGCTCTCGGCCCTCCCCGAGGAAAGCAAGTGGCTGCTACGAAAAGAAACGGGACAACTTATAAACGGTAACCTTTGTGAAAAAACCAAAAACAAAAAAGGGAGAATCACTCTATGGACTATGTAGTGGAGATGCTCAATATCCGGAAAGAATTTACTGGAATAGTTGCCAATGATGATATTACACTTCGTCTGAAGCAAGGGGAAATTCACGCCCTTCTTGGAGAAAATGGTGCCGGGAAATCAACGCTGATGGCTATTTTGTTCGGTATGTATCAACCGGATAGAGGATCTATAAAAATAAATGGCAAGGAAATGAAAATTGCCAACCCTAATGTCGCGACAAAACTCGGTATCGGGATGGTCCACCAACACTTCAAGCTGGTCAGTAATTTTACGGTAACAGAGAACATTATGCTTGGTTCCGAATTGCATAAAATGTATGTGCTTGATAAGAAAACAGCCAGCAAAAGAATTGAAGATTTGTCTAAAAAATATGGCTTGAATGTGGATCCACATGCCAAAATTGAAGACATTTCCGTTGGCATGCAACAGCGTGTTGAAATTCTGAAGATGCTTTATCGTCAGGCTGACGTACTTATTTTGGACGAGCCTACTGCGGTTCTTACTCCTCAGGAAATTGAGGAACTGGGTAAGATTATGAAGAACCTTATCGCAGAAGGTAAATCCATTATTATTATCACGCACAAACTGAAAGAAATTAAGGCGATGGCGGACAGGTGTACAGTTATCAGAAGAGGAAAGACAATTGGCACGGTAAATGTGGCGGAAACGTCCAAAGAACAAATGGCTGAAATGATGGTTGGACGTGAAGTCAACTTTAAAGTCGACAAAACAGAAGCTACTCCAAGCGACGTTGTATTAAAAATGGACAATGTTTCAGTAAAGAAGGGCAAAGATGTGGTAGCCCTTAAAAACCTGTCTTTAGAACTGAAAAAAGGCGAAATTCTAGGAATAGCAGGGGTAGACGGTAATGGTCAGGCAGAAATAGTGGAAAGCATTACTGGCTTGAAGCAAGCGGACTCCGGAACCATTCTTTTTGAAGGAAAAGACATCACCAAAATGCCGGTTCGTTCTAGAATCGCAAGCGGGATCGCTCATATTCCGGAAGACCGTCACAAGCATGGACTAGTTTTAGATTATACAATTGAAGAAAATATGGTTTTAGAATTGTACCATAAAGAGCCATACTCCAAACGTGGCGTCCTTAATTTTGCTGCGATTAAAAAACATGCAGATAATATTATTAAAAACTTTGATGTCCGTTCTGGTGAAGGCGGTAAGTCCATTGCCAGGTCCCTTTCAGGCGGTAACCAGCAAAAGGCGGTAATCGGGCGGGAGATCGAATTAGATCCGACTCTGCTTATTGCTGTTCAGCCGACGCGTGGACTTGATGTTGGTTCGATCGAATACATCCACAAAAGACTTGTGGAACAACGAGACAAAGGGAAAGCTGTTTTGCTAGTGTCCTTGGAACTAGATGAGGTATTGAATGTTTCAGATCGCATCGCTGTTGTGAATAATGGCCAACTAGTTGGAATCGTGAATGCAAAGGAAACAAACGAGAACGAACTTGGTCTGATGATGGCAGGCGTGATGAAGGGGGAAGAAGAATGAGAAATGGCATAATCTCGTTGCTTGCTGTCCTTTTCGGTTTGATTGCAGGTGCGATATTGATGGCAGTCACAGGAAACAATCCTGTGGAAGGATATAAATATTTATTTGAAGGCGGATTAAAGAATCTTTCGAGAATCGGAAACACGCTTGCAACAGCGACACCGCTTATTTTCACTGGTCTATCGGTAGCATTTGCTTTCCGTACCGGCTTGTTTAATATCGGAGCGGCAGGACAAATGCTCTTTGGTGGTTTTTGTGCTGTTGCGGTCGGACTGACTTTTGATTTGTCCAGACCAGTACTGTTAGTAATGATGGTCGTGGCAGGTTTTATCGGGGGAGCACTTTGGGCTTTTATCCCTGGTCTTTTGAAGGCAAAGTTCAACGTACATGAAGTAGTATCAACGATCATGATGAACTGGATTGCCTACTGGACGGTATATTATGCGGTTCCTGCCTACTTTAAGGGCGAGTTTTTGGAAACAGAATCTAAAAAACTACCAGAATCCGCATCGTTACGAACACCAATTTTAACAGAAATGTTTGATGGCTCTTATATTAACCTTGGTTTATTTATTGCTGCGATTGCAGTGATCATCTTCTCTTTTATCATCAATAAAACTACGCTTGGTTATGAGTTGAAGGCGGTTGGATTTAACCGTGATTCAGCGGAATATGCCGGTATTGCAGTAAACAGAAGTATCGTTACTTCCATGGTTATTGCCGGTGGTTTGGCTGGTCTTGGGGGAGTGGCATTCTATGCAGGAAATGCGACAAGTATCCAAATCGGTATTTTACCTACCCAAGGTTTTGATGGAATTGCGGTAGCACTTTTAGGTGCAAACACAGGTATCGGGGTATTGTTAGCAGCTATTTTCTTCGGTCTTCTTTATTCCGGTCGCGGATTTATGAACGCGATGACAGAGATTCCACCTGAAATAGCAGATTCTATCATTGCAATCATTATCTATTTCGCAGCAACAAGCATCTTAATAGATCGCATGATTCGTTTCTTTATTAATAAAAAGAAAAATAGACAACCGGTAGCAACTCAAAACAATGCTCAAAAGAAGGAGGAGGTATAAGGTATGTGGACAGTGATTCAACAAATAGCACCGTACGCAATCATCTTCACTATCCCTCTTTTGATCACAGCGCTAGGAGCTTTATTCAGTGAGCGAAGTGGAGTTGTTAACATTGGTTTAGAAGGATTAATGGTCATTGGGGCATTTACTGGAGCGCTTGTCATTTTGAACATGCAGGAAATGATGCCTGGCCAACAAAAAGCAATCTGGATCGGTCTGGCACTTGCTACTTTGATGGGATTATTGTTCTCCCTTCTTCATGCGTTTGCAAGTATTAACCTTCATGCCAACCAGATCATCAGTGGTACAGCCATCAATATGATTGCTGCAGCTATCACGGTGTTCTTGGCACGTAATATTACAGGTAGCGGAAACATCCAAATCAGCACATTAAAACCTTTTAATGTTCCTTTCTTATCGGATATTCCAGTGATAGGTAGTTTGCTATTCACTAGAACGTATGCAACAACATGGCTTGTTCTAGCTATTTTGCTAGTAAGTGCATTCATGCTCTATAAAACACCTTTCGGACTGCGCCTTCGTTCATGTGGTGAGCATCCACATGCAGCAGAAGCAGCAGGAATCAGCGTAAGTAAAATGCGTTATATCGGCGTTATGATCTCCGGAGCGTTCTCAGGTCTGGGTGGTGCGGTCTTCATCGTAACAACTGGAGGAGAATTTAACGGAACAGTAGCTGGACTTGGTTTCTTGGCACTTGCTTCCTTAATCTTCGGGCAGTGGAAACCGCTTGGAATTCTGGCGGCAACTCTGTTCTTTGGTTTTGCTACTACGGTTGCGAACGTTTCACAGGTAATTCCTTCTTTAGCTGTCATTCCGCCAGTATTCTTGAAGGTATTCCCATACGTTGTAACGTTAATTGCGTTAATCGTGTTCTCTAAATCCTCTCAAGCTCCAAAAGCGGTAGGAGAACCATTTGATTCTGGAAAACGATAAAATTTTCAAGACACGCTCTCTTTTTATAGAGGGCGTGTTTTTTGTTACTTAAAATATTAAACGCTTACATATCTGACTATTTAAAATAAAATATATTGACAGAATTTTTACTAGGTTTATAATTAAATTAACATATGTTCAAAGGTGAGTTTACAAGTGTTCACTACAGTGCCGGATTTCCTAGAATAACTCTATCATTCTACAAGATTCTTCATGATTCTAAGCAATTTTGTATAACTTCAATGAACATAATTTGAAAATCGGGTGAAACGAGTATGCAAAATGAAAAGATAGCCCGTTTAGTAGAAGTGGCTAAAATGTATTACCTCTTTAATTATAGCCAACAGGAGATTGCCAAAACGCTTGGCGTCTCACGCCCTACTGTATCGCGGCTTTTAGATCAAGCCAAACAGGACGGAGTTGTACATATCAAGATTTGTGATCCAACAGAAGATGTGAATGGGCTGGCTTCTCAACTAATAGAAAGATTTAGGTTGAAAGATTGTGTGGTTGCCTCCGTCCCTGCGTATGAAGATAGTCATATTAAGCAAAAAGTTGGGGAGGCAGCAGCCGAGTATTTATATGGCATCGTTAAAACGGGCGATACGATCGGTATTACTTGGGGTACGACACTCTATCAATTGTCTCAGCAGCTCAATCCTAAAAGTGTGCATGATGTGAAAATCGTGCAATTGAATGGTGGCGTCAGTTATTCGGAGTTAAATACGCATGCCGCTGACATTATTAATGGACTGGCAACGGCTTTCCATACTACACCACATTTCCTCCCTGTCCCGGCAGTTGTCGATCATCCAGTCGTAAAGCAGGCAATTGTGGCTGACCGCCATATTAACAAGGTTCTAGAGCTTGGTAAAAAGGCCAATATCGCTGTCTATACAGTAGGGGAAGCTGGAGAACAATCCACTTTGATGAGAGCAGGTTACTTTTTAGACAGCGATGTGGAGACGTTAAAGAAAAACGAAACAGTCGCAGATATTTGCTCACGGTTCATCGATATAAACGGACACATAAGCAATCAATCATTAAATGAACGAACAATAGGCGTTGAGCTTACACACCTTGCAGAAAAGGAATATAGCATTCTCGTTGCAGGCGGAAACAAAAAGGTAGAAGGAATCATGGGGGCACTGAACGGTAAGTATGCCAATGTCCTCATCACCGATCAATATACGGCAAAAGCTTTGTTGGAAATGGGGGAGGGTTAAAATTATGGATCGAGCAACCATAAAGGCACTGGTGCAAGAGGTGGTTCAAAACACGATGCAAACAGCCAAAAAACAGGTCCCGATTGCTGTATCCAACAGGCATGTCCACTTGTCTCCCGAGCATGTGGAGCGGCTGTTCGGGCGGGGCTATGAGCTGAAAAAGCTAAAGGACCTTTCTCAGCCTGACCAGTTTGCCGCAAAAGAAACGGTCACACTAATCGGTCCAAAAGGGAGGATCCCTAATGTACGGGTTTTGGGCCCGGCACGAGGCAAAACGCAAGTGGAAATCTCTCTTTTTGACGGGTTTACATTAGGCGTTACGCCGCCGATTCGTCAGTCTGGAGAGTTAGAGGGGTCAGAATCTATCATTCTCATGGGTCCAAGAGGTCAACTGAAGTTGGACGAAGGATTGATTTGTGCCTCCCGTCATATCCACATGCATCCAGATGACGGAGAAAATTTTCGCGTGAAAGACGGAGACATGGTGGATATAAAAGTCGATGGTCCCAGAGGCGTCACTTACACCAATGTTCTTATTCGAATCTCTCCAACATACAGGCTGGAAATGCATATCGATCTCGATGAGGCGAATGCGGCCAACATAAAGAATGGCCAGCATGGCGAAATCACTGCCATAAAGTGTTCTCCAGATACGGAGGGAGGTTGTGGCTGTGGATGTAAAGGAAAAGGTTAAGGAGCTTGTCAGGCAGGCGGTCGAAACTTACATGTCCGAGCAGGGAAACAGTCAGGAAAAACCGACCATCACCGTTCTTTTAAATTATTTCTCCAGTAATCCAGAACTTATTTTGAAAGCGGTTACGGAAATCAAGCAGTCCTTCCAAGTGCAATTAGTAGCTTCAAAGGAGTGGGAGGAACTGCTTAAAGGGGAGCAGGATGTTTTGTCTTTGGACCAAGCAGACTACCGACAATTAGAGAAGCTTTGGAATTTCACAGACCTGCTTATCTTGCCGGTTGCCTCTTTTCAATTAGTATCAAAGCTTGCATTGATGGTGGATGATGATCGAACGTCTTACACAGCGATCCAATTTCAGTTGTTAGGCAAGCCAATCGTCATTGCCCACAACGAAGTCGAGCTTGGGGTATACCAACAGATCCTTGCACCACATTCTGTTCAGGAAAAATTGCAAAGTTACTTGCGCACCACCCAAAAAGACCAAGTGAAGTGGGTCCCGTTAAAGCAACTTTTACGGACAGCCAAAGAACAGCATCAACAGTATAAAGATAAACAACCACTTATCATGGCAAAACACATTGAACATGCAGCAAGAGAAAACGTAAAAACCATCACCGTTCCAAAAGAAAGCAAAATCACCCCCGTCGCCAAAGACATGGCCAGAGAAATGAAGATTGAGATACAAAAAGAAACATAGGTATGAAGAGCCTAGTGGATTGGAGCGGAAGGCACTCGACTCCTCGAAAATGCTACGCATTTTCTTCGTGCGATGTTTCGCTGCCGAAGCCTTCCTTGTCCTGCGGGGGAGTAGCGACAATGTTGAGACCCCGCAACGAAGTGAGGAGGCTCAAGGTCGCCCCGCGGAAAGCGAGTGCCTGCAGCGAAAAGGAACGGTTAACATTAACCAAACCAAAAACATCATGCTCCTAGAAAGGAGGCAACGAACTCATGATTATTGCAAAAGTGACAGGATCCATCGTCGCCACCACCAAAGCGGAAAAACTCAAAGGGAAAAAGCTGCTAATCGTCACCCCGCTAGACATGAAAAACATCGAAGAAGACGGCAAGCCCATTGTTGCCATCGACACCGTTGGCTCTGGCGTGGGTGAAGTGGTATTAATCGTTAGCGGAAGTTCTGCGAGACAGACAGAAATTACGAACGGGGTACCGGTCGACGCCGCCATCGTGGGAATCGTTGACCAAATCGAGCTAAACGGCACCCTCACCTTTTCAAAAGGAGGTAATTGATTGTGCAAATTAAGGAAAGCGATATAAAGGAAATGGTTGCGCAAGTCCTTGCCCAGCTTGGAAATGAAAGTAAGCACCCCACATCTGCTTTAGAACAGGGAAACAGCGAGATACCGCTAGGAAATGGTGTGTTTGCAACCGTTGACGAAGCAGCAGATGCTGCAACAGAGGCATGGGACAAGCTGAGGGCAACTTCACTTGAAACAAGAAAGAACATGATAGAAAAAATGCGGGAAGTAAGCCGTGAGCAAGCAAAATCACTGGCAGAACTCGCAGTAAAAGAAACAGGACTTGGTCGGGTGGAAGACAAGGTGGCGAAGAACCTCTTGGCTGCTGATAAAACACCTGGAGTGGAGGACATTGTTGCCACCACCTATTCCGGGGACGGGGGTCTGACCCTTGTGGAATACTCACCGGTTGGCGTGTATGGAGCCATCACCCCATCCACGAACCCGGCAGCAACTATCATCAATAACTCTATTTCTCTAGTTGCGGCAGGAAATGCGGTTGTTTTTAACCCACACCCAAGTGCTAAACAAGTATCTATTAAAACGATGCAGCTATTGAACGAGGCGATTGTAGCTGCAGGAGGACCAGCCAACACCCTCACTTCCGTTGCCAGTCCAAACATAGAAACTTCTAACGAAGTGATGAAGCACCCGAAAGTAAGAGCTTTAGTCGTCACTGGCGGCGGCATCGTGGTACAGGCGGCAATGAGTGCCGGAAAAAAAGTAATCGCCGCTGGCCCTGGAAACCCACCGGTGGTCGTGGATGAAACAGCCATTATCTCCAAGGCTGCCAAAGACATCGTAACCGGCGCAAGCTTTGATAACAATGTACTTTGTACCGCGGAAAAAGAAGTGTTCGTGGTCGAAAAAGTAGCAAACAGCTTAAAAAGCGAGATGGCCAAAAATGGAGCCGTCGAGTTGAAAGGTTACCAGCTGGAAAAGCTTCTGGGGAAGATTTTAGTTAAAAAAGGCGAGAAATACTATCCGAACCGCGATTTTATCGGAAAGGACGCATCGGTCCTGCTCGAAGCGGCAGGCATCAGAGCTGATGCAAACGCCAAACTCATCATTGCTGAAACAAAGGAAGATCACCCACTGGTGCACACAGAAATGCTGATGCCAATCCTGCCAATAGTTAGAGTGTCAGATGTGGATAAAGCAATCAGCCTGGCAGTCAAAGCTGAAAAAGGCAACCGCCACACTGCCATCATGCATTCTCAGAATGTCACCAACCTGACAAAGATGGCAAAAGAAATCCAAGCGACCATTTTTGTGAAAAACGGTCCGTCTGTTGCAGGTCTTGGCTATCAGAGCGAAGGGTTTACCACCCTTACCATCGCAGGTCCGACGGGAGAAGGGCTGACTTCAGCCAAAACCTTCACCCGCCAAAGACGTTGTGTGCTGGTAGACGGCTTCAGAATTATTTAGGAGGGGGATGAAAAATGGCAGAACTGAATGAACTACCTCAAGAGGGACAGCCTGTAGAACCACCTAAAAAAGCAAAAAAGCAAACAAAATCCAAAACTATTAAACAACCATTAGGAGGAATTCAAATGAGTCAAGAAGCATTAGGAATGATTGAAACAAAAGGTCTAATCGGGGCAATTGAAGCGGCAGACGCAATGGTTAAAGCAGCGAACGTAACACTTGTAGGAAAAGAATTCGTAGGTGGCGGACTTGTAGCAGTAATGGTACGCGGTGATGTAGGAGCTGTAAAAGCGGCAACAGAAGCTGGCGCGGATGCAGCAGGAAGAGTTGGAAACTTAGTATCTGTACACGTCATCCCACGTCCAAACTCCGAAGTAAACGGAATTCTACCGGCAGCGAAATAAGGTAGAGTAGGATGGATCAATCCATAAAAGCCTATATCAAACAACTTGTACAAGAGGCAATAGAGCAATCCGCGAGTTCCTTGAACAACTTGCCACCAGGTACCGGCAGGAAACAATACGTCATCGCCAATTGGAAAATGAACAAGAACATCCAGGAAACACTGGAATTTTTACAACAGCTTAAAGAAGGAAACGGAGTTGAAGTGGTGGTTTGTCCGCCAGCCCCACTCCTGTATCCCGCCAAGCTTTACGTACAAGGACAAAAGAAAGAGATACAAATTGGTGCCCAAAATGTTCACCAAGAAGATAAAGGCGCCTACACAGGGGAAACGGCAGCAAGCCTGTTAAAGGAGATCGGTTGCTCCCACTGCATCATCGGACACTCTGAAAGAAGGCAATATGCACAAGAAGATGATGCAACCGTGAATCAAAAAGCAAAACAAGCCTTAAAAAGGGGCCTGACCCCTGTCATCTGCATTGGGGAAACATTGGAACAAAAGCAACAGGACCAAACAGAAAAGGTGCTGACCAAGCAAATACTCGGCGCCATGGATGGAATGGATGTGTCGCAGGTCGTATTCGCATACGAGCCGGTTTGGGCAATCGGAACCGGGGAATCAGCAACAGCGGCGGAAGCTCAGCGTATTCACGGATATATCCGCTCTGTGCTTGAATACTTGGACGTACAGAACGCAGAGAAGGTCAGCATTTTATATGGCGGATCTGTAAATGAAAACAATGCACAAGAATTCGCTTCTATGACGGACATCGATGGAGTACTTGTCGGCGGTGCGAGTTTGCAGGTGGATTCTTTTCAGAAAATAATCGCTGTATTTGCCAAAGGAGCGTAGAAAATGAAAAAAGTTGCAATCGGTAGCGACCATGGTGGATACGAGCTAAAAGAGGCTTTGAAAGGCTACTTGACGGAGCTAGGATACGAATACCTTGATTTTGGCTGCAAAGCGAAAGAATCAGTGGATTACCCGGATATTGCATTCCTTGTTGGGGAATGCGTCGCGACTAATCCAGATTACGTTGGCATCATGATTGATGGAGTAGGCGTTGGGAGCGGAATGGTATTGAATAAGATACCGGGTGTCCGAGGAGCTGTATGTTGGGACTTGTCCTCTGTCATTAACAGCCGCGAGCACAATAACGCGAACGTTTTATCCATCGGTGGCCAATTCATCGGGGAAGGCCTTGCCAAGCAATTGGTGAAAAAATGGCTGGAAACTGATTTCGCTGGCGGCCGCCATGACCGTCGTGTCACCAAAGTAATGGAAATCGAAAGTCGTTTTATTAAACGCTGAAAGCAGGTTTAAGTCTATGTTCGTAGCAAAAGTGATTGGAAACATGATCTGTACCCATAAAGACGAGAGCTTGAAGGGGTTGAAGCTATTAATCGTCCAACCAGTAGATGATCAGTTGCAGGATAAAGGAAAACCACTTGTTGCTATTGACACAATCGGTCAATCAGGAGAAGGGGACCTTGTTTATCTTGCAAAAAGCAGGGAATCCTCTCTGCCATTGAACAAAGACCTTGTCGCATCAGACGCGGGAATACTTGGAATCATTGACTATTACAACGTAAAACGAATGGAGGAAATATAAATGAGCAACGCATTAGGGATGATTGAAACAAAAGGTTTAGTAGGGGCAATCGAAGCAGCAGACGCTATGATGAAGGCAGCAAACGTATCGTTAGTAGGAAAAGTTCAAGTGGGCGGCGGATTAATCACTGTCATGGTACGCGGTGATGTAGGAGCTGTAAAAGCGGCAACAGAAGCAGGGGCAGATGCAGCGCAACGTGTTGGCGAATTCCTATCCGTGCATGTGATCCCAAGACCACATTCCGATATCGAAAAAATCCTTCCTACCACTCTATGAAACTAGCAAAAGTCGTTGGAAATGTCGTTTCGACGATTAAAACACCAAGTCATCAAAACAAAAAGCTCATGGTCGTTATTCCAGTGGACGCGAGCGGCAAGGAGTGCGGCGATGCCATGATAGCCTTCGACCGCTTTCACGCAGGAGCCGGCGACTATGTGCTCATACTAGAAGAGGGTGGAGCGGCAAGAGATATATTAGGAGATCCAAAAGGTTCTTTTGATGCCGTCATTGCCGGAATTGTCGACCGATTAAATTAATGCGAGGTGAACACAATGCAAATGGAAGCATTGGTGGAACAAATTACGAATCAAATCATGGAACAACTGACAAATAAACAACAGCTTGCAGAAGGAAAACCTGCAGCTTCCAATACTACTTCAACAAACGGGAATTCTTTTACAAATGCCTCATCCAACCTGATCACAGGACCTTCTATTGCAAGAATGATCGACCATACGCTACTAAAGCCGGAAAGCACAAAAGAGCAGGTCGTCAAGCTTTGTGAAGAGGCGAAAGAATATAACTTTGCAACAGTATGTGTGAATCCTTTCTGGGTGTCCACGGCTGCTCAAGAACTGAAGGGTTCCAATGTGGGTATTACAACGGTAGTCGGCTTCCCGCTTGGTGCTACCAACAGTTTTGTAAAAGTTTCTGAAACACGTGATGCGATTGCAAGTGGAGCAACGGAGATTGACATGGTCATGAACATCGGTGCCCTTAAATCCGGCGACTTTGAAACCGTCAAAAAAGACATCGAAGCGGTCGTGCTTGCTGCTAAAGGTCATGCACCAGTTAAAGTCATCATCGAAACAGGTCTTTTGGAAACAGAAGAAAAGAAAAAAGCATGCATTCTAGCAAAAATGGCCGGAGCGGATTTCGTCAAAACTTCTACAGGCTTCGGACCAGGCTGTGCAACAGCAGAGGACATTAAGCTTATGCGCGAAGCAGTCGGCCCTGACATTGGTGTTAAGGCGTCTGCATGTGTACGTGACCTGGATACGGCAAGAAAGCTTGTGCAGGCAGGTGCTACAAGAATCGGTGCTAGCTCCGGAATTGCGATTGTTACAGGCGGAAAAGGGACTGGATATTAAGACTAGATTGGATAACAGGATGCTTTCGATGCAAGTTCATCGGTGTCCTGTTATTTTAATATTGAAAAATTCTAAATATTTTTATATAATATGTTGTAAGCGTTTTCAATCGTGTTAACAGGAGGGGGATTATGGTGAAACATATCGGAAATCAACTAAAGAATGCAAGAACAAGACAAGAAATAGAAATTGATCAACTTGCCATGCTAACAGGACTGCCGGCAGACACCATTGCTGCAATAGAAGCTGGGACCTTGGATGTGCAGGTATCTACCTTACATAAACTCTCTGAAGTATTAAGATGCTCTTTCGCTGTAGGAGATATGTCCATATAAAAAGATTGGAGAAGGAATCGGATATACATCCGGTTCTTTTATTTATTAGTTATAATAAAAGAAAGAACATCCAAATGAGGAGAAAAACAATGCATACTTCCGAACAAGAAAAACTGATAAATAAAGTCGAGGAATATATAGAAAATAACCTAGAGAGCCCACTTAGCCTTGAAAAGCTAGCCTCCATTTCTACTTACTCTCCCTTTCATTTTCAACGCATTTTTAAAGCCCAGGTAGGTGAAACTCCAGCTAATTATGTGAAACGCCTTAGAATGGAAAAAGCTGCTCATCTATTAATATATGAACATAGCATACCCATTACGCAAATTGCGTTCATGTGTGGCTTTACTTCTCTTTCTTACTTCACCACTTCCTTTCATACATATTTCCAAAGCAGTCCCACTAATTGGAGAGAAGGTGCCTATCTAGAGAGATTTCCACGAGAATATGCTGATAATAGCAAGAAATCTAAACAGCATCGCAATATGGAGCAAGAACAGCAAAACAACAACGGATATAATAAATACCAGTGGCTCGATCTTGAAAAAGTGAAGGTCATGGAATTTCCAGTGTGCACAACTGTGAAGAAGCAAAATGTCGGTCCATACACACAAGGGATACCGGATGTTTGGGAGACTGTGTACCATTGGGCAAAGGCTCGAGATATTATTACGGACAACACGTTCATATTTGGGGTGCCTAAAAGTAATCCATTTATAACTCCGGCACAAATGAGCCGATATGATTGTCACCTAGCTGTGGAAGGGTTGATGGGCGATACTCTAGAGACCTATCAGTTCAAAGGGGGAAAGCATGTAGTCTATGAGTTTGATGAGCCTGTGGATTATGTTGAAAGGAATAAGCTAATAGAGTGCTACTCGGAGCTATACAGTTTTTGGCTTCCTAAAAGCGGATATAAATACTTGGATAACCCAATGGAGCTTATAACCATAAAACCTAAAAAAGGTAGCTTAGGAGTAGACGTTAGCGTGAAGGCTATTGCATTAGCCATTGAGCCGAAATAAAAGTAAAAGCCAAAAAGAGGAGAATAGATAAAATGATGGATTGGTCTGAATTGAATGTTGTTGCAATACTAATAGGTGCTATTCTGTATGCAGTTTATGGAGGAATCTATTACACGATCATGCTCGGAAAAAAGAAAGACACGCCATTTAAACAGACGGAAGGCCCGCTTAAATATGTTGTCTCTATAATGATTGCATTTGTCAGCTCTTCTATAGTAGCATCTTTCGTGCAGGCAGCAGGAGCAGAAGGCATTCTGAGCGGTCTGATAGTAGGTTCATTAATAGGAATAATCATTACTCTAGTCTATTTAAAAAATACATTGTTTGGTCTAGTAACAAAAAAAGCATTCTATATTGCTGTAGGAGACCATCTCATCATTTTTGCATTGCTAGGTATGGTGCATGGTGTCATAAATGGAATGTAAGGTTAAATAAGCACTATGGCGGATTCATTTCCGGTGTAGTGCTTTTTTATTTTGTGTTGCCGACCTTTCACTTGCAATAAGCATTCATAGACCCAAAGTCCTGTGAAACAAAACTACAAAATAGTAATTGATTTATGAAACTTTATTTAATAAAATGAAAAGTAAGAAATATCTGAAAATAGAGGGAACCAATATGAATAAAGAATTAATTTTTATCCAGGAAAGTTTACATACTTTCAAGCCATCAGAGCGAAAAGTAGCAGAATTCATTTTGGAAAAACCTGCAGACGTAATAAACATATCCATTCAAAAGCTTGCAGAAAATACTCAGGTCAGCGAAGCGACCATCATCCGACTATCCCGATCGCTTAGATGCAAGGGGTTTAAGGAACTAAAATTAAAAATTGCCTATGACTTGGCAAAGGCGAAAGCGGAAAAGAATCTAGAAGGTTATGAGGATATTCCAATAGATGACTCGGTGTCTTCGATGATTCACTCTGTTTCTCAAAACAATATTCAGGCAATCCATAACACGGTGGGAGTGTTGGATGAAGCGGAGTTAGAGAAAGCCATTGAGCTAATTTCAAAAGCAAGAATTGTTGCAGTATATGGGATTGGAGCATCCGGCCTTATTGCCATGGACTTTAAACAGAAGCTAACCAGGATAAACCGATGGTGTGAAGCTGCTTATGATAAAGACACCCAGGTAACCATTGCTGCCAATTTATCGGAAACAGATGTTGCATTTGGCATTTCCTATAGCGGTCATACGAAGGATATCATTGAATCGCTCAAAGTAGCAAAAGAAAACGGGGCTTCAGTCATTACACTGACTAGGTCAGGAGAGAATCCTACATCTGCAATTGCAGATGTGAAATTGAACACCACAAGCTTAGAGCGGAATGTAAGAAGTGGTGCAACGAGCTCCAGGATTGCACAGTTGAATGTCATCGATATATTGTTTTTCGGTGTAATGAAACTAGATCAAGAACGGAATATCAAAGCATTGGATAAAACGCGTAAAGCAGTGGAGGCGTCCAAGCGTCATGTATGAAAATTATATTAATAGCTTAATAGAAAACAAGGAGCTGCCGGGAGCGGTCCTTTATGTAACCAAGAAAAAGCAAATACAGTGTTGCAAAGCCGTTGGTAGCTTTATAGGGGCGGATGAGAAGAACTATCCAGTAAAGGAAAATACTTTATTTGATGTTGCCTCCTTGACCAAAGTGGTGGCGACTCTTCCTGCAAGTCTTTTGTTGGTGAGCAAAGGAGATTTGCACCTTGAAAAGCAAGTGCAGCATTATTTGCCTGATTTCAGACATAAAAAAGTGAAGGTGGAGGACCTGCTCACTCACCGCTCCGGATTGCCGCCAGATCTTCCGTATGTGGCAAGGGATGGGCAAAGGGATGTGATGGAGGGAATTTATCAGACGGAGCTTCGGCAGGATCCGGGGATATCCGTTGCTTATAGTGATTTGGGGATGATTCTATTAGGGAAAATCATTGAAAAAATTACTGGTCAGCCACTGGATACCTTTACGAAGGAACATATTTTTACACCCTGGGGATTACAAAATACTGGCTATAACCCCACCTCAAATATGAAAGCGTTTTCTGCTTCGACGGAAAAATTTGGAACTCGCTACATACAAGGAGAAGTTCATGATGAAAAAGCTTTACACCTGGGAGGGGTGAGCGGCAGTGCCGGGTTATTTTCCACTGCCAAAGATATTGCCAAGTTCGCTGAGCACTTTTTATATCCAGAGGAACAGGATGTCATCCCACCAGACCTGATGCGACTGGCAACCCTCCATAAGCAATCCAACCGAGGACTTGGATTTGAAGTATGGAACCGGGAAGGGGACCCGTTGTCATGCGGACAAAATTGGCCAAAAGGTTCATTCGGCCATACAGGGTTTACCGGCACCAGTGTGTGGGTCGACCCACAGAATGAACTAATTGTTGCATTTCTTACCAATGCCGTTCATTACGGCAGGTCTACCAACATACGAACCATCAGGAAAACATTGCACTCGATGATTTACTCCTCCATCCAAGGGGAGAATTCATAAATATTCTTTTTATAACAAGGGGGATTTTCGGTGAAAGGTATAGGGAGAATTTGGTTATTGAGTTTGATGGCGCTAATGCTAATCGTTTCTACAGCTTGCTCCAACGAATCTGGAGGATCAAACAGCGACAACAATGACGAAGACAGCGTTACACTGACTATCGGAAGTTGGAGAACAGAGGATTCAGCAAACTACCAAAAAGTAATTGAGGCATTCAACGAAAAACACCCAGACATCGAAGTGGAATTCAAACCGTCCAAAAATACGGAGTACAACACAATCCTAAACACTTCCCTGCAAGCAGGAGAAGGTCCAGACATCATTCATCTGCGTCCATATGCACCAGGTCTTGAATTGGCAAAAGCAGGCTATGTAGAACCAATTGATGGCTTAAACGGATTAGATACTTTTCCTGATGAAACATTACAGGCATCAAGAGGAGAAGATGGCAAACAATATGGTGTTCCTTTGAACTTAAGTACAACACAAGTATTTTACAATAAAGCTATTTTTAAAGAACATGGGCTTGAAGAGCCAAAAACGTGGGATGAGTTTATTGCCATTAATGAAAAGTTAAAATCTGAAGGTGTTACACCACTTGCGTTCGGAACAAAAGAAGGCTGGTTGTTATCCCTTGCACACGGAATTTTTGGCCCTGCACACTTGGGTGGTAACGAATTTGTAGAAAAAATCTCGAAAGGGGAAACGGATTTTACAAGCCCTGAGTTTGTAAAATCCATTCAAGTAATGGAGGATCTTAAAGAATATTTCCCTAACAACTCAGAAGGACTTGGCATGGAAGATATCCGTACACTTTTCTTCACAGGTCAAGCAGCTATGTTTCCTCTAGGCAGCTGGGAAATCGAAGTGTTGCGTGAAATGAATCCAGACTTAGAACTTGGTTTCTTCCCAATGCCATCAGCAGTTGGTGGAGAGCCTACCCTTACAACATGGGTGGATGGTTCATTCGGAATTAACGCAAACTCCGAGCACAAGGAAGAAGCAAAAAAATTCCTCGAATTCTTAACAACAGAAGAGTTTGGTGAACTTTTCACAACAAACTTTAAAATGATCAGCGCTATCCCAGGCGTTCAATCCGACAATGAATTAGTGAACGAACTTAGCAAAGCAGTAAGCGAATATTCTACACCATACATGATGCTTGTTTACTTTGCAGGTGGGAACCCATCTTCTAAAGTAACCATTGAAACCGAACTTCAAGGAATGTATATCGGTGAACAAGACGTAGACGGGGTCGTGAAAACATTGCAAGAAAACACAGAGGCTTGGTTTGAGCCGTTTCAATAAGTAGTGATAGTTTTAAAGCTGTTGATTGGAGCAAAAGGCGTAGACTCCTGCGGGGGAGTAGCGGCAATGTTGAGACCCCGCAAAGAAGTGAGGAGGCTCAAGGTCGCCCCGCGGAAAGCGAAGCCATTTGCGGAAATCAACAGCGGTGTTCAAGCAAAACAGCACAATAACAAGTAAGGTGGCGGGAGAATATGCAAATCGAAACCAATACACCCATTGTGAAACAAAAGAAAACGAGAAACTGGAAAAGATGGGCGATCCATCTTTTCCCTATTCCCGCCCTGCTTATCTTCAGCATCTTCATCGTATATCCACTAGTAGCGGCCTTATCATACAGCTTTTACGACTGGAATGGCATCACAAGAGGGGCATTTGTAGGGCTGGCAAACTTCATCGACCTCTTCACCCTGCAACCATTCAGTAACATGTTCTGGAATGCAGCCAAAAATAACGTAGTTTATTTTGCCGTGCAGATGGTTGTTCAAAACGGAATAGCTTTCGTATTGGCATTTATCATTTACAAAAGGATCAAAGGGTCGGAATTCTTAAAGATTGCTTATTTCCTACCTCGCTTATTGTCTGTTATCGTAGTAGGTTTCCTTTGGAAGCTCATATTAAATCCAAACTTTGGTGCCCTTAACGTTATCTTAGGGGAGTTTGGCATGGAATCGCTACAGAAAGCATGGCTTGGGGACCCTAAAACGGCACTTATGGCCATCATTTTGGTGAACTGCTGGTTTGGTATCGGATTTGCGATGTTGATATTTCTGGCAGGACTACAATCCATCCCTAAAGAGCTCGTGGAAGCTGCCAAATTGGACGGGGCAAACGGAGCGAATGTGATTACCAAAATCATTCTGCCGTTGATGGTACCTTCGATCATGATTATGACCGTTTTAACATTTATTCAATCCTTTGAGGCATTTGAACTTGTCTATGCTATGCAAGGGTCACAAGGAGAGCCTTATTACTCCACAGACTTATTGGCAGTATTCTTTTATCGTTTAGCATTTGGCGGTTCAGCTGCTGGAGACTCAACAGCAGTCGGACTTGGTTCAGCACTGGCTGTCGTACTATTTTTGTTTATCGCAACATGTACAGCTCTATTACTTAAATACATGCAGAAAAAACAAGTGGAAATGTAGGTGGGGAAAGGTGAAACAGACATTATGGACGAGACCAATTTACTATATCATTGCCTTTGCATTCGCCACAATCAGCTTGTATCCCATTGTATTAATGGTATTGTCATCCTTTAAGCCGAGTGCCGAGATTTTTATGAACCCTCTTTCTTTTCCAAAGAGCTTCAGCTTGGATACGTATAGGAGGTTGTTAGAGGAAGTGCCATTTGGTACATACTTTTTCAATAGTGTGTTTGTCAGTGTCGTTTCTGTGCTTCTCATATTGGTTACCACATCTTTGGCAGCATTCTATATTGCTAGATATACGTTTTGGTGGAATAATATCTTATTCTTCTTTTTCCTGATGGGGATGATGATTCCTATCAAACTTGGGATTGTGCCATTATTTATTTTAATGAAAGACCTTGGATTGTTGAATTCGCTTTGGTCTCTTATTTTTATGTATACAGCAGGAGGGATTCCATTATCCATTCTCATATTGACCGGATTCTTCCGGACGATGCCGGTAGAGCTGGAGGAAGCAGCCAGAATGGATGGGGCGAGTGATCTTAGAATCCTTTGGAGTGTCTTGATTCCTTTAATCAGGCCTGCTTTAGGGACTGTGATGATCATCAATTTCATCTCCTCTTGGAATGATTTCTTCTTCCCTTTAATTTTCATTACCGATGAAATGAAAAAAACGCTTCCAGTCGGCATGCTTTCCCTGTTTGGGGAATATTCCGCGGACTGGGGGACACTTTTTGCTGGATTGACCTTATCCTCCCTTCCAATGATCATCTTATTCTTTGTCGCATCTAAGCAATTTATGGATGGACTGACAGCCGGTGCTGTGAAATAGCTTGACTGATTAGTGGTTTGTTCCTCTTTTTAACAGGGTACGTAAAAAAGGCATGTCCTTTTTTTTACATAATCTAATTTAAGGAGTGGAGCGGCGAATTGAGTAAAAAAGTGAACGAGCAAAGCAAACATGACCAATTAGATCAGTACCGTGTAGAGGATGAAGGGAAGACCTTGACAACCAACCAAGGAGTCAAGGTTTCAGAGGATGAATTCTCCTTAAAAGCGGGCGAACGCGGACCTACCTTGATGGAGGACTTCCATTTCAGAGAAAAGATGACACATTTTGACCATGAGCGCATCCCGGAAAGGATTGTCCATGCAAGGGGATTTGCGGCCCATGGCGAGTTTGAACTATATGAATCCATGGAAAAATATACAAAAGCGAAATTCTTGCAGGACACTTCCGTCAAAACGCCAGTATTTGTGCGATTTTCAACGGTTGCTGGGTCTAGGGGTTCTGCAGAAACTGTTCGTGATGCACGCGGTTTTGCAACGAAATTTTACACAGAAGAGGGGAACTACGATCTTGTTGGTAACAATATTCCGGTGTTTTTCATACAGGATGCGATAAAGTTCCCAGACCTTGTACATGCACTAAAACCTGAACCGCATAATGAAATGCCGCAAGCTGCTTCTGCGCATGATACTTTTTGGGATTTTATCGCAAATAACCAGGAGTCTGCACATATGGTCATGTGGGCGATGTCAGACCGCGCGATTCCTCGTAGCTTGCGCATGATGGAGGGCTTTGGCGTTCATACATTCCGTTTTGTAAATGAAGAAGGAAAAGCCCACTTTGTTAAATTCCACTGGAAGCCGGTGCTTGGCACGCATTCCCTTGTATGGGACGAAGCCCAAAAAATCAACGGAAAAGATCCAGATTTTCATCGTCGCGATCTTTGGGAGTCAATTGAAAATGGCGACTACCCGGAATACGAATTTGGTGTCCAGCTTCTTGCAGAAGAGGATGAGTTTAAGTTCGACTTTGATATTCTTGATCCAACGAAACTTTGGCCGGAAGAAGATGTGCCTGTAAAGATTATTGGAAAATTAACACTGAATCGCAATGTTGACAATGTGTTTGCCGAAACGGAACAGGTGGCATTCCACCCGGGGCATGTCGTACCCGGCATTGATTTTTCCAACGATCCATTATTGCAGGGGCGCTTATTTTCTTACACGGATACCCAGCTTATTCGATTAGGCGGCCCTAATTTCCACGAGCTTCCGATCAACAGGCCGGTATGCCCGTTCCATAACAATCAGCGTGATGGCTACGGCCGTCAAACGATTAATAAGGGACCGGTAAGCTATCATAAGAACTCTTTAGCTTCCAATACCCCAAGACCGGCAAGTGAAGCAGAAGGCGGCTATGTCCATTATCAGGAAAAGGTCGAAGGTAGAAAAGTGAGAACGAGAAGTGAAAGCTTCAAGGATCATTTTTCCCAAGCGACTTTATTTTGGAACAGCATGAGCAAGCCCGAAAAAGACCATATCAAACAGGCATTCAGCTTTGAGCTTGGAAAAGTAAAAAGTGAAGACGTAAGGCAACAGGTGATCAACATGTTTGCCAATGTGAACATGGAGCTTGCGGAAGCTGTAGCGGAAGCTATTGGTGCTGATAAGCCTAGCGGGTCAGGTTCTTCTGTTACAAAATCATCCCCTGCACTCAGCCAGGAAAATACAGTGAAGAAACCTGCCACACGTAAAGTGGGGGTTATCATTTCAAAAGACTTCCAAGGTAAAGAAGTAGCATCCATTCTTGAATCCCTGAAAGGGCAAGGCATGCAGCCGGAACTAATTAGTGCCAAGCTAGGAAAAGTGAAGGGTAGTGGCGGCGTCGAGCTAGACGTGGACCATACGTTCCTTACATGTGATTCAGTCTTGTTTGATGCGCTTTACGTAGTTGGTGGCAAAGAGGTCGACAGGAAGTTTGACCGAGAGACCACCTATTTTGTAGAGGAAGCTTACGATCATTTTAAACCGATTGGCGCTACCCATGACGGCAAGCAGTGGCTGGAGAAACTGGAGGTTTCAGGAGCTCTTGGTGTGGTGCTCACTGATGAAGTGGACCAGTTTGTGTCTGGCTTTGTCGATGCAGTTTCGGGGCATCGTCATTGGGAGAGGGAAGAAATTTAAATTAGTCCTAAACAGGAAAAAAGCAGCCCGAATTGTCTAATTTGGGCTGCTTTTACTGTTCTTCCTCACATTCCCCAGTTCCCCATTTACACAACGACTTCATGGTAGGCTGGAGAGTGAGTGCTTCTTCTGTTAGTTCATATTCTACATGCAACACTTTCCCTGGAAATTCGGTTCTTTTGACCATGCCTAATTGCTCAAGCTCTCGAAGCTGATCAGTTAATACTTTCCGGTTAATTTCCGGAATTTCTCTTTCCAGCTCAGAGAAGCGTTTAGGACCGGTTTCAAGGGCACAATATACTTGCGGTCGCCATTTACCACCTATAACATTCAGCGCACGGTTGACAGGAAATTCGGTAGGTTCCACATAAACAATCCCTTCATCTTTTGCTCAGTTACCTAAAAGTGCGTACTTTTTTATTAATGCATTATATTTTACCATTACATTATTAGCAAATTATTTTATTTTAGGAGGAAGAACAATGAGATATCCAAGAACTTTTTCACATATAGGATTATCTGTTCCAAACTTGGAACAGGCAGTTAAGTTTTATACAGAAGTGATGGGCTGGTATGTCATCATGGAACCCGCTGAAGTAGTGGAGGATGACTCCGCAATTGGTGTGATGTGTACTGATGTTTTCGGAAAAGGGTGGGGCAAATTCCGCATCGCACATCTTGCAACGGGAGATAAAATTGGGATCGAACTATTTGAATTTCCGGAAAATGAAAAGCCGGAAAACAACTTTGAATACTGGAAGACAGGCATTTTCCATTACTGCGTTCAAGACCCAGATGTAGAAGGGCTTGTAGAGAAGATTGTGGAGCATGGCGGCAAACAGCGCATGCCAATCCGCGAATATTACCCTGGAGAAAAGCCATATCGCATGGTCTACTGTGAAGACCCATTCGGTAACTTGGTAGAAATTTATTCGCATTCATACGAACTTACTTACTCAGAAGGTGCTTATTAATTTAGGAGGGGAAGCGTTATGAAAGCATGGTTGTTAAAAGAAGCAGGCAGTCTTGATTATATGGAATGGGGAGAGATTGCAGACCCGAAAGAAGAAAACGGCGAGCTGCTAGTAAGAGTGAAAGCAGTGGCACTGAACCCTGTTGACTATAAAGTGGCTACAAATGGTAACCCGGCATGGAGCTATCCGCATATTGTCGGTGTGGACCTTGCAGGTGAGGTGGTTTCAGTTGGGGAAGGTGTGTCAGGTTTTGTAGCTGGCGACCGCGTAGCCGTTCACACAAACCTTGGCAAAAAGGGTGCGTTTGCAGAACTTGCGGTCGTGGATGCCCGCGCAGCAGGACATATACCTAATGAAGTTTCTTTTGAAGATGCTGCAGCCATTTTGTGTGCCGGAATGACTGCATATGAAGCAGTCGTTCAAAAATTGAATGCTACCCATAAGAAGAATATTCTTATTCATGCAGGTGCCGGTGGGGTTGGAGGTTTTGCGATTCAATTGGCAAAAATGCAGGGGCTGAAAGTATTTACAACTGCATCTAAATCCAACCACGATTGGGTAAAGAATCTCGGAGCGGATGTCGCTATTGATTACAAAGAAGAAAATGTGACAGACCGCATTATGGAAGAAACAAACGGACGAGGAGCTGATTTGATTCTAAACACAGTCGGCCGTGATGTGGCAACAGAAGATTTAGATCGTCTTGCGTTCTCAGGCCATCTGGCGTACATTGCAGGCGGTCCAGACCTTTCCGGGGTCAAACCATTCTCCTTGTCTCCATCGATCCATGAGGTGGCGCTAGGAGCTGCACACGCTAGTGACGAAGATCGCGCAGTAGGGAACCTGGCTTTCATGGCAGAAGAGCTTATGGGTATGGTGAAAGATGGTCGACTAGAATCCCTTGTATCAGAGGTTCTTCCGCGTGAAGAGTTGGTGGAAGGGCTGAAGAAGCTGCAAGGAAGGCATGTAAGAGGGAAGATTATTGTGAAGATGTAAGCTGTAGGTGCTTAAAGTAGGAAGTCGAGATGCTCTTATCTCGGCTTTTTTTTGTTTGCGAAATTTGTCGGATATTAGGTTTCGCCCGATTACTCGTGAAAATCGCCAGTAAATTGAAATTATCGCCCGATTGCAGTCCAGAATCGCCCGTTAACTTTAAAATTCGCCCGTAAAATCTTATTATCGCCCGAAACACCCGTAAAATCGCCCGATAAGTTTTTGAGTGGAAAAGGTCCTCTAAACGCAACTGGAACAAACTCCTCATTACATAAGCAATAAAATATATTTGTCTAAATGACACGTATATATTGCATAAAGTAATATAAAATGTATAATAATAAGTATAATCCATATTTTACAAAGGGGTGCAGGGAAATGAGTTTTTTCGGCGGATCAACAAAGGTGGAAGATGAGCGGATTGTAATGGCTCAGAACAAGATTTATCGTGAAATCTATTATCTAGTGATGGCAGTTTGTCTTATTTCCATAGGATTTAAGTTTTACCAGTACGGCTTTGGTGTTAGCTCCATCAACACAGAGTTAGCAATACTTTTCCTCCAAGGTGTTTACTATACGGCAAGGGGTTCAAGCTTAGGGGTCTTGTCAGATGAGGTAGAAATGCATGACCGGAAAAGCAAGGTGCCGATGAAGTGGAAGACTCTTATATGGGGTGGAGCTTTCGGTGTCATTATAGCAATTTTCTTCGGCTTAAATAGCGCCTTCAATTATGCGGACACGACTGCACAGGCATACTCCTACTTTTTCATGGTGTTCTTTGTTTCTCTAATGATTTATATACCGTTTTTAGTATTGCTATCAGGAAGCACGTTCCTTGCTGCGATGAATCGTAGCAAAAAGGCGGCTGAAAAAGAATTAGATGAAGACGAAATAGAGCGGTGATCAATATGAAAAACTTAAAAATGAAAATGGCGAGAGTGGAAAAGGACTTGTCTCAGGACGAACTGGCCAAGATTGTAGGGGTGTCCAGGCAAACAATCGGTCTCATCGAACTCGGCAAATACAACCCAAGCCTCAGCCTTTGCCTTTCAATATGCAAAGCATTATCCAAAACGTTAGATCAGTTATTCTGGCAAGAATAAGAAAACAGACATATATCAAATGGAGATAATTCCCCCACTATGAAAATATACTTATGTATATCACTTATTAGGGGGGATTTTTTTGCCTAAAATCGAATTAGAAACTAGTGTTGAGCTTTATTATGACGACCATGGAGAGGGGACACCAGTCATCTTTATTCATGGTGTTTGGATGAGCAGAAAATTCTTCAAGGATCAGCTGCCATTTTTCAGCAAGGAACATCGTGCCATCACCATTGATTTAAGGGGACATGGTGACTCTGCACTAGTTACGGAAGGCCACACCATTTCCACGTATGCAAAAGATTTACAAGCATTCATCACGAAGCTGGACCTAAAGGATGTTGTGCTGGTTGGCTGGTCGATGGGGGCGTTCGTAATTTGGGAATACCTTCAGCAAGTTGGTGAGGCGAACGTTAAAGGCACGGTTATAGTGGATGAACTTGCTTCCGATTTCAAGTGGCCAGATTTTCCCATCGGTGCCTTTGATTTGCCTACATTGACCCACTTTATGAGAGAGGTGCAAGATAACAGGGTGGACTTCTTGAGAGGATTTATTCCACTTATGTTTAAAGAGGACGTTGCACCTGAAGAGATGGAGTGGATGCTTGAGGAAACCATGAAACCTATGACAGGTGTGGCAAGCGCCATTCTATTTGACCAATCGGTGGTGGATTACCGTTCAACTTTCCCCTCTTTATCTAAACCAACTTTACTCTGCTTTGGAAAAGTAGAAAAGCTCATCCCAGTTGCAGCGGGGGAACACTTGAAGGAAGCCATAGCTAACAGTGAACTGGTTCTGTTTGAAGAAAGCTGTCATTGTCCATTCCTCGAAGAGACGGAACGATTTAACATCGAAGTATCCAACTTTATAAAATCACTCTAAAAAGGGCCTGGCCACAGTTAATATAACGGGCCAGGCCCTTCGTCTTGATGAACCAGGTCTTTTTCCTTAGAATAAAAGTATGAAATATTCTGAAAAAAGAGGTGAAAGATATGAAGCTGACCGAAGAAATGAAGAGGTTTCCCTATCCTTTTAAAGGGGACACCTACCGTTATACGAATAACTCGACCCTTCTGACACCTCCAAGTAGCATCGACATTACAGAGGGCTATCTAAAAGAAATACAACTAAAAAGAGCCTTATTAACGGAACATCATTCTCGTAGTTTTCAATCATTTCCTTATACAAACAAGGCACAGTGGGAAGTTTTGGAGCTTGTGATGACAGATCTCTCAACCTATTTCCCAAAAAGCTTTTCCTTTAAGAAAGAAGGACAAAATCACGTTTTCATCAATCACCTGCTTCAAGAAGAGTGTGAATTTAAGATGTGGGACGAAACCACTTTGCCATTCGAGCCTCTGGACTTCATCGGTAGGCATGTGCAGGAAGATTTAATCTTGATGTTGCAGCGAGATGGTGATCTTTATCTGGATGCAGGCCAGCTCTGTTTTCCTGCTAATTGGTCACTGGCCTTTAACCATGGCATGAGCTTTAAAAATATTCACTTTCCGATTCCGGGATTTAAGGAAGAGGGGTTGGACGAGCGAATTTTGCAATTTCTATTAAGGCTGGAAGCGGGAAATCCATGGGGAAGGAAAAATTGGTCCCTTATGGCTGGGAATAGAATGGATACTTCCTTAGAAACCTTTGATGTATGGGGAAAAGACAGAAAGAAAGTAACCGTGGATAATGCAGGAGAGTTTGTACATTTGCGGGTAGAGGTTCAAAAGCTCTTTCGTTTGCCACGTACAAATGCCATCTTGTTTACCATACATACACACCTGTTACCTCTAGAAGAACTAATTGAAATCCCTGAATGGAAGAGACAATTCTATCAAATTTTAGTGGAATTACCGTCTCATATTGCAGAGTATAAAGGGATTTCATTATACAAGGATAAAGTTTTGGCGTATATCGAAAAGAAAGAGGATGGTGTTCTGTGAACGATATAAAGAACGGACCGATCTTCCAACCAGGAAAAAAGCACTACGTTCTTTGTGGAGATGAGGAAGGTTTAAATACCCTGAATCCAATTAAGCAAATCTTAACAAACGAGCAGATGTCTTTTGAAGAAATACACCTGATTTTAGAGTGTTCTTCTGAGGTGGACAGAAAGCTTGAGATGCAGAAGATAGGGACTTTTCTTTATGTTGCAGCAGAAAGGAAAAAGCTAAGAAAAGTCCTATCAATGGCTACAAAGCTTGGCTATTCCCCTGAGGAAGCTCAATACATTATTGTAGGAAAGGAAGAAAAGAGAATTTTTTGTTGTAGATGCCATGTCATTTCAAGTGTGTGCGGTGAGAGTATTAAAAGGGGGATTTTGAATTGTCCTGCGTGCAGCTTGAAGCTGGAGTTATCTGATCATTATTCTTCAATAAAAGATGCTTACTTAGGGTATGTTGCAGAGGTTAAATAGGAATGGAGGGAAGATGAGGTGAAACTAGATAATAGGTTACAGGTAGAGATAAATGAAATTGTACAAGAGACAGCAACGATTAAGCGTTTTACTCTCGTTCAAACAAATAAAAGCGCATTACCGGCCTTTAGCCCAGGTTCTCACATAATTTTATTTTTGAACGGTAGGGGAGGGGAGCTGGAACGAAGATATTCATTAGTCGGCGATCCGGATAGAAGAGGTAATTACCAAATTGCAGTCAAACTCCATGAAAAATCCTCTGGAGGTTCATCTTATTTACATAATAAAGCTCAAATAGGAGATATCTTACAAATTAGTTTTCCGAAAAACTATTTTCCTCTTAGTTTTCAGGCCCGACATCATGTTTTCATTGCAGCTGGGATTGGTATTACTCCCTTCCTATCTATGATGCGTGAATGTAAGGAACAGGGTGCTTCATTTGAACTTCATTATTCTACAAAAACTATAGATGACTGTGCTTTCCATTCCTATTTAAAAAAAGAATACCCACAGCACACACAATTTTATTTCACAAAACAAGAAAATCGTATAAACACTACCATTCTATTAGATCAGTATATTGGTACCCATGTATATTTATGTGGTCCAGCAGGGTTTACTTCCTCTTTTTCACGTGCTGCTGCAATTATTGGATATCCTAATGCAAGCATTCATTACGAATATTTTTCAACTCCTACCATGTTTAAACCTCGTTCATTCATTTTAGAGCTCACAAATGGCAGTTTTTTGACTGTTCCTGCCGAAAAATCTACATTGGATGTTTTATTAGAAGCAGGATACCCTGTTCCACATTCCTGTAAAGTTGGCCATTGTGGAACTTGTGAACTTTCCATCTTGGAAGGGGAGGCGGAACATAATGATTCTTTCTTATCAACTAAGCAAAAAGAATCCCAAGCTTGTTTTTTACCATGTGTATCCCGGAGTAAAACGAAAACTTTAAAGGTTGATTACAGTTATAAATAAAAATGGAATTAGGATATTGTGGAAGTTTACATATTCCGTACACAAGTATACGTAATGTATACAAACGTAGACAAATAAGTAAACTTGTATACAAACACGTAAACATGTTGGTATAAAGGGATGTGTACAATAAAAGAATACAAGTAAACGTAAATGTATACGTGTATACATTTGTACACATTAACGTAAACGTTTTTTACACTTTCATTACTTTTCATGAGAATGATTGAATAGTAGAGAAACTTTCTGTACGCTTACTATATACTTACTAGTTTTATTTTCTTCTATAGGAAACAAATAATGTATGGAGGAAAAGAAAGGAAGATGAAAATGAGTTATTCAAGAATTGCAGCAGTCGACGTAGGTAATGATTCTATTAAAGCTATTTTTGGGAAATTGGATTCAGAATTAAACATTCCAAATGTTATTGCTAGAGATATTGAAGATCGCCCAGTAATAGGAATTGAAGAGTTGGACAGCAAGGATCCACTTGATGGTATCCATGTACGCGTTCACTCCCCTGCCCTGATGGACAATAATGCTATCTACCGAATTGGAAATCTTGCAACAAAGAGCAATAATGCAACAGAATTAGATCCAGGTAGCAGCAAATCTGAAGAAGACCAAACTTTAGTAATGTTATTTGCTACTTTAGCTTTGGATGCAGTAAGTGCGCAAAATGAAAAAACATTCCCTCGAAATAAAAATGTAGTAGATGCAAACTACACATTAGGAACAGGTCTTCCACTAAGAGAAGTGAAAGAAGGCAAGGATGCGGGTTACCGTTCCAAACTTCTAGGTTCTGTTCATCAGGTGGAATTCTTAATTACACCTAAATACCAAGGCATCAAAGTTAATATTAAATTTGATGAAATCAAGGTTTATCCAGAGGGCTTCGCAGCTTACATTAACCTTGTATTAGATAACAACGGCAACATCATCAATAAAGACTTGATCGACAAGCGCATCCTTATCCAAGATATCGGCGGTCTTTCCACAGATATCGCTGTCATCAAAAACCGTAATGTGGATGATGACAAAGCACAAGGCTTTAACCTTGGAGTATCTGAAGCACTTGAGCAAATTCGTGAGGAAATTCGTTCTAAACACGGCATCGAGCTTGATAGCAGAAGAGATGTGGTAGAGATCATTACGAAAAAGAATGACCGCAACCACATCATGGTACGTGGTAGTAGAACGAGCGTGCATGATATCACGGACCGCATTCTTTTAGACTTAGCGAAAAAACAATACCGCCTGTTGAGAAATATTTGGCAGAAGAATTCCCAAACGGAGATTTGCTATTTCGTTGGCGGTGGTTCAACTGTCCTTAAAGAATACCTAAAAACACTTAACAACAATCTAGACGGCTACAATATCGACTTCTTTGAAGATGAAAAAGAAAGCATCTGGATGATGGCAAATGCCTACTACAAATTGATTGCTGACTATGTAAAGAAAACAGGCAAGGATAAAGAGTCCAAAGAACAACAAAAACCTGTGAAAGCGTAAATAAGGTGATTGGATGAAGAATTCCAGTTCGAGTCAGGGGATTCAGAGGGGACAAGCTATTTCGTTCCGTATCCCTTCTGATACGCCTGACCATCTAATTAAGCATTTACAACGTCTAAAAGAGACAGAAAGAAGGAATTTCTCTAGTAAAATAGCAGAATTTGTTCTTCAAGGTGTGACAAGTTCACATGCACGCGAAAAAGAGACAATTTCTATTCCACTTCCTAAATCTTTATCTAAAACACAAAGGGATTGGTTGAAGCATCAGCATTCGGAGGCATTGCTCGGCAATATCGTCTATCAGTTGCTTTCAGACCCTGTGCGTGCAACAAGCATTCTCGCGGCGATGAACAGCAATTCTACGGATATTGACCAAGCTTTGTACCTTCAAGAGGATAAGCCATACAATTCTGATGAAGAGACAGATGAAAAGGTGAATGCTAACGTATTAAACGATGATGACTTAGACTCTTTTGACTGGGACACAGCTCTCCAAGAGCAGGCGTCAACGGAAGAAGAGGAAGAGTTGGATGTGGAAGATGTCGATAAAATATTGGGAGATTTTCTTTCACATATGAATAAATGAATGACATGGAAGGCCGCTATGAAATTAGCGGCCTTAATTATGTGGGCTTATATCAAAAAAGAGGTTGTAAAAGTAGGAAGGGCCTAACCATTTTAGGCTCTTCTTCTATTCCCGGGAAATATGGTAGTATGAGGTCAATATTTGTTAGCAAATTAGTTATAGCTGCGGTAAAAAGGGTATAGAATAGAATGGTCCTAAAATCCAAAAGACATTCGAACTATATAGCAGAATAACTATTTTTGTATCAAGAGACGAAGTTACTAGATCATTTTAATTACGAAAATAATGTGAAATGATTGGTGGAGGGTAAAATGACACAGGAAAACAAATTTATTAGCAAAACGTATTTTGAAACTTTTATGCTGGATGTGGAGACAAAGCATCCTGTTCAAGTGCTTGGAGAAGCCTTCCTGGCAGAGCAGAACAACGAGGTGTCAGATCTCTCGTTTATTCGGTATGCGCAAGGAGAAGTATATTTTCATAGCAAAGATTACGAGAGTGCTATATACAAGTGGGAGAATGTTCACAATGAATTGGAACCTTGGGCGAAGAAAAATATTGCAGATGCATACTATGATTTAGGAATGTTAGTAGAAGCGGAAGATATCTACGCCAAAATTAATACAGATAATAAAACACTTAAAATAGAAGTGGCCCTTCAGCTATTCACTTTATATATTCAGCGTGAAAAACTGGAAAATGCCTATAAAAATATTAAGAAAGCAATTGCGATCGATCCAGATTATCCGCATGTCACACAAACTGCCCGCACCTTTTATGAAGAGCAAGAAGACAGTCAACATGCGGTGGAGTTGGCTGTAAATGAGGCAATGAGAACCGGTTCGGAAGCATGGTATGATTGCTTAAAAAATTATATAGAAGTTGGGTATACAAGAGAATTCACTCCTGATTATTTTCAAGAAGTCCTGTTAAAGTTACTTGAGATTAATCAACGGAAATTTGAAGAAATCACAGCAGCGTTATGGAACAGTTACGAAAACCATCCAATGTATTTAGAATGGGTGAAGACGGCAAATCATTTATTCATGGCTTTGGACAGAGATTCGGAGGCCTCTTGGACAAAAGTAGAGGAACTGCATCAACATACCTATTTATCTCTTATTGAGGGAGAATACTTAATCAAAGAACTGCAAGGCATTGTACCGGATCTACTTGGAAACTGGCTGAAAGTATCCAACAGATCTAAATCCCTGTTTGCTTCTGCAGCGGTAATGTCTTGGAATGAAGTATTCCCAACAGCATTACCTGCACATGTATTGGCGGATGCAGAAAACAGAATTTTCCATTATGAGCATGACAGCATCCAATTGAGTTATACGGTCGAGTTGTTCAAGACGCTGATCAATTGGGCAAAAGATAACCACCTTGAAGTGGCGCATCAAAAGAAATGGCTATTCTCGCATCTTAGCAATTTAAACAGAAAAAACCTAGTTGTTACAGGTACCGTTCAAAATGGGAAGACTTCCTTCATCAATTCCATTATTGGCGAAAAGCTTCTTGGGGATGAAACGGTTCCGGTATTTGTTTCTTCCAACGGTGATATTGCAGAGATGAATGAGATTTCCACTACAGGCACTTCTGCTTTAGGGGACATTAGTGAGCACAAAGCAGGGTCCATAATTGACCTTAAATGGCCATCTCAGTTCCTAGAAGATGAGGAATACTCTTTAATCAGCACACCGGAATTCAGCGTAGACGCGATTGAAAACAACGAAACGATGAAATATATCCCGTTATCAGACGGACTATTATACATTTTAGACGCGCAAACACCTTTTACAGAAGATGAACTGAAAGTATTGGTGAAAATTAAAGAGCGCGCGCCGGAAGTGCCGGTACACTTTGTTATTAATAAAATGGATACTGCCTTCCACGAAGCAGAAGCAGCACAAATTGTGGAAGAAGCAAAGCATCGTATTAACGAATTCTTCCCGGATGCAAGAGTATTCCCTTACTCCTCCCTTCGTTCGGCAAGCAAGCAACACCAAGGGTTGGCAACTTTCATGGAGGCCAATTTCAAACTGCGTGCAAAAGCAGTGGAAGAACGCCGCGCAACCAAGTTGTTGCAACTGATTCGTTCTACCTTAACAGAATTGCTGGACAGCCGAATTGCGATGGAAGATAACCTGACCAACACGGTGGAGTTCAATGAGGATATCCTAAGCAGGCTAAGTGGTTTTATCAATCACCTGCATGATGCGGAATCCGAAAAGATTCGCAGCATCACAGAAAATTACCGTGCTGTGACGATCGAAATGAAAAGAGAAGCAGCGAAAACCATTCCTCGTCTGCTTAGAGAATGCTCTAGCTATGTGAAGGAAGACAGCAACTTTAAAACACTGCATCTTGAATTGAATGAACGCATGAATGAAACGATTCGCACATATATGCATTCCGACCTGTTGCCTCGTTTGCGTCAGGAACTTCAATTATGGCTCGATACATCCAACCGTGAACTGATTGACAGCCAAGAATTTTTGCAGGAAATGAGTGGCACATTTAACAATCTATACAAAGAAGAGAAGATGCACCTGAACTGTGACTTTAAGGTCATGGAAGACTGGCGTCGAGACATTAACAGAATCCTAAGCAGAGTGGAAGTGGAAAAGGAAAACATCCTAAACCGCCCGAGCACCACTCAATACTTGCTAAAAGGTGCAGGCCGCCTGTTCGGTTCCTTGCAGCAGAGCAATCAACTGCTCTTCACTCAGTATAAAAAATATATCGAAAACGAACGCTTCACAGATGTGGCGCAATCCGTCGTGGATAAGTTCTTCCTAGAATTCGACCTGTTTGAAAAGGCCCTAAAAGCCGACATCAACATGTTCTACGAAGCACCATTCACAGAACTGAACAAAACCGTGGAAGACACAGAACACGCCATCCACAACGCCAACAAAAAACTAGAACAAATGAAAGCAAGCCCAGAACGCTACTACGACCCACTGAAACTATTCGAAGCACGCCTGCTCCAATACGAATTCATGGTCAAAGCATGCGAAGAGAATGAAATGTTGCCAACGCACTAAACCAAAACTTGGTTACAGCAACAAAAGTGAAAAAAAATAGGGTCTGGCACCTAAAGCAAAAATCCAAAGCACCACAGCAAACAAATGCAGGTGCCTGACCCTACCCGCTCTAACCAAAATTCACGCTAACCGATTCAACTAACCAAGTCCCGTTGTGAGCGGAACTATATAAATAACATTAAAAAGCAGGTCTAATCCGCATAATTAGACCTGCTTTTTTGTCGAATTCTTGAACGCCAATATGAAGACCCCAGTGACGAAGAAAAAGGAAAAGAGAGGTTCTCATCGTCCGTATGAAGACCCCAGTGACGAGGAAAAAGGAGAAGAGAGGTTCTCATCGCCCAAATGAAGACATCAGTGACGAGGAAAAAAGTGAAGAGGGGTTTTCATCGCCCGTATGAAGACATCAGTGACGAAGAAAAAGAAGAAAAGAGGTCCTCATAGTCGACGATATTGAAATCTCAGAAACAAATCTAATATTGAAACCTTCCTCCTTCTAAAACGTATAAAAGATATACAACAAAATCGATTTGGAGGTATCCGGTGATGAAAATTAACTCATATCTTATTCAATTAGCAATTACCATAATCGCTATTTTTGGCGGAACTTTTACTATTCGTTATTTCAGAACGGGTGAACTTCTATTAGACCAAATTATTGGGGCTTCGGTTGGTATTATACTCCTAATCGCATCATTAATTTGGAGAAAAATGAACAAATAAGAGATAATTTGATCTGAAGTTAGATAAATGACATATTGCACAAAAAAACTTCCCCAATCCCCTAGTCTAGTCCTTAATATCTATTCCAACTTTATTTCATCCAAATTCGGCTTTTCTCCTCATTTGCGATATAATACAACCACAATAAAAACCCAAAAAGATTGGATGAAAGCATGCGACAGCTACTAACACTTAAAGTGAAAAATAAATTCTCCAAACCATACAAAAATGGCTACCCACTTATCTCTAAACAATCCCTCATTAACGGCAATGACCTAAAAGAAGAGGGCACACTCGTAAAGCTGGTAGACGAACAGAACAACTTCCTCGGCAAAGGCTACTACGGTAACCAAAATAAAGGATACGGCTGGATTGTCAGCAAAGATTCCAACGAAGAAATGGACATTCCTTTCTTCAAACGTGCGCTTCAAAAAGCTGTAAACAAACGTTCCGACCTTATGAAAGCAGAAGACACCACTGCTTTCCGCCTTTTTAACGGAGAAGGCGACGGAATCGGCGGCTTTACGATTGAATACTTTGACGGCTATCTAGTGATTAACTGGTACAGCAAAGGAATCTACTCCTTCAGTAAGGAAATCCTTGAAGCCATCGAAGGGGTTATCAACTACAAAGGAATTTACGAAAAGAAACGATTCAACACGGACGGTCAGTATGTCGAGGACGATGATTTTGTAAAAGGAGAACGCGCACCATCCCCCGTTATCATCAAAGAAAACGGCGTCAACTTTGCCGTGCATTTAAACGATGGCGCAATGGTTGGAGTATTCCTTGATCAACGGGAAGTAAGAAAAACCATCCGGGACAAATACGCCAAAGGGAAAACCGTCCTTAATACTTTTTCCTATACAGGAGCATTCTCTGTTTATGCAGCATTAGGCGGTGCCGTCAAAACGACCAGCGTAGACTTGGCTAAACGCAGCCTGCCCAAAACAACCGAGCAATTCAACGTAAATAATATCGACGAAAAAACACAATCGATTCTCGTAGAAGAGGTATTCCATTATTTCAAATACGCGAAAAAGAAAAACCTGAAATTCGATATAGTCATCATGGATCCACCAAGCTTTGCTCGTTCCAAAAAGGTGACATTCCGAGCAGAAAAAGACTACACAAGCTTAGTATCTGATGCCATTGCCATTACCGAAAAGGATGGCCTGATTGTCGCCTCCACCAACGCCGCTACATTCGGCATGGACAATTTCAAAGGCTTTATCGACCAGGCTTTTAAAGAAAACAAAGTAAAATACAAAATCGTAGAGGAGTTCTCCTTGCCAAGCGACTTCGCGACCATCAAGGAGTTTAAGGAAGGGAACTATCTGAAGGTATTGTTTATAAAAAGAATAGGATAGAGAAAAGGAGTCAGCATCTCAGCTGGCTCCTTTCATCTTGGTACTGGATTCCTCCAAGAAAATTTCTTCAAGGGAAGGCTCTTCCACATTGATACGGTAAACATCGATATTTTCTTTCGTAAGTGCTCTAACTACAGCCGCAATCTTAGCTTCTGAATCTACCGTAAACGACGTATATTGCTCTTGGGCAGAAATCTGTGTGGCAAAGCGCTTTAACATCTGGCCAACACTATCTGGGTTCTTTAGGGCAGAATGTTTTATCTTCACCTCGATGGAAGACGAATAATGTGCACGCAATTCTTCCAGTGTTCCTTCGTTAATGATGGTACCGTCTTTCATAATCGCAATCCGTGTACAAATTTTCTCCACTTCGTTCAAGTTATGAGAGGTCATGAAAATGGTCTTACCTTCTGACTGCAAGTCTCTAATCAGCTGCTGAATGCTCAACCCGGATTCAGCATCAATACCTGATGTCGGTTCATCAAGGAAAATCAGCTCTGGATTATGAGCGATCGCCTGCGCAATCCCTAACTTCTTTTTCATCCCAAACGAAAACTTTCCCACTTTCTTTTTGGCATGCTCTAACAAACCAACCCGATCCAAGACAGCATTTGCTTCCGTGGTAGACAATTTGCACCCATTTATTTTGCCGAAAAATTTAATATGATCCATAGCAGACATGCTATCGTAGAACTGTGAATAATCGGGAAGGACTCCAATTCGGTTCTGCACCTTCTGAAGATCAGATTCCCCCAACAACTTAAACGTACCGGAAGTGGGAAGGATGATTCCAGTGATCATATTGATAAAAGTCGATTTTCCTGCCCCATTTCGCCCGAGAAACCCGTATATCTCTCCTTTTGCAACGGTAAGGTCTACCTTATCTACAACCGTTTTTCCTCCAAAAGCTTTTGTTAAACCGCCAGCCTCAATCACACTCATCAAAAGTCCCTCCTCTTAAACAACCAATAAGCAAGTAATAGCAGTAAGAACGCATAGAGTCCATTTATCAAGATGTAATAGTCTGCCAAAGAAGAATAGTAATATGGAGTGAGGAATTTAAACCACGTAATGTACAGCTTCCCTGAAAATATTGCCCAAAAGCTTAAAGCAGGAAACACTAAAGCAAAAGTAATCCCCACAAACATCGTAACGCCGGGCTTTGGTATGACAATGGAAAACACAAGATTTAACGCCAAAGCTACAGAAAGAAACAGCATGGTATCTACTAAACCGAGCCACAAAAAGTCCTTTGATTTAATGGTGATTAACAGAAAACAGACAACCATACAGAAAAGCCAAAAGAACCAAACTCCTAAGTATTTGCCCATCAATACATTCAATCTAGTAGTCTTTGTCACTAAAAACCGCATCGTTCTCTCGCTGACTTCCCTGTTGACGATGTCATGAGAAAGACCGGTAATAAAGAAAAAACCAAGCACAAAGATTAAGATAACAATCCCTGTAGCATATCCATCCGTTCCCAACTCTGCCGCTTCTTCTGGAAAGCTTGCCATCAGGTTGCTCATCAAATCAGCAGTTAAATACGTAACACCAAAAATAATCGCAATCACAACAATCGACTTGAAACTCTTAAAATGCCCTTTAAATTCATTCAAACAAATTGCCCACATTTCATCTCGCTCCCTTCATAGTTTAGTATAATAATGGTAGTTTATTAGAAAGTTAAGGGAACCTTAACATTACCTTAAAAAAGGAGTTCACAAATGGAACACGCAAGGATATTAATGGTCGACGATGAACAATCCATTATAGATATGATGAAATTAGTGTTAACAAAAGAGGGCTTTCAACACGTAGATACATGCGGTACAGGGGAAATGGCCTTACATAAGCTGAAGCATCACGCATATGACCTTATATTGCTAGATATCATGCTCCCTGATATGACAGGTTATGAGATTTGCCAGGCAATCAGGAAAACGACAGAAGCCCCAATCTTTTTCCTATCAGCCAAAACGTCAGATCTTGATAAATTGACGGGCTTTGCACACGGTGGAGACGACTATATCACTAAGCCATTTAACCCGTTAGAAGTAGTAGCAAGAGTTAAGGTGCAATTAAATCGATATTTGAAAAGCACTTCAACCAAAGAGGAAGATATCCTCGAATTTGGCAGATTTAAGCTGAACCTCCAATCAGCAGAACTTACAGTGCTGGGAGAGAGCGTGGTATTAAGTGGTCAGCTTTATCACCTGCTAGTGTTCTTTTGTAAAAATCCAAATCGAATTTTCACGAAAGAACAGCTCTATTACCACGTTTGGGGAGACAATATCCTGGTGGATGAAAACACCGTCATGGTCCATATCCGCAAGCTTAGAGAAAAGATTGAAGAAAACCCAAGCAAACCAGAATATATTAAAACCGTTAGAGGGATAGGGTACAAACTCGTACCTGCTGCAGGTGTTCAAAGATGAATGTTAGCAAAAAGCTGGCTTTTCATTTTGTTAAACAATTATTTGTCCTCTTGGTAATCATAATTATCGCTTTGACCGCAGCATTATTATTCTTCGCCTCCCACTTAACAGAGTCGGAAATGAAAGCAAGTTTTACAAGGACGGACCCATATTTTCTCGAGCTTGAAATGGATGTGAAGTCGGAAGAGGATATTCATATTAGTGAGACAGTGAAAACAGCTGTCCATCAAAATGACGGCTGGCTGCAATTGATAGATAAAGATGGAGTGGTAGTCAAAGAAGTAAATGCTCCTGCAGATTTAAAGGAGGCATACACCTTTCAAGAGCTTGCCGATTTTGACGTTCCCGGTTACAGGACCTCTTACTGGAGGATACATAAGGATGAGAGTGACCTTGTCGTATTATATGGGGAGAAGAACCTGAGCGAAGGAATACTTGCTGAGCTGCAAAAACTAGGCGATTTATCAGCTATTACAGAGGAAGGTAGAAAGTTCCTTGAGAACCAAGCGGCATGGGTACAAGTATATAATTCCAATGGGGAAAAAACCGAGCAATGGAATGCCCCCGAAGATCTCACACTTACAGCTAGGGACTTCCTTTCCATAAAGGAAAGGCCGTGGAACTACAAATACGACATATCCACCTTACTAGAAGGGGGCAAGATCTATGTTGTTGGGATGGAAAATGCCTATTATTCCCCAGATGACGTACTGGACGGTCTGGTAGGCGCTTCTTTGGTCAAAAGCTTTCTACTAGTAATTGTAGTGCTTCTCGTCATCATTATCGTCCTTTCCATCTGGTACGGCAGGACAATTGGGGTGCCTTTGCTTTACATGATGAATTGGATCAAAAGAATGTCAAAGGGTGACTTATCTGTACCGAGGAATAAAAAGGGGAACATCCCATTCAGGAAAAAGAACGGTAAGCTTCACAAACGCTTCCGGATTTTCCGCGACATCCTTTTTTCCATCCGTAAGCTTGCCACCACACTGGAAAAGAACGAACAATACCAAAAGCGAGTCGATCAGACAAGGGAAGAGTGGATCACAGGCTTAAGCCATGACCTGAAAACTCCCTTAAGCTCCATCTATGGCTACGCAAAAATACTGGAAACAGGGTCATACAAATGGACCGAAGAAGAGATACAGGCAATGGGTGGCACCATGACAGAAAAAGCCTCCTATATGAGCGACTTGATTGAGGATTTAAACCTTACTTATCGTTTGAAAAACAATGCACTACCGATTGAAAAAAGCATACAAGACATTGTTCCACTCATGCAGGACGTCATCAAGTCACTGAACAACACAAATTCGACAATATTCATGGAAAACGTGGAACAGGAAATTCGTGTGGCGGTTGATTCCAAATGGTTCACCCGCATTCTCACCAACCTGCTTGCAAATGCACAAAAGCACAACCCAAAAGGAACGGACATTACGCTGAGTGCCTCACGAAACCTTGACCACACCTTCATCACCATAAAGGATAACGGAGTGGGGATGGATGATGAAACACAGAGTAAATTGTTTGACCGTTACTACAGAGGCGGCAGCACAACCGATAAATCAAACGGTACCGGACTTGGCATGGCCATCGCCCACCAGCTGGTCTTGGCACACGGTGGAAATGTCTTTGTAGAAAGCGAAAAAGGGAAAGGAACAACCATTACGATAACATTGCCTAACGGATTGGAAGAACCTCCTTCCAAAAAATAATGGGTCTGCCAGTATCAGCTGGCAGACCCACTATTATTATTCAGCTTCCATCCCTCAACATATACTGATACGATTTAGATTCCTCCACCATTCCCATCTCTAGATAAAGCTTCGACAACCACTTTATAGAACCAGTATTGGAAGGATCTAGCTCCAGCTCCCAGTTAAAGCACTCCACGGCTTCGGACAACTGTTTAAACTCATAATAAAGTTCCCCGAGTGCATACATTTGATCCGGGTCATCCTTCAGGGCAGCCATCTTCTTAATCTTCATCAAGATGGGGATGCCTGGATACCTTGCGCAATAAGGCGCGATCCACTGCTCTGTATAGTCCAGTCCTTTTATTTGTAGCAAATTTGGCACAAAGGTTTGAAAAAGTATCTGAACTTGTTTAGTTGTTACGTCTTCATCAAAGTGGAAGGTAAGCTCACTCAGCCAATCGGAATTCTCTATCCATTTTACCTGCAGTAAAGCTTCCTGCACGTAAGGAAGGTCTTTTTCGGTAATGAGGGCTTTATTTTTTGTAAGTAGAATTAAAAGGTCTTCATATCGGTTAGATTTTTTCAATAAACCGAGCAAATCATGATATAACCCTTCATGATGAGTGGCTCGTTTCCTTAAAATATAGCTGAGGAGATCCACCTTCTCATCGGTTGTGAAATCATGCGGTAAGTTGGCAATCATTTGCTTATAGCAGGTGTGTTCATCGTTTTTACTGGTGATGAGTAAATGTGTGTATAAGGAGAATTGCTCCATTTTCCGGCCCTCTTTTTGCATAAGTTGCAGCAGGAGGTCCTTGGAATCGTCATGCTCTAAATGCTCGTAGCAGTATTTCTCGACATATAGCGGATCCTTGGAAAGCAAGGTGGATGCATGGGAAGTATAGAGTGATTGATAGGTCTGATATTGAAGATTTTTAGACATTTCCTGTGCCCATTTGTTGGCAGGATAAATATCTGTTATTAGTCGTAGAAGTTGGTAGGTGTGCAGGAGCTGACCTTCCCTGCGGTATTGTAGAGCAAACTCTTTCATCACTTTAGTGATTTTCTCTTTTTTCATATAGTTATCGAATATGGTAAGAATGTTGGAAGCTTCGAGCGGCGAGTATTTTTTCTGTATTCTTTCCCACAGCGGAGTCAGGCTAGGAAATGTGTGAATTCGATTATGGTTGAGTAGATAGGCTAATAGCGGATGTTCTGGTGAGAAGCGGATACCTTTTTGAAGAATGTTACTTAGCTGAGATTTACGTTTGATTTTAGATGTGGATTTTCCGGTGAGGTAAGATGCTTTGTAGAAAAATAAATAATAACATTCTGCGTGCTCTTGATGATAAGCTTCTATGACTTGAAATCCTTGATACATGTAAAGGTTAGCAGGTGTGAGGTGTAAGTGCTTTTTCTCATGCTGGATTTGAATGCTGGTTGTTTTGTTTGTCATATAATTCCCTCCTAATTGGTCGTACGCCTTTTTGAGAGATTGCTTATATAGAGTGTAACATGAAAAGGAAAAAAAGAAAAAACGAAGAAGCGGACGACCCAGGGCCATCCGCTTCTCTATATTTTAAGGGGGGGGAGTCAAGCTTCGTTCAAGTCTTATAATGTCGTGCTTGCTGTTGTATCTTTTACCACTAGGATCACTTTACCGTGATCAAGCTTTTCTTCTAACTGTTCCGCTTCTGGAGCTGTGAATCCTAACTCCTGGAATTGAGCGCGAAGCTCGTCACCTTTGCTACGGAAGATGTTTTTCACGTAAGTATCCATACCAACTTCACCGGCGCCAACAGTATTAGCATCAGCGTTATCAGCTACACGTTTCGTACGGTCATCGTCGTGAGTAATGACATAGATGTCATCGTCATGAACACCTCTTGTTTTTAGCTCTTGTACTGCTCCTACTACTTGTTCGTCATTTTGAAACTCTTTATAAGTGGGTTTCATTTTGTATCGCCTCCTTGGTTATGTAATAAAAATACCCGGCTGACTGAAAATGAAACATGCTCTTGAAAATTTTTTTATTTTGCCTACATAACTTGTTTGATAATACGCGGAAAACTTCAAATACTAGTAAGCATCTGATGAAAAGAATGGGGAGTTTTCTGTGGTTTATGATTGTATTATTGTTGGGGGAGGCATTGCAGGTCTTCAGGCTGCCATCCAGCTTGGAAGGTATCAACATAAGGTGCTTGTGTTGGATGAGGGAAAAGGTCGTTCAAGTATGTGTCATTGCTATCATAACCTTCTGGGGTGGCCGGATGGAGTGAGTGGGGAAAAGCTACGGGGTCTTGGGAAGGAGCATGCGCTGAGATTGGGTGTGGAGTTTAAGGGAGAGCGTGTGGAGATGGTTCGGGAGTTAGACGGGCGGTTTTGCGTAACCACAATTAAATCTCATGAATTTTTTGGTAGAAAGCTTTTGCTAGCCACGGGTATCAAGGACAATATTCCATCTTTTGAAGGTTTGTTGCCGTGTCTTGGAAAGAGTATATTTGTTTGTCCGGATTGTGATGGATATGAAATTTTAAATAAGCCAGCCCTGGTGATTGGTTCGGGGAATGCAGGTGCTTCGATGGCGCTGACTTTGACATATTGGACAGATGAGCTTACTTTTATCAACCATGGAAAAGGGGAGATTGACGCTGACTTGGTGGAAAAGTTAGCGGGAAAAGGAATCACAATTGTATCTAATGAGATTTCTCAAATACATACAGATTGCTCAGACTTTAAAGGAGTAACGCTTGCTAACGGAAAAGGCATTGAATGTAGTTTTGCGTTTTTAGCACTCGGTGGCAATAGGCCGAATACCGACCTAGCTTTGCAATTGAGAGTGGAATTGGAAGCCAATAAACATATCCTTGTGGACCCCCGGACAAAAATGACCTCTGTCGAGAATGTATGGGCTGCGGGTGACATTACCGTCCATTCCGAACAAGCGGCCATTGCGATGGGGGACGGCATACAAGCGGCCATCTGGATTCATAAAAGCTTGCTGGAAAGTTGACTTGGTGCTTGACAGTTATTTGTCCGAGTGCGTAACATTAATGTAAGGGTTTACATAAACGTGTGAATGGAAGATAGAAGACATTAGTTGCTAGCGACATTCCATTTATCCGGTATTTGGAGGAGAAGAAATGGAAGAGAGAAAAGTGACAGATTATGAAAAGTATATTCGTACGGAAGAACTGTTAGGCTTGCAAAAGAGGGACGGAGAACTCTCTTGTGATGACGAACTCACGTTTCAAATGATTCATCAAATTGCAGAACTGCATTTCAAGCTGATCATTCAGTACATCCACTTAGCGGACGCCAACATGAATCATGGGGAAGTCTTGGGGGCTACACAACAACTTCAAAGGGTGAACATGCACTTAAAGCATTTGCCACCAGTGTTCGATATGGTAAAAGTGATTAGTCCAAGAGATTACCATACTATCAGACTTGCACTTGGACGTGGAAGCGGGCAGGATTCACCTGGATTCAATGAAATTCTAAGACTTGGCCCGACGTTGTGGGGGCCGTTTGAACAACTGCTGAACGACAAGCAACTGACACCGTTCATGCTGCACAAAGCGGCAGGTGACAATTATGAGCTTTACTTACTGATGCAAGAATTGATTGCTTTTGATGAAAATTTTCAAACGTTCCGTAAGCACCATATTCAGCTTGTACGCAGGATGATAGGCTTGAATACGAAGAGTTTGAAGGGAATACCTGCACAGGCATTGGAGCGAGGAGCTAAGTTCGAGTTTTATCCTCAGCTTTGGGAAGCGATTTGTGAATTGACAGACTGGACGGGTTCAAGTTACGATCCGAAGCCGTTGTAATAGGGGATTTGGGGACTGTTCTGAAGGGCGTGTGTGGTTGCTGCCTTTTGGGGCGGTCTTTTTTTATCCCAAATTTACAAACCCCCTCTATATTTACAGGATGAATAGCAATAATTTATCGGGTTAAGATAAGCTCGTAAATAAAAAATAAGGATGTGTTAGCTTGTTTTTTCATGTAAAGGACCTTCAATATCGCGCTGTACCGGATAGACCAGACCCTGTTTACGCTAAGAAACTTCAAGAGGTTTTAGGCGGGCAATATGGGGAGATTTCTGTAATGATGCAATATTTGTTTCAAGGTTGGAACTGTAGAGGCGAGCAAAAGTATAGAGATATGCTTTTAGATATTGGAACAGAAGAAATAGCACATGTAGAAATGTTGGCAACAATGATTGCTCAACTCTTGGATAAAGCACCAGTAGAAGAACAAGAACAAGCGGCTAAAGATCCTATTATTAAGGATATTATGGGTGGCATGAATCCTCAGCATGCCATCGTAAATGGTTTAGGTGCTAGTCCTAATGATAGTGTAGGGTATCCTTGGTCCGCTCGATACACTATTTCGAGTGGTAATTTGCTTGCAGATTTCAGGGCAAACTTAAATGCAGAAACGCAAGGAAGACTTCAAGTAGTTAGACTTTATGAAATGACGGATGATGCAGGGGTACGAGATATGCTTTCTTTCTTAATCGCAAGGGATACGATGCACCAGAATCAATGGGCGGCAGCGATTGAAGAATTACAGCAAAAAGAAGGGTTTGTGGTTCCTTCAACATTCAATCAGGAATTCGAAAAACAAGAAGTTTCACATCAATTCCTAAATTGTTCACAAGGAATAGAAAGTAAGTCAGGACGTTGGGCAAGTGGACCTTCCATTGACGGCAAGGGTGAATTTTCATTTATTGAAAACCCTGTTCCTCATGGACAGAACCCTACATTAAACCCGGCCCCAGGATATATTCACGGTACACCGATGAATCATTAATCAAAAAAGGTAGCATGGGAGTTACCCCATGCTACTTGAGTTTAAACTTATTTATTACTTCTGCTCCGCCCACTCTTCCACATTCCAAACCTTCGTCACCCAGTCCTCATAAAAGCTAGGTTCGTGGCAAACAAGGAGAATGGTACCTTTATAAGCTTTGATAGCACGCTTCAATTCTTCTTTCGCTACCACATCCAAGTGGTTCGTCGGCTCGTCAAACAGCAGCCAGTTGCTTTCATGCATCATTAACTTACATAAACGAACTTTAGCTTGCTCTCCACCGCTCAGCTGGCTCAACGGACGGGAGATATGTTCGTTCTTCAACCCGCAACGCGCCAAGATTGCACGAACCTGATGCTGATCAAGGGAAGGGAACTCGTTCCAAACATCATCAATTGGCGTGATATCCTTCGCTTTAACTTCCTGTTCAAAGTAAGAAGGGAACAAGAAATCACCGCGAATCACCGAACCGCCAAGAGGATCTATTTTACCCAGAATTGTTTTCAATAAGGTCGACTTACCGACACCATTGCACCCGACAATCGCAATCTTATCTCCGCGCTCAATTTCCATTGATAGCTTTGGCAATAATGGTTCCGCATACCCAATCTCAAGGTCTTTCGCTTCCACCACATAACGGCTGCTTGCGCGAGACTCTTTAAATTCAAAAGTCGGCTTGGCTGAAGTTTCTGGACGGTCAATACGATCCATGCGGTCTAACTGCTTCTGACGGCTTTTCGCTCGGCCAGTTGTGGAGTAACGTGCTTTATTTTTCGCAATAAAGTCTTCTTGCTTCTTAATAAATTCTTTTTGCTTTTCATATGCATTGATATGCTGGTTTTTATTAATTTCCGCAAGCTCCAAGAATTTTTCATAAGATGCTGTGTAGCGAGTCAATTTGGAGAACTCTAAGTGGAAAATAACATCCACCACACCGTTCATGAACTCGGTATCATGCGAGATCAATAGGAATGCATGCGGGTATTCTTTCAAATACGAGCTTAACCAGCGGATATGTTCCACATCCAAGTAGTTCGTCGGCTCATCCAGCAACAACACTTGTGGCTGCTCAAGCAACAGCTTCGCTAAAAGAACCTTAGTACGCTGTCCGCCACTTAGCGCAGCAACGTCACGCTCTAAACCAATGGCATCCAGTCCAAGACCGCGCGCAGCTTCCTCGACCTTAATATCCAAGTTGTAGAAACCGCCTGCATCCAAATGATCTTGAATTTCTCCCATTTGTTCCAAAAGCTCTTCCAACTCTTCTGGAGTGGCCGTTCCCATTTTATCGGTGATGGCATTCAGTTCTTTTTCTTTTTCATATAAAGGCAAGAACGCATCGCGCAGGACGTCTCTGATCGTTCTTCCTGGCGTTAGGACCGTATGCTGGTCCAAATATCCGTAATGCACACCAGGAGTCCACTCAACGCGTCCTGTGTCGTATACAATCTCTCCTGTGATAATATTCATCAAAGTCGATTTACCGACGCCATTTGCCCCTACAAGGCCAACATGTTCGCCTGCCAATAGGCGAAGGGAAACATCTCTAAATAACGTGCGGTCGCCAAAGCTGTGGCTTAACCCATCTATGCTCAATAAACTCATGTTTGTATCCATCCTATCTAAAAAAATATCTACTTTTCATCATACTAAAATTTCCTAGGAATGGCTATGTGGGAAATGAAAGAAGTTTCTTCCTCTTAGCCTGGAATATCTATACTAAATTCTACCAATCTACTATAAAATAAAATAAAAAGTAGATACAAGGGATGGTGGGGGAATCGGATGAAGAGACGGGCACCGTGGATTGTTCTAGTAGTTTTACTAATGGTTATAGGTAGCGGCTTTATACCGACCGGGTATGATATCCTCCTGGCCGGGGACCCAATCAATTTAGATGAATTTGTCCAATATGAAGGCGGATCGGAGCTTGATGGGGACTTGGGCATGACCTATGTGTCAAGCCTAGAAAATACCATTTGGCCATTTATGATAATAACGAAGCTCGTGGAAGAGGGAGTTGAAATTGTTCCCTCTGTATCAGAAGAACTCGATATGTCCATAGAAGACCTCGACTATCAAAATAAACTAATGATGGAACAGTCGAAAATCAAGGCAGAATACATAGCACGCGGCATATTGGGAGAGGAACCCAAGCTTGAGCTGCAAGGATTCTATCCCGTGTATTATTTGCCCGATTGGAATGACAAAGATGCGGTGAAAGTAACAGACATTCTGGTAGGGATTAACGGAGAAAAGCTGGAATCCTATGACCAATTAGATCAACTAATTGTAGAAAAAGAACCGGGAGAAATGCTCACGTTTTCGCTGATACGAGAAGGTCAGGAAATAGAGGTGGATGTTAGGACATATCCGTATAAGGATTACTACGGAAACACGGTGCTTGGAGTATTTTTCGAGGAAGTGTATGAGACGTCAAAGGACGCTAACATTGAGTGGCAAAACATAGAGAACCTGGGAGGTCCAAGTGCCGGTCTCATGATTACGCTCACGCTCCTGGATAAAATGATGGAAGAATCCCTCCTCAAAGGAAATGCCGTAGCAGGTACGGGAACCATTACGATTGACGGGGAAGTGGGTCCAATCGGAGGCGTGAAACAAAAGGTGATCGGGGCTGCCAATGCAGGCTTTGATTACTTCATCGTTCCACTGGATGGTGAGTGGGACAAAAATGAATCCATTGCGAGAAAGACCATAAGCGAAGAAGGTCTAGATATCGAACTTATACCCGTAGGGACAATAGAGGATGCCGTGAATGCATTAGAGAAGCTTCCGGAGAAGAAGTGAATAGTCTAACCCTATTTATGAATGGGGCAGGTAAACGAAATCAATGGAAAGGATGTTTATTATGGGCGAACAATGGATTTTCCCTGAATTAGAGACTGATAGATTAAAATTGAGAAATGTAAACGACACGGATGCTGATTTTATCTTTAAACTTTTCAGTAACGAAAAGATTTGTGAATTTTTATATGATGAAGAATTATTTACGAAAAAAGAAGATGCTATCGAATTAATAGAGTGGTATAACGATCCTGAAGGAAAAGGATATAATAGGTGGATTATTGAACGAAAAGACAGTAATGAAAAGATGGGTACCTGTGGATTTCATTTATGGGACAGAACCAATAATATAGCAGAAATAGGTTATGATTTGTGGTATGAATTTTGGGGAAGCGGTTATATGAAAGAGGCTTTGACTGCAGCAATAGAAAGTGGCTTTAGTAACATGAAACTAAATAGAATAAATGCATATGTCGCGTTGGAAAACAAAAAGTCTTCCAATACATTAGAAAGTTTAGGTTTCGTAAATGAAGGGATATATCGAGACAAACATTTCTATAAAGGCAAATACTATGACCATTATTCGTTTTCACTACTAAAGAACGATTGGAACAAGTAACGCCTTACCTGATCACAGTCTTCTCTTTTTGACTACCCCAACACAATATGTAAAGATTAGAAGACAAGAAGCTTGAAAGGATTGTTATTATGCCAAAAACTGTCGTCCTTGCAGAGAAACCCTCTGTAGGTAGAGATATAGCAAGAGTATTGAAATGTACGAAAAAAGGAAACGGATTTTTTGAAGGGGACAAGTACATCGTCACATGGGCGCTTGGTCATCTCGTCACCCTTGCCGATCCGGAAGCATACGACGCAAAGTTTAAAGCGTGGAAGCTTGAGGACTTGCCGATGCTTCCGAACGAAACGAAGCTTGTTGTCATAAAGAATACAAGCAAGCAATACAGTGCAGTAAAAGCACAACTTACCCGCAAGGACGTAAATGAAATTGTCATTGCTACAGATGCCGGCCGTGAAGGGGAGCTTGTGGCCAGATGGATTTTGGAAAAAGCCCGTATCCAAAAACCTGTAAAACGTTTATGGATTTCCTCAGTAACAGACCGCGCTATTAAAGAAGGTTTTGCAAAGCTTCGTGACGGAAAAGAGTACGAAAATCTCTTTTACTCTGCCGTTGCCCGTGCTGAAGCGGACTGGGTAGTTGGGATGAATGCCACAAGAGCCTTAACCACCAAACATAATGCCCAGCTTTCCTGTGGAAGAGTTCAGACTCCTACACTTGCCATGATTGCCAAACGGGAAGAGGAAATCAGAAGCTTTGTCCCAAAAGAGTTTTTCGGAATGAAAGCCATCACAGAAAAAGGATTCCAACTGGTGTGGCAGGACGCTAAGACGAAAGAACGAAGAAACTTCAACAAGCAGGCCTTAGAAAGCTTGCACAGCAAAGTGAAGAATCAGGATGCAAAGGTAACCGACATAAATAAAACAGAGAAGAAAAGCTACGCTCCTGCGCTTTACGATCTGACTGAATTACAGCGCGATGCCAACCGCATTTTTGGCTATTCTGCAAAAGAGACATTATCTATCTTGCAGCGCCTTTACGAACAACATAAAATCGTTACGTATCCAAGAACGGACTCCAGATACATTTCCACTGACATGGTGGATACGTTAAAAGAGCGTGTGGAGGCGATTCGTGCGCACTCCTACAAGCCGATTGCATCCAAACTGCTCACCAAACCAATCAAAGCGAACAAGTCCTTTGTGAACAATGAAAAAGTGACGGATCACCATGCGATTATCCCGACAGAGGAAGCAGTGTTGTTAAGCAAGCTATCCGACAAGGAATACAAGATATACGACTTGATTGTGAAGCGATTCCTTGCTGTACTTTTACCACCTTTCCTATATGAACAGACAAACATCACTGCTTCGATTGGAACAGAACAGTTTGTGGCAAAAGGAAAAACGGTCATTTCTCAAGGCTGGAAGGAAGTTCTCAGTTCCATGGAGGAACAGGAAGATGGGAGTGACGGATTCACCGATCAGCTGTTGCCGAGCTTGAATAAAGGCGACACGCTATCGATTAGAAAAGTCGAACTGACTTCCGGTAAAACGAAGCCGCCTGAACCATTTAACGAGGGTACTTTGCTTTCTGCGATGGAGAACCCGGCAAAATACATGGAGCAAACCGACCAGAAGCTTGTGAAGACACTTGGGGAAACAGGCGGGATTGGCACGGTTGCCACAAGAGCGGATATCATCGAGAAACTATTCAACAGCTTCCTGATGGAGAAGCGTGGCAAAGGATTGCACATCACCTCTAAAGGGAAACAGCTGCTGAATCTTGCACCAGAGGACCTCAAATCCCCAGCCTTGACCGGAGAATGGGAGCAGAAGCTTGGGTTGATTGCAAAAGGCCAGCTGAAAAAAGCTACATTCATTAACGAAATGAAGGCATATGCGAAACAAATCGTCCATGAAATTAAAAATACCGATCAAAAGTTCAAGCATGACAATATCACAGGCAAACGCTGCCCGGACTGCGACAAGCCGATGCTTGAAGTGAACGGGAAAAAAGGAAAGATGCTTGTTTGTCAGGACAGAGAGTGCGGTCATCGTAAAAATGTCTCCAAAGTGACCAATGCGCGTTGTCCGAAATGCCGTAAGAAGCTGGAGTTACGTGGGGAAGGGGAAGGCCAGATGTTCGCCTGCGTATGCGGACACCGCGAGAAGCTAAGCACCTTCCAAGAACGCCGCAAGAACAATTCTAACCAGAAAGCATCCAAGCGAGATGTGAATCAGTACTTGAAAAAGCAGAATAATGATGAGCCGGTAAATACCGCACTTGCGGATGCATTGGCGAAATTGAAGCTGAAATAATGGTTTTGGGCCGCACTCTTTTGCTGGGAGTGCGGTTTTTTTAAGTTTAAAAGCTCCGCTGACCCGATATATCAAGAAAAATTGCAAGATATCGAGAAAATTTGTAATATATCAAGAAAAATTCTAGGATATCAATAAATTTTAAGTTTTATCAAGAAAAATGGAAATATATCCAGAAACAGCCCCTTCCTCAGCCGACCACAGCTAGGCTTTCACCCAAACAAACCCTCCCGCATAGGCTAAAAGGAATCGCAATTGTAAGATAACCTACCATTGAAAGGGTGTTAGATCTTGGCAGGGAAAATTTTAAACTATTATGCTGGTGGAAATACAGCGCGCGGATTTTATAGTCTTTATGAATCGAACATAGAAGGATTGGACCGCATCTTTATTTTAAAAGGTGGACCGGGGACAGGAAAATCATCGCTTATCAAAAAAATCGGAAAAGTTTGGAACGAAAAAGGGTATGACATTGAACTGCTGCACTGTTCATCTGATACGAAATCGGTGGACGGAGTGGTCATCCGTGCGCTCGGCATCGGAATTGTAGATGGAACTGCCCCGCATGTCATTGAACCGAAAGCTCCGGGGGCTGTAGAGGAATACGTGAACCTAGGCGAGGCATGGGACTCCAAACTGCTGGCAGAACAAAAAACGGAAATACAACACTTAGCAACCAAAAAGAAGGAAGCTTTCCAGACTGCATACCAAACCTTCGCCAGAGCCCTGAAAATACATGACGATTGGGAAAGATATTATATTCATAACATGAACTTTGAAGCTGCAAATAAGCTGACACAGGATCTCGTAGAGCAATTGTTCCAAGGTAAGACTTTAGATAAAAAAGCAGATGTCAGGCATCGCTTCCTCGGTGCGGCAACGCCTGCCGGAGCAAAAGATTTTGTGCCAAACCTGACAGAAGACCTGACGCATCGTTATTTTATTAAAGGTCGTCCCGGCTCGGGTAAATCCACCATGCTGAAAAAGCTCGCCAAAGCTTCTGAAGAAAAAGGCTTTGACGTGGAAGTATATCATTGCGGATTTGATCCATACAGTCTTGATATGATTATTTGCCGCGAACTTGGGTTCGCCATTTTTGACAGCACGGCTCCACATGAATATTTCCCAGAGCGCGAAGGGGATTCCATTGTGGATATGTACGATATCACCATTCGAACAGGGACAGACGAGCGATATGAAAAAGAAATTGCTCTTGTAAAAGAACGCTATACGGAAGCGATGCAAGAGGCCATTGGGAAATTGGCAGAAGCAAAAAGCTGGCATGGTAGCCTAGAAGAAATCTATGTTAAGGCAATGGATTACGGAGTAGTGGATGAGTGGGCAAAGAAGATCCAAGCAGAAATAGAAGCCATTGCTGCTAGAAAATAACCACACTAAAAAAGGTGAACAGCACCTAAATGCCGTTCACCTTTTTACATTTTCCCAGGAAATACGTCATAAATCGACTATATTTCCACCGTTACTTCTACTCCATAATGGTCTGAGACAACTTCTCTGTTTTTTTCGTTGAAAACAACATTAGAAGAAGCGACCTTAACAGGGGAGCTTGCCAAAATCAAATCAATTCGCAAGTCTTGTTTGTTTTCATCCCAGCCGGCTATACTGCCTTCCACCGTCACACCTGAATCCTTTTCAGATGCAAGGAGGTACGTATCATGCAGCCTAGCGGCCAAAGTCAAATAGTCATAGCCTTCTCCTTCAATATGGGCACTATTATTAAAGTCTCCCATCAGGAAGTAAGGTTCCGTTCCTTTAACCTGTTCGAGCAGTTGCTCCATTTGATACTTACCCGGCTCCTCTTTATCATCCCACCAACCTAGGTGACATGTATAAAAGGACATCTCCTCACCCTGCACTTCAACCGTCACACCAACTATTTTACGTGTTTTCCAAAAGTCAGTGTCCGTACTTTTAGATACAAAAAAGGAATGTGTCTTTTTAATAGGATGGCGTGTCAAGATCGCAAGGCCTTCCTCGTACGTATCATACCCCATATGGGCGAAGTCCCAGACTAACTCGTAGTCTGACACTCCAAGATTCTCAAGCTCTTGCTGTAAAACAAGGCCGAAGTTCTTTTGCTTAATAATCCCTTCGACAACATCTGCATCGATGCTTTGACTAACCTCTTGAAGAGCGATGACATCGTATGCTTGTTCCTTAATGGCTCTCGCGATATGCTGTATCTTTTCCATTTGGTTCTCTTCCTGCCAAGAGTGGCAGTTTAAGGTTAGTAGTTTCATCGTTTATTACGCTCCTAACAAGTCTTGAATATCAGATTTGATTACATCAGCTTTTGGTCCGTAGATCGCTTGTACACCACGGTCTTTCACAATCAGTCCAAGCGCACCTTTTTCTTTCCATGCCGCTTCATTTGCAACTTTCTCTCTATCTTTTACTGTAACACGCAGACGAGTCATACATGCATCCACATCTTCAATATTTTCCGCTCCACCAAGCAAGCCGATGATTGCAGGTGCCAAGGAATCTGCTTGTACACTTGCAGCTGCACCGTTGCCAGCGCCTTCTTCTTGCTCGATATAGTTTCCGTTACGTCCCGGAGTAGGGAAGTTGAATTTCTTAATCATGAAGTTCGCCACCGCAAAGTTCAATCCGAAGAATACTAGACATGCAATCACAAAGTTCACTAGATCTAACCATAAGCCGGCTTTTACAATCATCGGTGTACGAGTCAGCAACTCAATTACACCGAATGCATGAACACGGATGTCAATAATATCAACAATAGCGAAAGCTAGTCCGGTCATAATCGCATAGATTACATATAACACAGGAGCAGCAAACATAAACATAAATTCAATTGGCTCTGTAACACCAGTCAAGAATACTGCAAGACCTGCAGATAAGAACATAGACTTGTACTTTTTACGCTTATCTTTGTCCACATTGCGGTACATCGCATAAGCAATACCAATCAATGCTGCACAAGAAAGAATCATTTGTCCTACTTTGAATCGAGCAGGTACCACTTCACGTAATAATGCTTCATAAGACTCTGTGTCACCAGCTGCAAGGAAGTTGTTTAGGTCGGCAATCCAAGCTAACCATAATGGATCTTGTCCTGCTACAACAGAACCAGCGCTGCCCCCAGTCAGAATTGTATAAGTCCCGCCAAGTGACGTGTAGTTCATTGGCACCGTTAACATATGATGCAATCCGAAAGGCAATAATAGACGCTCTAACGCACCGAAAATGAATGGTGCAACGATTGGCGCGCTGTCTCTAGAAGAAGCGATCCAAACACCGAAATCGTTTAACAATCCTTGAATGAACGGCCAAACAACACTCAATACGATACCAGCGATAACAGATCCACCAATTACAACGAATGGCACGAAACGTTTACCGTTAAAGAATGATAAGGAATCTGGTAATTTACTATAGTTATAAAATTTATTGAAAAGGTTAGCACCAAGGAAACCAGCAATGATACCAACGAATACTCCCATGTTTAACGCTGGTGCACCTAATACAGTAGTAAAGTAGTCACCAACAACTAGTTCTTGTCCAAAAAGAGTGGTGAACGTTGCTTCAGGGTCTGCCACCATATCGTTGTTAACCCCAAAGATTGCACCAGTGATACGGTTGATAAGAACGAATGCAATCAGTGCAGCGAAAGCTCCTCCTGCACGTTCTTTTGCCCACGATCCACCAATGGCAACCGCAAATAATACATGCAGGTTGGTGATGATTCCCCAACCGATATCTTCCATCACTCTTGCAATCGTTTGCACAAGAGCCAAGTCTCCGCCGGTCATTCCAACCAACTTACCAAGGGAAATCATAATACCAGCAGCAGGCATAACCGCAACCACTACCAGTAAAGCTTTACCGAATTTCTGCCAGAAATCAAAAGACAAAAAGTTCTTCATTATTAACAGCCTTCTTTCTATAAAAGATCTATTTTTTGTTGAAAACGAATTCATTTTAATGTAAAACAGTACAAATCTGGTGCAACCGTTTGCATTTCCCTATTGTATGGGATGTGGGTGAACAATGCAAGCAGAAAATATTATTTTAATAAATTTTTAACAAACTATATCAAGATGTAAGAAAAAATAGAAGAATACAACATTTGTTGGAAGTATATACAGGTTCCGTGAAAACGAGTACACTGTTTCCGTAATGTATGAAGAAAAGGAGACTTGATATGAAAAAGTGGATTTTCTCTATGATACTTGTTTTAGTAATTGTGCTATCAGCCTGCACAGAGGAAGCGAACAATGTGGACACTGCCGATTCAGAACAGGTTCCTGCTGATCAAAGCGGGGAAACGGTAACCGTCCTTATGAATATACAAATGGAAATGATTCAGACCATCCGCAAGCATCTCGAGCCTGTAACATCTTATGAAATGTCAGCAGGTGAAGGAGATCTTGAAGCAGCCGTTGAGGCTAGTAATCGTATTGCCAACGAACTTCGTGGAATTGAGATCCCTGAGAACTTGGATGATGATCTTAGCGCGGATATGAAGGATTCCATCGAGTTGTTAGCTCTATATTTTGAAGAACGTGCTGCAGCCATGTCAGAAGGCTCAGATGGTGAAGAAGTGACAGCTGCATTGGATACTTTCCACCAGAAAATAGGAGAAGCCTTTGAAGAGGTAGGTTTGCATGCCCCTAACTTCGAAAAGGATATCTATTAATAGTTTTATGCGAAACGCCTTCCTGGTTTTGGGGGCGTTTTTTGGTGCGGAATTAAGGTAATGGTCGGGATGAAGACCTCAGTGGAAGGAATTCAGTCTTGAGCGTGTCTTCATAAGGTGTATGAAGACCTTAGTGGGAGGGTTTCAGGCTTGAAAGTGTCTTCATAGGGTGTATGAAGACCTTAGTGGCAAGAATTCAGGCTCAAAAGTGTCTTCATAAGGTGAATGAAGACCTCAGTGGAAGGGTTTCAGGCTCAAAAGTGTCTTCATAGGGTGAATGAAGACCTTAGTGGAAGGGTTTCAGGCTTGAAAGTGTCTTCATAGGGTGAATGAAGACCTCAGTGGCAAGAATTCAGGCTCAAAAGTGTCTTCATAAGGTGTATGAAGACCTTAGTGGGAGGGTTTCAGGCTTGAAAGTGTCTTCATAGGGTGTATGAAGACCTTAGTGGAAGGGTTTCAGGGTTAGAAGTGTCTTCATAAGGTGAATGAAGACCTCAGTGGGAGGGTTTCAGGCTTGAAAGTGTCTTCATAAGGTGTATGAAGACCTCAGTGGGAGGGTTTCAGGCTTGAAAGTGTCTTCATAAGGTGTATGAAGACCTCAGTGGCAAGAATTCAGGCTCAAAAGTGTCTTCATAAGGTGTATGAAGACCTTAGTGGGACCGTTTCCGGCTCAAAAATGTCTTCATCGCTGCCTGTCCCCGCTCATCCTCCCCAAATTCCCCTTCATCAATTCCCCAACAAGCTAATAAGCTATAAAAAACACCAACTTTATTTAGCTATCCGAAAGACTTGTCCATTCCCAAGTTTCGTGATAGGATTAGTCTAGATAATAATAATTGAATAGTAAGTTTTCTTATCAAGAGAGGTGGAGGGACTGGCCCTGCGAAGCCCGGCAACCGTATGGTATAAACAACCGTATAGGTGCCAATTCCAGCAAGACAAACGTTCTTGGAAGATAAGTGGATGTTACGGGCTTGTACTCAGACTTCTTCTTATCGAAGGAGTTTTTTGTTTGTCTACCTACACAAACATTTAAGGGGGAAGCGTAAAATGAAGTTTGGATTTTGGTTGCCGATATTCGGCGGTTGGTTGCGAAATGTGGAGGACGAACAGATGCCCCCGACTTTTGATTATGCAAAAAAGTGATCCAACAGGCAGAACAGCTTGGTTTTGACACCACTTTAATTGCCGAGCTTTTCCTAAATGATATTAAAGGACCGAAAGAAGATACCCTCGAGGCATGGTCGACTGCCGCAGCCTTAGCAGCTGTTACAGAAAAAATTGAAATCATGACGGCGATCCGGCCTGGTTTTCATAACCCGGCAATTGCGGCAAAAGCAACGACGAATATCGATCATATCAGCAAAGGCCGATTTACCCTTAATGTCGTCTCAGCTTGGTGGGAAGAGGAGGCTCGTCAGTATGGCGGGATATTCACTGAGCATGATGAGCGTTATGACCGCACGAAAGAGTTTATTGATGTCCTTAAAGGCTTATGGACAGAGGACTCTTTTAGCTATGACGGTAAGTACTATCAGCTAAAAGATACAAAACTCCACCCTAAACCTGTACAACGACCTAATCCAATCCTTTATGCAGGTGGCGAGAGTCCAAAAGGCAAGGAAGTTATCTCCTCACACTGTGATGCCTATGTCATGCACGGGGGCACGGTGGAGGAAGTGGCAGCAAAGATTAATGATATGAAAGAAAAGAGAGCTAACACAACCAATCCTCCTTTTCAATCCTTTGGGATGGCTGCCTATATCATTTGCAGAGATACAGAAGAGGAAGCGCAGGCGGAACTTGCGCGGATCACAGCTGTCAAAGAATCCGATGCGTATGCTGGATTTAAGGACTTTACAAGCAAATCACAGCTTGAACAACAAATACAATTGCAGGACTACTCTGTATCAAATAGGGGATTGCGTCCAAATTTAATAGGCACGCCAGAGCAGATTGCTACAAGAATACAAGAATTCGAGAAAGCTGGCGTGGACTTATTGCTATTACAGTTCTCCCCACAGCTTGAAGAAATGGATCGCTTCGCCAAAAAGGTGATGCCACTTGTAAAATCGAGGACAGGAGAGCTTGCCCAATCATAAAAACCAAGCAGAGAATACACTAGCATATATGCATAAAATGGAGGAAAACATCGTGAAAAAAATATACATTATCCATGAAAATAAAGAGTGGACAACACATTTAACTACTAGATTGGAAGAGTTGGGATTGCCATATGAAGAATGGCATTTAGACGAAGGAATAGTTCCTTTGACGGAAGAACCACCTGAAGGCGTATTTTACAACAGAATGAGCGCTTCCTCCCATACAAGAGACCACCGCTTTGCACCTGAGTTAACAGGAGCGGTATTGGCGTGGCTCGAGCACCATGGACGAAAAGTGCTCAATGGCAGTCGTGCTCTTCAGTTGGAATTAAGCAAAGTTAATCAATACACAGCACTTGAAAAGGCTGGGGTGAGAACACCGAGAACTATTGCCGCAGTAGGAAAGGAACATATTCTTCAAGCAGCAAAGCGAATAGGTTCTGCCTCCTTCATTACTAAACATAACCGCGCTGGAAAAGGGCTTGGGGTACAGCTATTCCATTCAACGGCCTCCCTTGAAGAATACCTGTATGGACCTGATTTTGAAGAGCCTGTAGATGGAATCACGTTGATCCAAGAATACATTCAGGCGCCAGAACCTTTTATTACCCGTTGTGAGTTTATTGGCGGGAAGTTCATGTATGCCGTTCAGGTCGATACATCAGAAGGGTTTGAGCTGTGCCCGGCCGATGCCTGCCAGATCGGGGACCTGTTCTGCCCTGTAGGCGAAGAAGTGGAGGAGAAGCCAAAATTTCGCATCGTGGAAGGCTTTGCCGACCCGATCATCGAAAAATATGAAAACTTCCTGCAAGAAAACGAGATTCAGGTAGCTGGTATTGAGTTTATCCGCAACAGTCAAGGTGAAATCTTCACTTATGATGTCAACACCAACACTAATTACAATGCAGACGCGGAAAAAGCAGCCGGGAAATACGGCATGCTGGAACTTGCAAAGCTATTAGGCAAAGAGCTGGAGCATGGAATTAAAGAACAAAAAGTTTACTAAGGCGAGTTTGTTAATTAAATGAGTGGGTTGAAGCGAAAGGCACTCGACTCCAGCGGGGGAGTAACGGTAGGTTGAGACCCCTGAAGCGTTGTGAGGAGGCTCAAGCACCGTCCCGCGGAAAGCGAGTGCCTGCAGCGAAAAGGAACGGCATTAGTAAATGCATTAACCAAAAAAAGCTATCCAAAAGTCCCAAAAGGACCCTAAGGATAGCTTTTTTACATTCCACTATTAAAAGAAAAACACATGCGCCATCAGCGCAATAACCGGTAACGTAATCAACGTACGTAAAACGTAAATCACGAACATCTCCCAAAGCGATACAGGAACTTTAGAACCTAAGATAACGCCCCCAACCTCAGAAAGATAAATTAGCTGTGTAACAGATACTGCCGCGACTACAAAACGTGTTAACTCGCTTTGAATATCAGAAGCTAAAAGTGCTGGCAGGAACATGTCCGCAAAACCAACAATAAGAGATTCAGACGCTTTAGCCGCTTCAGGAATTTGCAGTAACTCTAGTAACGGAATGAATGGCATTCCAAGGTAAACGAAAAGGTCTGTGTTTTCAGCTAGGATCAAGGCAATAGTACCGAATGCCATAACAATCGGTGCGACACCCATCCACATATCAAGAACATTCTTTCCGCCGTCACGGAAGAACTTACCGGCGCTCTTATTTTTAGAAGCGCGCTCTACCGCTTGGGTGTATCCCCATTTTAACGGTGAATAGCCGGCAGGGATCAGTTCCTTCTCATCTTGCTCTTCCCCGTTATAATACGTATCCGACTTTCTGGACAATGGAGGGATACGCGGCATGATGATGGCTGCTACAAGCCCAGCCACGCCAATTGTTATATAAAATGGGATGAACATGGACCCAAGCTTTACTTGTGTAATAACAACAAGGCTAAATGTAATCGAAACGATAGAGAAAGTTGTGGCAATTACCGCTGCTTCTCGTTTTGTATAATAACCGTCTTCGTACTGTTTACTAGTTAACAGGACCCCGATTGTTCCATCTCCAAGCCATGAAGCTAAGGCATCGATGGAAGATCGTCCTGGGAGTTTAAATAAAGGACGCATGATTTTCGTCAATAGTGCGCCAAACAATTCCAGCAATCCAAAGTTTAATAATAACGGCAAAAATAATCCGGCAAAAAGGAATACCGTAAAAAGAACTGGTAGCAAATCGTACAAAATAACAGAACCTGTAACCTCACTCCAGACAACCTCTGGACCAAGTTCAAATAACGTCATAATGGCCAAGATCATCGCTAAAACTCTTACAACCGTCCAGAAGATAGATACGTTCAGTAACGTGTTAAAGAATCCCGGCTCTTTTGTAAAAGAGGGCTTCATTAGCTTGGTCACTACCGTTGCGATGGCAGTGATAGTGATGACCAAAGTCATAATGTAGGGGATGCTATTGCCTAAAAGGTCTCCCAACAACCCAGCTAGGATGGCGATTGGAATGGTTAATTCGTCATTGTACATGACAGGAAACATAAATAATAAAATTCCTATGATAGAAGGAATAATGAATTTTAATTTATCTGCTGTTCTAAAAGATGAATGGTTTTTCAATATAATAATCTCCTTATGCGTAAATATGCAACGTTAGTTATTTTAATACATTTCTCAAACTTTTCAAAGGTAGTTACTGGAATTATGTATTATCTTTCACTTGGATACCCCGAAACAAGTGGTGGCAAACCTACATTAGCGAATCAATTCGCAAAGTCGAGAATCTCCAACTCTTTATTTTTTCTAAGGTCAATAAAGTGATCATCGACCTTGATAATCGGCAGATGTGGTTCATCAGAATGGATGAAAATAATTTCTGCAAGTTTCCCGTTATTCAGAACCACTTCTTCGCGAAGATGATTGGAAAGAACATATCGGACAAACGGATAGACGATGGCTGGATTCAATCTATTGTAATTTGCCTCTTGGATAAGAATTTTAGTAGTGGTAAAAATATTTTGCTTAGGTCGATAGCTTCTTTCTGATGAGAGTGCATCATACATATCCGCAACTGATAGAATCTGAACAAAGTATGGAATCTTCGAATGCTTGATTCCTGTTGGATAACCACTTCCATCCAAGCGTTCATGATGTAGCAACGCCCCTTGCAATATATGGGGATCGATGGTTCGGTTCCTTTTAAGCAAATCATATCCGTAGGTGGTATGTTTTTGTATTTCCATCCACTCTTTTTCCGTCAAGCGGCCTGGCTTTTGTAAAATACCTTTGTCGATTAGTAATTTTCCAACATCGTGAAACATCCCCATTTGACCGAGCAAGCTGATGCTGCTTTTATCAAGTCCTTGCAGCTTCCCGATTAAAGAAGAGTAGATTCCGACATTCAAACTATGGGTATAGGTGTAATTGTCATAGCATTTCACTTGTTCTATGTATCGGGTGAAAACCGGATCGTCCACAAGCTTATCAATTAGTGGAGTCAACATCCCTAGGATATCCTCAAGTGGAGGCAGCTGTTCCCCTTCAAGATTGGCGAATATGGATTGGAACGTATGGATGCTCGATTCATACATATTTTTAACATGCTGAAAATACTCTTTGGACAAATGGTGGGGCTCATCCAATATAAAGGCCTGGTCAAAGTAGTAAGCATGCTTTTGCAAGCTTTCCACATGTTTTGCATTCAGGACCGTCCCTTTTTTTAATAAAAGATTCCCCGACAAAGAGTAAATATCATTTTTTAGAATTTTACCAATATGATTGGAGGAAATTTTCATAAAGTTCAACCTCGCCTGATCCGTTTAATACCTTTATTATAAGGGATTTGGCGCATATAAAACAGAACTAATTATACTTTTCAAAATTTTTAGCAAAATGCTTTTTCAGTATAATGTTTGAAATACGAAGAAAGATTAACTAGGATAGGGTATATACAAAAAATCATACATATAAGAAGGTGAATTCACTTGGTAAAATGTATTGCCATAGATATGGACGGAACATTATTAAATAATAACCATGTAGTTAGTGAAGAGAACGCGGATGCGATTAAGCTTGCAAGGAACAATGGGGTGGAAGTGGTCATCGCCACCGGAAGATCCTACTCGGAGGCCAAGGACGTATTGGCAGAAGCGGGCATCCATACGCCGATTATCTGTGTAAACGGAGCGGAGGCACGTACGCCGGAAGGGGAAATCGTCGCTACTAATCCGATTAACATGGACCTAGGTAGAGAGCTTGCGCGAATATTGGACAAACATGAGATCTATTTTGAAATCTATACGCAGAACGGAACATTCTCAAAGGATTACGATAAGGCAATTGCCACCATTATGGATGTTTTCATGTCAGCGAGTAATGATAACGACTACGATAAAGTCTTAAAGGCAGCACAAGAAAGAATGGAAGACGGAAATGTGAAAATGGTAGACAGCTTTGAACCTATTTTGCAGGATGAGTCAAAAGTTATCTACAAGCTTCTTGCATTCTCCATGGATAAAGAAAACTTGGAAGCGGCACGTGCTGAATTGCTGGAACTTGGAACGGTTGCTGTGAGTTCTTCTGGTAAGGACAACTTGGAGATTACAAGTGTGGATGCTCAGAAGGGAATTGCATTGACTACGTTCACACAAGAGCGAGGGATTTCTATGGAAGACACAATGGCGATTGGAGACAATTACAATGACGTGTCGATGTTGGAGCGTGTTGGTCGTGCTGTTGCGATGGGGAATGCACCGGATGGCGTGAAGGCGAAGGCGCATATGGTTACGGATACGAATGTAAATAGTGGTGTTGCGAAGGCGATTGTTGAGGCGATGGCGAAGAGTGAGGTTGGATAAGTGAACGAATGGAACCGGGCGGCTTTGAGGCTACCCGGTTTTTTCTAAAACTGTTGCTTTCCGTTCCAGGCGCTTCGCTTGCCTGCGGGCGGTCCGTGAGCCTCCTCACTGCGTTGCGGGGTCTCACCTGTCCCTTCCTCCCGCGGGCGTCTACACGCCTTCCACTCCAATCAACAAGATGGCTTCATTCAACTAAGGTTAATGAAAACCCATTCACCTTAGGTAATAGGAAAATCATTCTTTAAAGTAGTTTCTAGCTGTGACTTGGAGCAAAAGGCGAAGACTCCTGAGGGAGATAGCGCTAGGTGGAGACCCCGCAGGCTTGCCGAGGAGGCTCCAGCAGCGCCCCTAGGAAAGCGAAGCCATTTGCGGAAAGGAACAGCGGCTTTAAATCAGATCTCAAAAATCTTTTCTACTTATTCAAATTCTCCAGTTCTGTGACGACTTTTTGGAACTTTGTTTCTGTTTCACGGATTAGTTTTTGTAGGTCGTCGGTAATGTGGTTGACTCTTTGGGCTTCTTCTCGGATGTTTTCTACATTTTCGTTTACTTGATTGATGGATTTTGCGACATTCGCGGCAAGTTTGCGAACTTCTTCTGCCACCACACTGAAGCCTCTACCGTGTTCTCCTGCACGAGCTGCTTCAATCGCCGCATTTAGGGCAAGGATGTTTGTTTGGGAGGATATATTTTTAATGAGTTTGGAAACGTCACTGATTAAGTCTGTTTGTTTATTCAACGCTTGCAATGCTTCGAGTTTTTCTTTGGAGTTATCGACCACTATCGTTACTAATTCGACCGGCATTTCTTTTAGCTCAGACAATATTTTCAGGGAGTTGCTCTCCCGCTCTGTGATGTCGGTCGCTATTTTCAGCACAGCCTCTACTTGTCCTTCGTCATTAACAACAGGGATATACGTTGCTTCTAACCAAAGGATGTTTCCGCGTCTATCCACTCTCTCAATCTTTTCTTGGAATTTGACCCCTTTACTCAAATTCTCCCATAGTTCTTCGTATTCTCTACTATTTTTATACTCCGTCGTACAAAACTGTTTATGAGACATATTCTTCATTTCATACGCGGAATAGCCCATGGCCTTTGCAAAATTTTCGTTGACCCAAATAACCTCTTTATTTAAATTTAACTCAATCATTGCTAGATTTCTTTCAAGTGCGGATAAAACGGATTTTTCTTCTAGTATTTGTGTACTCGCGTTAAAACTCATTGTACTGTTTAGCATGTACCAAGCCCCTCTGCAAAAAAATGCTTACTTTTATATTGTAGAGTAAATTATTTCCTTTTACTAGGTAATAATGACTACCGATGTGTTGGGGGCTTTCTGCCATAATATCCCACAAACTCACCATTGAGACTTTCTCTTCCAATCCCTTATAATAGACTAGTTGCAACAAAAGAATTTCGACTTTCAAACTAATAGATTTACATATATAAGGGGGCCTGCTGTCATGAAGTTTCGTGCTTCTGCCGTGCAATATCCATTGCACACGATCTCAAGCTTTGATGAGTTTGCGAATCAAGTCATTCATTATGTGAAAACTGCCGCTGAATTTGATGCGGATTTTGTCCTGTTCCCGGAGTTTTTGACAACCCAACTAATTTCTTTCCCTGTGGATGGGAGAGAGCAGACGATTCATGATTTGCCTAAATACACGGAACACTACCAGCAACTTTTCAGCGGTATTGCCATACAAACCGGAATGCATATCATCGGTGGAACACATATCATTGAAAAAGAAGGCAAACTTTACAACGCAGCCCACCTCTTTTACCCTGATGGCCGCATCGCCACACAAGCAAAGCTGCATTTAACACCAACGGAAGTGTATGAATGGGGTCTGACCCCTGGTGAGGATTTGCAGATCTTCCATACTGATTTTGGCACCATTTCAATGCTCACATGTTACGACATTGAGTTTCCGGAAGCGGTAAGGCTTGTGAAGGCGATGGGGGCGGATGTGGTGTTTTGTCCTTCCTGCACAGATGACCGTCACGGATTCCACCGCGTGAGATATTCTTGTCATGCGCGCACGATTGAAAACCAAATTTATGTGGTGACAACAGGGACAATTGGTTCCTTGCCAACTGTTGACTTTATGCGTGGCAACTTTGGACAGGCTGCCATCATCTCACCAAACGATGTTCCATTCCCTCCACGAGGCATTGTGGCGGAAGGGGAGCTGAACACAGATATGATCGTAACAGGTGACCTAGACCTGACCCTTTTACACAAAGTAAGGGAAGCGGGATCTGTTACCACCTGGAGAGACCGCCGCAACGACCTGTATCCGGACTGGGAAAAGCTAGTCAAAGGCACCCTCACGTATTAATTGACAAACGGACAGATCTGTCTTACCTTAATAACATAATAAAATACACACAACATATAGGATTGTGACTGGTAATGCAGGCAAGACCTAATACGTTTACTCCCAAAAAGAGAAGCGTATTGGGTCTTTTTCTATTTACGCACAATTCCGACAATAGGAGGAAATATACATGTCATTTTTCAAAAAACTATTCGGTGGTAAAGAAGAAACCAAAACAGAAGAGATCCTGGTAGCACCTATTACAGGGAAAATTGTTCCACTTGAAGAAGTTCCAGACCCTGTATTTGCGCAAAAAATGATGGGCGACGGCATCGCAATCGAGCCGACAGAAGGAACGGTTGTTTCCCCTGTGAACGGAGAAATCGTTCAATTTTTCCCCACAAAACATGCGATCGGAATCAAGTCAGAAACAGGTGTGGAAGTACTGATCCACGTAGGTCTTGAAACAGTTGGCATGAAAGGGGAGGGCTTTGAAGGACTTGTAGAAGTAGGCGACAAAGTAAAAGTCGGTACTCCACTTTTAACTTTTAATATCGACCTTATTAATGAAAAAGCAAAAAGCATCATCACACCTGTTATCCTGACAAATGGGGATATCATTGATACAGTGACCAAGCATGCTGTCAAAACAACAACAAAAGGGGAAACAGCATTGATAGATTGGAATATAAAAGCGTAATTTTACCCATTGCCGCCTTGTTTTCTTTTCATGAAGCATGTAACTGCTTTGTATAGCCCCAATGATTGGTTATAATAAGAGGTAAAATAGGGCGTTTTGTAAATGGGGAGAGACAAGATTGAGAATAAGTAAAGTGTTAAACAACAACTCAGTTGTCGTCAAAGAGGATGACCAGGAAAAGATCGTGATGGGTCTTGGTGTCGGTTTCCAAAAGCGGAAGAACGATTTGATCGATCGCAGTAAAATTGAAAAGATCTTTGTGATGAAAGAGGAAAGCGACAAGTTCCAGGAGTTACTTTCCACCCTTCCTGTCGAGCATATAGATGTGGCAGAGGAAATTATCAGCTATGCAGAAGGACAGCTGATGGTTCCGTTGAGCAACCACATCCATATCTCTTTGACAGACCATCTTTCTTTTGCAATTGAACGCTTGGAAAAAGGATATACCATCCAGAATAAATTGCTGAATGAAATAAGGGTTCTTTATAAGCCGGAATTCGAAATCGGACAATGGGCGCAAGGGTTGATCAAGGAACGATTAGGCGTCAGCATTCCAGATGATGAAGTGGGACATATTGCGTTGCATCTTCACACGGCGAAAATGGGCTCCAAAAGCATGGAAAACACGATGCAGCTCGCTTCCATCATCCGCGATGCGATCGAGATAATCGAGAAGGAATTCAATGTCGTGATAGAAGAAACCTCCATCAATTATCAACGGTTGCTGACACATCTTCGGTTCGCGATTAATCGTGTGGAAGAGGGAGAGCCTTTTCATTCCATGGATCCCGAAATGCTCGAATTATTTCAGATGAAATTTGCAAAGGCATTTGGCACGGCGCAAAAGATTGCGGATTTTTTAGAGGCAGAATATAGCATCCATTTTCCTTTATCAGAGGTAGGGTACATCACGCTCCATATCCAAAGATTAACAGGAAAATAAGGTGTGTTTGACTGTTGACGGAAATTGTTAAACTGTTTAAAATGAAAACGTATTCGCTAACATGTATATACAGGATTGTGACTGGTAATGCAGGCAAGACCTAAAACAGGCAAGGACGTAGGGACCACTCTATCTTCTTGCAGGTTTTAGGTCTTTTGTTTTTTATATAAAACTAATAGGAAAAAGAGGTGCTCATAATGAATTATAACAAGATAGCGAAAGACTTGATCCCGCTCCTTGGTGGAGCAGACAATGTCATCAGTGCCACACATTGCGCGACTCGTCTAAGACTTGTGTTAAAAGATGATGAAAAAGCAACAGCAAACCGCGACAAAATAGAAGAGCTGGACGGAGTGAAAGGGGCATTTGCAAGCTCCGGTCAATTCCAAGTAATTTTCGGCACAGGAATCGTGAACAAAGTGTACGCGGAATTTGCAGAAGAAGTGGGCCTCAAGGAAAAAGACACGCAAGACCATGCAGAAGCGGCGAAAAAGAAAATGAACCCGTTCGCGCGTTTCGCAAGAACATTATCTAACATTTTCGTACCAATCATCCCTGCCATCGTGGCAAGTGGTCTGTTAATGGGGCTACTCGGAATGGTGACAACATTTGGCTGGGTCGCTGATGATAGCTCCCTTGTAAAAATGCTGAATATGTTCTCCAGCGCAGCCTTCATTATTCTCCCGATTTTGCTAGGCTATAGTGCTGCAAAAGAATTTGGTGGAAATCCGTTCCTTGGAGCAGTTATCGGGGGAATCATGACACACCCTGACCTCCTGAATCCTTGGGGACTTGCAGAAGCAAACCCTGAATACATGGATTTCATGGGGCTTGATATCGCGTTAATTGGATACCAAGGAACCGTTGTACCGGTACTTCTTGCCGTATTTGTGATGAGCTTTATTGAAAAGAATCTGCGTAAAATCGTACCGAGCGCAGTAGATTTACTCGTCACACCATTTGTGACCGTCATCTTGACTGGATTTATCACGCTACTTGCCATCGGGCCGCTTGGAAATGCCATCGGTTCCGGCATCACGGTTGTACTGAACTTTGTTTACGACTATGGTAGTGTCTTTGCCGGACTAATTTTTGGCGGATTGTACTCTCTGATCGTTATCACAGGTGTTCACCACAGTTTCCATGCTATTGAAGCAGGACTTCTTGCAGAACTCGGTTTCAACTATCTCTTGCCGATCTGGTCTATGGCCAATGTGGCACAAGGTGGAGCAGGGCTTGCTGTTTATTTCCTGGCAAAACGTGCGAAAACGAAAGAACTGGCATTGCCTGCAGCGCTTTCTGCCTTTTTAGGAATTACAGAACCAGTAATCTTCGGGGTTAACTTGAGATACCGTAAGCCGTTTATCGGAGCTGCCATTGGTGGCGCGTTAGGTGGAGCTTATGTTGTGTTTACGAATGTTGTCGCGAACGCATACGGCCTGACAGGGATTCCGATGATTGCCATCCTGGTGGAGTTTGGAACGGTCAATGTCGTGAACTACCTGATCGGATTCGCCATCGCGGTCGTAGGTGCCTTTGTCGCAACCTGGTTCATGGGCATTAAGGAAGAAGACGTAAAGTAAGATTCTTTTTAACACCGCTGTTGCTTTCCGCAAATGGCTTCGCTTTCCGCGGGGCGTGTGCTTGAGCCTCCTCACTTCGTTGCGGGGTCTCAACCTACCGCTACCTCCCGCCGGAGTCTTCACCTTTTGCTCCAAGCAACAGCTATATATCCCGATGATAGTAATACCATCTTAAACAAAAGGAGGGGCCATCCCATGAAAGAAGGAATCATCTCACTAGGAGAAGCGTTAATAGATTTCATCCCGCTTGACCCGGACAATATCAGCTTTCAAAAAAGTCCAGGGGGAGCACCGGCAAACGTAGCGGTCGGTGTGGCGCGCCTAGAAGCAAAATCCACTTTTATCGGAAAAGTAGGAAACGACGTGCTCGGAAGATTTCTGAAAAATACCTTGGAGGACTACGGAGTTAACACAAGCTCCATGCTGTTAACCGATGATATCCGCACAGGTGTCGTTTTCGTCACATTAGAAAATGGAGAACGCAGCTTTGATTTCTACATCAACCCAAGTGCCGACCGCTTTCTAACAGAAGAAGAAATAGACGAAAAGCTTTTTGATGAAAATAAAATCCTGCATTTCGGTTCCATCTCTCTAATCAGCGAACCAACAAGAAGTGCCACCATCAAAGCGGTGAAGCTTGCTAAAGAAAAAGGCCTGACAGTCTCCTATGATCCAAACTTACGCCTAGGCCTTTGGGACAGTGAAGTAGCGGCAAAAGAACAGATTATTTCCATGCTTCCATATGCCGATATTTTAAAAATATCCGAGGAAGAGCTGGAGTTCATCACTGGTGAGAAGAATATCGAAAAAGGCGCGGACAAGCTTGCGAAGTACGACATTCCTCTTTTACTTGTGACACTTGGTTCAGAAGGCAGTTACGTCTTTACTCATGAAGGCCATCAACATGTGCCGGCACGCAAAGTGACAACAGTGGACACAACAGGAGCAGGAGATGCCTTTGTCTCCGGAATTCTCTACATGGCAAACGAGTGGGATGGGAATATTTCCGCTATTACTCTTGAAAAAGCAGTGGAAATGGCAACTTTCGCTAGTGTTTCCGGATCGCTTGCTGCCTCTGAAAAAGGTGCAATGACAGCACTTCCTTCATTAGAGCAGGTTCAATCAATCTTAGCAAAATAAAGGAGTTTTTCTTTTATGACAGAAAGAGAGCAAGAGCTTATTAGACTTGCAGAAGAAGAAGTGGAAAAAAATATAGAGGTTGTCGAGAGCGATCCGTACCGATTACGCTACCACCTCATACCACCTGTCGGCTTATTGAATGATCCGAACGGCTTTATCCAGTGGAACGGTACTTACCATCTTTTCTATCAATGGATGCCGTTCAAAACAGGCCATGGAGCTAAATTTTGGGGGCATTATTCCTCTGAAGATCTTGTGACATGGAAGCATGAGCCGATTGCCTTGGCTCCAAGCGAATGGTTTGAGAAGAATGGATGCTACTCTGGAAGTGCCGTCGAGCATCACGGGAAGATGGTCCTCTTTTACACAGGAAATGTGAAAGATGCCGATGGAAACCGTGAAACCTACCAATGCATGGCCGTTTCAGAAGATGGCGTGACATTTGATAAAAAAGGTCCAGTAGTGGAGTTGCCTGAAGGATATACTGCTCATTTCCGCGATCCGAAAGTGTGGAAAAAAGGTGCAGACTGGTACATGGTTGTTGGTGCACAAAGTGAGAGCCTGACAGGGAAAGTGGCACTTTTGAAGTCATCTGATTTAAAGGAGTGGCAACATCTTGGTGCTATCGCAGGATCTGGAATGAATGGTTTGGGGGACTTCGGCTATATGTGGGAATGCCCTGATTTGTTCGAACTTGATGGTGTCGACGTCTTGGTCGCTTCTCCTCAAGGCATGGAAGCGGAAGGTATGAAATATCAAAACGTGTACCAATCGGGCTATTTTGTTGGGGAGCTTGATTACGCGAGCGCTACATTTGATCATGGTGATTTTGTCGAACTGGATAGAGGCTTTGAATTCTACGCACCCCAAACCACCTTGGATGGAAAGGGTCGCCGTTTGATGGTCGGCTGGATGGGCGTACCTGAACAAGACGAGGACAAGCATCCGACTATTGCCCACAAGTGGGTGCATGCCTTAACCTTGCCACGTGAATTGAAGTGGGTTGATGGGAAGTTGTTGCAGGTGCCGGTGGAAGAGCTGGCTCTTATGAGAAAAGATCAGCTTGTTAAAAAAATTGATTTACAGCTTTCTGGGGACGGAATTGAATTGGAGATTAGGGAGAGTAAAGCATTTGAGATGAGCCTTTCTTTTAAAGATGATGTAGCATCATTTGAGATGGATCTGAGTGATACTATCCAGCTGATTTTTGATGCTTCTGAGAGGGTTTTCTCCCTTCGTCGTAAGAGCTTTGTTACAGGAGAATGGGAAAGTAGAAGCTGTAGTTTGCAGGAATTGTCTGAGCTACGAGCGTATGTGGATACTTCTTCTGTAGAGGTGTTTTTGAACAGTGGGGAAGAGGTATTTACTGCACGGATTTTCCCTGATGGACATGCCGCGGGAATGGTAACGGTGTCCGGTGATGGAACGGTTGGAGAGATGGAGGTTTGGAAAATCGAACCTGAATGAAACAAACTACAATAAGGAATGCTAAAGAGAAGCCGAAGTGTAAAGTACGGCTTCTCTTTTTTGCTTTTCCACTAGGCAAAAGGTCCTGAATATAATAAAGGAGGCGCCAACAATGGAATTAGTGATCTACCTCATCCTCACCTGGTTTATTGGGACCTATTTTTTCTTCCAAAAGAAGCGTCTACTTTTTATAGAGAACCTTATGCTCTTCCTGTTTTTCCTTTTTATCAATAAATGCGTACTGACGATGATCAGTATGAATTTAAGTCTCATTATGTATAGCAAGGAACCGCATTTGTTTCTCTCTTTTTGGCTGCAGCGGAATATAATTTTCCCCTTGATATTGCTTATTTTTGTAAATGGTGTGTTTATGAAGTCAAAAGGAGTAAAACTAATCGGGGGCTTGTTTACGACTATCGTTATTTTGTTAAGCGAGGCGCTTGCCATCCATTTTTCTATTATTAACTACCATATGTGGTCATTTCTTATATCGTTTGTTGTAGCTGCATGTTACCTCCTGCTCGCTTTAGGTGTTTCCGCAATTTACCGTCGTTTACTAGTGAAAGAAGGGATGGTGAACACGTAAAAATGGAACCTACACCGACTATTAATTATGATTTTTATTTTAACTCCAATGAATGGTTTATCATTGCATCCTTGCTTGCCGGCTATGCACTTATTTTCTTTTTGCCAAAAAGATTTCCCTTACCGTTATCTATGCTTTTTATCATAATTGGGGTCAACAGCGGCATCGTTTTTGATCACACCATCAGCATTCCGCCGTTTGATTTTTACGATGTTAACGACAGTTCTTATTTTGAGCTGTTTGATTTTCTTTCTTATATCCAGTATGGCCCATATGGTTACCTGTTTTTCTACTTGCACAGCTACCTCAAAATCAAAGGCTATTTTAATATGTTATATATCGTTATGTGGTCCATCATTGCTATGTTCACAGAAGGGATCGCGGCATATCTTGGTGTGTTTCACTATAAAAAGGGGTATGTGTTCATCTTTTCTTTTCCATTCTATTTTTATATACAAACGATCACACTCGTCCTATATCTTTACATCATGAAAATCACAAAACTCCCAGAAAAATACCCTCCGCACCAGTAAGCTAGGTGTAGAGGGTATTTTGATGCCCGGCACGTACCCGGTCTTTTAAAGAAGCAGGAAAGCCAACGAAATAATGGTTCCGCTGACGAACAGAACAATCACACAAAAGCCCATGATGTCTTTCGCCTTTAAGCCAGCGATTGCAAGAGCCGGCAATGCCCAGAACGGTTGGATCAGATTCGTCCATGCATCTCCCCAAGCGACTGCAAGGGCGGTTCTTGCGACGGAAACATCCATAGTTTGCGCTGCATCTAACATGACAGGGGCTTGAACCGCCCATTGTCCGCCACCAGATGGAACAAAGAAGTTCACAATTCCGGCACTAAGGAAAGCGAAGAAATGAAAGGTATGTTCATTCGATATGTTAACGAATGCTTCTGACATGACTGCAGCAAGACCGGACAAGGTCATCATTCCCATAATTCCCGCGTAGAAAGGGAATTGGATGATAATGCCGCTTGCTCCCTTGACAGCATTGGTAACCGCCTCAAGAAAGTATTTCGGACGCCAGTGGAACAGAATTCCTAAGAACAGGAATAGGAAATTGACAATATCCAAATTCAATTTAAATCCGTTTCCAGCAAAATAGTAAAACAAGAATACTAGTCCGAGAACAGATACTATCAGTGAGAGAACCCAGCTATTTTCAAGACGCTCAGCAGGTGTCATAGCTGACGTTTCTACCGTGGCTGCCTGCAGACTTGATGCATCTTCCAATACCGCAGGATCGACTGTAATCGTTTCATCCTTTGAAGGCATCATCAAACGGTTTAATATTGGTAAAGTCACAAAAAGTGCAGCAAGAATGATAAGGTTAAATGGTGCAAAGATGGTCTGATCGGTGGAAATGACGCCAATCATATCTTCGGCAAAATGACCTTCTGTCGCAATGGTAAGTGGAATGGAACCAGAGAACCCACCATGCCAAACAATGAATCCGCTGTAAGCGCTTGCAATTAAAAGCCTATAATCCACATTTTCAACCCTTTTTGCAAGCTCTTTTGCAAACAAAGCCCCAATAACCAATCCGAAGCCCCAGTTGATCCAGCTAGCGATAATGGAGACAACAGTAACTATAATGATGGCACTTCCAGGAGTTTTAGCTGTGGAAGCCAACGCACCAAGAAACCTTTTGAAAATGGGGCTACTTGCCAATACATGTCCTGTTACCAAAACAAGTACCATTTGCATAGAGAAGGCTAGCAATCCCCAGAAGCCGCCGCCCCAATGCTGTACCATATCGGCAGGACTGCTGTCAGTAAAAATAAGTCCAAGCCCGAATACCACAAGCGTTAAGATAATAACGAATAAGAATGGATCCGGTAAATAACGTTGCATTAAACGATTAAAAAATGAAATCACGCATATCCCCCCAATAAGTTTTTTGTCGAAATTTAATCCCATCCCTCCTTTACATTTCTCTACTTATAGATATATTCCTTCTTTTTTTGGGGTAGTCCTTTTTCCGATTTTCCTTGACAGAAAGTTTGTACTTCCAGTATGTTGTAATAAAAAGTGAGTAATCACTCACTTTTAGGGAGGGGTAAATCCATGAACAATGAAGTTTGCAAAGTATCTAATCTATCTATTTCTTTTGGAAAGCAAGAAGTGTTGAAAGATATCAATTTATCTATTAATAAAGGAGAAGTCTTTGGTTTTTTAGGTCCATCAGGAGCAGGGAAAACAACGCTTGTGAAAGCAATCGCTGGCCTTCAGCCTATTAATAATGGGGAGGTAGAGGTGCTTACACGTAAGATGCCTACTTTATCACTCTCTGAGAAAATTGGGTATATGGCGCAGTCAGATGCTCTGTACCAAGATTTGACTGCCCTGGAGAACCTCCAATTTTTTTCATCTCTTTATAAATTAAATAGAATCGATAGGAAGAAGCGAATCCATGAAGTGATGGAGCTTGTGAACCTCAGTGAGCATCTCCATAAACCTGTGCAGCAATTCTCAGGGGGGATGAAACGTAGACTTTCACTTGCCATATCACTAATTCACAACCCGGAGATTCTTATTTTAGATGAACCCACTGTAGGTATTGATCCTCTCCTTAGGAAATCTATTTGGCAGGAACTTAAGGCACTCAGTCAATCAGGAACCACCGTAATTGTTACTACACATGTAATGGATGAAGCAGAAAAATGTGATCGCCTAGCAATGATAAGAGAGGGGAAACTGCTAGCGGTAGGAAGTACAGAAGATCTGCAAAGAAAGACAGGCACAACTAGCATGGAAGATGCATTTTTGACTTTTGGGGGTGCGACCGTATGAGAGTAACTGCTGTGATCATACGAATTTTACGTCAGTTTTTCCGAGATAAAAGAACACTAGGCCTTATGATTATTGCACCAATGCTCATTTTGGCTTTAATGAATGTGGTGTTCACAGACCAGGAACCAAATATTGAAATTGGAGTGGTGGAAGAGGTTCAATCACTCGTGCAACATATGGAAGATGAAAATATGCAATTAATAGTAGTCGACAGTGAAGAGGAGGGCTGGGAAAGAATAACTCAGTCGGAAATCCATGCGCTTCTTACACAGGAAAAAATAGTGTTAGAGGGAAGCGATCCGTCTGTGAATAAAGCGATCCTGCTCAAGCTGCAGAAGTTTAGCCAGCCTGTCGAAAACAAGGAACTACCATATGAAGTAGAGTATGCATATGGATCAGAGTCAATGGAGATGTTTGATAATATCGGTCCGTTTCTTATCGTCTTCTTCGTTTTCTTTTTTGTCTTTTTGATTGCGGGAGTATCCTTTCTTCGCGAACGGACCAGTGGAACTTTAGAAAGGCTGATGGCCACACCAATCAAAAGGTGGGAGCTTGTAATGGGGTATGTAGCGGGTTTTGGAATATTTACGCTCATCCAGTCTAGCATCATTGTCTTTTTTACTATTTACATTCTAGATATTCAAATGGCAGGAAATATCCTATCCATCCTATTTGTTACCTTTACAGTCGCGATCACAGCGTTGACACTAGGAACCTTGTTGTCTGCATATGCAAGAAATGAGTTACAAATGATTCAATTCATTCCCCTGGTTGTCGTTCCACAAGTGTTCTTTTCTGGCTTGTTTTCGATTGAAGCTATGCCTTCCTGGCTCCAAAAAGTAAGTTTAGTGATGCCTTTAACCTATGCAGGAGAAGCAATGAAGGATATCATGATTAGAGGGAAAGGAATAGAAGAGATTTTCAGCTATATTCTATTGCTATTTGGATTCTCTCTTTTATTTATCGTATTAAACATTAAAGCTTTGAAAAAATACAGACCGACCTAAGGCTTCATACGGAAAGGAGCAAGCATGGGCAATCAAGAAGAGAAAAAAATGAGCGAAAAACACCGTAAAATACTGGAGGCAGCCATTGATACTTTTGCAGAGAAAGGGTATGCGGCTACTTCCACCAATGAAATAGCAAAAAAGGCCGGAGTGGCAGAGGGGACCATATTCAGACATTACAAAACGAAGAAGGAATTGCTCCTTTCCATCGTTTCTCCAACGGTTGCGAAGTTTGTCGCACCGCATTTCGTGAAATCCTTCTCCAAGGAAGTATTGGAGGGTGAGTATGACAGCTACGAGGAGTTCCTAAGAAAACTGGCATACAATCGCTATGAATTTATTAAACAGAATTTCCCGATTTTGAAAATTTTCATCCAGGAAGTCGCGTTCCATGAAGAGTTTCAAAAGCCATATTTCAACCTCTTCAAAGACGTTATCCTGCCAAACTTTACAAAAGTAGTGGTGCATTTTCAAGATAAAGGAGAGTTGAAAAAGCTTCCTCCTGAAACAATTATCCGCTTTACAATATCAACTATTGCCGGAACAATATTTACTCAACGATTTCTTGATCAAAAACAGGATTTTAATCAAGAATTAGAAGAGGCTATTTCCTTCTTAATGGATGGGCTAAGTCCCGGTCAAAAATAAACAGAGCGGTCAAAGTGGAAAAAGAATAACCTCCATGTGTACAATAAAAAAAAGACCACAGGAGGGAACATCGTGAATCAGACTATTGAAACCATACTTTCGCATCGCTCCGTACGAAAATTTGAAGATAAAAGCTTATCAGAGGAACAGATAAAAACAATCGTAAAAAGCGCTCAGGCAGCTTCCACGTCAAGCTTTATTCAAGCCTATTCCATTATAGGTGTAAAAGATAAGGCCAAGAAAAAACGGTTGGCTGAACTTTCCGGAAATCAATCCTATGTAGAGGATAACGGGCATTTCTTCGTGTTCTGCGCGGATTTCCACCGCCATGCACTAATTGGTGAAATGGAAGGAACAGATGTCACATCTTCCATTGAGAGTACGGAAAAATTCATGGTGGCAGTCATTGATGCATCGCTTGCCGCACAGAATGCTTCTGTTGCTGCAGAGTCTATGGGCCTTGGCATCTGTTATATCGGGGGACTTCGTACGAATATTGAAGAAGTGGCAGAGCTCTTGAAGATGCCGGCCAATACGATTCCTTTATTCGGCCTTACGGTAGGCTATCCCGCTCAAGATACAGGTGTGAAACCGCGTTTGCCGATGGAGAACGTGTACCATGAAGAGGAATATCAACAGGATGAACAGGTTTTTAAAGCGCAATTGGAAGACTACAATCGAGAGATTTCAGGCTACTATCATGAGCGTACCCAAGGAAAGCGTTCCGACACATGGACGAGTCAGATGGCAGGTATGCTGAAAGAACCGAAGCGTATGCATATGAAGGGGTTTGTGGAAAAGCAGGGATTTGCGAAAAAGTAATTTTATAAAAATAGAAAGCAGCCTCGTTATCGTTAACGGAGCTGCTTATTTAAAAGAGAAGAAAGCATATAGTACCGTTGTTCCGTTCCAGGCGCTTCGCTTGCCTGCGGGCGGTCCGTGAGCCTCCTCGGAGCGCCTTCCACTTCAATCAACAAGGTTACTTCATTCACTTTATTTTTACTATCTTCCTCACTATAGGAACCAACGCATACCCGATATAAAACCCCAATACATTTAGAATCAGATCGTCAATATCCAGGCTGCCTCTATTGGTAAGCAATTGAGTAATTTCGATGCAAGAGATTAGTGCAAAGGGAAGGAAAGCTCTAATTAATATATTACTAGTCAAAAATGCCAGTAAAACGCCAAATGGGACAAACAACCCTACATTAGCAGCCAAATTATAGAAAGAAACAAACCAATCCGCATTGCCCGAGAGGTACATGGAAATGGTTTTTAAAGGAACTAGATTACTGTTATCATAGGCAGGCTCGCTTGGTCTCATGAAAAGGAGAACCAGCAGGGAAAGGGTGTAAAGAATAAAGGCGACAATTAGAAGAGATTTTCTAATCAAGACTTGCTGTTTCGTTACAAATAAATAGATGGCTAGGTTCACAACTAGCAAGCAAAAAAAGAGCACGACCATCACAACAGGATGCAAGTAGGTAGTGAGAGTAGTTGTGATGGGAAAGAAGATGGTGAAAATTACGATGCTCATTAGGATGGGAATAAATATTTTCTTCAAAAAGTGCTACCTCCGCTCAAAGAAAAAACCGGGTCGTATACCGCCCGATTACTCTTTTGTTTCCGTTTCTTCTTCTTCGGCGGTTCCTTCTAACAATCTCTTTAATTGGGAGAGGTGATCGCCGTCTTCTTTTTTCAAGATCTTTCGGATAATAGGCTTGGTGAGCTTCATGACGATGCCGGAAGTATGGATGTCCCCTTGAAAGTGAACCTTCGTTCCGCCATCCACTGTTGGCTTGAAGTCATAATGGTAAATAACCTTCAGCCCATTTGCTTCACTCTGTACCACATAACGCTCATTCGGTAAGAATTCAATAAATTCAATGATAGAAGATGCTTGACGCCCGCGAATTTCACGGGTTTCTTTAAACTTGGTACCAACCTGGACTGGTCCATCTGTTAACTTCTCAATAGCCACAACATTTTGCATTATTTTAGAAGAGTTGTCCATATTGGCCGCATAAGAAAATACCTCTTCCACGGGTTTGGAAATGATGATGGAATCCTGGATATCTGGCATGGTGATTGCTCCTCTCGTAAACCATGTATTCTGATTTAATAATAGCACAGAAAAAGGAAGGACTAGCGAGAATTTGGAATAGGGAAGTTTAAAAAGTTCTTTGGACGGAAATATACACAATAACAAGTTGAACTAATAAAAGTTAGAGGAGGAAAACATTATGTTAGGATTATTAATTACTCTTATTATAGCAATCGTTATTGGAATGATCGGAAGTGCCATCGCACCGGGTGGTATGCCTGGGGGAATCTTAGGAGCTATGCTTGCAGGCTTAGTGGGAGCTTGGATTGGTCACGGATTATTCGGTTCTGTAGGACCTGTCATTGCTGACTTTGCCATCATCCCAGCAATTATCGGTGCCGCTATCTTCGTATTCTTGTTAACATTGATTTCAAGAGGACTAAGAAGCGCAACATAATAGTAGGATAATAAATAGTGTTAAAGAAAATCCCAGTTGATCGTAGTGGAAGGCGCGAAGACTCCTATGGGAGGAAGGGACAGGGGAGACCCCGGAAGGCGTAGCCTGAGGAGGCTCCCGGACCGCCCATGGAAAGCGAAGCGTCTGGAACGGAGATCAACGGCTTTACGGAAGCAATAAAAAGAGGCAACCAACCGGCTGCCTCTTTTTATTGCTTATTTCGCTTCTAAACGACGGATACGCTCATTTAAATCAGGGTGAGTAGAGAATAAAGAACTCTTTCTCTTCCCGTTAATTTTAAGAGATGCAATCGCAGTATCTTTCTCTTCTGTCACACGGTTTGTGTAAGCCTGAAGAGAACGCAATGCATGCACCATTTTGTCTTTACCTGCAAGGTCTGCGCCTCCACGGTCAGCGTGGAACTCACGGTAACGGGAGAAGGCAAATACGACGATGCTTCCAAGAATCGAGAATGCGATTTGGAATACGATGATGGCAATGAAATGTACAATCGGTGCCATTTCTTCTTTTACAAAACGGGACGCGATGAAAGCTGCGATACGAGCCAAGAATACAACGAATGTATTCACAACACCTTGTAGTAATGTCATGGTTACCATGTCACCATTGGCGATATGGGCAACCTCATGGGCGATAACACCTTCAACAGCGGCTTCGTCCATTTCATCTAATAGACCAGAAGAAACAGCTACTAAAGAACGGTTCTTGGAAGGACCTGTAGCAAATGCGTTAACCTCTGGGGAGTAGTAAATTCCAACTTCCGGCATTTTTGTGATGCCAGCAGCACGGGACATGCGGTGAACCATTTCAACAATTTGACGCTCTTGTGAATTCATCGGACCATCTGGATCGATGACCTTCACATTCATCATTTTCTTCGCCATCCAACGGGACATCAATAAGGAAATGAAGGAACCTGTGAAACCGACAATGGCACTAAATACTAGAAGTGCTCCGAAATTTATTCCGCCATCTTCAATATAGTTTCCAGCACCAGTCACCATAAAGATGATTGAAATCGTTGTTAAAACAAGTACGTTCGTAAGGATAAAAAAGAATATACGTTTTGCCATGTTTCTCCTCCTGAATGTTTTGAGGTCTTTTGAACCTCTATCTCTCGTGTCTCTATTATAGATGGAATGGTCTAACTTTTCAACGAAAGTGTCTGACATTATTTGACGAAACCGGCTGACCATTTTACTATAAATGCAGGAATGTCGGAAGAAGAGGGTGTGTTTAGGTATGGGAAAAGAGTGGACCCGGATGGAGTTAGCGGAGTTTCTTGCTAAGATGGAACAAGGAACGCTATCTGTTGAAAAGAGGCAGGACATGCCGAAAAGTTTCCAAAATATTTCTTTTAAAAAAGAAAAAGAAGAAGTCGGTTTAACGATGTCCAATATCGTTTGGCTCGGCAATCAGCTGGAAAGCGCCCATTATACAGAGCCGGCTTTGAAAAACTGGGTCAAACGTGAAATAAAAGAATACATAGGTGCCCCTCAAGTCGGTCGGAAATATTCCGTTCAGCAGGCCGCCTTGCTTTTTATTGTCAAAGACCTTAAAGTTCTACTTGATTTTGAAGCGATCAGGAAGGTGCTTGGCTCTATTTTCAATAATCCTGTGGAGCGGGCCGATGATATCATCAGTCCTTTAAAATTTTATCAAGGATATGCTTGTTTGTATGAGCAATTGATGCAAAAGACAGATCTATTGACGGAAAGCATTATTAAGCAGGAAATCGAACAATTTTTGAGAGCAGAAGATGGATTTTCTGTAGAAGATAAAGGGAAAATTTTTGATGCCATGATGGTGGCGACGCTCGCAGTTCGAACTAATTTTTTGAAAGCTTGGGCACAACGGTATGTGATGGGGGAAAACGGAAAAGAATAAGTTTATTGCATGTAAACGCTTCACTTGTCGAAGTTAGGTTATAATAGGTTTAAAGCTTGATTTGACTGGGCTTAATATGGTATTTTCAATGCGGACTATCGCGAAATAAATTACCTTGAAGAAGGGAAGTTTTTATATTATGGCAAAGCAACAAATCGGCGTTATCGGTTTAGCGGTTATGGGAAAAAACCTGGCAATGAACATTGAGAGCAGAGGTTATTCTGTTTCCGTTTTCAACCGTTCCCCGGAAAAAACAGAAGAATTTCTTCAAGAAACAGAAGGAAGAAACTTCAAAGGTACATACAGCATTGAAGAATTCGTTCAATCACTAGAATCCCCTCGCAAAATTTTACTGATGGTAAAAGCAGGCAACCCTACGGATGCAACAATCGACTCATTAAAACCTTATCTTGATAAAGGTGACATCCTGATTGACGGAGGAAACACGCTTTACACAGATACAATCCGTCGTAACAAGGAACTTGGCGAACTTGGCTTAAACTTTATCGGGACAGGTGTTTCAGGTGGGGAAGAGGGAGCACTAAAAGGACCTTCCATCATGCCTGGTGGTCAGAGAGAAGCTTATGAACTTGTAGAAGACATCTTGAAAAGCATTTCTGCAAAAGTAGAAGGCGACGCTTGTTGCACATACATCGGTCCAGACGGTGCCGGACACTATGTGAAAATGGTGCATAACGGAATCGAGTACGGCGACATGCAACTTATTAGTGAAGCGTATTTCTTGTTGAAGAATGTACTTGGTCTTTCTGCTCAAGAGCTTCACGAAGTGTTCTCTGAGTGGAATAAAGGCGAGCTGGACAGCTACCTGATCGAAATCACAGCAGACATCTTCACAAAAGTGGACGACGAAACAGGCAAGCCACTTGTAGATGTTATCCTTGATACAGCTGGACAAAAAGGTACTGGTAAATGGACAAGCAAGAGCGCATTAGACTTGGGCGTTCCACTTCCAATTATCACAGAATCTGTATTCGCACGTTTCATCTCTGCGATGAAAGAAGAGCGCGTAAAAGCAAGCGGAATTCTTCGCGGACCAGATGCGGTTGGCTTTACGGGAGACAAAGAAGCATTCATCGAGAGCGTGCGGAAAGCACTTTATATGAGCAAAATCTGCTCTTACGCTCAAGGATTTGCACAATTGCGTGCAGCATCTGAAGAGTACGGTTGGGATCTGAAATACGGCGAGATCGCCATGATTTTCCGCGGCGGTTGCATCATCCGTGCCCAATTCTTGCAAAAAATTAAAGAAGCATACGACCGTGAAGCTGGTCTTGCAAACCTATTGCTTGACCCATACTTCAAAGAAATCGTGGAAAGCTACCAAGGCGGCCTTCGCGAAATCCTTGGCGTTGCGATCCAGCACGGCGTACCTGTACCATCATTCTCAAGCGCATTAGCTTACTATGACAGCTACCGTTCTGAGACGTTGCCTGCAAACTTGATCCAAGCGCAGCGCGACTACTTCGGTGCTCATACGTATCAACGTGTGGACAAGGAAGGGATCTTCCATACGGAGTGGATGAAGTAAGATATAGATGAAATTTGGACCAATCTATGGTTGTCGCTTAGTGCGGGGGCTGTGGGTTGGTTTTTTTGTATGGTGGGGGAGTCGTGGGAGTGTAGTTTCCTAATTTAACCAGCAATTCTTGATATATTTGTTTTTTTCTCGATATCCACCCGTTTTTTCTTGATATATCTCAAAAATTCTTGATATATCCCGAAATTTCTCGATATAATCCCATAATTATTGATATCCCGAAAATAGTCCCCTGTTCACATGGCATGCACACCCCAAATCCCCCCAAATCCACACAAAAAACCACCCTGCCCCCAAATTCCCCGGGACAGAGTGGCCAATCTACTCAAATCTTACTTCATATCCATCAATACTATACGTGCTGGTGATGCATCCACACCGCTTAGCTTCAATGGCGCTGCACACATGATGTACTCGCCTTCTGCGATATCCTTCAAACGTAAGCCTTCAATGATGATTACACCATTTGCGAAAAGCGTTTTATGTGTCGGGTGGCCTTCTTGGCTGCGCTCGATGCCTAGTGCATCGACACCAACGCCGCTTACGCCGATTTCAGCCAAGTATGCCGCAGCGTCTTCCGCTACAAACACAAAGTCAAAGTTGAACTCTTCATCAAAAGAGTTTTTCGTTTTAAATAACAGGAAATCGTCCTTTTGAATGTTGAGTCCTTCAATATCCTTCACCGTAATGCGGTCCTCAACGCCAGTCAAGTCAACCACTTTACAAGGACCAACAAGCTTGTCCAATGGCAAGGTTTCAATTGTCTCTCCATCTACCACCATGTGAAGCGGGGCATCCACGTGTGTTCCTGTGTGGACGTCCAGCTCCAGGCGGGTTTCGGTTACATAACCGTTTGTGTTGGTCGTTTGTGTTGGTTGCTTTTCCGGTTTGTTTTTATATACTGGCATTCCCGTGTAAATCGGGGATGATACATCGTAAACTTTCATGTGTTAAAGTCTCCCTTCTATTTTCAAGCACCGTGTTCAAGTACTTACAATGGCCACCAGTGGAAGCCGTCTTTTTCCAATAATCCGTCTGCCTGCTTTGGACCCATGGAACCTGATTCGTAGTTAGGGAAGTCGAATGCTCTCGTGTTTTCCCACGCTTTGGAAATCTCATCGATAAAGCTCCAAGAAAGAGCCACTTCATCCCAGTGAGTGAAGTTCGTCATATCGCCGCGCATCGCATCATAAATCAAACGCTCATAAGCTTCAGGCGTGTTAATTCCATCGATGCAGTTGTTCGTGTAATCAAGTTTGATAGGAGTCGTTGTTACATCCTTACCCGATTTTTTCGCATTTAAATGCAAGGTGATGCCTTCTTCCGGTTGAATGTTGATGACAAGAAGGTTAGGATCGACCTTTTCCCCGCGATTATAATATAAATTCATCGGAATATCCTTGAATTGGACGATAATCTTCGTGGACTTTTCACTCATTCTTTTTCCGGTTCGGATATAGATCGGAACACCTGCCCAGCGGAAATTATCAATCAACAGTTTCCCTGCCACATATGTTTCCGTATTGGAGTTAGGGTCCACCGAATTTCCCTCACGATAGCCTTGTACCTGGTCACCGTCGACAAAGCCGGCGCCGTATTGACCGCGTACAAAATAGTCCTCGACATCATCTTGCTCAATCTTTCTCATCGCACGAAGCACTTTCACTTTTTCACTGCGAATCTCTTCTGGATTCAGCTTGATTGGCGGCTCCATCGCAAGAAGCGCGACCATCTGAAGCATATGGTTTTGCACCATGTCTCGCAAGGCACCAGAGTTCTCGTAGTAACGCCCGCGGTCCTCGACTCCAAGCACTTCACTAGAGGTGATTTGGATGTTGGAGATGTAGCGGTTGTTCCAGAGCGGTTCGAAAAGAGCGTTGGCAAAACGGATTACTTCAATATTTTGGACCATTTCTTTTCCAAGATAATGATCAATACGATAGATTTCAGATTCATCGAATGCTTGACGAATTTCAGCATTCAAATCTTTTGCAGATGGAAGATTGTGTCCGAACGGTTTTTCAATAACAAGACGTTTCCAGCCATCCGTTTCTGTCAATCCCTCTGACTTCAGGTTCGTCGCAATCGTGCCGAAGAACTCAGGAGCCATGGCAAGATAGAAAATTCGATTACCATTCGTTTCATAGTCAGAATCCAGGTCACCCAATAAACCTTTTAGTTGTTGATAGGATTCGCTACTTGTCACATCAAATGGATGGTAGTAAAAGTGAGAGCTGAATTCCTCTACATTTCCGTCGCCATTTGCCACGCTGCTGACAGATTTAGACACATTAGAACGGAACTCCTCATTTGTGAGCGGACGTCTTGCAACGCCGACAACAGCAAAGTTTTTAGAGATGCTACCATTTTTATAAAGACGATAGATGGAAGGATACAGCTTTCGTTTTGCTAGATCTCCCGTTGCACCAAAAATGACAATTAAAGATGTCGGATTTTCTTTTTTACTCACCTTAAGAACCTCGCTTTATGTACTATTCTTCAAAATATGTGTTATAACATTACCGTTAATTAGGCTGATTAATTATGTAAAAAAGTAACAATTTCAAAAATAAGTATGAAACATTGAAAAAATAATCTACCCAAGTATTTTATTTTATCTGTTACTGGGAAGGATTTCAATGTTTATTAAGCCTTATTTACTTATCAAACACTATATCACATCTGAAGTGATTTCTCAGAATGATAGGCCTCGTCTTAGTATGAAAAAATAAGGGCAAAACCATTCATACGGAATACTCCGGAGACCAATAAATTCATCTATATGATAAAGTAAGAAAGACAGAAATGAACGGAGGTAAAGCAGTGGAAAATGTAAGTGGAACGTGGAAAGCTTTGCTGGAAAAAGAGGCGTCCCAAAAGTATTTTAAGGATCTGATGGATTTTCTAGAAAAGGAATATGCCAACAAAACCGTCTACCCAGAGAAGAAAGCTGTCTTCTCAGCATTTCAAGCAACAAGATTTGAAGATGTAAAAGTTGTCATTCTTGGGCAAGACCCCTACCACGGAAAAGGACAGGCGCACGGCATGAGTTTTTCTGTCCAAAAAGGGGTGCGTGTCCCCCCTTCACTAAAAAATATTTACCGTGAACTTTATGAGGACCAAGGTTTGGAGCCTGTAAACCATGGGTTTTTAATGGAGTGGGCAGAGCAAGGTGTGTTATTATTAAATACGGTTTTAACAGTGAGAGAAAGCAATCCGAATTCTCACAAAGGGAAGGGCTGGGAGCTTTTTACCGATGAAGTTATCAGAGCGTTAAACGAGCGACAAAAACCAGTCATTTTCATCCTTTGGGGAAAACATGCGGAACAAAAGGAAGCACTGATCACGAATGAGCAACATTTTATCCTGAAAAGCCCGCACCCGAGCCCTTTTTCTGCGCGAAAAGGATTTTTTGGCAGCAGGCCTTTTACAAAGGTGAATGCCATCTTAGAGGAGATTGGTGAAGAAGCGATCGATTGGCGGTTAACACCTTAAAATAGAATAGAATGAGGAAGTGCACGAATGCAAAATTTTAAAAAAACGATACAACAAATAGTAGGACACCGCTTTTTTATGAATACGGTCATGTTTGTCATCCTTTTGAATGCGATCTTAATTGGGTTGGAGACATATCCTGATCTAAGAGCGGAATATGCAGGGCTTATTCATGGTTTTGAAGTGTTTTTCTTATGGTTTTTTACAATTGAAATTATCTTAAGAATGCTCGCAGAGAAGAAACTTCACCATTTCTTTAAAAGCAGATGGAATGTTTTTGACTTTGTGATTGTCGCAGGGGTCCTTTTCTTTAGCGGTACTTATTTTATATCGGCTATCCGGATCTTACGTGTGCTAAGGGTGCTGCGCGCCATTACGGTCGTTCCGTCCTTGAACCGCCTTGTGACCGCTTTTCTAAAAACAATCCCGTCCCTTGGGACCATCATGCTGCTTTTATCTCTTGTCTTCTACGTTTACGCGGTATTGGGAGTCCTGCTTTATGGAGACATTTCACCGGAATATTTTGGATCGCTGCATTTAGCACTTGTAACACTGTTCCAAGTCATCACATTGGAGTCGTGGGCAAGCGGCGTTTTCCGGCCCATTTTCGCAGAGAGCCCACTTTCTTGGGTCTATTTCGTTTCCTTCATTTTGGTTGGAACGTTTATCGTCTTGAACCTGATTGTCGGGGAGATCTTGAACAATATCCAGGAAGCAAAGGAAGAAGAATTGAAGGAAGAAAAAATAGAAGTCAGCAAGAAAGAGTTGGCGAAAATTACGAATGAGATTGCAGAGCTGAAGCAACTTTTACTAAACAAAGAAAAGATGTAAGTTGAAGGACGCGCAGGAGTGTTAGTACTCTCTTGGCGTCCTTTTTTAAAAGAGAAAGTATATATTACCGTTGATTTCCGTTCCAGGCGCTTCGCTTGCCTGCAGGCGGTCCGTGAGCCTCCTCACAACGCTTCAGGGGTCTCACCTGTCCCTTCCTCCCGCGGGCGTCTGCGCGCCTTCCACTCCAATCAACAAGGAAATATCATTCACCTTTTATAAAAAGAGAAAATTATTTCGAAATGATGCTAAAGACCCAGCTGCTATCTGCCGAAAATATATAAAAGAGAGAAAACAATTATGGCATTTTGTGCAAACGGTTTCATATTTATGGATGAGTATATTGCGGGGGGAGAAGAAAAGTGGGGAGTATGAGAAAGAGACTTTTAGTTTTGATTTTATTAATAGGGAGTATTGGCCTTGCAGCATCTCTTGTTATTTGGGTGAACAGCATGCAGGTGCAAAAAGGGGTCAATGAGTTAGACGAGATTACGAAGATCAATGAAAGTTATTTTGAGCTGGTTCAATCCTATCAAAGTACGTTGGCAGATATGTATTTCGTCGTATCAAGCGGGTATTCCAAATCACATGTTCAAAAAATCGAAGAAAATTTAACGAAAACTGAAAAGAGGCTGCAAGATTTCGAGCCTTATTTTGTGGAATATGAGGAATTTGGTCAACTAAAACAGTATTTTGTTGTTTCACATGAAACATTGTCAAAACAATTCGACATCATTAGCGATGTTTCGAACGCTGCCAACATGGATCGTGTTCGTATTACAACATCTGAAGACCTTGCGAAAGCACGAAATCAAATAGAACGTGCAAATGATAGTGGCATGCAGTTTTTACAGGCATTTAATGATGAAAACAGACAGGTCATTCAGGACAAAGTAGTATCCACGGAAAGCTGGACCTTGGTGACATTGGCGATTCTTGTATTGGTTCCAATTCTAACCCTTCTCTCGTTCAGAAAGGCATTCAACAAAGGAGTCAACCAGGTTCTTGGTCGCGTGAATGCTTACCGGGAAGGGAACTTCTTATATGAAGCAGAGCATGCTTCTTTTAGAAAAGATGAGTTTGGACAGATCGAGGCGTCTCTCACCACCATGGGACAAAATATTGAGCAACTTATGCAAGGAAGCCTCGGGGCAAATCAACGCCTGCAGCTTGTTATGAAAGAGCTCTTGGTGGCAGCAGAACAAAATTTAGCGGAATCTGCCGGAATCAAACAGCGGTCGGAACAAGTAACCGAAAAAGTGTCCATGCAATATGAAGGGACGGCTGCCATTTCTGCAGTTACCGAGCAGGCTTCTGCCAGCACGCAAGAGATATACAGCATTGTCGATGAAATGAAACGAAACCTCGAAGGAATGGAGAAGCTTTCGAAAAAAGGGGCGCAATCGTTGCAGCAATTGGTGGCTGACATGCACCAATCTTCCAAGGAGACGGAAACTATTGTAGATCGATTTACCAAAATAAAAGTAGATATTGATGAGGCGAACAGTTTCCTCAAAGGCATCACGGAAATTACCACCCAGACGAACTTGCTTGCCCTTAATGCCTCAATTGAAGCGGCACGGGCAGGGGAGGCTGGCAAAGGATTTGCGGTTGTGGCAGATGAAATCAGAAAATTATCCGGCCAGACAGATCTCTTTTCCAAACAAATTAACGGCATCACGGGCCGCATTCAGGAAGATACTAACGAAGTACTGAAAGAATTCCAACTTTTCAAAGAAACGATCGAGCAAACTAATGAAAAAAATGAAGCTTCCGCGAAGTTGTTCCAGGAAATCGCCACGAATAGCGGGGCATTGCTTGAACAGGGAACTCATATCACGGTGACGATGGAAGAAATCAGTCAGGGAGTAAATGAGATTGTCCATTCTGTAAACGACTTGGTTGCATCTTCATCGGAATTGACGGAGGAGATGGGAGAAGTCGTCAAGGCTGCAGATCACCAAGTGGACCTTTCCAATAACATGAGGCGCACCGTTGATACAGTAAAAGAGACCGCCGAAGATTTAGCATCCAACATTGCATCCATAAACATGAATAAATCGTGAACATGAAGCCTGTGGAGGTATTTCTCCGCAGGTTTTATATTTGATGGGAAGTTGGAAGATGGTAGAATGAAGGATGGACAAGAAGGATTCGAAGGAAAAGGGTGGGGAGCATGGCCAAACGGATTAATTGCTTAAAATGCAAGCATTACTATGTCACTTGGGATGCCAAGTTCCCAAAAGGATGCCGGGCTTTCGGGTTTAAAACGAATCAGTTGCCCTCTGTTGCCGTGCTGCGCTCTTCCGGAAGTCCTTGTTTAAAGTTCGAAGCAAAAGATTCACCAATAAAACCGGGTCAGAACGGGTATTATGTGTAAAAGGAGCTCAACAATGAAAAAAATAAATTATCTTCCATGGATCATCGGGATTTCAATTGCGGTAAATGCACTGGTTGTGGTGCTGTTTTTCCTTCCTCAGTATGAAGGTTTGGCGCATGTCGACTTAACGTTTTTACCGATGATGAACGCAATTTTCAACAGTTTTACATTTGTCTTTTTAGTGTGTGCCTTAATTGCCATTAAGAAGAAAAATATAACGGTCCATCGCCGCTTCATTCTGGCTGCCTTTTCATCCACCACCTTGTTTTTGGTTACATATGTGACCTATCATTCCTTAACAGAATCGACTCCATTTGGGGGAGAAGGAATCATCCGGTCCATCTATTTCTTTATTTTACTCACACACATTGTGTTGGCCGTCGTGATTGTGCCTTTGGCCTTGTATTCCTTGGCAACGGGCTTAAGCATGCATAAGGAACGTCACAGGAAAATTGCGCGCTGGACGATGCCGTTATGGTTATATGTCAGCCTGACGGGTGTTATCGTGTACTTGATGATTTCGCCGTATTACTAGGATCTATTGATTTCTTAAGGAGGGAAGAAGGATGAGCATCACAATCGATAAGGTTCTTGCGCGCTTAGAGTCGGAATTGGAGCGTGCCATAGACACCGGAAATGTGCAAAAAAAGCGAGAGCACCTTGCAGCGATAAAATCACTCTGTGAGCTGGCATTGGAGACGGATTCGGAAGGGGATGGGTTTACTGTGCCGAGGGCGGCATCCTCCCAACCAGCTGCGGCTTCAACGGCCCGCAGCATCCAAAGGGCGCCCGTATCATTCGAACAAGCGGCACCCATCTACACGCCGCCAACCCAACCACCAACCATCACAAATGTACCATCCAAACCAATCAAAGAAGAAGACGCGAATGGGGACTCTTTGTTTGATTTTTAAGAATAGGGGTCAGACCCCTCTTTAACTATTTAAAGGGTTAAAGAGGGGTTTTTGTTGTCCTTTTAGGGTTTCTCCCCACAACTTACCATACTAAAAACGGCGATGTAACTTAAAACTATAAACACCCCAGTAAGTAATGGAGGTGTTTTACATGCCTGGTGGTACAGACGGATCGATGTATGGTTTAATGGCGGCGTACGTAAGCACTAATTACGACACGTCGACAAAACTTTCCCACGATCGTTACGAAGTGTATGTAAATGGTGACTTTGTTGGGCAGAAAAATCTGCTCTCCACTAGAGAAGACGTCACAAGTGTCAATGAATTCTTGCATTCACATGGATATAATGACTTTTTGTCTAACATAGATGGTGATCATTATCATATACAAACGGAAAAGAAAGAACGGGAGCTCAAACAGGCTCTCCAAATTTATCTTCATTCTAGATAATTTAGAGGAAATGCTCTTACTGCTTTGGTTGATGAAGCGGTGGGAGCGTTTTTTATTTTTATGATTGGAGGGAGTAAGTGAACATTATGTGTACTTGCAAGAGTTCTTATAGGTATTTAACGTGAGCGCTTAGGTATCCCACTTGGTCCGGGGAAGCTAATACTATATAATTCATTATATTGAAGAACTATAACAGATCTTTTGAAAGGCGGAAAACTGACATGAATTTATTTATCATCCTTGCAGCAATAAACGCATTTTTAGCAGTGGCTCTCGGGGCATTTGGAGCCCACGGACTTGAAGGAAAAGTATCCGAGAGAATGATTGAAATTTGGAAAACCGGTGTTACTTATCAAATGTTCCATGCAGGTGGACTTTTTGTAGTCGCGTTGCTTATGGAACGCTTTGGCAGCACAGGCTTATTGAACGGAGCAGGCTGGTCCTTCCTCATCGGAATCATCCTATTCTCCGGAAGCCTGTACATCCTGACCCTCTCCGGCATCAAAGTACTCGGAGCCATCACCCCACTAGGCGGCGTAGCCTTCCTTATCGGCTGGGTGCTCATCATTGTGGCGGCGGTGAAAGGGTAAGAAGAACTAGGTCGTTGCGGTGAAGTTATAAAGAGATAAAGAGGGGTCTGACCCGCTGTGCGTTAATGCGTTAACACACAACATCGTCAGCCCCTCTTTTTTATTTGTTCTAAAGCTTTTTCCTTATGGTGCTTTTTATCTTGGTTGGAATTGGCTGAGGCCTTGGCCGCCGCTGTTGAATGGGTATTCGTAGTCGAGTTCTTCGTCGAATGTGATGTAGTCCAGGTAAACCATCAGGAGCAGATAGCGCTTGCCGGTTTGCGGGTCACTCAGGATGATGTGATCGCGTCCTGCTGCTTCGATGATCCCTTTAAATATTTTAGCATTCCATTCCCGGTTGTTCTCAAATGTCATGTACACAGTTGCCAGTTTACCGCGATTTAAGCGAAGAATATTTTCAATATAGGATTGCTCTAGCGGAAGCATGCCTGGAACATCCTGCCCACCTTGCTGGCCGCCAGATTGGAATTGAGTTGGATAAGATGGTATGCCTGATTGCTGCCCTGCAACTTGCTGTTGCTGAGGTTGTTGCTGTTGCATTTGCTGCATCGGGAAACCTCCACCTCCACCGCCGCCATACCACTGCTGCCCGTAGTTTCTGTAATAGGATGAGTAAGGATCTGCTCCATACCCCGCAGAAAAAGGGGCACCTGCTGCCTGAGAAAACTGTTGATTCATCTGTCATTCCCTCCTCAAAAAACTTTTATCTGCTTCGTTGTGAGAAATAACTCCCATCTTCATGCCTCAAACCCACTTCGCTTAGGCTGAAAAGGGGTGCTAAAGTTCAAATGATTAAAATGATTAAGTCGCACTACTTGATTGTATGAAAATTGAAGAGGGAATATGACAGGGTGGAAGGGGAGACTGGATAAGGAAGTTAAAGTCCGAAATAGTTGCATTCGAAGGTAACAAGGAAGGCGTCTCAAAGCCCGAAGCCCCGAAAAACAATGGCGTTCGGTAACAGAGAAGGCGTCTCAAGGCCCGAAGCCCCGAAAAACAATGGCGTTCGGTAACAGAGAGAACGTCTCAAAGCCCGAAGCCCCGAAAAACAATGGCGTTCGGTAACAGAGAGGGCGTCTCAAAGCCCGAAGCCCCGAAAAACAATGGCGTTCGGTAACAGAGAAGGCGTCTTAAGGCCTGAACCCCCGAAAACAATGGCGTTCGGTAACAGAGAAGGCGTCTCAAGGCCCGAAGCCCCGAAAAACAATGGTGTTCGGTAACAGAGAAGGCGTCTCAAAGCCCGAAGCCCCGAAAAACAATGGTGTTCGGTAACAGAGAAGGCGTCTCAAGGCCCGAAGCCCCGAAAAACAATGGTGTTCGGTAACAGAGAAGAGGGCAAGTCGTTTCAAATCCGAAACACAATAAAAAACGCCAAGCCACCAAACTGGAAAACCAGCCGGGCGACTTGACGTCAACAACCCAATCTTTATTTTACACGTGCAAGAAAGAATAAACACGATCTTCTTTTAACAGGTTTCCTACATAGAACGCACCGAACTCACCAAAACGTGCACTTACTTCGTCAAAGCGCATTTCATATACAAGCTTCTTGAACTGAAGTGCTTCGTCCGCAAACAATGTTACGCCCCACTCGTAATCGTCGAAACCGACAGAACCAGTGATGACCTGTTTTACTTTTCCCGCATACTGACGGCCAATCATGCCGTGGCTGCGCATCATGCGGCGACGGTCTTCCATCGGCAGCATGTACCAGTTGTCTTCCCCGTTACGGCGCTTGTCCATCGGGTAGAAGCAGACATGCTTTGCTTTTGGCAATTCTGGGTATAGTCTAGCAAGGATTTGCGGATTTTGATACGGATCTTCGCCTTCTGGTAAGTAGTTGCTAAGCTCTACAATCGACACGTAAGAATGTACTGGGACTGTGTATTGAGCCAGTGTTGTTTTATTAAATTCGTTTTCGATTTCATTTAATTCTTCTAACGTCGGACGAAGAAGCATCATCATGAAGTCCGCTTTTTGCCCCACGATGGAGTACAATGCGTGACTTCCGTTCTTTTCTAACTGAACCGTGTTCCATTTCTCCACAAGTCCAAGAAATTCATTAATAGCCGTTTGGCGTTCTTCGCTAGAAAGCGTCTTCCAAAGGGCCCAATCTACCGTACGAAAATCATGGAGGCAATACCAGCCGTCCAATGTTTGAGCTGCTTCACTCATTACAATCACTCCTTAAAAAGATTGAGTATGTATCCTTCCTAACTATATCACAGTTTTGCCATGACTTCCTGTAAGTAAAACTGTGAAATTGTGAAAGCTTCATGAATAGGAAAGGGCAGCACAGATACAATAGTAGGGCATAGATGGAGGGCTTTTTTTAGAAAATAAAGACTTTTTTCTGTAAGCGATAACAATAAAAGGTATCGGTTGCTTTTCCATATTGAAGGAGTATCCTAAACAATAGAAGCGAAAATAAAGCGGATTAAGGAGTGACCTTTGTGAGCGATTTATTTCAAACATTAAAAGACAAAGTAGCAGGAAAAGATATTAAAATTGTATTTCCAGAAGGCAATGACGAGCGTGTGTTAACGGCCGTTGCACGTTTGGCTGCAGAAAATATGGTGAAGCCAATTGTGGTTGGAGATTTGGACGAGATCAACGGACTTGCTTCCGAGTTGAAATTAACATTGGACGGCGTAGAAATTTACGATCCGAAGTCATACGAAAACATGGACGAGCTTGTCGCTTCTTTCGTGGAACGTCGTAAAGGTAAAGCGACAGAAGAGGATGCGCGCAAGATTTTGTTGAACCCGAACTACTTTGGCACGATGCTTGTACACGTGGACCGTGCGCAAGGGCTTGTAAGTGGAGCGGCACATTCCACGGCTGACACTGTGCGTCCGGCACTGCAAATCATTAAAACCAAAGAAGGTGTACGTAAAACTTCTGGTGTCTTCATCATGGTACGTAACGATGAGAAGTATGTGTTCGCGGACTGCGCAATCAACATTTCACCAGACAGCAACGACCTTGCAGAAATCGCAGTGGAAAGTGCAGCAACAGCGAACATGTTCGGAATCGAACCGAAAGTGGCAATGCTAAGCTTTTCTACAAAAGGATCTGCAAAATCACCAGAAACAGAGCGTGTGGTAGAAGCGGCGCGCATTGCTTCAGAACGTGCTCCAGATCTTGTAGTGGATGGAGAGTTCCAATTTGATGCTGCATTCGTACCATCTGTTGCGGAAAAGAAAGCACCAGGTTCAAAAATTCAAGGGGACGCAAACGTATTTGTATTCCCTAGCCTAGAAGCTGGAAACATCGGCTACAAAATTGCCCAACGCCTAGGAAACTTCGAAGCAGTAGGCCCAATCCTACAAGGCCTCAACAAGCCAGTAAACGACCTATCCCGCGGCTGCAGCGTAGAAGACGTCTACAAACTAGCGCTCATCACAGCAGGCCAAGCAGATAACTAAAAATAAAAAGTTAGATAAGAAGAGGTATGTGCAAATTAAAAGCACATACCTCTTTTAAGTATTCGACGGAGAGAGGGAAAACCCTTTGGGGGTCTGACCCCCAAAGGGTATTTTTTTCTCTAAAACCATGTAGTATAATGCAAAGGAACCTATAAGTACGGTAGTTAAGAGGAGCATTAATGATTATGGCAGAACCAACAGAACCAACATCAATTGACACGTCTGCGTTGCGGTTGTTGAAGCAGCCGAGTTGGCGTATTATAGATCAGTCTTCTTTAGGTCCGAATTTTCATGCGTTGCAATCATTTGCGATGGATGATACGTTATGCACCGCTATTGGCAAAGGAGAGAGCGGGGCGACATGTCGGACGTGGGTGCACCATAACACGGTCGTGTTGGGCATTCAGGATACCCGTCTTCCGCACTTACAAGCAGGAATTGATTATTTGAACAGTCAAGGTTATGAAGTAATCGTCAGGAACTCGGGTGGACTTGCAGTCGTCCTGGACCAAGGTGTCCTGAACATTTCCCTTGTTTTTCCGGAAGGGGAGAAGGCAATCGATATCAATCGTGGGTATGATGCAATGTGGGAGCTCACAAAGCATATGTTCCGCGATATGCCTTACCACATGGAGGCGAAGGAAATTGTCGGTTCCTATTGCCCTGGCAGTTATGACCTCAGCATTGAAGATAAAAAGTTTGCTGGCATCTCTCAGCGCCGTATCCGCGGAGGAGTGGCTGTCCAAATTTACTTATGCATCGACGGAAGTGGATCTGAGCGGGCAGAGATGATTGGAGAGTTCTACAAACGCTCCCTTCGAGATGAAACGACCAAGTTCGCTTTTCCGACCATTGTGCCAAACGTGATGGCGTCCCTTACAGAGCTCACTGGTCAGAACCTAACAGTGCAAGATGTGATGCTGCGCCTTTTGACCTCACTGAAAGAAATAAGCGGCACCATCTTCGCCAACACCCTGCAAGGCCATGAACTGGACTTGTACGAACAATACTACGCAAGAATCGTAGAACGAAACGAAAAAGTTCTCGGAGAAAAATAAAAAGAGGGCCTGCCCACTCTTTAATGCATTAACGTAAGTGGGGTCAGACCCATCTTCAATGCTTTAAAGCGATTGGGGTCAGACCCCTTTTTTCTTTTTATCTCTATTCCGCCAGTTTCTCCAGGTTGCCGTTGCGGTCCATCATGAATTTGGATGGGACGTGTTCTTCTTCGTCGAAGAGGACTAGTTTGCGGGCACGGTTCATGATTTTCATGAGTGTTTCGTAGTCTTCTTGGACGGTGACTTGCTCGTCTTGTAGTTTTTGGACGCGTTTTTCCAGTTCGCTGTTGGCACGCGCAAGTTCTGCATTTTCTTTTACTAATCTCTCATTTTCTTGTTGTAGAGCGCTAGTATGGACGTTTGAGTGTTTCATGGTTTGTAAGAAACTTATCACTTGCTCCATGGATAAAGAGGAACCCGTTCCCAATCCCATTTTGCCACTGCCGTAGCCTGCAAAAGAAGGTTGTGCTTTCAGCTCTGCAGCTCGTCGCTCCACTCTTGTCTGAGGAGCGGCAAAAGACTGCTGTGTATCTGCTGCATCAAGCGGTCTTTCCTCCATCTGCTCCAACACAAACGGCAACTCCTCATTCACCACCGTCTCAGGCGGCGTGTACAATAGTTTTTTCGTAGGCTGCCCGAGCGCACGCTGCCGTTGCTTTCTCTGCTTTTTCGCAAGCTGCAGCGCCTTTTCATAGTCATGTCGGACTACCGCGTTCCAGCGGAATCCACATGCAGCGGACGTGCGGTTCAGCTTGTCGCCGACCTCTTCAAAAGCATTCAACTGTGTACTTCCTTCACGGACATGGCGCAGAACGGTTTCTGCTAGCAATAAATCATTCTCTTCGGACCAAGCATCTTGACGATCTTTCATATATAATCCAACTCCCTTATTTAATCATCGTTCTGTCTATATTTTTGACGGAGAAAAAAATATTTATACATATTCATAGAAAAAATTACTAGATTGTTATCTGTCAGTATTTCGCCTCAAATCTCCTAGAAACGAACTTGCATTGTCCATGAATTCCCTGTAAAATACCTTTTAGTTAACGAACGATAAAGTGACTCCCATCACTTGTTAATAAGAAAGGGCTGTGTAGAACCATGGCAAATGAGTTTCGCATTTGTGATGACTGCGACGCAACCAACGTGAAAACCCTGATTCCGAAGCTGAAAAAAGTGGACGAGGGTGCACGTGTGGAAGTGGGCTGTCAATCCTATTGCGGGCCGGGAAGGAAGAAGTCGTTTGCATTCGTAAACAACCGTCCTGTCTCCGCACCAACAGAAGATGAACTAATCGAAAAAATAGAGAAAAAGTTAAAGAAATAAAAATCGCCTCTGTATCCTGCATAGGTGATTTTTTATTCGCCTTTTCTAGAAAAAACAAGACTAAGAGGTAAAAAGGTAGGGTAAACCTAAAAAGGGAGTTACCCCAACAATCCATCCTTTTCTTGTAAAATATTTACGATATAATAGAGATAGATAAATATTATGCCGAAAATAAAGAGGGTAACGAAATGAGTTATGCAACCGAAAAACTGAGTGAAGAAAAGGTATTTAAGGATCCTGTGCACCGTTACGTCCATGTGCGCGACAGGGTTGTTTGGGATTTAATCGGGACTAGGGAATTTCAGCGTTTGCGCCGGATCCGCCAGCTTGGCACCACCTATTTGACGTTCCACGGTGCAGAGCATAGCAGACTTAACCATTCATTGGGAGTATACGAGATTGTCCGCCGCATCATTGATGATGGGTTCGAGGGAAGACAGGACTGGAATCCGGATGACCGCCTGTTATGTCTGTGTGCTGCCTTGCTGCATGACCTGGGACACGGACCTTTTTCTCATTCCTTTGAAAAGGTGTTCCACTTAGATCACGAAGATTTTACCCAGGCCATCATTCTCGGGGATACGGAAGTAAACGTCGTCCTTAAAAAAGTCCATAAGGATTTTCCAAAAGATGTGGCCGAGGTCATCGCGAAAACGTATAAAAATAAATTAGTGGTTAGCATGATTTCTAGTCAGATAGATGCTGACCGAATGGACTACCTGCAGCGTGACGCATATTTTACCGGAGTTAGTTACGGGCATTTCGATATGGAGCGGATTCTTCGCGTCATGCGCCCGAGAGAAGATCAGGTGGTCATTAAATCGAGCGGGATGCATGCGGTGGAAGATTATATCATGAGCCGCTACCAGATGTACTGGCAGGTTTATTTTCACCCTGTAACGCGAAGTGCAGAAGTAATTTTGACAAAAATTTTGCACCGCGCCAAACAATTACACCAAGAATATTACACATTTAAATATCATCCTGTTCATTTTTACTCCCTTTTTGAGGAAGAAATTTCAGTAGAGGATTACATAAAGCTTGATGAAGCAGTGGTTATGTATTATTTCCAATCCTGGCAGGAAGAAGAAGATTCGATATTAAGTGACTTATGTCGACGATTTATGAACAGGAATTTGTTTAAATACGTCGAATTTAATCCTAATAAGCAAATGATGGACTTGATGGAACTGACAAGTCTCTTTAAGAAAGCGGGCATCGACCCTGCATACTATCTAGTGGTGGACTCCTCGTCCGACCTGCCGTACGACTTTTACCGTCCGGGAGAAGAAGAGGAGCGCCTTCCGATTCACCTGCTTATGCCAAACGGGGATGTGCGTGAGCTTTCAAGGGAATCTGAAATCGTGGATGCCATTTCCGGCAAAAGAAGAACCGACCACAAGCTTTATTTTCCACAGGACTTGCTAGAAGATCTATCGACGAAAAAAACGGCAAAGAAAAAAATCAGAGAGATACTAGGAATATAGGCAACGGCTAAGGTTAGGAGATGAAAGGGTTTGTTGACAGATCACGCAAAATTAATGAAGGTGTTTGCATCTGCAGGTGAAGTCATCGGGAGAAAGAAGCTGCAGAAAATGGTGTATATAGCCAAAAAGCTAAACTACCCATTTTACGAAAAGTACAATTTCCATTTTTACGGACCATATTCTGAAGAGGTGACATTAAGAGTAGAAGAGCTCTGCAATCTCGGCTTTTTGAGCGAGCTAAAAGAGAACAAGGGTGGCTACTCGCAATATCGCTATGCGCTGACGGAAAACGGAGAGGAATTCTTGACGCACTACGACCTGGAAATGCCTCACCTGAATGAGTGCATGACCAAGATGAACGAACAGAGCTCCCGCTTTTTAGAGCTTGTTTCCACCGTGCTTTTCTTCGAGAACCTGCCGAAAGAAGAGGTCCAGGAAAAAGTCTTTACGCTGAAAAGCAAGCAGCGATACACAGAGGAAGAAGTAAACGAGGCTTACGACTATATCGAAAGCCTTCGCGAATGCATCAAACAATAGATTTTGAAGAGCCCAAGAGGATGGTTGGATCCTGTTGGGTTTTTTCTATACGGAAAAATGGAAAAAGTTACAATAACTTCTGAAAAAGTTACAATCATCATCTTAAAAGTCACAATCCCCCTCAAGAAAGTTACAATAACAGCTCAAAAAGTCACAATAACCTGAATGGTACACTTCGTGACAGGAAAATAGGCTTACCCTCCCCCAAAAAAGGGAATGCTACCTATAAAAAGCCGACAAAAAGAGGAGCAATATACAATGGAAAAGTGGACGCTACGAGCAAGAAAGGAAATATGGTTTGTGCCGAGCCTATACGCGTTGGCAAGCATCATTCTTACAGCAATTGTTATATCAATAGATACCGTTTTTGCCGATTCTGTTCAGAATTACCTTCCAAAGATGTTTTTTACGAATGTAGATTTGAGCACCACCATTTTGAGCTCGATTGCCACCGCCATTCTCACGATGACCACCATTTCTTTTTCCACGATCATGGTCGTCTTGACCACTTATTCTAGTCAGTTTTCTCCTCGGACGCTTCAGGATTTCATGACGGAAAAGACCACCTTGCGTGTACTTGGTGTGTTTGTCGGTTCCTTTATTTATACGGTGTTGTCCTTGCTGTTCATGAAAGATTGGCTAGATGAGCAGCGGGTGTTGGCGTCAGGTGTCGGTGTCATTCTCGCGGTCATTTGTGTGGGTTACTTTGTCTTTTTCATTCACCATGTCGCACGCTCAATCCAGGTCAGCAAGCTTATAGAGAGGCTCATGAAGGAAGGGCTTGCTACGGTGAAAAAGAAAAAATTACTCTATAAAGCCGAAAAAATCATTTTTGAAAAAATGGATATTCAAGCGTCCACTCAGGAAAAAGTGGAGCTCACTCCCAAGGCGACAGGCTATGTCCAAGTAATCGATACGGAAGGGTTGGCTGCCAAGGCGAAAGAGCACGGTTTTCATATAGTTTTCAATAAACGAATCGGTGACTTTGTGACAGAACGCAGCGTGATCGCCTTCGTCTATTTTACAAAAGAAAAACCGGAAGACATGGATCTGACCGCATTTATCGAGGTGGGGGAGGAGCGGACGCCGCTTCAGGATGGCGAATTTGCCTTGCAGAAAATGTCTGAAGTGGCCCTGCGTGCAATATCTCCTGGTATCAATGACCCCAATACGGCCAACAACTGCATTCGGTACATGAGCAGGTTGTTGATGGAGTTTGGAGAGGTCGATGCAGACGCCATCACCTACCTTGATGAAGATAAGGAAAAAAGAGTGACGATTCCACAACGTAATTTTGAAGAAATATTATATACGGGTTTTTATCAGATTCGAATATACGGAGAACGGGATATCTCGGTCGTCCTCACGACGTTGGAGTGCCTGATTCTTATCGCTGAGGGAAGCAATCAGGAGATTAAGGAGAAGGTGAAGAATATGTGGGGCTTTTTGGTGGAGAGCATCAAAGAGGATTACTTCGAGCCGCTTGATATAAAAATGGTGGAAGAGAAAAAGAAGAAGTTAAGCGAATTATTGAACTGAAAAAGGGATTCGAAAGCCTGTCCGAATCCCGATGACCTTGCAATTATTGGTCGCTTAATCGCTTACCGCCAACAGCATAATGTCCCTTTGTCATCTCTTCAATAAAGACGACGATTTTCTCTTCCGGGGCACCGGTTGTTTCGCTGACAGCAGCTGTCACTTTTTCCACCAATGCTTTTTTCTGTTCTTCATTTCGGCCTTCCAGCATCTTCACGGTTACATATGGCATTTTCTATTCGCTCCTTTGAATGTTTTTAACTCTCCCGTAAATTATTGTATAATGAAAAGAAAAGCGCAAGCGGCAGGATCGGATTTGCCGCCGCAGCTATCCAATTAAGCAAGGGGGCTAGAAAATGGATCAGGAAAAAAAGAAGAAACCAATTGGCTTTAATATTATAAAAAATGACCCGACAGACGGGCACGGCGGGTTCGGAATCGGGGCGCTCAGCCTTGATAATGTGTCACCTGTATTTGTAGATGTAGAGGGCGGGGAAGCCTTTGTTGACATCGGCGCGATGCATGCCCGCAGTACAGTAGAGCGTGGGATCAAGTTTCTTCCCAACAAAGAGGACGTACCGAACGGAAAACCTTACTGGCTTGTTTGGGTAACCATCGACCGCAAACAAGAGGGGCCATACTATGCCGGAGTGACAGCATGTGAAATGACGGTGGACCGTGAAATCCGCCGAGGCTACAAGTCCCTGCCGGAGCATGTGAATAAAATGGATAAATCCATGAAACGCCACATCATGGTGGAGCACATGGATGACCGTTCTAAAGCTATTTTGCAAAACTATCTGGAGTCTCATGACAGTGGAATGTGGGAGAGAGCTTCCGATGATCTTAAGAAGCAGTTGGTTGTAAACTAGTTTGTCAAGAGGTTATCGAAAATAAAGATGTGACATTTTTTTGAATGTTCCACTCTACCTACTTGAGTTATTACGACAAAAAAAGTAAAATTAACTCACATGTGTAGAACACATGGAAAGCTAGGACACCTAAAACCCCCGGGAGACATCCCGGGGGTTTTAACTTTATTAGGATACTATTTGTTAGTAGAAGCCCATAGCAGTTGATTGGAGCAAAAGGCGCAGACTCCTGCGGGGGGGAAGCGACATTGTTGAGACCCCGCAACGAAGTGAGGAGGCTCAAGGTCGCCCCGCGGAAAGCGAAGCCGTTTGCGGAAATCAACAGCGGTGTATCTTAGACACTACATCCATGGAACAAATCGTTTCCACCATTTTTTATCTTCTTTTTTGGGCTGCTCATCAGGAATAGCTTCTTCCTCTTTTACATCCTCTAGATGCGCCATGCAGTATTCGGTTGGTTCGGTTCCTTTTATATAATAGCTTAGCCTGGAAACCGGGCAGTCGCTTGTGGCTAGAAGGCCGCTTTGCGGGTTGACCTGTACCCCTACCACTCCTTCTGTTGGGGCAAAAGTCACAACCGATTTATTGTCGAGCGCGCGCTCCATGAATCCTGCCCATAAATTTTTCGCATAGTGCTTTTCCGCCCAAAGCGTAATCGATTGATCCCTGTCATAGCCTGTCCAGACAGCACTGACAAGCTGCGGGGTGTATCCAATCATCCAGCTGTCCGTTTCGGTGGACCCTGACTTTCCGGCATACGGTCTTGTCAGCTTGTCGAGAATCGCATTCCCGGTTACGGCCATATAGCCGTTTAAAGCCGGATCAAACATTCCCGTCATCAAATGATTCAGTACAAATGTTACATCAGGATCCAACAATTGCTTCGTTTCTTTTTCTCGCTCAAAAAGAACTTCTCCACGGTAGTTCACTACCTTTTCAATAAAAACAGGCTTCACTTCTTTCCCACCGTTTGCAAAAACACTGTAGGCATTGGCCATATCGATTACTCGTACAGGAGATGTACCAAGTGCAAGAGAAGGGACATCCTTAATTTGCGAATGAATGCCAAGTTTTTTTGCCTGTTTGGTCAATTCTTCTTCACCAAGCAGCAGATGTGTTTTTACCGCAAAGACGTTATCGGATAATGGCAAGGCCTGCATCATCGTCAAAACATCATTGGCATAGTAGTTGTTGAAGTTGTGCGGCGTGTATGTCGAACGTCCGTTATCCACTTGGAAAGTGGTCACTTCACTCCGGAAACCAGTGGATGGCGTGAACCCCTGCTCAAGCGCCCGGTAATACAACAATGGCTTGAAAGTCGACCCTGGTTGCCTTTCTGCCTGTGTAACCCGGTTGTACGAGCTTTCTTCATAATCTCTTCCACCGACTAGCGCAAGCACTCTTCCTGTTTTCGGATCCATTGAAACGAAGCCGACTTGCATGTCAGACGCTGGATCGAACGTTTTCTCCACTTCTTCTTCCGCAATAGCCTGGAGAGTAGGATCCAAGGTGGTGTAAATGTGAAGCCCGCCCATTTCTAACTCTTTTTGCAGGCCCAAAACATTTCTAATCTCCGCCCGAACTGCATCTTGGAAATATGGAGCCATAAACTCTTTCGGCAGATGCTCACGGTTTCCGTATGTCAGTGGTTGTGCGAGCGCTTCTTCCGCTTCTTTTTTAGTAAGAGAGCCGTTTTCCACCATAGATTGGAGAACAATCTCTTGCCTTTGGCGTGCCCGGTCGCTATCTGCATAAGGCGAGAAAACGCTCGGACCTTTCGGTATGCCTGCAAGCATGCTGGCTTCCGCTAATGTCAGTTCCTTGGCTGGCTTGTTAAAATAGTAATAGGACGCCGATTCAATTCCATAAGCGCCATGACCATAATAGATTGTATTCAAATAGCCTTCGAGAATCTCTTCCTTGGAGTAATTTGCCTCGATCCTGATGGTGTAAAGGGCTTCCTCCCACTTTCGCTTCCACGTTTTATCATGGACAAGGAAAAGATTTCGAGCATATTGCTGCGAAATGGTACTCGCTCCTTGAACCTTAGCGCGAGCCTTAATGTCGGCAAGAATGGCCCCGCCAATCCGTTTTGGGTCAAACCCGTGATGGGTAAAAAAACGCCTGTCCTCTACCGCCACCGTCGCATCCACTAAATAAGGGGATATGTCCTCAAGTCCAACCCAGTAACGTTTCTCGCCACTATGAGCCTCTCCGATGATCGCTCCGTCCTTGCTGTAAAAAATCGATGACTGCGTAACGGAAAGGGGAGGGGCACCCTTGGATTTTGCATATATCCAAACTCCGCCAACTAAAAGAAAGAAAGAGATTGATAGGATGATTCCGATAAAAAACATGGCACGAATATATTTGATGACCTGCTGAAACCGGTCGTTTGTGATTAATTCCATTTTCTCAAACCCCCTTTATCTATGATCTCTATCTAATGAATTTTTCATAGTGAAATACCTAAGTTGATTGCAGTGGAAGGCGCGTAGACTTCCGCGGGAGGAAGGGACAGGGGAGACCCCGCAGGCTTGCCGAGGAGGCTCCCGGACCACCCGCAGAAAAGCGAAGCGCCTGGAACGGAAATCAACCGTTTAAACGAACATATATCTTCATTAATAAAAAATGATTTTATTTCCTAGTATGAAATTCTTTGAACCTTTTTAAACATTTGCAGAAAAATAAATTTTTTACTTGAATTTTTGCTAGATTCATCTATACTTTTTTCTTGGTGATTAGAAAAGTGGAAGTGGTTGTTCGTTGGCCGCAGAAGCAAGAAATCCCGAGAAATCAATGTTTCATTTTTCATCGATAGGGAACGATAAAAACGTGCATTTAACGATAGAAACTTACGCTTATGGCCGCAAGATAGATAGAACAATTTACTTTGGAAGGGAATGTTGTACAAAATGGAATTATGGTACACAGAATATCAAACAAAAAACTTCGGAATCACAGCGAAAATCAAACGCACTTTACATACAGAGCAGACGGAATTCCAAAAGCTTGATATGGTAGAAACAGAAGAGTTCGGCAACATGCTTATTTTGGACGGAATGGTGATGACCACACAAAAGGACGAGTTCGTTTATCACGAAATGGTGGCACACGTACCATTGTTCACACACCCGAACCCTGAAAATGTGTTGGTAGTAGGTGGAGGAGACGGCGGCGTTATCCGCGAAGTCCTGAAACACCCAAGTGTGAAAAAAGCGACACTTGTTGAAATCGACGGAAAAGTAATCGAGTACTCTAAAAAGTACCTTCCTGAAATTGCAGGAGAACTTGAAAACGAGCGCGTAGAAGTAAAAGTCGGAGACGGCTTCATGCACATTGCAGAAAGCGAAAACGTTTATGACGTCATCATGGTAGACTCCACGGAGCCTGTTGGACCAGCTGTAAACTTGTTCACAAAAGGTTTCTACGCGGGAATCTCTAAAGCATTAAAAGAAGACGGTGTATTCGTAGCGCAAACGGACAACCCATGGTTCACACCTGAGTTGATCACAAATGTACAACGCGACGTACGTGAAATCTTCCCGATTACACGTCTATACATCGCAAACATCCCAACATACCCAAGCGGCATGTGGACATTCACCATCGGATCCAAAAAACACGACCCACTGGAAGTAAGCGAAGACCGTTTCCACGAAATCGACACAAAATACTACACAAAAGACCTGCACAAAGCAGCATTCGCCCTACCAAAATTCGTCGCTGATTTAGTGAAGTAATAAGATAGAGTGATAAAGAGGGGTCTGACCCTCAGCGCGTTAAAGCGCTAAGGGTCAGACCCCTTCATTCAAGGAGGAAACCACTCATGCGTTTTGATGAAGCATATTCTGGCAACGTGTTTATTAAAAGCCACCCGAGCTTTGAAGATAGTCAAGCAGTGATCTACGGCATGCCGATGGACTGGACAGTAAGCTACCGTCCAGGATCTCGCTTCGGCCCGTCCCGTATCCGCGAAGTATCCATCGGACTGGAAGAGTACAGCCCGTATCTTGACCGCGAATTAGAAGAAGTAAAATACTTTGATGCAGGCGACATCCCATTGCCATTCGGTAACCCGCAAAAAAGCATCGAAATAATCGAAGAATACATCGACAGTCTTTTAGAAAAAGACAAGTTCCCACTTGGAATGGGCGGAGAGCATCTTGTATCTTGGCCTGTCATCAAAGCAATGTACAAAAAATACCCTGACCTTGCCATCATCCACATGGACGCACATACAGACCTTCGTGACGACTATGAAGGCGAGCCGCTTTCCCACTCTACACCGATCAAGAAAGCAGCAAACCTGATTGGACCTAAGAATGTGTACTCATTTGGAATTCGTTCAGGTATGAAGGAAGAGTTCCAATGGGCGAAGGAAGTCGGCATGCACATCTCCAAATTCGAAGTGCTTGAGCCGTTAAAAGAGATCCTTCCGACACTTGCTGGCCGTCCGGTATATGTAACAATCGACATTGACGTGCTTGACCCTGCACACGCACCTGGTACAGGTACAGTGGATTGCGGCGGCATTACATCCCGTGAATTGCTTGCATCCATCCATGCCATCGCAGGTTCCGATGTGAACGTAGTTGGAGCGGATTTGGTAGAGGTTGCACCAATCTATGACACTTCTGAGCAGACTGCCAACACAGCGAGCAAGCTGATCCGTGAAATGATTTTAGGTTGGGTAAAATAAAATTTTGAAAATAGGCTCTGTTTTCTAAGTGATTGCTGCTAAGCGGCTGCTTAGGGAACGGGGCTTTTTTGTGTATAAAAGGGTTCTATACTCCTGAAGGCTCAAGAAATCCTGGTGAAAAGTCTAATAGAACGGTTCTATACGCCCGAAGGCCGAGGAAAATCACGAGAAAGGTCAAATAGAACGGTTCTAAACGCCCGAAGCCCGAGGGAAATCACGAGAAAGGTCAAATAGAACGGTTCTAAACGTCCGAAGCGCAAAGAAACTCGCCTGAAAAGTCAGATAGATTGGCTCTATACCCCCGAAGCCCGAGGAGACTCAAACTAACTGTCAAATAGAACTCCTCTCTACTCCCAAACCACCCCAAAAACCACCGATTTCCCCAAATCTTCCGACATCCTCTATTGAACTCCACACCCTACTTGTTTTATACTATGAAGGTTATAGAAAAATCGACGCGAACCAATAAGCGTTAAAGATAAAAGGATGTGGGGCCAGATGGCAGACAATCAAAATCACTTAAAGATGCCGATAAAGGTGACGTTCCAGTCGGAAATAATTAATGCGGATAATGACAGAGAGTTTGTTGTGTTTGGAGCAGATGGTCAATACTACATAAAAGGTGAATCAGAGTACATCGTCTTCTCAGAGGAATTGGAAGGCAAGGAGAAGGTCGATTGTTTTTATAAAATTACGGACAAAGAAGTGCGTCTGAAGCGTTCAGGTGACATCAATATGCTGCAATCCTTCCGTGCCGGTGAAACGACAGACGGCAGCTACCAGGGCGGTGGAGCAAGGTTTCAGTTTGAAACGGAAACCGAAAAAGTGGTCATGATGAAGGATCGGGAAAAGAAACGAGGCTGTTTGCAGCTTGACTATAAATTGAAGGTTCAAGATCAAATAACCGGTCAATACTTGATAACAATCAACTACGAGGAGGAACAGGCAAGATGAATATAGTAGAACAAGTACAAGAACGCCTGAAAGAAGAGATTAAGGCTTCCGTTCTGAAAGCAGGCTTGGCAACAGAGGAGCAAATTCCAGCTATTGTTTTAGAAACACCAAAGGATAAAGCGAACGGGGACTATTCCACAAACATGGCGATGCAGCTTGCGCGCGTAGCGAAAAAAGCACCTCGTATGATTGCAGAAGAAATTGTGAAAAATTTTGATCAATCCAAAGCATCCATCGAAAAGATCGATATCGCTGGTCCTGGATTCATCAACTTTTACATGGACAATGCCTACTTGACAGACCTAATTCCGACGATCCTAAAAGCAGGCGCCGATTACGGACGTTCCAACATCGGTAAGGGTGAAAAAATCAATGTCGAGTTTGTTTCGGCAAATCCTACAGGCGACCTTCACCTAGGACATGCCCGTGGTGCTGCAGTGGGGGATTCCCTTTGTAATGTACTGGATAAGGCAGGCTATGAGGTAACACGCGAATATTACATCAACGACGCAGGTAACCAAATCAATAACCTGGCACTTTCCGTTGAGGCACGTTACTTCCAAGCGCTTGGTCAAGACAAAGAAATGCCAGAAGACGGCTATCATGGCAAAGACATCATCGGAATCGGACAGGCAATTGCAGATGAGTTCGGCGACCGTTTCGTCAACGAATCAGAAGAAGACCGCCGCAGCTTTTTCCGTGAATACGGCTTAAAATACGAAATGAAAAAATTGCAACAGGATTTAGAAGAGTTCCGTGTCCGCTTTGACGTTTGGTACTCTGAGACTTCCTTGTACAACAATGGAAAAATCGACGAGGCTCTAACGACCCTTCGCGAACAGGGCCACATCTATGAAGAAGAGGGAGCAACATGGTTCCGCTCCACAGAATTTGGCGATGACAAAAACCGTGTACTCATTAAAAATGACGGTTCTTACACATATCTGACGCCGGACATCGCGTACCACCAAGATAAACTAAAACGAGGCCATGACAAGCTGATCAACATCTGGGGAGCAGACCACCACGGTTATATCCCTCGTATGAAAGCTGCCATTGAAGCGCTTGGTTACGGAAAAGCCGCATTGGAAGTAGAAATTATCCAGCTTGTTCACCTTTTCCAAAACGGCGAAAAGATGAAAATGAGCAAACGTACCGGTAAAGCGGTAACGATGCGTGATTTGATGGAAGAAGTGGGCTTGGATGCCGTACGTTACTTCTTCGCCATGCGTTCAGGGGATACACATCTAGATTTCGATATGGACTTGGCAGTATCCCAGTCCAACGAAAACCCGGTTTTCTATGCACAATACGCACATGCTCGTATTTGCAGCATGCTTCGCCAAGGGGAAGAGCAAGGCTTGAGCCTAGAAGGAAACTTCGCGCTTGAACACATCTCCTCTGAAAAAGAGATCGATCTTTTGAAAAAGCTTGGGGAATACCCACTTGCGGTAGCGGAAGCGGCAGAAAAGCGCATCCCGCACCGTATCACGAACTACACATTTGAACTCGCATCCGCACTGCACAGTTTCTACAATGCGGAGAAAGTATTAGACCCTGACAATCAAGAAAAATCCAGAGCACGCCTCGGTTTGATGAAAGCTGTTCAAATTACACTGCAAGATGCACTTAAGTTGATCGGAGTTTCTGCACCAGAGAAAATGTAATGCCAAAAAGCTCTCTACTAGAAATTAGAGTAGAGAGCTTTCTTTTGGCCAAAATAAACAACATAAGATAAAACAACAAGGGAGTTTTCCACTATGAAAGAAAGCTTATTAGCACTAGCAACAGGTATGGTCGTAGGATTCCTTTTCGCCCTGTTCCGCCTGCCAATCCCAGCACCACCCGTATTCTCCGGCATCGTAGGAATCGTCGGCATCTACCTCGGCTACCGCCTATTCACCTGGGTCGCACCGATCTTCCAATCAAGCAACTAAGAGAGAGGGGTCTGATCCTTCACCGCATTAGAGCGGTGAGGGTCAGACCCCTCTTTACTTCTTTATCACTTTACCATTCCACCGCACCGCCGGTAATTCGTTTGACACCTCTGATTTTGGCGATGTCTTCGCATAGTTGCAGTGCGGCTTCGTCTTTCCGTTTTGCTTCCACCATAAAGTCAACATCCTGTCCAAGTCCGACAACCACTTTTAAAAACTCCATCAGAAATTGCAAATCCACAAAGTCCGCATGGTGGCGCAATTTTTTTTCTGAAATAGGGGAGGAGATATGGATCTTTGGAATGATGCCAATATCCTTCCACGTCGCATACACACGTGGAAGAAGCTCTTCCCATGACATAGAACTCGGATTGGCGTACTCGTGATGGTAATCAAACGCAAGGGGGATTCCAAGCTCCTCGCACAACACCAATGTTTCCTCTGTTGTGTAGGTCTTATCATCGTTTTCCAATGTCATCCGTGCCCGGACCTCATCCGGTAACTGCTTCAAATTCTCCCGAAACCGTTCCACCGCAAGCTCCTTGTTCCCGTAAGCCCCACCGACATGGATATTGATCGTCCCCTGATCCTCTAGCCCCATGGCCTTCAGCATGTCATAGTGGTACACCATATCAATGACCGCATTCTCCGTTATATGCGGCTTATCACTCGTAAACAAGGTAAATTGATTGGGATGAAAGCTCGAACGCATGCCATAGCGCTTTACCAAATCGCCAATCTCCTTGAATTCATCGCCAAACTCCTTAACAAAGTCCCACTTTACATCCGGATGTGTTGCAAGCGGAACAATGGAAGAGGAGAAGCGGAACACTTTAATTTCGTGCGCGATGCAAAAGTAAATCGTCCGCAGCGTGTTCATTAAATTCTCACGCGTCACAGAGAGTAACTTTTCCCGCCCCTCCTCGGCAGACATCTGTTTATAACGAGTATAGGTGAGTGCTCTGGCAGGGGAGGCTTCCCAGAGCGTCCATGATTGTGATACAAATCCAAAGCGAATCCTCATGCAACCGGCTCCTTTTTAAATGAAAATCTAAAACTCGCTACATCAGCGGAGCGAGAATCTTAGAAAGTTGTTCTCGACCTTTTGCCATTAAAGAACGATTCTCGATAAACTCAAGCGTCAACTTTTCAGAATTATGAATGTCCTTATGGATTTCCTGAACCGTCTTGTGTACAAACTCCTTATCAAAAATCAAACAGTTAATTTCATTGTTTAAAAACAAGCTACGTTTATCAAAGTTAGCCGTTCCAATATCACAGGTGTGGTCATCAATCACCATAACCTTCGCATGGTAGAATCCTAAATAAAAGCGATATACCTCTGCACCGGCAGAAATAACCGTCTTAAAATAAGGAAATGCTGCATCCATCACCAAGGGGTGATCTGCTTTGGCGGGAACAAGAACAGTTACTTTCACTCCGCGTGCAAGAGCAGAGAGCAACTCCTCATGCAAAGGCTCACTTGGAATAAAATAAGGCGTGCAGATGATGATGGACTTCTCTGCTTTTTGAATCAGCTTTAAAAAGGTATCCGTCAAATGCCCGCCATTCGTCGGGACCAACTTGTGCGTGATGGGGCCTTTCACCAACTCCGGATAATACATTTCGCCCCACTCACCAGGTGGAAAATCACCGGCCTGCTCCCAGTTCTGGATAAACTGTGCCTGAAGGTCCTGCACACCTTCCCCCTCAAGCTTGAGATGGTAGTCGCGCCACACGCCAAACTCCGGATCCTGTCCAAGGTATTCCTTTCCGATATTGAATCCTCCAACATACCCGATTTTCCCATCAATCACCGTAATTTTCCGGTGATTTCGCTGGTTAATGCTGAAAAAAAAGAAAGGGAAGGCAGGCTTATGATAGACCTCCACTTCAATGCCATGCTGTTCGAGTTCTTTGATTGTCTCTTTTTTTACATCAAAGGATCCAAAATAATCAAGAAGGAGCCGAACCTCTAACCCCTGATCTGCCTTATCTTTTAAAATCGACAGAAATTCCTTGCTTGCGTGATCGTCACGTACCATGTAAAAGAGGGAGTGAATGTGGCTGGTGGCGTGGCGCATGTCGTGATATAAATCCTTATACAGCAAGTTCCCGTCAGCGTAGAGGAAAATCTCACTCTGCCTTTTGGGAAACTTCAACCGTTTGCTTTCTTTTAAATGCTTCTTTCTTCCTAAATGTAAATCAAGTGCCAACCAAGCAAGAATAAGTCCAATTGCGCCAATAATGTATAATGCAATTTCCATCCTTTTCCCTCCCGAAAACGCGTCCATTTAGTTTTTACGTATCTGATCGTTCTTATCCTATAACTAATTACCCATACCCTAATTCACAGAAAAATAAAGCCAGTTTTATAACTAAATGTGTTGACTGAATGCTCATTCAGTTATAAGATATACTTAAATTACTAAAGTTCTGAAAATTATATTCTTTCCAAACATTGAGGCTCTTTCGTTACAAAAACACGCAAAAGGCCGACAGAAAAAAGGGGACACGAAAGGAGTGGGAGATGTGAGTAACGGTTTGTTAATCGCCAATTGGATTTTAACGATAATTGTAACCGCTTACGCATTATCGCTGTTTGTTTACTTGATCAGAACAAGAATTCAATTCATCAAACTTGGGAAAAAAGTAGAATTCGACAACAAAGTGAAAGAACGATTAGACAAAGTCTGGGTCAATGTTTTTGGCCAGAAAAAATTATTGAAGGATAAGAAAAGTGGAATCATCCACGTCATGTTCTTCTATGGATTTCTTATGGTTCAGCTTGGGGCGCTGGATCTCATTATCAAAGGGCTTGTTCCAAACGCGCATTTACCGCTTGGGCCATTATATCCGGCCTTTACATTTTTCCAAGAGCTAGTAACACTGATGATTCTCGTTGCGGTTGTTTGGGCTTTCTACCGCCGCTACGTAGAAAAGTTAGTTCGCTTAAAAAGAGGCTTCAAATCCGGTCTGGTATTACTATTTATCGGTGGATTAATGCTTTCCGTACTATTTTCAAACGGAATGGGACTTATCTGGCATGATCATGGCTTAACATGGAGCGAGCCGGTGGCATCACTATTCGCACTCATGTTCAGTTGGATCAATGAAACGGCAGCCATCGCATTATTCTATGTCGGCTGGTGGATTCACCTGTTATTCCTATTAACATTCCTGGTGTACGTACCGCAATCCAAGCACGCGCATTTAATTGCAGGACCTGCGAACGTATTTTTTCACCGTACAACGAACCCAGGAAAACTTGAAAAAATCGATTTTGAAGATGAAACACAAGAGACATTTGGCGTTGGAAAAGTTGAAGACTTCACCCAATACCAATTAATCGATATGTACGCCTGTGTGGAGTGTGGACGCTGTACCAACATGTGTCCGGCAACAGGAACAGGGAAAATGTTGTCACCAATGGATTTAATCATTAAAATCCGTGACCACTTGACAGACAAGGGAGCGGCCATCACGTCCAAATCCCCTTGGGTACCGACATATGCGTTCAATAACACGCATGGAAATCAACTTGCTATGATGTCGGCTGCCGGAAAAGGTGCACAAGAAAGCGCCGCAACGATTGAATACAGCCCGAGCCTGATCGGTGATGTCATCACTGAAGAAGAGATCTGGGCATGTACGACCTGTCGTAACTGTGAGGACCAATGTCCGGTAATGAACGAGCACGTGGATAAAATTATCGACCTTCGCCGTTACCTGGTTCTTACAGAAGGAAAAATGGATGCGGATGCGCAGCGTGCGATGACCAACATCGAGCGCCAAGGGAATCCTTGGGGGCTTAACCGTAAAGAACGCGAAAACTGGCGCGATGCAGCACCGGAAGTTAGCATTCCAACGGTAAAAGAAATGAAGAAAGCAGGCGAAGAGTTTGAGTACCTGTTCTGGGTAGGGTCCATGGGATCTTTCGATAACCGCTCCCAGAAAATCGCCATCTCTTTTGCAAAATTAATGAACGAAGCTGGCGTGAAGTTCGCGATTCTCGGCAACAAGGAGAAAAACTCCGGAGATACGCCGCGCCGTCTAGGAAATGAATTTCTATTCCAAGAGCTTGCAACAAGCAATATTGCGGAATTCGAGAAAAACGAAGTCAAGAAAATCGTCACAATCGACCCGCATGCTTATAACATTTTCAAAAACGAGTACCCTGATTTCGGCTTAGAAGCTGAAGTCTACCACCATACAGAAGTACTTGCAGAGCTTGTGAAAGAAGGCAAACTCACACCAGTACATGAGGTGAAAGAAACCATCACGTATCACGATTCCTGCTACCTCGGAAGATATAACGAAGTATACGAACCGCCTCGTGATATCCTGAAAGCCATCCCAGGCGTCAAAGTGGTCGAAATGAACCGCAGCCGCGAAACGGGAATGTGCTGTGGAGCCGGCGGAGGACTTATGTGGATGGAAGAGGATACAGGCACACGCGTCAACGTCGCCCGTACCGAACAAGCACTCGAAGTCGCACCAAGCGTCATCAGCTCTGGCTGTCCGTACTGCCTGACGATGCTTTCCGACGGAACGAAAGCGAAAGAAGTAGAAGAAAACGTCGGGACCTATGATGTAGCAGAACTACTTGAGCGCTCCGTCATCGGCGAAAAACAAGTATTAGTATCTTAATAGAATAATAGAACCGAGCATACAAGGTGTACGTAGTTTACTGCGTGCACCATATGCTTTTAAACCAAAACTGAGCGGTCGTTCAGTTTTTAAAACATAGCAATTGTAAGCGGTAACAACCGGTACTGAGTTAGTTTACCCAGTTGCTTGGAGTGCAAGGTGTGAGACTCCTGCGGGGGAGAAAAGGTTGATTGAGACCCCGCAGCGAAGCGAGGAGGCTCAAACACCTTCCCGCGGAAAGCGAACACCTGGAACGCAAAGCAACTGGGAGTCACCGCAAACTTTTTCAATTTTAAAGGAGGATGTTAACCATGGGAAAAACAGTAATCGTTAGTGGAGTAAGAACACCAATCGGGCGTTTCGCAGGAGGACTAAGCTCACTCACAGCCTCAGACCTAGGAGCAGTCGCCATCAAAGAAGCACTATCAAGAGCAAACGTATCAGGCGACCAAGTAGGCGAAGTCATCATGGGCACCGTCCTACAAGGAGGCCAAGGCCAACTGCCATCCCGCCAAGCCTCCCAAAAAGCAGGACTGCCATGGGAAGTACGCACCGAAACCATCAACAAAGTTTGTGCATCCGGCATGCGCAGCGTCACACTCGGTGACATCCTCATCCGCTCCGGGGAAGAAGAAGTCATCGTAGTAGGCGGAATGGAATCCATGAGCAACGCGCCATACATGCTGCCAAAAGCAAGATGGGGACTGCGTATGGGCGACAGCACCGTGCAAGACTTGATGGTCCATGACGGCCTAACTTGTACCTTCACAGGCGTGCACATGGGCACATACGGAAACAGCGTCGCAAAAGAAATGGAAATCACCCGTGAAGACCAGGATGCATGGGCGTTCAGAAGTCACCAGAGAGCCATCGAAGCAACAGAAAAAGGTACATTTTATGCAGAGATCGTCCCAGTTTCCGTCCCGCATCGAAAAGGCGATCCGATCGTCGTGAGCAAGGATGAGTCTCCACGTAAAGATACATCTATTGAGAAACTGGCAAGCTTGCGACCGGCATTTGACCATGACGGCACGATAACGGCAGGAAACGCACCAGGAGTGAATGACGGAGCAAGTGCGCTTGTGTTGATGAGCGAAGACCGCGCGGCAAAAGAAGGAAAAGAAGTGCTTGCGACTATCCTAGGCCACGCGTCCATCGCAGTGGAAGCAAAGGATTTCCCGAAAACGCCGGGGCTTGTCATCACCGAACTTTTAAAGAAAACAGGTACAAAGCTTGAAGATATCGATCTTTTTGAAATAAATGAAGCGTTCGCAGCGGTAGCGTTGGCATCGGCTAACCTTGCTGGACTGGACCTCGAGAAAGTGAATGTGAACGGCGGGGCAGTTGCACTCGGACATCCGATCGGGGCAAGTGGAGCACGTATCATCGTGTCGTTAATTCATGAATTAAAACGCCGCGGCGGCGGTCTGGGAATTGCTTCTATCTGCTCAGGCGGCGGACAGGGTGATGCAATTTTGGTTCAAGTATAAGCGAGAGAAACTTTTAGGAGGAATCAGAACATGACAATTCAAAAAGTAATGGTAATCGGCGCAGGACAGATGGGCTCTGGTATCGCACAGGTTTGTGCGATGGCAGGTTATGACGTATATATGAACGATTTAAAACAGGAGTTTCTCGACCGCGGACTTTCGGGCATCACGAAAAATTTAGGCAGATCCGTGGAAAAAGGGCGCATGACAGAGGACGAGAAAGCTTCAGTACTTGGTCGCCTGCAAACGACCACAACACTTGAAGACGCTAAACACGTCGACATCGTCATCGAAGCGGCAGTCGAAAACATGGACATCAAAAAGAAAATTTTTGCCGAGCTTGACCAGCACGCGCCGGCTCACACCATTTTGGCGACAAATACATCTTCGCTACCGATCACGGAAATTGCGGCAGCAACCGGGAGACCAGAAAAAGTTATCGGGATGCACTTCATGAATCCTGTTCCTGTCATGAAGCTTGTCGAAATCATTCGCGGCTTGCAGACAGCAGACGAAGTATACGGTGCGATTGAAGATATGACGAAAAAACTTTCCAAAGTGCCGGTGGAAGTGAATGACTTCCCTGGGTTTGTATCCAACCGCGTGTTAATGCCGATGATCAACGAAGCGATTTTCACCGTTTACGAAGGTGTTGCAACGCCGGAAGCAATCGATGAAGTCATGAAGCTTGGTATGAACCATCCGATGGGGCCGTTGACACTTGCCGATTTTATCGGACTCGACACTTGTCTGTACATCATGGAAACATTGCATGAAGGTTTTGGCGATGACAAATACCGTCCATGTCCGTTGCTTAGAAAATATGTGAAAGCTGGCTGGCTGGGCCGCAAAACAGGTCGAGGGTTTTATACGTACGAGACGTGAGAATGGCTTGATGGCAACAAGGGGTAATTTATCTAGACAGCAGGAGAGGGGACGAATGGGATGAATTTACGTTTTACAGAAGAGCAGGAAATGGTTCGGAAAATGGTGCGCGATTTCGCAGAAACCGAAATTGCACCTTTTGTGGAAAAAATGGAAGAGGGCGAGTTCCCACGTGAGATTTTGCGTAAAATGGCGGACCTTGGATTGATGGGAATGACCATTCCGGAAGAGTACGGCGGAGCGGGAATGGACTTTCCTTCCTACATCATCGCGATCAACGAGCTTTCCCGAGTGAGTGCGACAGTCGGGGTGATCCTGTCTGTACACACGTCGGTCGGGACGAATCCAATTCTTTATTTTGGCACAGAAGAACAGAAACAAAAATATGTGACGAAGCTAGCATCCGGCGAGTACCTTGGCGCATTCTGTTTGACGGAGCCGAGTGCGGGTTCTGATGCAGGAAGCCTGAAAACACGTGCCGTGAAACAAGGCGACCACTATGTGTTGAACGGTGCAAAGGTGTTCATCACAAATGGCGGGGAGGCAGACACGTATATCGTATTTGCTTCGACTAATCCGGAGCTTGGAACGAAGGGAGTTTCCGCGTTCATCGTCGATAAAGACACTCCAGGATTTGTAATCGGAAAAGATGAGCACAAAATGGGCTTGCATGGGTCGAAAACAGTCCAGCTGACATTTGAAGACGCGAAAGTTCCGGTGGCAAATCTGCTTGGAGCGGAAGGCGAAGGGTTCAAAATTGCGATGGCCAACCTTGATGTCGGCCGAATCGGCATCGCGGCGCAGTCCCTTGGTATTGCGGAAGCAGCAGTGCAAGCGGCAACAGCCTATGCAAAAGAACGCGTCCAGTTCGGCAAGCCAATAGCGGCACAACAGGGTGTTTCTTTTAAACTGGCAGACATGGCGACCGCGGTGGAAGGTGCAAGACTGTTAACGTACCGCGCGGCAAACTTGCGTGCTTTGGGCAAACCTTGTGGAAAAGAAGCATCCATGGCAAAGCTTTTTGCTTCACAGACGGCGATGAACGTGGCGATTGAAGCGGTCCAAGTGTTCGGCGGCTACGGTTATACGAAGGATTATCCAGTCGAGCGCTATTTCCGTGACGCGAAGGTTTGTGAGATTTATGAGGGCACGAGCGAGATTCAGAGATTGGTGATTGGGAAGCATTTGATGAATTGATGGGGGACGGTTAAAATTTGACCGTTCCATAAAGCAACAAAAAAACTAACTCATCGGGGGATGAAAAATATGAACTTTCAACTATCAGAAGAACATGAAATGATTCGCAAAATGGTACGCGATTTTGCCAAGAACGAAGTGGAACCGACTGCAGCAGAGCGTGACGAGGAAGAACGCTTTGACATGGATATTTTCAAAAAGATGGCGGACCTTGGTTTAACAGGAATTCCGTTTCCGGAAGAGTACGGCGGGATCGGCAGTGACTACCTGGCGTATTGCATCGCGGTCGAGGAACTTTCACGTGTTTGTGCTTCTACAGGAGTAACCCTTTCTGCGCACACGTCACTTGCGAGCTGGCCGATCTACAAGTACGGAACAGAGGAGCAAAAGCAAAAATACTTGGTGCCACTTGCGCAAGGAACAAGCATTGGCGGCTACGGCCTGACGGAACCGGGATCTGGATCTGATGCTGGCGGAATGCGTACAACTGCAAAATTAGACGGTGACCATTATGTCCTGAACGGTTCGAAAATTTTCATCACAAACGGCGGAATTGCGGATATTTATGTGGTGTTTGCGGTGACAGATCCGACTAGCAAGCATAAGGGCACGAGCGCGTTTATCGTTGAAGCGGACTTCCCTGGCTTCAGCGTTGGGAAAAAAGAGAAGAAACTAGGCATTCGTTCTTCACCAACAACGGAAATCATTTTTGAAGACTGCCGCGTGCCGGTAGAAAACATGCTTGGCGCAGAGGGTGAAGGCTTTAAAGTGGCGATGACGACGCTTGACGGCGGGCGTAACGGAATTGCTGCACAGGCTGTCGGGATTGCGCAAGGTGCATTAGATGCTGCCGTTGCTTATGCAAAAGAGCGCGTTCAGTTCGGGAAGCCGATCGCGGCACAACAGGGTGTTTCTTTTAAACTGGCAGATATGGCGACTGCAGTGGAAGCTTCAAGACTATTAACGTATCAGGCTGCATGGAGAGAGTCCGAGGGCTTGAGCTATGGCTTGGAGTCTGCGATGTCCAAACTGTTCGCTGGTGACACGGCGATGAAGGTGACAACAGAAGCGGTTCAAGTGTTCGGCGGTTACGGCTATACGAAGGACTACCCGGTTGAGCGTTATATGAGGGATGCGAAAATTACGCAAATTTATGAAGGAACACAAGAAATTCAACGTCTCGTAATCTCCAGAATGCTTACTAAGTAAGTAGGTGACGGACAGGATGATGAAAAAACGTCAAGTACATGCATCCGTAAAAGACGAGCGGCTGATCGAGAAGCGCCGCGACCAGATGATCAAGGGGGCGGTGAGCCTTTTTAAAGAGAAGGGCTTCCACCGCACAACAACAAGGGAAATTGCGAAAGAGGCCGGTTTCAGCATCGGCACGCTCTATGAATATATCAGAACGAAGGAAGATGTCCTTTACCTCGTCTGTGACCGGATTTATGACCAGGTGGGCGAGCGGCTGCAGGAGGAACTTGACATGAAGCGGGGGAATCTGGAGAGCTTGAAGTCCGCCATCCGGTACTATTTTCGGGTAATGGATGAAATGCAGGATGAGGTGCTTGTCATGTATCAGGAAGCAAAGTCTCTATCAAAAGATGCGCTTCCTTACGTGTTGAACAAGGAGCTTGCGATGGTTGCCATGTTTGAGCAGGTAATCCGAAACTGCATGACCGCAGAGGGGATTTCGATGAAAGAACAGCAGATTCAATTGATGGCACATAACATTTTTGTGCAAGGTCAAATGTGGGGATTCCGGCGCTGGGTGCTGCACAGGCACTTTGAGCTGGAAGCCTATATCGAGGGCCAGATTGAACTATTAGTGCACGGACTTACAAAGGGGGAGAATGTGAAAAATGGAAGTTTATCGTCCAACTAACCATATTCGTTTTGTAACAGCTTCAAGTCTATTTGACGGGCATGACGCCTCGATCAATATCATGCGCCGCATCATCCAGGCAAGCGGTGCCGAGGTCATTCACCTTGGCCACAACCGTTCGGTGGAAGAGATTGTGAACGCGGCGATCCAGGAGGATGTGCAGGGGATCGCAATTTCCTCTTATCAGGGCGGCCATGTCGAATATTTTAAATATATGTATGATTTGCTGAAGGAAAAAGGTGCCTCTCACATCCGCATCTATGGCGGTGGCGGCGGTGTTATCATTCCTAGTGAAATAAAAGAACTGCATGCATACGGAATCGCGCGTATCTTTTCGCCGGAAGACGGTCGTGAGCATGGGCTGCAGGGGATGATCAACTCGATGCTGAAGGAATGCGACTTTGTGACGGTCAAGTCCCTTGGCGACGAGGTGGAGCTACTGGATGCCGACAATCACCAGGCGATTGCGAAACTGATCACTTTATCTGAACTGCAAGTGACTTCAGATGAAGAGGTGGCGGCAACGGCTCAAACGGCCTTGGCTAAGGTAAAAGAAAAGCAGAAAACCGTGCCGGTCCTTGGGATTACAGGGACAGGTGGAGCGGGGAAAAGCTCGCTTACCGATGAATTGATCCGCCGGTTTATAAATGAAGTGCCAGATAAGAAGGTCGCGATTCTTTCCATCGATCCGACAAAGCAGAAGACAGGTGGCGCGTTGCTTGGGGACAGAATCCGCATGAACGCGATTTTTAACCCACGTGTTTATATGCGTTCCTTGGCGACCCGTGGATCCCGTTCTGAGCTTTCCTTGGCGATTCAGGATGCGATTGCTGTAACGAAGGCTGCCGGCTTTGACTTAATCATTGTCGAGACGAGCGGAATCGGGCAGGGGGATGCCGGAATCACGGAGATTTGCGATATTTCGATGTATGTGATGACAAGTGAGTTCGGGGCGCCATCTCAGTTGGAAAAAATCGATATGATTGATTACGCGGATTTGATTGTCATTAATAAATTTGAGCGAAAAGGTTCGGAGGATGCGAAGCGCCAGGTTCAAAAGCAGTATCAGCGCAGCCGTCTTTTATGGGATAAGGAATTGGATGAAATGCCGGTGTACGGTACGATTGCGAGTCAGTTCAATGACTTGGGGACGAACACGCTTTTTGCGGCGTTGCTGGAGTTGATGAATGAGAAGACGGGATCTTCTTACGCTAGTAGCTTGCCGACGTCTAAAGATGTGGAAAAGCAGAATGTGATTATTCCGAATGACCGCCGCTATTATTTGCGCGAGATCAGTGAGACGGTCCGTAATTATCATAAGATGGCTGCTGAGCAGGTCGAGTTGGCGCGGAAATTGTTCCAGTTGGATGGGGCGATGGAGGCTGCTGGTGCGTCTGCTGAAGGTTCTTCAAGTGAGGAGCTCGTGGCGGCACTTGCCGAGCTGCGCCGTGAATACGAAGAAAAATTGACAAGCGACTCCCGCAAAATTTTAGCTGGCTGGGAAGAAAAGAAGGAGAAATACTCCGGAGATCAATTTGTCACAAAGATTCGCGACAAGGAAATCATCACAAAGCTTACGACGAAAACTTTGTCTGGCTTGAAGATCCCAAAAGTGGTCCTGCCGAAGTATGTCGACTATGGGGAGATTTTGAAGTGGGTGTACCGCGAGAACGTACCTGGGGAATTCCCTTATACAGCAGGTGTGTTCCCGTTCAAGCGTGAGGGCGAAGATCCGAAACGTCAGTTCGCCGGGGAAGGGACGCCAGAGCGTACAAACCGCCGCTTTCATTATTTAAGTAAGGATGACGATGCGAAGCGCTTAAGTACAGCGTTTGACTCGGTTACGTTGTATGGGGAAGATCCTGCTGAGCGACCGGACATCTACGGAAAAGTCGGGAACAGCGGCGTGAGCATCTGTACCCTTGATGACATGAAAAAGTTGTATGCAGGCTTTGACCTGTGTGCGCCAAGCACGTCTGTATCGATGACGATCAACGGTCCGGCGCCAGTTATTTTGGCGATGTTTATGAACACGGCAATTGATCAGCAGGTGCAAAAGCGTGAAGAAGAGCTTGGTCGTGTGCTGACAGTAGAAGAGTTTGCGGAAGTTCGTGCGGTTACGATGCAGACGGTGCGCGGAACGGTCCAAGCGGATATCTTAAAAGAAGATCAAGGCCAGAACACGTGCATTTTCTCGACGGAGTTTGCTTTAAGGGTAATGGGCGATATCCAGCAATATTTTATCGATAAAAAAGTCCGCAATTACTATTCGGTTTCGATTTCCGGATACCATATTGCCGAAGCGGGCGCGAATCCGATTACACAATTGGCTTTCACATTGGCAAATGGCTTCACGTATGTGGAGTATTACTTGAGCCGCGGTATGAAAATTGATGACTTTGCGCCGAATTTGTCGTTCTTCTTCAGTAACGGACTGGATGCAGAGTACACGGTGATAGGTCGCGTGGCGCGTCGCATTTGGGCAACGGTGATGAAAAATAAATATGGTGCCAATGAGCGCAGTCAAAAGCTGAAGTACCATATTCAGACGTCCGGCCGTTCCTTGCACGCACAGGAAATTGACTTTAACGATATCCGTACGACGCTGCAGGCTTTGATGGCGCTTCAGGACAACTGTAACTCGCTGCATACGAATGCCTATGATGAAGCGATTACAACGCCGACAGAAGAATCTGTGCGCCGTGCGATGGCAATCCAGATGATCATCACCAAAGAGCATGGCTTGGCGAAAAACGAGAATCCATTGCAAGGGGCATTTGTGGTGGAAGAGCTGACAGACCTTGTGGAAGAAATGGTGCTGCAGGAGTTTGAACGCTTGAACGACCGCGGTGGCGTGCTTGGTGCGATGGAGACGCAGTATCAGCGCGGGAAGATCCAGGACGAGTCGATGTATTATGAGATGAAAAAGCATACAGGTGAGCTTCCAATCATCGGAGTGAACACGTATAAAAATCCAAATCCGCCTTCTGAGGACGATTTGAATGATATTGAGCTTGCTCGCTCCACAGAAGAGGAGAAACAAACGCAGATCCGCAATCTTGCAGCGTTCCAAGAGCGGAATTCCGCTGAAGTGGAAGAGGCATTAGGCAGGTTGAAGCAAGTGGCAATCAGCGGCGGCAACATTTTCGAAGAACTCATGGAAACTGTTAGAGTCGCAAGCCTTGGCCAAATCACCACAGCCCTCTACGAAGTCGGCGGCCAATTCAGAAGGAATATGTAAACAAAAATATCTAAAACAAAAATACGTAAATAAAATACACGGGGACCTCGGCGAGCCGGGGTTTCTGGGCTAACTATATAGAGTTCGACGCGGAGAGGGAAATACCTTTGGGGGTCTGACCCCCTTTTTTTTATTTCTTCATTTTTTCTCCTTTTTACCCATTTTTCATTTTTTTGAGGGAAAGATTTATTTTATGCTGGATTAAACATTGGTATTTTGTTTATAATGAGTGGTATGGATTTTTCTAGGAATTGCTATGAATATTGTCTTTTTACATATATAGAAAGGATGTGCAGACATTGGCATTAAACCATTTAACGGCAGAACAAGTGCAAGAGATGTCATTGATCGAAATCGCTACTGCTTTATTTAACGAACAGAAGCAGTCTGTGACTTTTGGCGAATTAATTACGGAGATCAAGAAAATCACTGGTTTTACAGATGCAGATCTTAAAGGCAAGTTGTCTCAGTTCTATACGGACTTGAACATTGACGGCCGTTTCATTTGTATTGGAGAAAACCAATGGGGACTTCGTGCATGGTATCCTTATGATCAAATAGAAGAAGAAACAACTCCTCAGGTTAAGACAAAGACTAAGAAAAAGAAGAAGGCTGCAGATGATGACGATATCGACGCAGACGAATTCGATGAGTTGGACGAAGAAGAATTAGAATTCGACGATCTGGATGATTATGAAGAGGAGGAAGTCGAAGAAGAAGACTTTGACGATGCCGATGATGATGCAGACGAAGATGACGACGAAGAGTTTGAAGAAGACTTGATCGAAGACGACGAGTACGAACTCGAAGACGAAGAAGAAGAGGACGAAGAATTGGATGAGGAAGATAAACTCTAATCGCCTCTAGCAAACACTCCCCTGGACGATAAATGGGGAGTGTTTTTATTTTCTTCCAACCGAAAAAAGTGAAAATTCGCAAGTTAATTCAATCCTTGACTTTTCACCCTGTACTAGGTAGAATCTTTTTTGGGCTCCTTAAAAAAGGACACGTATAATTTGTTGAACATATACACGCTCCCCTTGCTAGAAATGCTGGCAAGTGGGGCGTTTTTTATTTTATTAGTGAATAGACATTCATATGCTGAACCTGAGAAATTGGGGGCAGCTTCATTTTTTAGTAAATGAATTTCGTGTTTTTGACTAATGATAAAAATGTTAAATGCCTCTTAAAAGCATATCCGTTACTTATTATTATTTTCAAATAAAATTATTTCGAGGGGGAGACAGCATGACAAAGTATATTTTCGTAACAGGTGGCGTTGTATCATCTTTAGGTAAAGGGATTACGGCTGCATCTTTGGGTAGGTTGTTAAAAAATCGCGGGCTAGATGTAACGATTCAAAAGTTTGATCCATATATCAACGTGGACCCGGGTACAATGAGTCCTTATCAACATGGTGAGGTATTCGTAACAGGAGACGGTGCGGAAACGGATTTGGACTTAGGTCACTATGAGCGTTTTATCGACATTAACCTGAACAAATATTCCAACGTGACAACAGGGAAAATCTACTCTACTGTCCTGAAAAAAGAACGCCGCGGCGACTATTTGGGCGGAACAGTTCAAGTTATCCCGCACATCACAAACGAAATCAAAGAGCGCGTTTTCCGTGCTGGCCGTGAGACGAATGCAGACGTCGTTATCACAGAAATCGGTGGAACAGTAGGGGATATCGAGTCACTTCCTTACCTTGAGGCAATCCGCCAAATCAAGAGTGACATCGGTCGCGACAACGTGATGTACATCCACTGTACGCTTGTTCCTTATATCCGTGTGGCAGGTGAGCTGAAAACAAAGCCGACACAACACAGTGTAAAAGAACTTCGCGGTCTTGGAATTCAGCCAAACATCATCGTCTTGCGTTCTGAAATGCCGATCTCCCAAGATATGAAAGACAAGATTGCCTTGTTCTGTGATATCGATGAGAAGGCGGTTATTGAATCCATCGATGCGGACACGCTTTACGAAGTGCCATTAGCTTATCAAGCGCAAAACATGGACAACATCGTAGTTGATCACCTGAAGCTTGAGACAAAAGGCGAGGCAGACATGACAGAATGGACGGCACTTGTGAACAAGGTGAAAAACCTTTCCAAGAAAACGACGATCGCCCTTGTCGGAAAATATGTGGAACTTCAAGATGCATATCTTTCTGTTGCGGAAGCATTGCGTCATGCTGGATACGAGTACGATGCAGATGTGAAAATCAACTGGATTAACTCAGAAGAGGTAACAGCTGAAAACGTGGGCGAGCTATTGCAAAGCGCAGACGGAATCCTTGTACCAGGCGGGTTCGGTGACCGCGGCGTAGAAGGGAAAATCGAAGCGATTCGCTATGCGCGTGAGAAAAAGGTGCCATTCTTCGGTATCTGTCTTGGCATGCAGCTTGCTTCTGTTGAGTTTGCACGTAACGTTCTTGGGTTTGAAGGTGCGCACTCTGCTGAGCTTAACCCGGAAACGCCATTCCCAATCATCGACCTTTTACCAGAGCAAAAAGACATCGAGGACCTTGGCGGAACATTGCGCCTTGGACTATACCCTTGTAAGTTGAACGACGATTCCTTGGCACAAAAGGCTTACGCAGACGAAGTGGTTTACGAACGCCACCGTCACCGCTACGAGTTCAACAACCAATATCGTCAACAAATGGAAGAGCACGGATTCATCTTCTCCGGTACAAGCCCTGACGGCCGCCTTGTAGAAGTGATTGAGATCAAAGACCACCCATGGTTCCTTGCATCCCAATTCCACCCAGAATTCACTTCCAGACCAAACCGACCACAACCGCTATTCCGCGACTTTGTGGCAGCATCTTTGAAAAATGCTGAGGTAATGGCTTAATTTTATAGAAAAAAGCTCAGAGTTTTTAATGGCTCTGAGCTTTTTTATGGTTATTATTTTTTATCACGATTCGTGGTTTTGTATTTTTCACCTTTGCTATCATAGGTGATCCATTCCCCGACAGGTTCGCCATTCTCAAAATATCCTGACCGCTTGATGGTCCCATCGGCACGATACCATTCCCAATAGCCCTCAGGTTGATCGCCTGACATTTTCCCCTTGGACCAAATGGTTTTGCCGTTTGCATGGTACTTTATCGTGTAACCGTCAACCACTTCTAGAGGCTTTTCTTTTACGCCACGTTTTATATCACACTTTTCGTTTTCCATGCTGAACCTCCTTATCGCTTTGTTGTCCATTCATACAAACAGTGGTCATCGACTATTTTTAATAGGATGAAGCCATGCTTGTCGTAAAAGCTTCTTAGCTGTGCACTAGCCACACAATCCAACCGGATTTTTGTATAGCCCTGCTCTTCTGCATGCTGCTTGATCCAGTCCACAAGGCGGTCACCTAGCCCCTCGCCTTTATGATCGAGAGCAACAGCAAGCTTATGTAAATAAACGGTACCCCGGGTGTACTCTTGTCCCCAGAGGTGGATGTCCCATTCCTCTTGCGTGTTTGAGAGCATGAAGGTAGCGGAGGGAGGTTGATTCTGAATGCCAGATTCTAGAGCTGCCTTATAAAATAACCCCTTTGAAACGAGTGCTAAAATTTCCCTATCCTCTTGTCCGGTAAGGAGGAAGCTCCATTGCATTGAACCCTTGCTTTTTAAATCGGCAGCACGGCTCTTTAACAACTCCACTATGCCTGGTCCATCCGCCGTTGTCGCTTTTTCTATGATTAAATCATGATAATACACTCCTCGAAACCTCCCATGAAAAATTACGATAAAGGTTGTTTCGATAAAAATGGGTAAAACCCTTTAAAAATTTATCGAAAATTAACTTGGAGCATCGTACTCTAAGACGAACGGCGCCAAAGTAGCGGGAGAAACAGGGAAACTGGCACCGTTGAGGCCGAACGGTGACAGAAAAGCTGAGGAGACATGGAAACTGTCATCGTAGAAGCCGAAGCGCCAAAACAGCGGAATAAACAAGAAACCTGTCATTGTTCAAGCCACATCTACGAAAAAAATGTGTCCTCTTACTCCTGCTCTTCCAAAATCTCTTTCAACGTAAAAGCTAAGCCATGATAAACATATAATGCCACCATGCTAGAAGGGAAGCCAAAGCGTTCTCCGTCATCACCCGGAATCAGTGGTTTCTTTAACTTCATGTCGATATGTACATCTGCCAAGGAATCTAAGGTTTCCGCCGCTTCAGCCGAGTCAACTTGCTCTGCCTCCCCCACCGTCGAAATCCCCACAATTTCAATACCTAATTCCTTCAATGCCTTCGCCGTATTAATCGCTTCTTCATCTGTAGAAAAACGGGACACAATCAAAGCCCGGTCCGTATCAGTCAAATCATGATAACTGTCCAAATCGGATAAAAGTGTAGCGCTCATCAGCGGCTCCGCACCAGTCGTGGCCTCCGCCTCCACTGCTTTCATCTCCTTTACACCATGCACATAAATGCGCCCGTCCCCGACAGTAGCCTGTGCCAACAGCCTAGCCGCATCCTCAAATGCGAATTCCTCACTCGAACCAACCCTATTAAACACACCCTGCAACTGAGTCGTAAAAATCTTCAACATCCAAATCACACTCCTAAACAAATTATTAGCATATTCCAATACCCTCATTCCACCATAACTCAAGTATAATGAAAGTTAGTATGACATAGGTAGCAAAAATCCTAGGGGGGTCTGACCCCTTTTCGTTCGCGTTTTTCCTACATAATCCGACATCCGCCAAGTAGGCCGGAGCCTTCTACATCAAGGGGGAAAGTCCTGCAGGGGTCTGACCCCTTCACGAAATTTTTTTATTTCCTTCCTTCATCAAAAAATTTCCCGGTCGAAAAAGGAGGAAATAAGACTATTATAGTAGAAATAGGTGGGTGGATGGAAACGGATTGATTATTTTTAGAGGTGGGGTGTAATGGTGGGTCAAAAATTACTGATTGTGGATGACCAGTATGGGATACGGATTTTGTTGAATGAAGTATTTCAAAAAGAAGGCTATCAGACGTTTCAGGCAGCAAACGGGTACCAAGCATTAGATATCGTAGAAAAGCATTCACCGGACTTAGTATTGTTAGACATGAAGATCCCCGGTATGGACGGAATTGAGATTTTAAAGAGGCTAAAAGCAATTAATTCTGATATCCAAGTAATCATTATGACAGCTTACGGTGAGTTGGATATGATCCAGGAATCGAAAGACCTTGGAGCAATCACGCACTTTGCCAAACCATTCGATATTGATGAAATAAGAGATGCGGTCCGTAAAAATATGCCGCGCCAATCGGTGTAAATTCGTCAATTTTGTAACTGAATATTAAAACATTTAAAGTGTTATCGCTTACATTGAAAAACGGCATACTTCAGCAGTTGCCGTTTTTCTACATAGTTGATATGCTAAGTACTGGATAAAAATCATCCGACAAGTTTTTGCACTTTTTTACCCAATATACATAACTGGTTTCCCGATTGGTCAAGCTAGTTTTGATATGGGTGAAATTTTTTACAAAAGGTGCACGTACCGCGAAATCCTTAATCAATGGGACGAGCCTAAGTGTTTACCGCCTTGTAAGAACGGGAAAAACTTTTCGGAGTGAATATAATACGAAGGAGGATGTTATTATGCCTTTAGTTTCCATGACAGAAATGCTGAAAAAAGCAAATGCAGAAGGCTATGCAGTAGGTCAGTTCAACCTGAACAACCTAGAGTTCACACAAGCAATTCTACAAGCAGCACAAGAGGAGAATTCACCAGTTATCCTTGGAGTTTCTGAAGGTGCGGCTCGTTATATGGGTGGCTTCAAAACAATCGTAGCATTAGTAAAAGCGTTAATGGAAGAGTACGGTGTAACTGTACCTGTAGCGATTCACTTAGACCACGGTTCTAGCTATGAGTCTTGTGCAAAAGCGATCCACGCTGGATTTACTTCTGTAATGATCGATGCTTCTCACCATCCATTTGAGGAGAACATTGAAACAACTTCTAAAGTTGTAGAATTAGCACACTTCCACGGAGTATCTGTTGAGGCAGAGCTTGGTGTAGTAGGTGGACAAGAAGACGACGTTATCGCTGATGGCGTAATCTATGCAGATCCACAAGAGTGTGAAGAGCTTGTAAAACGCACAGGTATTGATTGCCTAGCTCCAGCTTTAGGTTCCGTACACGGTCCTTACAAAGGCGAACCGAACCTTGGCTTCAAAGAGATGGAAGACATCAACAACCGTGCTGGCGTTCCTCTAGTATTACACGGCGGAACTGGAATTCCTACGCATGACATCCAAAAAGCAATCTCTTTTGGAACAGCGAAAATCAATGTTAACACAGAAAATCAAATTGCATCTGCAAAAGCAGTTCGTGAAACACTTGCTGCCAAAACAGAAGAGTACGATCCTCGTAAATACCTAGGACCTGCTCGCGACGCAATCAAAGATACAGTAAAAGGCAAAATGCGCGAATTTGGATCTTCCAACAAAGCGTAATAAAATAGCTTAAACAAACAAGATATTTCAACCAACAACAAGGCAACGATATGCAGAACCGCCATTACCGGCGGTTTTGTTTCATTTTTATATGAAAGCGTAAACATTATACAAACAAGGGAGAGAATGACATGAAATTTTTCATCGACACAGCAAACCTAGAAGAAATTAAAGAAGCACACGCGTTAGGATTACTTGCAGGAGTTACGACAAACCCAAGCCTTGTGGCAAAAGAAAACATCTCATTCGAAGACCGCCTACGCGAGATCACTTCATTTGTAGAAGGCTCCGTCAGTGCCGAAGTAATTGCACTTGACGCAGATGGCATGATCGAAGAGGGGAAAGCGCTCGCGGCAATTGCGCCAAACATTACCGTGAAAGTGCCAATGACTCCAGACGGGTTGAAGGCGGTAAAAGCATTCAGCGACCTTAACATCAAAACAAATGTGACGCTAATTTTCAACGCCAATCAAGCATTGATGGCAGCAAGAGCAGGAGCTACATACGTATCTCCTTTTCTAGGACGTCTTGATGATATCGGGCAAAATGGAATGGATTTAGTCGCGACCATTGCAGACATTTTCACCGTTCATGATATCCCGACAGAAATCATCGCGGCATCCATCCGCCACCCTATGCACATTACCGATGCAGCGCTAAACGGAGCACACATCGCGACCGTTCCTTACAAAGTGCTCATGCAACTTTTCCACCACCCATTAACAGACCAAGGAATCGAAAAATTCCTAGCTGACTGGAATAACCGCAAACAATAACCTATAACCTAGTTGTTCGCAGTGAAAGGTGCGCAGACTCCTGCGGGAAGAAGGGACAGGTGAGACCCCTGAAGCGTTGTGAGGAGGCTCACGGACCGCCCGTGGAAAGCGAAGCGCCTGGAACGGAGAGCAACGATGAATAAAATATGCTAACATTTACCCTCTGCTAAAAAATAAGCAGGGGGTTTTTGTTAATTTCACCTATTTTTCGACAAAAGTACCGTGTCGAATATAGTCGTATGGTATCAAATATTACGATTTGATAAAGTTTCATGCATTTTCATATATGAAAAGAAAATTTTCGTGTAAACTAATAGGTAACGAAAATTTTTACGATTGGTAATAATTGTGTATAATAGACAATAGCACTTTTGGAAACCAACCTCGCCTTGAAGGGAGAACTATATGGAAAAGTTAAAAATCCTTGGTGGTAATCAATTAAATGGAACCGTACGCGTAAGTGGAGCGAAAAATAGTGCAGTGGCCTTGATCCCTGCAACCATTCTAGCGGACTCACCCGTCACGATTGAAGGGCTACCGCAAATATCAGATGTAGAAATATTAAGCAGCCTGCTGGAGGAAATTGGCGGCAGCGTATCGCTTGAGGGGGAAGACCTAACCGTTGATCCTTCCAAAATGATCGCCATGCCACTTCCAAGCGGAAAAGTGAAGAAATTGCGTGCTTCTTATTATCTAATGGGAGCAATGCTTGGACGTTTCAAAAAAGCAGTAGTAGGATTACCTGGTGGCTGTCATTTAGGACCAAGACCTATCGATCAGCACATCAAAGGCTTTGAAGCGCTTGGAGCAGAGGTAACAAATGAGCAAGGCGCTATCTACCTGCGAGCAGAAGAACTAAGAGGGGCACGCATTTACCTTGATGTGGTAAGTGTCGGCGCAACGATTAACATCATGCTTGCTGCAGTGAAAGCGAAAGGTAGAACAATCATCGAAAACGCGGCAAAAGAGCCGGAAATCATCGATGTAGCAACACTACTAAGCAGCATGGGTGCGAAAATCAAAGGTGCGGGTACAGATGTGATCCGTATCGATGGCGTGGAGAGCCTTCATGGGTGCAAACACACTATCATTCCTGACCGAATCGAAGCAGGTACATACATGATCATGGCTGCTGCAGCAGGCGGCGAAATGATCATCGACAATGTCATTCCGACCCACTTGGAGCCGCTTATCGCAAAGCTTCGTGAAATGGGCGTACGCATCGATATCAACAATGACCAAGATCAAGTACTTGTCGTTCCTGGCGAAAAACTGAAAGCTGTCGACGTGAAAACCCTTGTTCATCCTGGGTTCCCGACCGATCTTCAGCAGCCGATGACGACCCTTTTAACAAAGGCACAAGGTACGAGCATCGTAACAGACACCATCTATTCCGCCCGCTTCAAGCACGTCGATGAACTGCGTCGCATGAACGGACAAATCAAAGTAGAAGGCCGTTCCGCCATCATCAACGGGCCTGTTCAGCTACAAGGTGCCAAGGTTAGAGCAAGTGACCTCCGTGCAGGAGCAGCACTTGTCATCGCTGGCCTACTTGCTGACGGCTTGACTGAGGTTACAGGCCTTGAACACATCGACCGCGGCTACAGTCATCTAGAAGAAAAGCTAGAAGGACTAGGTGCCACGATCTGGCGTGAGAAGCTGACACAAGAAGAAATCGAACAAATGCAAAACTCATAATAAAAAAGAAGGAATTCGCTGAAAATAGCGGGTTCCTTCTTTTTTGTAGATACCGCTTTCAAATCCCGGCAAATGTGATATACTATTAACGAAAAGTATAGCACAATGCCTCGGGTTGCACAGACAGCCAGGTGGCCTACCATAAAAAATAACTAGATTCATAGAATGCAAAGGGAGTGGAAGGAATGGAAAGAAGTTTATCCATGGAATTGATTCGAGTAACAGAAGCGGCGGCTTTATCCTCAGCACGCTGGATGGGACGCGGAGATAAAGACAGCGCGGACGGAGCGGCTACTTCCGCCATGCGTGATGTATTTGATACGGTTCCGATGAAAGGGACAGTTGTCATCGGAGAAGGGGAAATGGACGAAGCGCCTATGCTATATATCGGTGAAAAGCTTGGCACAGGATACGGACCTCGCGTGGACGTTGCAGTTGATCCACTTGAAGGGACAAGCATCGTTGCATCAGGAGGCTGGAACGCACTTGCCGTACTTGCTATTGCCGACCACGGAAACCTGCTTCATGCTCCGGACATGTACATGGATAAAATAGCTGTCGGACCTGCAGCAGTAGGGAAGATTGACATAAATGCATCTGTCACAGACAACCTGAGAGCCGTGGCGGAAGCAAAAAACAAAGAGATCGAAGACGTGGTGGCAGTTATTTTGAACAGACCGCGCCATGAAAAAATCATTGCAGAATTGCGTGAAGCGGGTGCCCGTATCAAACTAATTGATGACGGAGACGTAGCCGCAGCCATCAACACAGCCTTTGACCACACAGGTGTCGACATCCTGTTCGGTTCCGGCGGGGCACCAGAAGGCGTAATCGCTGCAGTCGCACTGAAATGCCTTGGAGGAGAGATTCAGGGAAAACTCCTTCCACAAAATGAAGAAGAACTAATCCGCTGCCGCAAAATGGGCATCGAAGACATCGATGCCGTACTAAGAATGGAAGACCTTGTGCGTGGAGACGACGCCATTTTCGCCGCAACAGGAGTAACAGACGGCGAACTGCTGCGAGGTGTGCAATTCAAAGGTACCAACGCTACCACCCACTCCGTTGTCATGCGTGCAAAATCGGGCACCGTCCGCTTCATCGACGGCCAACACAACATCAAGAAAAAACCAAACCTAGTATTCAAGCCTTAAATAAAGTAAGTGAATGAGATTTCCCCAGTCGATTGAAGTGCAAGGTGTGAGACTCCAGCGGGGAGGTAACGGTGGCTTGAGACCCCGCAGGCGGCCACTAAAAAACTAATATATCATGTGCTTAGTGAATATCTAGCTGTGGATTGGAGCAAAAGGCGAAGACTCCTGAGGGAGATAGTGCTAGGTGGAGACCCCGCAGGCGTAGCCGAGGAGGCTCCAGCAGCGCCCCTAGGAAAGCGAAGCCATTTGCGGAAATCTACAGCGGTGTCTAAACAACATATTAAATCAGTCACAAGCACCCGGAATGAAAATCAACTGGGAGTCAACGCAATCCCTAAAAAAACCGTAAATGGATCCTTCCCATTTACGGTTTTCCTATATTACAACGTCAAAAAACCCGCACGCCTACCGAATATTATAATAGACAACAAGTCCCATTCGACACAAATAGGGGAAATACAAGAATATTCCCCAGAAAATAAACGCAATACTCAAAGCTTGTCTACAGAAAATAGTTGCTTAAAAGACCATTTTGTGGGTAAAATAAACAATACTACGAGTATTTATGCAAAATCTACCTTATATCTTCCTAGCGATTCTTCTACAATTTCTTCATAAGGAGAGTTTATCCCACAAACACGAGGGAAACGTCCTCACTTCCATTTCATTTTCCTTTAAAAAGTGCAGCGACTATTAGAATATTTCCCATCCTTCGAACTTAATTCGGCTTGAATCAGTGTTGGAAGACAAACAAACATTTATCCTTGGATCATAATCGTATCAAACAATTAAAACGAATAGAGTGGTGTTTTCTTTTTATGGATTTAACTATTTCTCACTTAGAAACTTTAAAATTAAAAGAACTATATGAATTTGCCCGTCAACATAAAGTATCTTACTACAGTAAACTAACGAAAAAAGAACTTATTTTTGCTATTTTAAAAGCACAGGCTGAAAAAGATGGTCTATTGTTTATGGAAGGGGTACTGGAGGTCATCCAATCGGAAGGCTTTGGTTTCTTGCGTCCGATCAATTATTCCCCAAGTTCAGAGGATATTTATATATCCGCATCCCAAATCCGTCGTTTTGATTTAAGAAACGGGGACAAGGTATCGGGTAAAGTGCGCCCTCCAAAAGAAAATGAGCGTTACTATGGGCTGCTGCACGTGGAAGCAGTCAACGGAGACGACCCGGAATCTGCAAAAGAGCGTGTCCATTTCCCGGCATTGACTCCTTTATATCCAGATCGTCAAATTGTGCTAGAAACAACGCCGAAAGGCCTTTCCACGCGCATCATGGATTTGATTGCGCCGGTAGGTTTCGGTCAGCGTGGACTTATTGTTGCGCCACCAAAAGCCGGTAAAACGATGCTGATCAAAGAAATTGCCAACAGCATTACGACGAATCATCCAGAAGCTGAGCTAATCGTCCTTCTGATTGACGAGCGTCCAGAGGAAGTAACAGACATCGAGCGTTCCGTTGCTGGTGACGTTGTAAGCTCCACATTTGACGAGGTGCCTGAAAACCACATCAAAGTGGCAGAGCTAGTACTAGAACGTGCCCTGCGTCTTGTAGAGCACAAACGTGACGTTATTATCCTGATGGACAGCATCACACGTTTGGCACGTGCATACAACCTTGTTATCCCGCCAAGTGGACGTACACTTTCCGGTGGTATCGACCCTGCGGCATTCCACCGTCCAAAGCGTTTCTTCGGTGCTGCGCGTAACATTGAAGAAGGAGGAAGCTTGACGATCCTTGCAACGGCTCTTGTAGACACAGGTTCCCGTATGGATGACGTCATCTATGAGGAATTCAAAGGTACAGGAAACATGGAGCTTCACCTTGACCGTCAACTTGCAGAACGTCGTATCTTCCCAGCAATCGACATCCGTCGTTCCGGAACGCGTAAAGAAGAGCTGCTTATCCCGAAAGACCATCTGGACAAGCTATGGGCCATCCGCAAAACGATGTCAGACTCTCCAGATTTTGCAGAAAAACTATTGCGCAGACTTCGCCAATCCAAAACAAACCAGGAGTTCTTCGAAATGCTTGAAGAAGACCAAAAAGCAGGAACGGCAAAACGCTAATCATATAAAATCACGCGCACCCATGCTTCATCAGGGTGCGTTTTGATTGATAGATGATTTCTAGCTGGTGATTGGAGCAAAGGGCGAAGACTCCGGCGGGAGGTAGCGGTAGACTTGAGACCCCACAGCGCAGCGAGGAGGCTCAAGCACCGCCCCGCGGAAAGCGAAGCCCATTGCAAAAATCACCAGAGGTGTTAAAGGTGGTGACCATCTCTTAAGGAAAACATTGGTTGCCATACCTTTAGATATAACTCCAAAAGTAATGTTGCAAAACAACCCATAAGTTGATATAATTTCATCAGTGTGTTTTTAAGATAAGTGATGGCGGCCAAACATAGCTGGTATCATTTGAATGATAACTCTGTTTCGAAAGACTCAGGGCGAAAAGGAGATGACAAGAATGAAAGCTGGAATTCATCCGGATTACCGTAAAGTTGTATTCATGGACATCAACACTAGTTTCAAATTCATCACAGGTTCTACGATGAAAACAAACGAAACTATTGAATGGGAAGACGGTACTACTTACCCTCTAATCAAAGTTGAGATCTCTTCTGATTCTCACCCATTCTACACTGGACGTCAGAAGCATGCTGCTGCTGATGGACGTGTTGAGCGTTTCAACAAAAAATACGGCCTTAAGTAATAAAGTAAAACAGGCAGGTTATCCTATATCTTGCCTGTTTTTTTACTTCTATTTACATAAACTAGTGCTTAGAATTCGTTTTTTGGACGAGACTGCTAAGCACTTTTTATACGTAAAATTATCAAAAAGGAGAGGCCGTATATGTATGTAATGAAGCATTCCGGTTGGGTGGAAGCGATTTGTGGCAGCATGTTTTCAGGTAAGTCTGAAGAGCTGATTCGCCGCATGAGACGCTCCCAATTTGCCAAACAGGAAATTCAAGTATTTAAGCCAGCCATCGATAATCGTTATAGTGATGAAGCGGTTGTTTCCCACAATGGAACTTCCATCATTGCCTTGCCTGTTCCGAGTTCCCAGTCGATTTTAGACAAGGTGCAACCTGAGACGGAAGTAGTCGGTATCGATGAAGTGCAATTTTTCGACGATCAGATCGTAGAAGTGGTGCAGGAGTTGGCGAACAGAGGCTATTGTGTGATTGTAGCTGGACTGGATCAGGATTTCCGTGGAGAGCCGTTCGGGAAAATGCCGGAGCTATTGGCGATCGCTGAAACCGTGACAAAGCTACAAGCTGTCTGTGCTGTCTGTGGATCCCCTGCAAGCCGTACGCAACGTTTGATCAATGGAGAACCGGCTAACTACGATGACCCAATAATTTTGGTGGGCGCTTCGGAATCATACGAACCTCGCTGTCGTCATCACCATGAAGTTCCTCACAAAGTATCTGTGCTGCAAGAAATGAAAAAATAAATATTTCCTAAATTTAGTCCGTAAGATAAAAAAGAAAGAGGATACGCTAAGAAACAGGAGGTGTTTGCATGAAACATGCAGTCCTGTTATTGGTGGTATGCTCTTTTTTTATTAGCGGATGCAGCGGCGAACAACGCTTTGGAGCGGATGAGGATTTTGACGGAGAACGATTGATTGGTGTGAAAAACGATGAGCAAGACGGCTTCTATAAACGAGACCTCGACTCAGAGGACTACAACACCAACCAAAATCCTAATTTCCTTGATCTCTCAGAAACCCGTCTTGACTACGGTGACGACGAGAATAAATTTGCCGAAGTGATTGAGTTGAACAGCGACCTTAAACCTGGTCCCGTCTACATTACGGGTGATACGGCGAGAGTCACCGCTTATGCGCCAAGCGGCATTTCCAAAGAAGAAAAGAAGCGTGTGAAAAGAGAGCTCAAAGAGAAATTCCTAGAGGTCACTCCCCGATACCACGTTAAACTGACAATCAAAGAAAGATAAGATGAGCTCGTTCTGATTTTTTCGGGACGGGTTTTCTTTTATGCGGTAAGGGTTGGTTTCCGTCATGTTGATTTTGACGCACCACCTAACCTATACTATAATTAGAATGTTGTAGATATAAAAATAATTGCAGATTTTTCTGTATACATTTATAGAGGTGAATGCACGTGTTTGATCGTTTGCAGGCAGTAGAAATGCGTTACGAGAAATTGACGGAGCTATTGAGTGATCCGGAAGTCATCAGCGATACGAAAAAGTTGCGCGAGTACTCCAAAGAGCAGTCTGATATGCAGGAGACTGTCGAAGCGTACCGTGAATACAAGGCTGTAAAAGAGCAGCTGGATGATGCAAAAGCGATGCTTGAGGATAAATTGGATGCCGATATGCGCGAGATGGTAAAAGAAGAGATCTCGGAGCTTGAGGAGCAACAGGAAAACTTGGCTGATCGTCTACATATCCTTCTTTTACCGAAGGACCCGAACGACGACAAGAACGTTATCATGGAAATCCGCGGAGCTGCGGGTGGAGATGAAGCGGCGCTGTTTGCAGGCGATCTATACCGCATGTACAGCCGATATGCCGAGGCACAAGGCTGGAAAACAGAAGTGATGGAAGCTGCGTCTACAGGGGTTGGCGGCTACAAGGAGATCATTTTCATGATTACAGGTAAGGGTGCATACTCTAAGCTGAAATTTGAAAATGGTGCTCACCGCGTACAGCGTGTTCCTGAGACAGAATCAGGCGGACGCATTCATACTTCAACGGCGACGGTAGCAGTATTGCCTGAGGCGGAAGAGGTTGAAATTGAGATTCATGACAAGGATATCCGAGTGGATACATTTGCATCTAGTGGTCCTGGTGGACAATCTGTTAACACCACGATGTCCGCGGTGCGTTTAACACATATCCCGACAAACACGGTAGTTTCCTGTCAGGATGAAAAGTCACAGATTAAAAACAAAGAAAAAGCGATGAAAGTTCTTCGTGCCCGCGTGTACGATAAGTTCCAACGTGAAGTACAAGCTGAATATGATGCGAACCGTAAGCAGGCGGTAGGTACCGGTGACCGTTCTGAGCGCATTCGTACGTACAACTTCCCACAAAATCGTGTAACCGACCACCGCATCGGCCTGACCATTCAAAAACTTGACCAGATCCTTCAAGGAAAGCTTCAAGAAGTCATTGATGCTTTGATCATGGAAGATCAAGCGCTAAGAATGGAACAGATGGAAAAATGATGAAGGCCATGAAGGTATACGAAGCCCTGAACTGGGCTTCTTCTTTTTTAAAAAAGAATGATCGCGACGAAAATGCGGGAGAATTGTTGTTGCGGCACCATATGAAACTGGATCGAGCTCAACTTTTTAGTAGAATGCAAGAAATGATGCCGATGGAGATGCAAAGTTCTTTCATTTTTAACGTGCATAAACATGTGGCCGGAATCCCGGTGCAGTACTTGATGGGAAAAGAAGAGTTCTACGGCCGCAGTTTTTTTGTCAGTGAAGAGGTGTTGATTCCAAGACCTGAGACGGAAGAGTTGGTGGTCGGAGTGCTGGATCGTGTGAAAAAGCACTTTGGTTACGGTGCTGTTTCTGATGCTGCTGGCGAAAAATTGAGCGTCGTGGATGTTGGGACAGGCAGCGGCGCGATTGCGATTACCCTTGCTTTGGAAAATAGCTCACTCAACGTGCATGCGACAGATATTGCTGGTGAATCGCTGGAAGTGGCGATGGATAATGCAGAAGCACTTGGAGCAGAAGTAGCATTTCTCCAAGGTGATTTACTGCTTCCATTCATCGAGCAAGATATCAAAGTGGATGTGGTTGTTTCCAATCCTCCTTATATTCCGCAAAAGGAATATGAAGGGCTGTCAACGGTGGTAAAGGATTTTGAACCGTATCGTGCTTTGGTTGGCGGTATTTCCGGTTTGGAATTTTATGAGCGGTTTATGGACGAGCTTCCAAAAGTGCTGAAGGAACGGGCCATTGTGGCATTTGAAGTAGGTATGGGACAAGGAGAAGACGTAAAAGCGTTGCTGGAAAAGACATTTCCTCAAAGTACGGTGGAGGTTGTATTGGACATCAACGGCAAAGATCGCATGGTTTTTGCACTGATCGGGTGACGTCATGTTTTTTAAAGTAAGAGGGAGCTGCACCTTGCTTGCTTCTGTCGATTAGGGCAAGGTGGTACTGGTTTTCGGCCGATGGAAGATGGAAGGTTCTTTATTCTTTAAAAACTCATCTACGCTTCCATTATAGCTCCGTCTTCCTGGTGAGGTCTGGCAAGTGTCAGGCCTCTATTTGTTTTTTCTTCCACAAATTTCACAAATGCTTGACGGATTTCTTCTTTCTTTTCCGCGGTGCACAGGTTGATTAACTGGGACAAATTTGAATCGTAAGAAATGGTGCGATGATAATGATGGTAAAACACTTTACCGGTCATCCATCTGCCGCCTACCAAGATTTCAAAGACGATAGGAATGCTGATGTGATTGAATGCACTCTTCATTTCCCCAATGCGGAATGCCTCAATATTGCAAGTGAACGATCTCATAGAGCCTATCTCCCTTTCACAAAAACTACATCACTTAAAGTAACGCGTCCTGTACATATACCCGCTTTGACCAAACCCAAAACCACAAAACTAGCAAACTACCAAAAGTGAGCACATCAGGTTTCGAAGGGGTTTCGACATGGAGGGCGAAAAACCTTTGGGGGTCTGACCCCATATTTTTCCATATTTTTCGACAAATCAACGCAAACACTCCACGCGTACGGGCTTTCGACGTGAGGGGGGAATCTCCTGCTGGGGTCTGACCCCCTTTTTAAAATTTTTTTCATTTCTCACTCTATTTTTTTGCATTTTAGTAGTTTAGGATTTTTGTTTTTTGCCTAGACTGTTTGCTAGAGGGGAGCTGGGGGAAATGTTGAAGAAAAATAAAATTACTTTATATATAGTGTTACTTTTTGTAGGGGCTTATCTTTCGCTTTTGGGAGAGCAGGCGACGGCTGGGGCGAATGTGAAGAATGGTGCGATGGTGATTCCGGATGAGGCGATTAGGCTTCGTATTCTAGCAAATAGCGATAGCGAACAGGATCAGGAACTAAAGCGAAAGATTCGTGATCGTGTGAATGAAGAGATCACAGTTTGGGTGGAAGGGTTAACTTCCATGTATAATGCCCGCGAAGTGATTACAGGTAACATGGATCAAATCGAAGAAATCGTAGAAGAGGTCATGGCAGAGGAAGGAATGGTTCAGTCTTATAATGTAGATTTTGGCAGAGTGGATTTCCCGACAAAAATGTACGGAAAATTCATTTATCCTGCAGGAGATTATGAAGCAATCCTGATCACACTTGGAGAAGGCACTGGAGCGAACTGGTGGTGCGTCTTGTTCCCACCATTATGTTTCTTGGATTTTTCAAACGGAGAAGCAACGGCAAGTCCTTTTGAGGAAGAGGAAGCAGAAGCGGAAGAGAATACGACAGAAGAAACAGCAGCAGTCACTGCATCGTTTGCAAAAACAGATACTGAAGAGAACACGCAGGACTTTTTGGTGGATGAAGAGCCAGAAGAAGTGGAAGTGGAATTCTTTCTAGTAGAGGTTCTATCATCTCTATGGGATAAAATTACGGCTTAAGGTTCTACTTTTTCATCACTCTCAATAGAGTAGTATTAGAAAACTACTAGATGAGGTGAAGAAAATGAAAGTATTGCGTTCAGCAACACAGGACGACCTTTGGGCATTGCAAGTATTTTTAAGAAGAGCAAATATCAGTATTGGGGATTTAGAAGATAAAATAGAGGATTTCATCATTCTAGAAGAAGAGAATGAGGGGATTTGCGGAACCATTGGAATAGAAGAGTACGGAAATGCAGGACTCCTGCGCTCACTTGTAATTGGTCCGTCCGTTAAGCAGTTTCAATTGCTGCAAATGTTTGAGCATACTCAACAGCATGCACGGAAAAAAGGATTAGAGCAGCTCTACCTCGTTACCAACAAAAATAACTTCATCCAATTTTTCGAACTGCTCAACTTTTATCCACAGCCTATACACACTGCACCACAAACCATGCTCGCATCCGACTTCTTCCAAGAAATCACCCAACAAGAAGGGTGTACACTCATGGTGTGTGAGCTAATGGGTTAGCCCCCTTAGCAGTGAGGTAACGCATTAACGCGGAGCGGGTCAGACCCCTTATCAACGAGTTAACGCTTCACCGCAGTGAGGGTCAGACCCCTTTTTTGCTCTTTTTTGTGTTAAATCCACATTACCCACAGAGTTATCCACGGTTTGGTGAGGCTTTATCCACAGTTTGTGGATAAGGCTTGTGTTATTTGTGGAAGTTATTTATACTTTCAGGAGAAATGCTTACATATTCACATGTTAATAGATTGTAGAATGAGGGATTGTAAATGGATACGAAATTTTGGGCTGTGGATAAGGAAGAACCACTAAAACATAGTTATCCACAGATTATGGAAGCGGCCGGTTTGTTGAAAGAAAATGAAGTGGTGGCTTTTCCGACAGAAACGGTATATGGTCTTGGGGCTAATGCCTTGTCAGATCAAGCTGTATTGAAGATTTTTGAAGCGAAGGGACGTCCTAGTGACAACCCACTTATTGTGCATATATCGAAGTTGGAACAACTAACAGAACTTGTGGATAACGTGCCAGAGTCTGCCCATAAACTGATGGAAGCTTTCTGGCCTGGCCCGCTTACGCTTGTTCTTCCAAAGAAAGAAGGAGTCTCACAATATGTGACGGCAGGACTAGAAACGCTTGCAGTCCGTATGCCTGACCATGCGGTAGCGCGGGCGCTTATAGAAACTTCGGGATTGCCGCTTGCCGCCCCGAGTGCGAACCTTTCAGGCAAGCCAAGTCCGACAACGGCGAAGCATGTAGAAGAAGATTTAATCCACAGGATCGCCGGAATTGTGGATGGCGGTGCAACGGGAGTGGGTCTTGAGTCTACGGTTGTGGATTGCACGGCAGAGACACCGATGATCCTGCGTCCGGGCGGTGTGACAAAGGAAGAGCTGGAGAAAGTGGTTGGTAAAGTAGACGTAGATCCTGCTTTATTTTCGCAAGTAGAACTGCATAAACCTAAATCGCCAGGGATGAAATACACGCATTATGCGCCAATTGCACCTGTGTATCTGGTGGAAGGAAGTGCAAGTTTCATGGAGCAAACGATCAAAGGCGCTCAGCTTAAAGGCCATAAGGTAGGGCTTCTCGCAACGGATAATACGATAGCCCAAATACAAACCACAGAAATCACCGCTATTTCCTGTGGCACCAATAATGACCTCGCAACTGTGGCGAGCAAGTTGTACGACGGTCTTCGAACTTTCAATGCGACTGATGTGGACGTCATTTTCAGCGAAACGTTCCCGAGAACGGGAGTTGGTGCGGCGATTATGAACCGACTTGAAAAAGCCGCAGGACATAAATTTATAAAAGAATAATGTAAAGGACCTCGACACTACCTGGGGTCCTTTTTTACGTCGTTTCCTTCTATTCCCGAAGGCTTGTGCATATCTTGAAGTAGACAAGTCCTAAGGGGAGGCAGAGCATGGGAATTACGTTTGGGGAATTCATGACACTTTTATTGATGGCAATTGCGCTTGGGATGGATGCTTTTTCGGTAGGGCTTGGGATGGGCATGATCAAGCTAAGATTGCGGCAGATCTTTTACATAGGGGTTACGATTGGGGTTTTTCATATTTTCATGCCGCTCGGTGGAATGGCGGTGGGCAAGTTGCTGTCACAGGAATTCGGTTCGATTGCGACACTTATTGGTGGGCTGCTCCTTGTGATGCTTGGGTTGCAGATGATGTTTTCTTCTTTTAAAAAAGAGGACGGGCCAATGATTTCGCCGGTCGGGGCGGGGTTATTCGTTTTTGCACTGAGTGTGAGTTTGGATAGTTTTTCGGTGGGGCTGAGCCTTGGGATTTACGGGGCGCGGACGTTGTTAACCATTTTGCTTTTTGGAGCAGTGAGCATGCTGTTGACGTGGATGGGGCTAATTTTCGGCAGGAAGCTGCAGGGGTGGCTCGGGTCATACAGCGAAGCGCTTGGGGGCAGTATCTTGCTCGGGTTCGGCATTAAATTGTTGTTTTTTGTGTGAACAGAAAAGGCCTCCTAAGGGTCTTTTTTATTTTCTCCTCTTTAAAAGTCGCCCGTTATGCCGACATTACTAGGGAGAGGGTCTTTATGACTAGTTTTTGAATCGAATGCACCAAGTTATGCAAAGTGTCTATGACTATTTCTGTCTTCTTTTCGTTTATAATAAAAGAAAAAGGAGGAGTCAGGAATGAATGTATTATTTGTGTGTACGGGGAATACGTGTAGGAGTCCAATGGCTGCTGCAATTTTGGCAGGCCGTGATATAAAGGATGTAGAGGTGAGATCTGCTGGTGTGTTTGCGATGCCGGGCAGTGAAGCTTCCAGTCAGGCTCGGGAAGTCTTAAAGGAAAAGGGACTGCCAGTTGAGCATCAGTCTTCCCAGGTGTCAGACGAGTTGGTCGAGTGGGCGGATTATATTTTCACGATGACGGCACAGCATAAAATGTTGCTGGAAAACAGCTACCCTAACAGCTTGGGGAAAACCTATACCTTGAAGGGGTTTGCTGAGCAAAGTGGAGAAGTAATGGATCCGTATGGTGGCTCGGTGGAGACGTATCGCGCGACATTCGAAGAGCTTCAAAACGTCATAGAGGCGATAGTAGAAAAAATAAAATAGCACTCATGCAGGCTGCGATAAAGAAGAGAGATTTCTGTGCGGACCATGCATGGAGGAGGAAGTACGATGGGGGAAAACGGGAAATATAAGTTTGGCTTACGCTACAAGCTCGTGTTATTCACAACGATTTTAGCGGTCATCACGTATACGGTCAGTGGCTTTTTCATCTATTTTTTAGTAGATTATGTGGAAGGATTTATGGGGGCTGGCCTCTTTACGATCCTTACATTGGTTCTTGGAATTGTATGGTCCGGGATTCTTGCTTTTTTTGCAGCAAAATATATCACCAAACCGTTGCAACAGCTGGAAGAAGTCGCTCAGAAGGCGGCGAATGGGGATTTGTCGGAGGATGTACCGGTATCCAATTCACGCGATGAGATCAGTGCGGTCGGGGATGCATTCAACCTCATGTTACATAACCTGCGCGACATGGTGAAAACGATAAACGAAACGTTTGAGAAAACGAATGAAAAAGTGGAAGAAATAAGCGACGTGTCCATGCATGCTTCTGAGCAAGCAGAAAACATCTCTTTTACAATAGAAGAGATTGCAAGAGGTGCAGAGAGTTCCGCTGCTTCCATTCAAGATACGGCAGAATCGGTGGAAGAAGTCATTAAAATTGCCGATGAGGTTCATGAAAAAGCAACGTCTTCCCAACAGCTTTCCGAAGAAATGGTGAAGGACCTTGAAGAAAGTAAGGAGGTCATCCATTCGTTGGTGTCTGGAATTCAAAAGCTTGCTGGCGAAAATCAGACGTCCTTAAAGACGGTGGAACGACTTGAAAAGAATGCAAAAGAAGTGGAAAATATCATCTCGCTTGTTGGAGATATTGCTGGCCAGACGAACCTTTTAGCGCTAAATGCCTCGATTGAAGCGGCGCGGGCCGGAGAGCATGGACGCGGATTTGCGGTCGTGGCCGAAGAGGTTCGCTCCTTGGCAGATGAAAGTGCCAAAGCGGTGCAAGGAATTTCTGAACTGATTAAAAACATTCAAGAAGAAGTGAAAAACGTGGTAACGCAAATCACCGGTCAGGTGAAGGCCGCAAATGTCGAAGCGGAAAAAGGGTCGGCAACCAACACGGTGATTGCGGAAATGACCAATTCAGTGTTGGAAGTTGCAGCGTCCGTTAAGCAAATCGCAACCCTTGTGGACCGTCAAATGGACAGCATCCAAACGACGGCAAGACAGTCCCAGGAAGTAGCCGCGATTGCGGAAGAAACATCTGCCGGAGCAGAAGAAGTGACCGCGACCACACAAGAACAGGCAAGCATGATTGCTGATGTTGAGAAAATATCCCAAGAGCTTGCTGGTCAGGCGAGCAACTTGAAGCGGATGATTTCAAGGTTTAAGGTGTAATATGATTTTTCGGATGAAAAACTAGCTTGGGCACATAGCTGCCCGGGCTTTTTTTATTGGGCATATATAGAGTTGCGCGAACATCCTGATGGATTTTTTCGCTATAGACGGGTAAGATGTACATATAAAATAATCATTCGAACAGGGGATGAAAATATGAGAGTGGCAATTGCATCAGATCACGGCGGCATCAACATCCGTGAGGAAATCAAAGGATTAATGAAAGAATTGAACATAGAGTTTGAAGACTTCGGTTGTGAATGTGAAACATCCGTAGATTACCCGGACTATGCACAGCCGGTTGCGACAAAAGTGGCAGAGGGTGAGTTTGACCGCGGTATTTTAATTTGTGGAACAGGAATTGGCATGTCCATTGCGGCGAATAAAGTGAAGGGCATTCGTTGTGCGCTTGTGCACGATATGTTCAGTGCGAAGGCGACGCGCGAACACAATGACAGCAATGTGTTGGCGATGGGGGAACGTGTCATCGGACCTGGACTTGCCCGTGAAATCGCAAAGATCTGGCTGACCACTGAATTCGAAGGCGGCCGCCATGAAAACCGCGTGAATAAGATTCATCAGTTGGAGAAGTAAGAGCTGGTTAAAGGAAGGCGGGGAAACGAATAATGTTGCAAAATGAATGGAAAGAACAGTTGCAGCAGGTTTTGAACGACCTGCAAGATCAGGCAGATTTGAAAAAGGGTCAGCTACTAGTTGTAGGCTGCAGCACAAGTGAAGTGATTGGGGAGAAAATAGGAACAGCAGGAACGGAAGGCGTCGCGGAAACGCTTTTTGCGGTGTTGAACGAATTCCGTGTTCGAACAGGAGTCGAGCTTGCGTTTCAATGCTGTGAACATTTGAACCGTGCCTTGGTAGTGGAGCGGGAAACGGCGTGGAGAAGTGGATTGGAAGAGGTGACGGTTATACCTGTCCGACATGCAGGCGGCGCTATGGCATCACACGCGTTTCATCACATGGAAGATGCGGTCATGGTCGAACACATCAAAGCCGACGCAGGGATCGATATCGGGGACACGCTAATCGGCATGCACCTCAAACACGTCGCAGTCCCTGTGCGCAGCACCGTCAAATCCGTCGGCAACGCCCACATCACCATTGCCAAAACCCGCCCCAAACTCATCGGCGGCGCCAGAGCAACCTACGAAATCCCATCAACAGAAATAAGGGAAGAAACAAGGTAAGAAATAAGGAAAATAATCTCGGGGCAGCCCCTTCGACATGGATGACAAAAATCCTGCGGGGGTCTGACCCCTTTTCGTTCTTTTTTTATTTTCACGAAAGTTTTTTAAGGTAAGCGCCATCAATCTTCCTTTTCTGTTTCTATCTATTATTTATCGTGATAAAATGGAGGAGGTAATGGTTGAAAAGCCGAATGTAGTTGTTTTTCAAAACATTTAAAATTTGATGTTCATACTTAAAGGGGGATTCCGAAAGTGAAATTAGCACAACAGGATCAGCAATTGTTTCAATCCATCCAGGATGAATTGGCAAGACAACGCACGAAAATCGAGTTGATTGCTTCTGAGAACTTTGTGAGTGAAGCGGTTATGGAGGCTCAAGGATCTGTACTGACGAATAAATATGCAGAAGGATATCCAGGTCGTCGCTACTATGGTGGTTGTGAACACGTAGACGTAGCGGAGAACATTGCCCGTGACCGTGCGAAGGAAATTTTCGGAGCCGAGCATGCAAATGTTCAACCACACTCTGGTGCCCAAGCGAATATGGCTGTTTATTTTACCATTCTAGAACAGGGCGACACGGTCCTTGGGATGAATCTTTCCCACGGCGGTCACTTAACGCACGGAAGCCCGGTTAACTTTAGTGGTATTCAATATAATTTTGTGGAGTATGGAGTGGACAAAGACTCTCATACTATCAATTATGAAGACGTTGCAGAAAAAGCAAGACTGCACAAGCCGAAGTTGATCGTTGCTGGTGCAAGTGCATACCCTCGCGCCATTGATTTCGCGAAGTTCCGTGAAATCGCAGACGAAGTGGGAGCTTACCTGATGGTGGACATGGCGCATATTGCCGGTCTTGTTGCAGCTGGCCTTCACCAGAATCCGGTACCTTACGCAGATTTCGTTACGACAACAACACATAAAACATTGCGCGGTCCTCGCGGCGGGATGATTCTTTGCAAAGAAGAATGGGCGAAGAAAATTGATAAATCTATTTTCCCTGGCCTTCAAGGCGGTCCGTTAATGCATGTAATCGCAGCTAAAGCTGTAGCATTTGGTGAAGCATTGCAACCGAACTTCAAAGACTATGCGCAAAAAATCATCGACAATGCACACCGTCTGGCGGAAGCGTTGAAAAACGAAGGACTTTCTCTTGTTTCGGACGGAACGGACAACCATCTTTTACTTGTGGACGTGCGCTCTCTTTCCATCACAGGGAAAATCGCGGAGAAAGTGTTGGATGAAGTGGGAATCACAGTGAACAAAAACACGATTCCATTCGATCCGGAAAGCCCGTTTGTAACAAGTGGTATCCGTATCGGTACAGCAGCTGTCACAAGCCGCGGCTTCTCATTGGAAGATATGGATGAAATTGCGTCCATCATTGCCTTCACATTGAAGAATCATGAAGACGAAGCGAAACTGGAAGAAGCAAAAGCGCGTGTGGAAGCAGTTTCTGGAAAATATGAATTGTATCCTTCTTTAGGGTAAAGGTGTTCGGAGGAGAGGTCTGAGGTTAGACCTCTCTTTTTTGTGGAAAATAACTTGAATCAATCCCGCTTTTTCTGTAGAATCAATGGAAGTGTGATTTGAGAGCCGGACAACTCTAATACAGAACCGCCGGCTAGACATGATAAAAGGAGAGATTTCGAATGGCAAAAGTGTACGTATTTGATCACCCGTTAATTCAGCACAAACTTACATACATCCGCGACAAAAACACAGGTACGAAAGAGTTTCGTGAACTAGTTGATGAAGTGGCAAGTTTAATGGCATTCGAGATTACCCGTGACCTTCCACTTGAAGAAGTGGACGTGGAAACACCAGTTTCTGTTTCAAAATCAAATGTATTAGCAGGGAAAAAGCTAGGAATCGTTCCAATCCTACGTGCTGGTCTTGGCATGGTAGAAGGAATGCTCAAATTGATTCCGGCTGCAAAAGTTGGACATGTCGGCTTATATCGCGATCCAGAAACGCTTCAACCTGTTGAATATTATGTAAAATTACCTTCCGATGTGGAAGAGCGCGACTTCATCGTCGTAGATCCAATGCTTGCAACAGGCGGATCTGCAATCGAAGCAATACACTCTTTGAAAAAACGTGGCGCGAAAAACATCAAATTCATGTGCTTAATCGCTGCACCTGAAGGTGTGGAATTACTTAAAGAAGCGCACCCAGACGTAGACATCTACATCGCGGCGCTTGATGAAAAGCTGAACGAAAAAGGCTACATCGTCCCAGGTCTAGGTGACGCTGGCGACAGATTATACGGAACAAAATAAATGACTGGCTGTTTGGAGATCGATGGTGATCTCTAAGCAGCCTTTTTACTGTTATTTAGTGGGAATATTTGGATTCTTGATAAATTGACAGTTTTTTTTGTATACATCTCCGGTTTATTTGACTATTTCCCCTGTTTATTTGACTAATTGAGCCGCTTTTTTGACTAATTCACCGCCACTCTCAACCTATGCATAATCCCTCATCAATAACAAATGCTAGTTATCAGAGGTGAAGGACGTGAAATTAGGGAAAATTTTATTATGTATAGGATTTACTGTGCTGCTGGTGACATCAACACTAGTGCAACCACAACAAAATACAACAGCAGCCATAAACACACAGACTAACGACTCTTTACATACAACTACAACCAACACACCCAAATACCCAAAACGGCCGCCACTTGCGGTAAGCAGACCAGGCAATGAACTGGAGGAACAGACGGTTATTTTAATCGTGGAGGAAAACAGTCAAAACGCCATTCAAAACTTAATCCAACAAAAATATCCTAATCTGAAAATAAAACGGACCTACACCGCCGTGTTCAAAGGCTTTGCCGTCCACGGTCCGCTCAAAGATCTGGAGAAGCTTCAAAAGGAACAAGGAATCTTGGAAGTATCTCCTGTCACCAACTACACCCCCAATCTTGACGAAAGTGTGCCATTTATCGGTGGTGGAGAGAAGATGCAACGGCTCTATGACAAAGATGGAGACCGCCTCACCGGCAAAGGGGTGAAAGTGGGAATCATCGACACTGGAATCGACTACACACATCCTGACCTCCGGGACAATTATGCGGGCGGTTACGATTTTGTCGATGAGGACAATGATCCGATGGAAACAAAGCGGTCGCAAGGAATGCCGACACTCCACGGAACGCATGTCGCCGGGATTGTTGGGGCCAACGGGCATCTTCATGGCGTGGCACCAGAAGCGGAAATTATTGCGTACCGGGTTCTTGGTCCGGGAGGGCATGGTTCGAGTGAGCACGTGATAGCCGCTATCGAGAGGGCGATTCATGACAAAGTGGATGTACTGAATCTTTCGCTCGGAAACACCATAAATGGGCCAGATTGGCCGACAAGTCTTGCGCTGAATAAAGCAGTAGAACACGGGGTGGTGGCAGTAACGTCAAGTGGCAACTCCGGTCCGAACCTTTGGACAGTAGGATCTCCTGGGACTTCGTCTGAGGCAATCTCGGTCGGTGCTTCCACACCGCCGCTTCACATACCGCATCTCTCACCTATTTTTTCAAAAAGAGAGGTAGAGATGCTGCCGCTACAAGGGTCGATGCCATGGGATTTTCCATCCAAGCCGATTGGTATGGTGTATGCGGGACTTGGAGAAGAAGAGGATTGGGAAGGCAAGAAGATAGAGGGGAAAATAGTGCTGCTCGAGCGCGGCAAGATTCCTTTTTCGGAAAAAGCACATCAAGCCAAAATGCGCGGTGCGGCAGGTGTTGTCATCTACAATAACCTTGAGGGTAATTTTACAGGGACGCTGGAAGTAGAGATGGACATACCGGTCGTTTCGATCTCCAAAGAAGACGGGTTATTTTTAAAAAAGCATTTGAAAAGAAGTTTCTCGATGGTGAAGACGACATTCAAATGGCATAAAGATGACATTGCCAGCTTCAGTTCGCGCGGGCCAGTTACACATACGTGGGAAATCAAGCCGGATGTGGTCGCACCAGGTGTGGCAATTGACAGCACCATTCCAAATGGCTACCTCGCCCTTCAAGGAACAAGCATGGCCGCACCGCATGTGGCGGGGGCGAGTGCGCTCATCATCCAGGCCCATCCGGATTGGACACCAGCTCAGGTGAAGGCCGCCTTGATGAATACAACCAAGCCACTTACAAAAGAAGACGGCACAGGATACTCCGTACTCGAACAAGGAACAGGACGTATCCAGCTGGAGGAAGCCATCCAAACGAACAGCCTTGTGTACCCGGGATCCCTTAACTTTGGGATGCTGGAAAAGAAACAAACCCGTACTCAGAAAGAAGTACCCATTACAATTGAAAACGTCTCGGACAAAGAGGTCACATACTCTATAGAAACACCGAAGCAAAAAAAAGGAGTCCAGTGGAAGACGCCGATCACCTTCACGCTGCAACCAAAAGAAAAACGGAAAACGAACATCACGCTCGACATCACACCAAATCAACAAAAAGAGGGGATGCACGAGGGAGAAGTCGTCGTGAACGCAGACAACCAAAAAATTCGTCTGCCTTACCTCTATATAATAGAAGAACCGGATTATCCGCGGATTATGGGCTTTCAGTTTGGTTATGGAGATAAGGAAGGGGAGTATCAGTACGAAGTGTATTTGCCAGAAGGTGCAGAGGAACTGGGCATTGCACTCTACGAAGCGGATACGCTCCACTTCATCGACTATCTAGACTGGGAACGGGACCTGCCGCGCGGATTATTTAAAAATCAAATCCCGGCAGACCGTGTAGAAGTAAAAGGACTCGTCAAAGCAGTCGTCTTCGCGAAAAAACTGGACAAGGAAGACACCGTGGAAGCCGATCTTTACTTTGAGTGAGGACAGGCACGCCGACCCTTTTTGGGTCGTCGTGCCTGTCCCCTAAGACCCCCCAAGAGACATTTTTGTCGAACCCTGTCAAGCAACACAACCTGAAACTACCGAATAGTCACATAATGTTCACAATCGACAAACTTAACCTATATGTCATCTGTGATAAAATAATGTTATACAACAGCCGAATGAGGAAAACTGTTCATCATTTGGCTGTTTTTTTCTGGAAAAATACAGAGCATAAAAAAGCTGGTTCAAAGAGAAATCTTACCAACGAAAAGAATGTCGATTTTTCCTTACAACACATTGACATTGATAAAGTGCTATTGTATGCTTACAAAGGGTATAAAATGATAGGGTTTTCATAGGTTTTTAAAAACCAATTTTATACATATTTAACATCGATTTATCAGTAAGACCTCTAATCTTTTACCGCATGTAAAACGGGGTGTTTTCTATGGAAGATAAACGCCGCCCATTCCAAGCAATGGCTTTGATGTCCGGAATCCTTTCCTACTTAGTTGGTCCCACCTTAGTTGGATTATTTGCAGGAAGATGGCTGGATGGAGTAATTGGTCCCGAACCATTGTTCCTTATTATTGGACTTCTTTTAGGACTAGCAGCTGGTGTAATAGGAGTATTATACCTGGTCCAAAAATTCTTCTCAGGAGAGTCATAAATATGCCCGAATCAACCGAACAGTTTATGAGGCATATGAAGTATTTCTTATTTTTTCTTGCCTTCTTTGTAATAGGATGGGGATTCACTCCATACCAAGATTGGTTCCTAGGTTTGATCCTTGGGACAGTGATAAGTTTATACAGCCATTGGTTGCTGCATAAGAAAGTGAAGAAGTTCACGGAAGCGGTTGCCGAAGGGCGCAAAGCTGTCACATTAGGTTCTTTTTCAAGAATGGCCGCCGCAATACTCGGTGTGGTCATCGCTATGAGATATCCAGAAACACTGAATCTCTACGGCGTCATCATAGGGATTATGACATCCTATATTGTCATTATCATAGATTCATTTGTAACACTCTTTAAAGCAGTGGGGAAGAGAGGTGAGTAGTGTTGGGTCACAGTGCTCCTATAGCGACGCTTGATTTGTTTGGTTATGACCTTCATTTCAACTTGTCGAATATTATGATGACTATTATAACAGCCTTAATCGTGTTTCTTATCGCAATACTTTGCACAAGAACACTTGCTTTGAGACCTACCGGAGCCCAGAACTTTATGGAATGGTTGGTTGACTTTGCAAAAGGTATCATTAACAGTACCATGGATTGGCAGACAGGAGGCAGATTCCTCTCATTAGCTCTGACCATACTTATGTATGTGTTTGTAGCAAATATGCTAGGGTTGCCATTTGCGATTATTCTTGGGGATGAACACACTTTATGGTGGAAATCGCCGACAGCAGATCCTGTTATTACGCTTAGTCTCGCGGCAATGGTAGTAGCATTGACGCATTATTATGGGATTAAGATGAAAGGCTTCAAGGAATACGGGAAGGACTTCTTCAAACCGATGGCGTTCTTATTCCCACTTAAGATTATTGAAGAATTTGCTAACACATTAACGCTTGGTCTGCGTTTATACGGGAACATCTTTGCAGGGGAAATCTTGCTAGGATTACTTGCGGGACTTGCAGTTAACGGTTATCAAATGGGCTTCATGTCCGGAATTATTGGAACAGTCGTTGCTATCATTCCTATGTTAGCTTGGCAAGCATTCAGTATTTTCGTTGGTACCATCCAGGCATTTATCTTCACCATGTTAACAATGGTTTATATGGCACACAAAGTGAGTCATGACCATTAATTTATAAATTCTTAATAACCAAAAAAAACTTTTTTTAAACATAAGGAGGAAATTATCAATGGGTCTTATAGCAGCAGCAATCGCAATTGGTTTAGCAGCACTTGGAGCAGGTATTGGTAACGGATTAATCGTAAGTCGTACAGTAGAAGGGATCGCTCGTCAACCTGAGCTTAAATCCACTCTTCAAACTACAATGTTCATCGGGGTAGCACTAGTTGAGGCTGTTCCTATCATCGCAGTAGTTATCGCGTTCATGGTTATCGGTGGTTAATTAACTGCCCGAATAATTCTTAGCATCAATAATGGCGAAGTCCGTCTCACACGAGAACCTTCGCCTTTCCTTTAGTATGAACAATTTTTTCAAAAAATCTAGCCAAGGTGCCCTTTAGGTGCTTGTGCTTTTCTTATGTATTCCTCGAAGGGAGTGAAAGCATTGTATAGCTTAGATCACTTAGTGCTTGGTGCAGGATCCCTAACTTTAGGAGATGCACTATTCCAGTTAATCACATTTTTAATCTTACTATATTTCCTTAGAAAATTTGCTTGGGATAAGCTTGTTGGAATGATGAAGCAACGTGAAGATCACATTGCAAACGAAATTACAGCGGCAGAACGAAGCAATGAAGAAGCTAAAGGTCTTGTAGAAGAGCAAAAAGCTCTTTTAAAAGAAGCTCGCACAGAAGCTCAGGCTTTAGTGGAAAGCGCGAAAAAGATTGCAGAAGATCAAAAAGCAGATATCGTAAGAGCTGCTCAAGAGGAGTCTGCACGTCTTAAAGAAGCGGCAAGAAAAGAAATCATTCAGGAAAAAGAACAAGCAGTTGTTGCTTTGCGTGAACAGGTTGCTTCCTTGTCCGTATTAATCGCTTCTAAAGTGATTGAAAAAGAACTAAACGAAAAAGATCAGCAAAAGCTTATCGATGATTACGTGAAACAGGTAGGCGAAGTGCGATGAGCAAAAACGGAGTAGCAAAGCGTTATGCATTGGCTCTTTTCGACCTGGCAAAAGAAAACAATCTTTATGCCCAGTTTGACTCTGAGCTTGCAGAAGTAAAAAAGGTGTTTTTGAACAACAAGGAACTTGATGTTGTTCTAAGCAACCCGAAAGTACGCAAAGACTCTAAAAAGCAAATCGTCCGTGAGGCATTTGCTTCCGCATCACCATTTATCGTAAACACGTTACAGCTTTTAATAGACCGTCACCGTCAAGGTATCGTAGTCGATATGATTGACGAGTACAAAGCACTTTCTAACGAGGCCCTTAATGTGGCAGACGCGAAAGTGTACTCTGTTCGCGCCTTAACGGACGCAGAGCAGGCTCAGCTTTCCGCTGTATTTGCAGCGAAAGTTGGAAAATCTTCATTAAACATCAGCAATATCGTAGATCCATCTTTAATCGGAGGCTTGAAGATTCGCATCGGCAACCGTATTTTTGATGGAAGTGTCAGTGGAAAATTAGAACGTCTAGGACGTCAACTTACAACGAATAGATAGTAGATAGGGGTGAAATTCATGAGCATCAAAGCTGAAGAAATTAGTGCGCTGATAAAAAAGCAAATCGAAAGTTATCAGTCTGAAATCGAAGTTAGCGATGTCGGTACTGTTATCCAAGTTGGGGATGGTATCGCTCGTGCTCATGGTCTCGACAACGTCATGGCTGGAGAGCTTGTTGAATTTTCTAACGGAGTTATGGGTCTTGCCCAAAACTTAGAGGAAAACAACGTCGGTATAGTAATCTTAGGACCTTATACTGAAATCCGCGAAGGCGATGCAGTTCGTCGTACAGGCCGTATCATGGAGGTACCGGTAGGTGAAGCACTTATCGGCCGTGTAGTAAACGCATTAGGACAACCAGTTGATGGATTGGGTCCAATCGAAACTAGCAAAACTCGTCCAATCGAAGCACAAGCTCCTGGTGTTATGGATCGTAAATCCGTTCATGAGCCACTTCAAACAGGTATCAAAGCGATTGATGCGCTTGTACCAATCGGGCGTGGACAACGTGAGTTAATTATCGGAGACCGTCAAACAGGTAAAACATCTGTTGCGATCGATACGATTCTTAACCAAAAAGACCAAGACATGGTGTGTATCTATGTTGCCATCGGTCAAAAAGAATCTACAGTTCGTGGAGTAGTAGAAACTCTACGTAAGCACGGTGCACTTGATTACACAATCGTTGTAACTGCATCTGCATCTGCACCAGCTCCAATGCTATTCTTAGCACCTTACACTGGAGTAACAATGGGTGAAGAATTCATGTACGACGGCAAGCACGTTCTAGTTATCTATGATGACTTAACAAAGCAAGCTGCTGCATACCGTGAGCTTTCCCTACTATTAAAACGTCCTCCAGGTCGTGAAGCATATCCTGGTGACGTATTCTACCTTCACTCTCGTTTACTAGAGCGTGCAGCGAAACTTAGTGATGCAAAAGGCGCTGGATCCCTAACAGCTTTACCGTTCATCGAAACGCAAGCTGGTGACGTATCTGCCTACATCCCGACAAACGTTATCTCCATCACTGATGGACAAATTTTCTTACAATCAGACCTATTCTTCTCTGGTGTTCGTCCTGCGATCAACGCTGGTCTTTCCGTATCACGTGTTGGAGGATCCGCTCAAATCAAAGCGATGAAAAAGGTATCAGGTACATTACGTCTTGACCTTGCATCTTACCGTGAGCTAGAAGCGTTCGCGCAATTCGGTTCTGACTTAGATAAAGCAACTCAAGCAAAACTTAACCGTGGAGCTCGTACAGTAGAAGTACTTAAGCAAGGCTTGAACAAGCCACTTAAAGTAGAAAAGCAAGTTGCGATTCTTTACGCTCTTACAAAAGGTTTCATCGATGATGTTCCTGTACAAGACGTAACTCGTTTCGAAGACGAAATGCTTACTTGGTTAGAGCACAACCGTAAAGAACTTTTAGAAGAAATCCGTACAACTAAAGGATTACCAAGCGACGAAGCAATGGCTGAAGCACTTAATGCATTCAAAAAGACTTTCGTAGCTACTGAAAAGTAATAGATCGACATAGTGAGTTACACCATGCGATGGAGGAACCCGAACCAACCTTCGATTCCTCCTTTCCATGTGTCTAACCGCTCTGAATAGGGTTAAAAAGGTGGTGAAATCCTTTGGCATCATTACGCGACATAAAAACGAGAATTACCTCGACGAAGAAGACTAGTCAAATCACAAAAGCCATGCAGATGGTTTCCGCATCGAAACTGAATCGTGCTGAGACGAATGCAAAAGCTTTCAATCCTTATATGGATAAAATCCAGGAGGTTGTAGCAAGTATCGCTCTAGGAAGTACAGATGTATCGCATCCAATGCTAGAAAGCCGTCCGGTAAAACGTACTGGCTACATCGTAATCTCCTCTGACCGTGGTCTTGCAGGTGCCTATAACAGTAACATCTTACGTACGGTTCATCAGACGGTTCAAAAACGTCATAAGTCTCAAGATGAATACGCAGTAATTGCCATCGGACGAATCGGCCGCGACTTTTTCAGAAAGCGTAATGTTCCTGTATTCTCCGAAATTACTGGTCTAGGCGACCAAGTATCCTTCTCAGACATCAAGGACATTGCGAATCGTGCAGTCAGCATGTACGCGGATGGAACGTTTGATGAGTTATACGTGTATTACAACCACTTTGTAAGTGCAATCTCTCAAGAAGTAACAGAGAAGAAACTTCTTCCTCTTACTGACATTGCACCTACATCCAACAAGATTACATCCTATGAGTTCGAACCTTCCCAAGAAGGTATCCTTGAAGTATTGCTACCGCAATATGCGGAAAGCCTGATCTACGGTGCATTACTAGATGCAAAAGCAAGTGAGCACGCTGCTCGTATGACAGCGATGCAAAGTGCAACAGATAACGCGAAAGAGCTTATCCAAGGCCTTACACTTTCTTACAACCGTGCCCGTCAAGCAGCAATCACTCAAGAGATTACCGAGATTACTGCGGGAGCTTCAGCTCAACAATAGATTTGTACTGAAACAAAATTTTGCAAAAGTAAGTTAGGAGGGAATACGATGAAAGGTCGCGTTACTCAAATCATGGGTCCAGTTGTCGACGTAAAATTCGACAGCGGACATCTTCCTGAAATATACAACGCTCTTCATATTAATCATAAAGCTCGTAGCGCTAATGAAGTAGACATTACTTTAACGCTTGAGGTTGCTCTTCACCTTGGAGACAACACAGTGCGTACAATCGCTATGGCTTCTACAGACGGTGTCGTTCGCGGCATGGAAGTAGAAGATGCTGGTCACCCTATTTCTGTACCAGTAGGTGACGTAACACTTGGTCGTGTTTTCAACGTACTAGGAGAAAACATTGACTTAGATGCTCCAATCGCTGCAGGTTCTCGTCGTGATCCGATTCACAGACAAGCTCCTACATTCGATCAACTTTCAACAGACGTTGAAATCCTTGAAACTGGTATCAAAGTAGTAGACTTACTTGCTCCTTACATCAAGGGTGGTAAGATCGGTCTATTCGGTGGTGCCGGTGTAGGTAAAACGGTTCTTATCCAAGAATTAATCAACAACATCGCACAAGAGCACGGTGGTATCTCCGTATTCGCAGGTGTTGGTGAGCGTACTCGTGAAGGAAATGACCTTTACCACGAGATGACAGATTCTGGCGTTATCAAGAAAACTGCCATGGTATTCGGACAAATGAACGAACCGCCTGGAGCACGTATGCGTGTTGCACTAACAGGTCTTACAATGGCTGAGTACTTCCGTGATGACCAAGGACAAGACGTTCTATTCTTCATGGACAACATCTTCCGTTTCACACAAGCAGGTTCTGAGGTTTCCGCCCTACTAGGCCGTATGCCATCTGCCGTTGGTTACCAACCAACACTTGCTACTGAAATGGGTCAATTACAAGAGCGTATCACGTCTACGTCTGTAGGTTCTGTAACGTCTATCCAAGCGATCTACGTTCCTGCCGATGACTACACGGATCCAGCTCCAGCGACAACTTTCGCTCACTTAGATGCAACAACTAACCTTGAGCGTAAGCTTTCCGAGATGGGGATCTACCCTGCGGTTGATCCTCTAGCTTCCACTTCCCGTGCATTGGCACCAGAAGTAGTTGGAGACGACCACTATGCAGTAGCACGTGAAGTACAGGTTACTTTACAGCGTTACAAAGAACTACAAGATATCATTGCTATCTTAGGTATGGATGAGTTAACGGATGAGGATAAATTAACCGTTCACCGTGCTCGTCGTATCCAGTTCTTCTTATCTCAAAACTTCCACGTTGCCGAGCAGTTCACTGGACAAAAAGGTTCTTACGTTCCTGTTCAGGAAACAGTTAAAGGATTCAGAGAAATCCTTGACGGCAAATACGACCACCTTCCTGAAGATGCATTCCGTCTAGTTGGACGCATCGAAGAAGTAGTCGAAAAAGCGAAGCAAATGGGTGTAGAAGTTTAATTAAAGGGACCTAGGAGGGAATGAAATGAAGACATTAAAAGTCAGCGTAGTTACTCCCGATGGCCCGGTTTATGAATCAGACGTAGAAATGGTAGTAGCCCGTGCTCAAAGCGGTGAGCTGGGAGTTCTACCAGGACATATCCCGATGGTTGCTCCACTTCAAATCGGCGGCGTCCGTATGAAAAAAGACGGCAAAACCGAACAAGTGGCAGTAAACGGAGGCTTCCTAGAAGTGCGTCCTGATAAAGTAACGATCCTTGCCCAAACTGCAGAAGCAGCGGAGCAAATCGATCTTACACGTGCAGAAGAAGCAAAAAAACGCGCCGAGCAACGACTGCAGTCCAAACAAGACGACGTCGACTACCGCCGCGCCGAACTTGCCCTTCAACGCGCAATCAACCGCATCAACGTAGCCAAAAGAGGGTAACAATACCCTGTGCATATAAGAATGTTAAAACCCCCTCTTTCCGGAGCAGACGTGCTTTGGAGGGAGGGGGTTTTTTGTGTTGTTTTTTGTGTTGTTGCATTATAGAGGTAAAGAGGGGTCTGACCCGCTGTGCGGTGATGTGCTAAAGGATTTAAGCAGTGAAACGCCTATAATGGATATATTGTTTTTACAATGGATATAAGTCTGTTAACAATGGATAAACCGAATTTACAATGGATATAAATTTTTTACAATGGATAAAACCACTTTAACAATGGATATAGTGGTTTTACTAAATTGATTTCGGCCGAAATGCCCGCTTGTTAATCCAATTTGAAACGGTTATGTGTATCACGGGCCCAAAAACTAACCCACAATTACCTACTTCCAACTAAAACCCCTCCAAGTAACCACATACTTCATTGGTTCCAGCAGTAACCAAGCCCGCTCTTTTCAAAACAAGGTAATTTTCCCTCCAACTTTGATCATGCCGCTTCACATTTTCATTCGAAAAACAAAATCCACCCTCCACCCATAACAAATCCCTTCGCCTCCCTAAAAACAATAGCCATAATAAGGATATCTCCTGTCGACACCGATATGGGTATTTGATATAATTGTTATCGGTTACATTTTTAAATATTGTGAGCAGTCTGAAAATGAAGAGAGACTTCGGAGGGGGCGGGCATGAATCTACTTAACTTATATCAAAATAACTATTTGATAGTGGTTGTATTCTTGGCTCTAGGGGTATTACTTCCGGTCGTGGCGCTTGCTATTGGACGTGTTTTGCGTCCGAATAAGCCATCAGCAGCCAAGCAGACGACCTATGAAAGTGGAATTGATCCCTTTCATGATTCACGTGTTCAGTTTAATGTTCGTTATTACATATTTGCCCTGTTATTTGTCATTTTCGATGTGGAGACGGTTTTCCTGTATCCATGGGCGGTGGCATACGAGAAATTGGGGATTTTTGCACTGATTGAAATGCTTATTTTCGTAGTTTTATTACTGATCGGATTAATATACGCATGGAAGAAGAAGGTGTTGAAATGGATCTAAATCTAGAGAGTATCTCACCAGAGGAAATGGAAGAGCTGAAACAGACAGTCTTCCTGACAACATTGGAGGAGCTGAAAGCGTGGGCCCGCAGTAATTCCATGTGGCCGATGACATTCGGTCTAGCTTGCTGTGCCATCGAAATGATGGGAGTTGGCTCGTCCCACTATGACCTCGACCGTTTTGGGTCCTTCTTTCGTACATCACCGCGTCAGTCTGACTGTATGATCGTGTCTGGTACCGTGACGAAAAAAATGGCACCAGTCCTAAAGCGCCTGTATGATCAAATGCCTGAGCCGAAATGGGTCATTGCAATGGGTTCCTGTGCGACTGCAGGCGGTCCATATATTAAATCCTATGCCGTTGTAAAAGGTGTGGACCAAATTGTACCTGTAGATGTGTACATACCGGGATGCCCACCAAATCCAGCGGCTCTTATTTATGGAATCAACAAGCTCCGCGAGAAAATTCGTTATGAAGCCAAGACAGGGAAGCAGGTGATCTAGCAGTGAGCGATGAGAAAAGCCTGGAAGAAAAAAAGAAAGAGGCCGCAGCCAAAGCAAAAGCTGCAGCACTTGCAAAATTAGAAGCGAAAAAGAAAATGGAAGCAAAGGCTTCTGAAAATATAGAAGAACCAACACCTGAACCACCGGTTGGTGACGACGCGAAAGAATTGGCGAAAAAGAAAGCAGCCGCCGCGGCAAAAGCGAAGGCTGCCGCACTGGCGAAACAAAAGTCCAAAGCAACCGAGGAAGCTGCACCTGACACAGCGGCTTCTACCGACAAAGACGACGCCAAAGAACTAGCCAAAAAGAAAGCCGCAGCAGCTGCCAAAGCAAAGGCTGCCGCACTCGCAAAACAAAAACGGGATGCAGGCGAAACACCTGCACCTGCAACCGACACAGATGACGCCAAAGCGAAAGCCATCGCAGCCGCAAAAGCCAAAGCAGCTGCTGCAGCCAAGGCAAAAGCCGCCGCACTCGCAAAACAACAACGTGACGGAGGAACTGCATCAACGGAATCCGCTGACACAACAACTGACTCCGGCGACCTTCAAGACGAAAAAGCAAAAGCCATCGCCGCTGCAAAAGCCAAAGCAAAAGCAGCAGCAAAAGCGAAAGCCGCTGCCGCCGCCAAGGCAAAAGCAGCATCCGGCACAACCGCCGACGCAACAGCCCAAGAAGAACCAGCACCACCATCACCAAACCAAAAATACCTAGATAAATACGTAAAAGTAATCAACGACAACCTCGGGGAAAACACCTTGGAAGATGCGTACATCAATCCGCTTTCCAAAGATGTCCCGACGCTTGTTGCAAAACCGGAGAACTATTTTAAAGTGGCATCATTTCTGCGATACAATGAGCAGCTGACGTTTGAATTTCTATCAGAAATGCACGGCACAGACTTTGAGACGCATATGGAGATCTATAATCACCTATATTCATATAAAAACAAGCAGTCTGTTGCCCTAAAGGTAAAAATAGATCGAGAGAATCCTGTCATCCCATCCATTCAGCCAATTTGGGAAGGGGCGAACTGGCCGGAGCGTGAGACATATGATCTGCTTGGAATCCAGTTTACAGGACACCCGAATTTGACGCGCATCATGATGCCGGATGATTGGGTTGGTTATCCGCTGCGCAAAGATTATGAGCCGTACGATGTGGAGGTGTAGCAGATGATTCGCACAGAGGAAATGCTACTGAATGTCGGGCCACAGCATCCGAGTACCCACGGGGTGTTCCGACTTGTCATAAAAATTGATGGGGAAATCATCAAAGAAGCGACACCGGTTATTGGATACCTTCACCGCGGAACCGAAAAGCTCGCGGAGAATCTCCAATATACACAAATCATTCCATACACCGACCGGATGGACTATCTATCCGCCATGACGAATAACTATGTGCTATGTCACGCGGTGGAAACGATGATGGGCATTGAAATTCCAGATCGGGCAGAATACCTTCGCGTGCTTGCGATGGAACTTGGTCGTGTTGCGAGTCACCTAGTTTGGTATGGTACATATTTACTTGATATCGGGGCGGTCAGTCCGTTCCTATATGCTTTCCGTGAGCGCGAAATGATTATCAATCTACTAAATGAGCTGTCAGGTGCCCGTCTTACCTTCAACTATATGCGTGTTGGAGGCGTGAAGTGGGATGCGCCTGAGGGATGGATTGAAAAAGTAGAAGAATTTGTTCCATATATGAGGGAGCAGCTAAAGGGCTACCATGACCTTGTAACAGGCAATGAAATTTTCATGAGCCGTGTGAAGGGGGTTGGCCGTTACACGAAGGAGGATGCCTTTGCGTACTCCCTGAGTGGTGCGAACCTTAGATGTACCGGAGTGAAGTGGGATCTTCGTAAAGATGAGCCATACTCCATCTATGATCGCTTTGATTTTGACGTTCCAACACGGGAAGGCGGGGACGCATGGGCGCGTTACCACTGCCGCATGGAGGAAATCGAGGAATCCCTGAAGATCATCGAACAAGCCGTCGAACAATTCCCGAAAGAAGGCGCGATCATGGCAAAAGTGCCGAAGATCATCAAAGCGCCAAAAGGAGAGGCATATGTACGCATCGAATCCCCACGTGGTGAGATCGGCTGCTACATTGCAAGTGACGGGAAAAAAGAACCGTACAGACTTAAATTCCGTCGTCCGTCCTTTTACAATCTGCAGATCTTACCAAAACTTTTAGAAGGCGAAAACATGGCAAACCTGATCGCCATTTTAGGGGCAATTGACATTGTCCTTGGGGAGGTGGATGGCTAATGATGGAAAGCTTGTTGCATTCATCACCATCCTGGACGAACTTTTTCATCTTTTTCGGATTGGCAACGGCCTTGCTGCTTGCCGTCCTGGGCTTCGTAACATACGGAATCCTTGCCGAGCGTAAAGTAATGGGCTTCATGCAAGGGCGTATGGGACCTAACCAGGTCGGTGGCTCATGGGGCTTGCTACAAACCGTAGCCGACGTATTAAAGCTTCTTTTAAAAGAAGACACGATCCCGAAACTTGCGGATCGCCCGTTATACATCATCGCACCAGTTATCGCCTTCACACCGGCGTTTATGGTGCTTGCCACCATCCCGTTCACCGACCGCTTTCAATTTGCGGACATCGGGGTCGGCTTGCTTTACTACATCGCTATTTCCGGCATCACAACGGTCGGCGTTGTTGCGGCAGGCTGGGCATCAAACAACAAGTACTCGTTACTTGGAGGCATGCGTGCTGCGGCCCAGATGATTTCCTATGAAGTGCCGCTAGTTATGTCCGTTATCGGGGTTGTCCTCTTGGCAGGAAGCCTCAACTTAAACGAAATCGTTGCCGCTCAAGGCGAAACCTTCTGGTTCATCATTTTGCAACCGGTCGGATTCCTTATTTTCGTCATTGCATCTGTCGCAGAGTTGAACCGTACACCATTTGACTTGCCAGAAGCAGAATCCGAGCTTGTCGCAGGGTATCATGTGGAATACTCCGGCTTCCGCTGGGCATTCTTCATGCTAGCAGAATATGTATACCTGTTCGCGATGGCATCCTTGACCACCGTCCTGTTCCTTGGTGGATGGCTGCCACCATTCGAGTTTCTAGGATTTATCCCGGGTGCCGTCTGGTTCGCACTGAAATTCAGCGTCGTCGTATTCGTGCTCATCTGGATCCGTGTCACCTTCCCGCGTCTGCGCGCAGACCAGCTGATGGAATTCGGCTGGAAGGTACTGCTACCAGTTGCACTGGCAAACATCTTTTTCTCAGCGATCATGAAGGAATTATTTTTCAAATAAAAAACTCACTTTCATTACTAAAGGGGTAACGGAAGAATAGGGGTGAAGCGAAATGCTCGGTCTTGCAAAAGGTTTAAAATATACCCTACAAAACTTAACGAAGAAAAAAGTAACCTATGATTACCCAAACGAACCGCTTCCACTACCGGACCGGTTCCGAGGCATCCAGAAATTTTACCCGGAAAAATGCATCGTCTGCAACCAGTGCTCCAACATCTGCCCGACAGACTGCATCCAGCTTACCGGGAAAAAACATCCGGATCCAACGAAAAAAGGGAAAATCATCGACACATACGATATCAATTTTGAAATCTGTATCCTCTGTGACCTCTGCACAGAAGTCTGCCCGACAGAGGCCATCATCATGACCAACAACTTTGAGCTTGCTGAATACAGCCGTGATCGACTTTTCAAAGACCTGCAATGGCTCGATGAAAACGATACGAACATCAGAAGGGAGAATAAAGCATGACAATATCCGGTGAATTCATCGCATTTCTTTTCCTAGCAATCGCTGCGATCGCCGGTGGAGTGGTAATGTTGAACCTGACAAAGGTCGTCCACATGGTGGTAGCCCTAGTGTTTACCTTCATCAGCATCGCCGGCATTTATGTCATGCTCTCCGCTGAATTTGTAGCGGCTGTCCAGATTCTCATCTATTCCGGAGCTATCACCATCATCATGCTTTTCGGAATCATGCTGACACGTCACAATGACGAATCCGAAACATCCGGACTTGGGCGAAAAATACTCGTCGGCGCCGGCGTTCTCGGCTTTGCAGCAGTCATGTACTTTGGACTGTACAGCCTTGACCTTGGTTCCCAAGAATCAGCCGACTTGCATGTGAACAACACCGAACAGATCGGTGTAGCCATTTATGCAAAATACGTCATTCCATTTGAACTGACCTCCGTGATCCTGCTTGTCGCACTTGTCGGAGCGATTATCCTGGCAAGACGAGATGACGAAGACACGGACGTTGTAAAAGAGGAGGCGACCAAGGAATGAGCGGAGTTCCATTATCAGCCTACCTGGTACTAGCACTTATTTTATTCTGTATCGGACTTTACGGGGCCCTGACAAAACGCAACACCGTCATAGTCCTGATCTGTATCGAGCTCATGCTGAACGCAGTCAACATCAACCTTGTCGCATTCAGCAAATTCGGCATCGCACCATCCATCACAGGGCAAGTATTCTCCCTGTTCACCATTACCGTCGCAGCAGCAGAAGCCGCAGTAGGCCTGGCTATCCTCATAGCCCTCTACCGCAACCGCCGCACCGTTAACATCGACGAAATGAATACACTGAAGAACTAAAAAAAAGGGGACTTGATACGATGATGGAAAATGCCTGGATCATCCCGCTTTTTCCGCTGATCTCCTTTATCCTGTTATTGCTTGTCGGCAAAAGATTGAAAGAATCGAGTGCATTCCTCGGAATCGCACTCATCGCTCTATCACTCATCTTTTCCCTCACAGCACTATGGGAGCGGTTTTCAGCACCAACCTTCAAAGCCACATTCGACTGGCTCCAAATCGGAGACGTCGTATTGACGGCGGGATATGAAGTCAACCAATTAAACGCCTTGATGCTTGTCGTAGTATCACTTGTCAGCTTACTCGTACATATTTATTCCAAAGGATACATGCACGGAGACGACCGTTTCCATGTATTTTACGCCTACCTGGGCCTGTTTACCTTTGCCATGCTGGCACTTGTCATGTCACCGAACCTGCTTCAGCTCTATATTTTCTGGGAGCTTGTCGGAGTGGGATCATTCTTACTCATCGGGTTCTATTTTTATAAAAATGAAGCAAAAGCCGCTGCCAAAAAAGCGTTCATCATGACGCGTATCGGGGATGTCGGGTTATTCATCGGGATCATCCTATTATTCTGGCAAGTCGGCAGCTTCGAATACGATGTGATATTTGAAGCAGTCAATGCAGGCGCAATCTCAGCGGGAATGCTAACCCTCATTGCCATTCTTATTTTCATCGGAGCAATGGGGAAATCAGGTCAATTCCCTCTGCATTCCTGGTTACCAGATGCGATGGAAGGTCCGACACCGGTTTCAGCCCTCATCCACGCCGCAACGATGGTTGCAGCAGGAGTGTATTTGGTCGCAAGCCTGTTTCCGCTGTTCAATGCAAGTGAAACGGCGCTAATGACGGTCGCAATCGTCGGTGCATTCACTGCGATTTTCGCAGCATCCATCGGGCTTGTACAAAAAGATATTAAGAGAGTGCTAGCCTACTCCACCGTCAGCCAGCTCGGCTTCATGATGCTTGCACTTGGTTCGGCAGGCTATGTGGCAGGGGTTTTCCACCTTACCACACACGCATTCTTTAAAGCCTTGTTATTTCTTGCAGCAGGAAGCGTCATCCATGCCGTCCACACGCAAAACATCGACGAGATGGGCGGTCTTTGGAAAAAAATGCGCACCACAGGCATCTTATTTTTAATCGGAACCCTTGCCATCACTGGTGTTCCGCTATTCTCAGGCTTCTTCAGTAAAGAGGAAATCCTCCTTGCCGCCTGGGTAAATGGAAATCCTTTTCTTTTCTTACTGGCACTGATTGCCGCATTCTTCACGGCATTCTATATGTTCCGCCTGTTTTTCCTTGTTTTCACAGGGGAAGCGCGCGGAGACCAGCGCCACGTGCACGAATCGCCTTCTGTCATGACCATTCCGATGATCGTGCTTGGTGTTCTGGCAGTTGTGGCTGGTTACATGAACACCCCATGGTTCGGCCATTTTCTCGGAGACTGGCTAGCAGAAGGGACTATCCTTTACGGACCGTCCCATATCGAGGGGCCAAAATGGATTATGGCAGCTGCTATAATAGTTTCTTTAGCTGGAATCGGATTTGCCTACCTGATTTATTTCCGCCGCTCCATCGCGCGCGAAACATTCAGTCAAGGCGCACCGCATTTGTATGGAATTTTACGCAACAAATACTTTGTCGATGAAATTTACAATATGACATTCGTCTATGGAACCCGCGTGATCAGCCTGTTCCTGAAATACATCGATGAGTTCCTTGTCCAAGGAACGATGAAGGGCATTGCCGCGGTATCCCAACAAATCGGCAGACTAGGAGCCAAAGTACAGAACGGCCAAACCCAGACTTACGGAGCAGTCGCGTTTGTCGGACTCGCCATTCTCATCATCATTTTCGTCTTCACAGGGGGGTACATCGGATGAACAGTATATTTTTGACAGCGTTGATCTTCGCCCCTCTTTTAGGAATTTTAGTACTTCTTTTTACACCAAAAACAAACGTGGAAGCCATCAAAATCGTTGGTTTCCTGGCAACCTTGCCGTCCTTGATACTCGCGCTCATCGCATTCTGGCAATACAAAGCAGGAGCGGGTCTTGAGCAGTATGCGGTTAACCGTGAATGGATCACATTCGGCAACAAAGATTTGACCGGTGAAATTTACGGCTCACAAGTATACCAGCCGATCTCCTTCGAGCTTGGCATCAACGGCTTCTCGCTCGTCATGATTCTACTGACAGCAGTGCTTTCCACCCTTGCAGCCATCGCAAGCATCCATGTAAAAAAAGAATGGAAAGGCTACTTCATTCTCTTCCTTCTTTTACAAATCGGAATGCTCGGCGTCTTTGCAGCGGAAAACCTGCTCTTATTCTTTTTTTTCTTTGAGCTCACCTTGATCCCGATGTTCTTTCTCATCGGAAAATGGGGTTATTTTGAAAAAGAAAGTGCGGCATACCGTTTCCTTATTTACAATGGTCTCGGTTCGGCCATTCTATTAATCGTGTTTGTGGTCCTTTTCACCAAAACAGGAACGATGAATATCGCCGAAATCACCGCCATGTTCACCGGCAACAGCGACGCCATGTTCCTTGGGGAAGTGTCAGACGATCTGAGAATGGGGCTGTTGATTGCATTGCTTGTCGCATTCGGAATCAAGCTGCCGATCGTGCCGCTGCATAGCTGGATGCTGAAAGTCCACGTGCAAGCACCGCCATCCATCGTCATGCTGCATGCCGGCGTACTTTTGAAAATAGGAGCATTCGGACTTATCCGTTTCGGGGTTGGAATCTTTCCGGAACAATTCGACCAGCTCGCTTTCATTCTAGCAATCTTAGGAGTCGTGAATCTCCTTTACGGAGCATTCCTCGCACTCATTCAAACAGATTTCAAAATGGTGCTGGCCTATTCCAGTATCTCGCATATGGGAATTGTCCTGATCGGACTTGCAGCCCTGAACGAAGCCGGAGTCCAAGGCGCGATCTTCCAAGTGGTCTCCCACGGATTTATCGCAGCACTCTTGTTCTTTTTAATTGGAGTGATGTACGAACGCACCGGAACGACCGACATCGGAAAGCTTGGCGGACTTGCAAAAGCAATGCCACTCACAGCCGGATTCTTCCTTGTCGGTGCCATGGCCTCAATCGGCCTGCCTGGCATGTCCGGATTTGTCAGCGAATTCCTTGCCTTCATGGGACTTTTCAATGAAATGCCTGTTGTCGCTGCAGTCGGAACACTCGGAATCATTTTAACAGCGGCGTATTTATTGCGTGCGGTGCTTGGCATGACTTTTGGAACGAAAGCGGCAGGTTATAGCGAGAAAGTGGTGGACCTGCGCGGTGTGGAATTTGTACCCGTGTTTGCCATGCTACTCTTCATCATCCTGATCGGAGTATACCCTAGCATTCTCGCACAACCGCTGCAAGAAACCATCAACGCCATCATTTTAGGGATAGGGGGGTGAACAGGAGATGGATTTAGAAACCTTACTCAGCTTTGATTGGAGTGTCATGGCACCGGAATTCATCATCCTTGGTGTAGCAACCCTTCTCTCACTACTGGACTTATTTTTACCGAAAAAAATAGACCGGAGACTGCTCGGCTGGCTTGGATTCGCCAGCATCCTGGTGGCCCTCGGATTCTTGGTGGGGATGTACGACAAGGGCCCGGAAGAAGTCACCGCTATCCTATACGAAACATACCGACTTGACAGCTTCGCCATGGCCTTCAAAACGTTGATTCTAGTCGGAGCAGCCTTTGTGATGCTCATGGCCATCAGCTACGAGCCAAAAGAAGGCTTGAGGGAGTACAGAGGGGAGTTCTTCTACCTCTTGCTGCTAGGCGTCCTCGGGGCCATGATCATGTCCTCAAGCGGCGACCTGATCACATTGTTTGTCGGACTTGAACTGTTATCATTGGCTTCCTATGTATTAGCAGGACTGCGCAAAAAGAACCTGCAATCCAACGAAGCCGCCATGAAATACGTCATCAACGGCGGAATCGCGACCGCCATCACCCTGTTCGGAATGAGCTACGTGTACGGCCTGACAGGCACAACCAACCTGCAGGAAATGTGGGTGTCACTATCCCAAATCAACGCACACGACATGCAATACTTACTGGTCATCGCCTTCATGATGATGTTCGTCGGCTTGTCCTTCAAGCTCGCGACTGCACCATTCCACATGTGGGCACCGGACGTCTACCAAGGCGCGCCGACACCAGTAACGGCATTCCTTGCAGTTGTATCCAAAACAGCAGGCTTCATCATCGTCCTGCGCCTATTCGTGACACTGTTCTTCCCGACCCGTGCAGCAGAAGGCGCATCCATGCTGTTTTCCATGGGAGAATTCATCGCAGTCTTGGCCGTGGCCTCCATGATCATCGGTAACTTCGTTGCTCTGCGCCAGCGCAACGTCAAGCGGATGTTCGCCTACTCAGGAGTCGCACACGCCGGATATTTATTGGTGCCACTGGCCACCGTTAACTTCATCTTCATTTTTGAAGCCATGTGGTTCTACCTGGCCGCCTACCTGTTCATGAACATCGGGGCACTTGCAGTATTGCAAGTCGTCACCGCACGTGATGACTCCGAGGATCTGAGCCGATTCGCAGGACTGTACCAGCGCGCACCATTGCTTGCAGTATTGATGTCAGTGTTCTTACTTTCATTGGCAGGTATCCCGGGTACAGCCGGATTCATTGGTAAGTTGTCCATTTTTGTCGGTGCCATTTCTGAACCGAGTAACGCTTATGTCTTGGCATCGGTCTTGATCCTGACCACCGTTGTCTCATACTTTTACTATTTCGGAATCATGACACAAATGTTCTTCCGCCCAGCAGCAAGCCAAGAAAGAATCCATGTTCCTGTTGGAATCTGGATCACCGTCTTTGTTTGCGCGATCGGAACACTGGTCTTGGGAATCCTGCCGGGCCTTGCCCTAAACCTGTTCGGAAGCAATTTTGATATTTTAAAAGATATCTTAGTACCAGGCAACTAACCGATTGTCACGGTAAAGTGGTATATGATTTAATAAGAAAGAAGGAGTTCACACGCTCCTTCTTTTTTGATGGAATACTATAGGAAGAAACTAATGGAGCAAGGTATATAGAGCTGGTGATTGGAGCGAAAGGCTGAGACTCCAGCGGGGGAATAACGGTAGGTTGAGGCTCCGCAGGCTTGCCGAGGAGGCTCAAGCACCGTCCCGCGGAAAGCGAAGCCTGGAGCGAAAATCAACAGCGGATTATACCCAGAGCTTTAATTTTAAAATAAAGAGGAGGCTGCTTTCACAATGATCGATATTGGAGTACAAGCACTCATCAGCATCATCTCCCACCTACTATTCATCAGCATCACCTGGTGGGCACTACAAGCCATCCAATACGAAAAATGGATGAAACCAAACAAAGTCGTCCAAATCAGACTGCTGCTGATCCTAATCACCATCGCCATCGGATCCTCCGTCAGCAACTTCTTCCTGGACTACCTGTTCTTATCACAAAGACTGCCGATGATTTGGTGAAAATAAGTGTAATTCTGCATGCCAGGGGAGAAAATCCTCTGGTTTTTTAGGGAATTGGAGTTGAAATATAGCAATCTCTCGAATTTAGAAAGCTTCAAACCGCTAATAATACAGCAGAATTTAAAATACAAGCGGAAATCCACTAAATACTGTCCAAAATGAACCAAATACAAGCGGAAAATCGAAAATACTGTCCAACGAAGCTAGAATACAGTCCAAAACACACCAAATACAAGCCATTCGACAAACCCCCTCAAAAACCGCAACCACCCAAGCCATCCCCCAACCTCAAAACTTTTACCGCCTTCTACATAAGAGCAGAAAATCCTGCGGGGGTCTGACCCCAAAACACAAAAAAATTAAAACCACAAAAATTTTGACGAATAATCCTATGTATCTCTTGTGCTCACTTTGGCGAAAATGAGTAGTAACAAACAAAGGGGTGTGGGGGATATGTTAAAGATGGAGAATATGGATAAGGGCTTAAAAACTAATACTAAATATACAGATAAAACGTGGAAAGTTTATATTAATAGATTGCTAGGACTATTTTTTATTTTCGTAATATGTTTTACGGGGGTAATTCTTGGGAATGAAAGAAGCAGAGCTCAATTACCAAACGATATCAGTACTGAGATACTTGAAATCGCAGAAGTTTTTCAAAAGGAGAAAATTAATGTTCAGGAATGGAAACTTTATGGACGGAAGAACGTCTATAAAATTAGGGATTTAGTCACTTTTCAAAAAGAGGTAAATCGTTTAAAACAGAGTATGGGCCATCTTAGTTGGAATGTGATGGAAGAAGAGGATCGATGGAAGGCAGTTGGGACTCATTATAATGACTTATTGAAACAAGAAGAGACTCTTCAGCTCATCACCACCCACACAAACTCATCCCAATCTTCGTACTTATTATATGAAGTAACTGGATATGGTTGGGAAAAGCCTGTAGCAACAGAGATAATAAACAATTTCCATTCGAATCTTACCAATATTTCTCATGAAGACTTTGAAATATTTAGTTGTATGACTGGCGATTTCAGTGCTAAAATTGAAGGTGGTTTGCAAAATACGACAAATATTTTGCTAGACGCATTTTCAGCACAAATAGTTGAAGAGATTCAGGAAGATACCTTTGTATCAGTTTCAGCATATACTGATGCATGGAATAATGTTCTTCCGACACATCAGGGAAAGATGAACTTACAAATTGGGTTACGAACACAAGGAATGGGCGATAAGACTACCGTGATTGTAGGCACGCCAATTATTACTGTTGAATATTAATATATAGAATAAAAGACGCGGAGGGGAACGTTTTGGAAAAAATCATCGTCCGCGGCGGACAAAGGTTAAAGGGTACTGTTAAAGTAGAGGGAGCAAAAAACGCAGTACTACCTGTCATCGCCGCAACTTTATTAGCTAGCAAAGGCAAATGCGAAATCTTAGATGTACCTGAGCTCTCCGACGTTTATACGATTAACGAGGTTTTGCGTTATTTGAATGCCGATGTTGAGTTTGAAAATAATCGTATAATTGTCGATGCAACAAGAGAGCTTCACACAGAAGCACCGTTTGAATATGTACGAAAAATGCGCGCATCTGTCCTAGTAATGGGATCATTGCTTGCACGTAACGGAAAAGCACAAATTGCCCTACCTGGAGGCTGTGCAATCGGTTCTAGACCAATTGATCAGCATTTAAAAGGATTCGAAGCAATGGGCGCGAAAGTGAAAGTTGGAAATGGTTATATCGATGCCGAAGTTGACGGAAGATTACAAGGCGCGAAAATATATCTTGATTTCCCAAGTGTGGGAGCAACAGAAAACATCATGATGGCTGCAACTCTTGCTGAAGGTACAACTATCATGGAAAACGTTGCAAAAGAACCGGAAATCGTGGACTTGGCGAACTTCTTGAACTCTATGGGAGCAAAAGTTCGTGGAGCAGGTACTGGTACGCTCAGAATCGAAGGGGTTTCCGAATTACACGGATGCCAACACAACATCATCCCTGACCGCATTGAAGCAGGTACATTCATGGTAGCAGCTGCAATTACAGGCGGAGACGTTATCGTTGAAGGCGCAGTGCCGGAACATTCCAGCTCTTTAATCGCCAAAATGGAAGAAATGGGCGTTAAGTTTGAAGAAGTCGAAAACGGATTACGCGTTATCGGACCTGAAAAACTGAAGTCAATTGACATCAAAACAATGCCTCACCCAGGATTCCCAACAGATATGCAATCCCAAATGATGTCCTTATTATTGGCGGCAGAAGGCACGAGCATGATTACAGAAACGGTATTCGAAAATCGCTTCATGCATGTAGAAGAGTTCCGTCGTATGAACGGCGACATCAAGATCGAAGGACGTTCCGTTGTCATCAATGGACCTTCGAAATTACAAGGTGCAGAAGTGGCAGCAACAGATCTTCGTGCAGCAGCAGCATTAACCCTAGCAGGATTAATCGCAGACGGCTACACTCGTGTAACCGAGCTAAAACACTTAGACCGTGGATACGTAAACTTCCACAACAAACTAGCAGCACTAGGCGCAGACATCGAACGAATAAGCTCCATGGAACAAGAACAAACAATTATCCTAGAGCAAATCAAAGAAGCCTAAACACACCAAAATAGCCAATTATATATTTATATTCTACATCAAGGGTCAGACTCCTTTAGGGGTCTGACCCTTTTTCGAACTTTTTTTTCAGGCCTTCGACGTGAGGTGCGAAATTCCTGCTGGGGTCTGACCCCAGCACAGCATTTTTTTCACTACTTATTAATATTCCAACTTTTTTTCTTACAGACCATTTTTTCGGTGTGATATGGAATTGTTTTCTGATAGTTGTGGGTTATGTGTATATAATATAGAAGTTTTTAGGAGTTTTTTTAGGGTTAGAGGCTTGTGAATGAAGTCTTTAAACCTGCCCATATTTTAGTCATAATTGCTTGTCCACTTCCATAAGAATGAAGAGTAAAGGTATCCAACCATTAATCATCAACAAACAACTACTACTTTATTGTTATCGGAGGCTCGGCGCTATGAGAAACTTGAAACCAATCATCGTACTCACTTCTATTCTATTTGTCATGGTATTAATGGTACCAACGTTATTAGTCATGCCGTTTGTCGATAAGGAAAGCGGCCAATTAGCAGAGGAACTCCAACCGAATCAGCAAATCCAAAACCAAGTGGAACCAATCGATTCTCCGATTGATGTAGCGGTTTATCGTCACAAGCAAGAGATGATCGAAAAGATTCCTCTAGAAGACTACATTGTTGGCGTGGTCGCTTCAGAGATGCCGGCCGACTTTGAACTAGAGGCGCTGAAGGCACAGGCACTAGCAGCACGGACGTATATTTTAAGGCAACTGATGGCAGAAGAAAAGCTTGGCACACCAGAAGGCGCGGATGTCACAGACACCGAACAGCACCAGGTGTATAAAAGCCCAGAAGAACTGAAAGCAGCTTGGGCAGCGGAAGACTTTAATTGGAAGATGGAAAAAATAAAACAGGCGGTCGCGGAAACAGCGGGATCCGTCCTTACCTATAATAATGCACCGATTGATGCAAGCTATTTTTCTACCAGTAACGGATATACCGAAAACTCAGAGGAATATTGGCCAAACGAAATCCCTTATTTGCGAAGTGTAGAAAGCCCATGGGATATAGATTCTGAAAAATACTTAAGTCAAGTTTCTTTACCAGTACAAGACTTTCAATCCAAGCTCGGAGTGACATTGGGAAGTGACGGGTCGGTTGGTAAAATCATCTCACGTACAACGGGTAACCGTGTGGAGGCGGTAGATATTAATGGGAAGAAACTGAGCGGCAGAGAAGTGCGTGACATCCTAAAGCTGCGCTCCAGCGACTTTACCTGGGAGCGTAAAGGAGACAACATCGTCATCACCACCAAAGGCTTTGGACACGGAGTAGGAATGAGCCAATACGGAGCCAATGGAATGGCCCTAGAAGGCAAAAACTACACCCAAATCATCTCCCACTACTACAAAGACGTCCAAATCGCCAGCGCCGACCAATACCTCAACAAAGTCACAGCAAAAAGATAGAGTGTGAGAGGTAGGAGGACTATAAAAATTGAAAAAAATAACCTTTGGGGGTCAGACCCCCAAAGGATTTTCGCTCTTCGTGTCGAATAAAAGTTCAACCGTCAGACCCCGGCTCCTGCCGGGGTCTGACCCCTTTTCAAACTTTTTTTCGAAATCCATGCATAATTCCCCCTCCATTGAAGGAAAATAAGCATTTCAAAAAAATTTTCACCGTGGATGTATATTATTCTGTGAATCTGTTCAGAATGATTGCTGAGGTGATGATACAATGAGAGAGGAAGAAAAGAAACGGACTTCTCAAAATTCAAATTGGCAACGCTTAATGAAAAAGCGTTGGGTGTTCCCAGCAATCTATCTTGGGTGCGCGGCAATCATTTTGACAGCGGTTTTAGTATCCCAAACAGGTAATGAAACAGAAAGTAACCCAGGAAACACAGATGGGCAAGGAACTAGCATTTCTTATGGTGATCAAGATTCCATGGAAGTAAACAGCCCGGTAGAAAACTTTGTAATGCCGGTAACAGATGTTAACTCTTCTGTTATCCACAGACCTTTCTGGGATGCAAATGCATCTAAGGAAGACCAAGAAGCAGCTTTCATTGAGTACAATGGCATTTACCAACCAAACACAGGTATCGACATTGCAATGAAAGACGGCGAAACATTCGAAGTAGTCGCTTCTTTAAGTGGAACTGTAACGCATGTTGAAAATGATCCATTACTAGGAAACGTCGTAGAAATTGAGCATTTGGATGGTGTAAAAACAATCTATCAATCACTGACAGACGTACAAGTCAAAGTCAACGATTTTGTAGATCAAGGTGAAACAATCGCCAAAGCACACACAAACCAACTGAACAAAGACGCAGTACACGTTCATTTTGAAATCCGCAAGGACAATGTAGCAGTGAATCCGAGCAGCTTTTTTAACAAACCAGTCACTTCCCTACTAGAGGAAGAAGGACAAGCTTCTGAAGAAGGAAGCGAGCCAGCTGGTGAACAAGAAAAAGAAGAAACTCCAGCAGAGGGCGAAGACAAGCCTGAAGACGGAGAAGACAAAGACGGCGACGAAGGATCTCCTGACGAAGAAGAAGAATCCGTTAGCTATCTAACATAATCTAAAGTCTTGTTAATAAAATTAATGCTAGAACGATAAACTCTATTGAGCCAAAGAGCAGCTTACAAACGGGAAACATAACTCCGGAAAGCTGCTCTTTTTCTATGCGAATTTTTATCTCCTTCCACCCAAACCAGGAATAAAACCAAGCCCACCTGGGTATACTAACAATACCGATACACAAACAACACAACAGCGCAAAAACAAGAGAATGTCAAAACCGCCAAACGCAGGTACCGTTTGGCGGTATTTTTTTGCCCTGAAAAATGAATGCAAAAAAATTTAAAAAAGGGGTCAGACCCCAGCAGGAATTTCCCCCTCCACCTAGACGTCTAACATGAGGGACGTTGGTAGTGGTGGGATGAGTCGTTAGGTTCATTTTTCCTCGGTTTACATTTTTTTAATGGTTTTTACATAATTTTTTAATTTTCGCCATGTAGAGTTTGTTTGAAGGCGTTTTTTAGCTAGAAAGCGAGAAACGCGTCAAAATTTCTACATGGGGGGAAACAAAAAGTGAGGAAAAACAGAAGAAGGCCTTTATTTGTATTTTTCGCATGGATTCTAGCACTTCAGGCTTTACTTGCGCCGGTTGGCACATTCCAAACAGCAGCTCCAATTTTTGCAGCGGAGCAGAAAGAAACCAGTCAACAGGATATCATCTCAAAGGAGATCTCACTTGGACAAATAATCGAGCAGGAAGTCCAACAGCTTTCCACCGGTGTCACTCAGGAAAAGATGACGATTCTTAGTGACAGAGGTCGACAGGAGGCATTCATCATGGATATCCACCTGCAAGACCCGTCTACACGTATTCAGAGTGGACTGGCAAATGGAAATGTTGCAGGCATGACCACTGTCCGTGAGCAGGCAATGGCAGCCACGGAAAATGGAAATCAAGTGATTGGAGCAATTAATGGGGACTTTTTTAACACCTCCACCGGAGTACCAATAGGAAATGTGATAAACAACGGAGAAATTCTGAAATCCGCTAAGCGAGAAACATTTGGAATTACTGAGGATGGACAAGCGTTAATAGGTTACCCTAATCCAAGCTTTACCTTACAGGTTGGGGATGTAGAACAACCTATCCACCACTTAAACGATGTACGCCAGACAAACCAGCTGGCACTTTATTCACCAGAAGCTAAGGAAACACGAACAAATGAATTTGGCACCGAGGTGGTGCTCACTCAGATAGAAGGAAATGTCCATCAAGCTGGAACTGCAACGGCTACCGTGGAAAAATTAATTGAAAATGTTGGCAACGAAAAGATAGAAAAGGACAAGCTTGTTCTTTCAGGTCACGGCACCATGGCGGATTTCCTAAATGACTTGCAACCAGGGCAGAAAATCACGATAACCACCACAATTTCAGAAGAATGGCAGTCAGTAAAAGAGGCAATTGGTGGGCAATACGTGTTGGTAAAAGATGGCCAAAAGACAGACCTTGTAAGCAATGCCTTTACAACAGCGACAGCACCGAGGACCGCTGTGGGGATTAAAGAAGACGGATCTGTATTTTTTGTTGTCTTGGACGGTAGACAACCAGGCTATGCGGAAGGAATTACGGTTTTTGAATTGCAAGATATGATGTATGAACTTGGAGCGGTAGAAGCACTTAACTTTGATGGCGGTGGTTCGTCCACTTTTGTGGCAAGACAACAGGGAGAGGAAGAATTATCTGTTGTTAATGTCCCTTCGGATGGGTTTGAACGAGGCGTTGCAAATAGTTTACTAGTTGTATCCTCAACAGAAACCGGCCCCCTAGATCAACTTGCCATTAATCCAAGCTCGCTTTTAATGCTAGCCGGCTCTAAGTTCCTTTTTAACGCAAAAGGGATGGACGCTTCTTATAATCCGGTCCCATTAGAAGAAAAGATGGAATGGAAGATTTCGGAAAACAGTTTAGGATCCATCAATGAAGAAGGAGTCTTCATGGCAGGGGATACAGCTGCTACAGGACAAGTAATCGGTACAGCCTCTACCAGTCAGGCTACAGGGGAAGCGGAAGTAACCGTGGTCCACACGTTATCAAGCCTCACTTTTAAACAAAAGGCATTGACTGTTAAAAAAGGAGATACTGCCAAGCTTGAGGTAAATGCGTTATCTGGCGGTCGTCACGTCCACCATGATCCTGCGAATCTATCATGGGAAATTGAAGGAAACATCGGGCATATTGATGATCAGGGAGTATTCCATGCATCGGAGGAATCTGCCCAAGGGAAAATCACGGTAAGCTATAAAAATGTATCAGACACGATGGACGTTCAAGTAGGCAAACTGCCAACAATCTTGGAAACATTCGAGGATGGCATCGACCATTGGACATTCAGCGGAGCGCGCTATAACTCTATCTCTATTAATCAGACAACTTATCCAGAACCAGCTCGTTTCGGTAATCATGCCCTTGAGCTGAATTACGATTTTACCGGCACCATCGGAACATCCGGAGCCTATGCGCATGCTAGAACGCCAATCGAGCTGGAAGACTACCCGGAAGCGATCGGAATGTGGGTGTATGGCGATGGAAAAGGACACTGGTTGAGAGCACAATTAAGGGACGGCAACAACAGCCCCATCGCACTCGACTTTGCCAGAAATATGGACTGGACAGGTTGGAAATACGTGGAAGCAGCAGTTCCTTCAGGCAGAGCCCTCCCTTTGAAAATGGATCTGCCAGTGCGCCTCATGGAAACAGACAATAATAATAAAAACGCGGGTACCATCTATGTGGACAATATTCGGGCAGTGTATGGGGAAACGAACGATGATTTAGAGAATCCAATTATCTCAGAATTTACCCCTGTACCTGACAGTATGATAGATTCTACCAATTACTCCATCAGCGCTAGCCTCACAGATGAGCAAACAGGCATCAACCCCGAGCGCGTATGGATGCACGTTGACGGAGTAGAAGTGGACGCAAGTTACAAGGAAGAAACAGGCGAAATTCTATTTTCACCGGACAAACCATTATTAGATGGAACACATCAAGTGAAAATAACGGCACAAGACAATTTTGGCAACGAAACGACGGAAATATGGCAATACGAGCAACATGCAGGGCAGCCAGGAGTTACTCTTGACTATGAAGACAATGCTTTAATTGGAAAAGATCACCCAATTACCATTCAGGCAACAAAAACAGAAGAAATCAGCGGTATGAGCCTTAAACTATCCGCAAACATTCCTGTAAAAGAAATCGTGCTGGATCCATCCATCACAGAAGACCAGATTGTAAAAAAAGAAATAAATGAAAATGGAGAAATTTTAATAGAATTAAAAGATCTAACAACTTCCGTCACGGAAATTGGAAAAATTACGTTCTCCATTCCAACAAATGCAAATGGAAACTTAGAGGTGAACTATCACGAAGGGTCAGTGACATTAAAAGGAGAAGAGGCTGCGACGCCGCTATTTCTCCCTACTGTAAAGCAGGCGCTCAAAGCTGCTCTTACAATTTCTGTCGACCGCGCTTCTGTAGGCTTCCCGGCTGTCATCCAAGTCAAAGACCAAGATGGCCAACCCGTCGGAGGAGCAGATGTAATAGCATGGGACTCCGAAATGAATGCAGAAGTATCACTTGGTAAGACAAACAACGAAGGTAAATTGAAAACAGAAGATCTCACAACAGCAGCAGGTATTCGTCACATTCAAGCCGAAAAAGAGACTCAATACAGCTTTGTAAAAGAAGTGAATGTGTTAAATCATTTAGGCGGCACGATCCCTAAAAAAGTAAACGTCACGTTCAACGGCAACAAAAACCAACGCAACGTGAACTGGACTACATCACCACTGGTCACAGAGTCCGTTCTGGAAATGGTGGAGTACTCTAAGTTTGGAAAGAACGGATGGGAAGGAAGCAAGCCTAGAACAATTAAAGGCGAAAGCAATCCCCATCCAATGAACGAAGGCGAACTGCAGGTTCACTCCGTTACAGCGAAAGGCCTGAAGCCAGGTACCTTATATGCGTACCGAGTCGGTGATGGGACAGAAGAAGGTTGGAGTGAAACAGCAACCATTTCCTTACCTGCACCTGGAAAACGTTCTGAGGATTTCAATTTCATTCTCATGGGTGACATCCAGGCAGCACCAAACCAGTCAGAAACAGGGTTCGGCCCATTCACAGACGTTTATAAAAAAGCAAAAGCCGACTTCCCTGACGCAAGCTTCATGATGCAGGTAGGGGACTTGATAGATGACGGGAACCTATACAACCATTGGTCCGAATTCTTTAAATCTATGGAAGACCCGTCTCTATCTGCTTCCACACCAATCGTGACAGCAGTTGGGAATCATGAAAATATCGGAAACGGCGTAGATACATTCAAACAATTCTTCCGCATGCCGCAAAATGGACCAGAAGAATTTAAAGGAACTGTCTACTCCTTCGATTACGGTGACGCACACATCGCGGTCCTGAATACAGAAACGGATAAAGATGGATTAATCAAACAAACAGAATGGTTGAAAGAAGACATGGAAGACACCGATAAGAAATGGAAAATCGTCATGTACCACCGCTCTCCATACTTCTCGAATCCACAAGGCGGAAGCGGAAACGTACAGGAAGTCTTCCCGAAAGCATTTGATGAAATCGGAGTAGACCTTGCAATATCCGGACATGACCATGCATACGTAAGAACACAACCGATGAAAAATGGAGAAGCACAAGACGACGGCACCACCTACGTCATCGCAGGATCTGCAGGCGGCAAATTCTACGCAGCCGTCCCGCAACCTTACATGGACGTAATATTTGAAGAAAAAACCCAAGTTTACTCCAACATCTCCGTCACCAAAAACGGCATCACCATCACAGCCAAAACCAGAGACGGACGTACCATCGACCAGCATACGATAGAAAAGAAATAAAAATGAAAAAATGAAAAAAAGATAAAAAAAAACACCTTTAGGGGTCAGACCCCTAAAGGTGTTTTGCATTTCTTGTCGAATACTATATAAGTTGGCCCATTGCGTGCCATTCGCCCACACCATGACCTCCGCGTTTTACACACACAAACAAAGCCAACAATCCAAATCCCACCCCCGAAAGGAGCACCATCCGCCATGCCCAGAAACCCAAGAATGTGGTTCCCCGGAGCCATGTACCACGTCACCACACGAGGAAACCGCCGCAGCATCATCTTCTTTGAACCTAAAGACTATCACACCTACAAGCGCATCCTCCTCGAAATCAAACACAAATACCCGTTCAAACTGCACGCCTACTGCCTTATGACCAACCACACACACCTGCTCATCGAAACCGAAAACACCAACATCAGTCTCATCATGCAAAAAATCAACACCAAATACGCCCAATACATCAACCGCAAATACAAACTCACCGGCCACCTCCTAGAAGGAAGATTCAAATCCAGCATCATCCAAGACATCGATTACCAGATTGACGTCAGCAAATACATCCACCAGAACCCTGTCGCCGCCCAAATGGTCCACAACCCGGAGGACTACCCATTCAGCAGCTACAAGCAATACTTCTACAACAACCAACACGACCCGCTCGTCACCACTAAAGACATCCTTAAATACTTTTCCACCACCCACCACGAAGGCTCCTACCCACAATACGTCAACACCCCAAACACCCGAATCCATTTCACCCCCAACAACAAAGCAAAATTTCTTATTTTGAAAAAATAAAGAAAATTACGTATAATAGAAATTAATTCGCATAACGAAATAATAGGGGGAACACAAATGACACTCAAACTCGACTATCTGAACAACCCATATCCATCCAACCGTAACACTGTATTCGCTCAAAACGGCATGGTTGCCACATCACAGCCATTAGCTGCACAAGCGGGACTCAATATCCTGAAAAAAGGAGGAAACGCCATCGACGCAGCCATCGCCACCGCAGCATGCCTGACCGTCGTGGAACCAACCTCCAATGGAATCGGCGGCGACGCATTCGCCCTCGTCTGGACAAAAGGAGAGCTTCACGGCCTAAACGCAAGCGGCCCAGCACCACAATCCATCTCGATCGAAGCGGTTAAAGAAAGAGGCCACGACACGATGCCGAAAATGGGCCTCATCCCAGTAACCGTTCCCGGCGCACCTTCCGCCTGGGCAGAGCTATCGAAGAAATTTGGCAAACTACCACTCTCAGAAGTGCTGCAACCTGCCATCGACTACGCGGAAAAAGGCTACCCAATCTCGCCGACACTCGGCAAGTACTGGAAAGGCGCCTACAATGCCTATAAAAAACTCTGCACAACCGAAGAATTCACGCACTGGTTTGAAACATTCGCACCAGACGGACGTGCGCCTGAAATCGGAGAAATCTGGTCTTCAAAAGGCCACGCTGACACCTTAAGACAAATCGGCGAAACAAACGGAGAAGCTTTCTACCGCGGCGAGTTAGCCCACAAGATCGCTGACTTCTCCAAGCAGCACAATGGCTTCCTTACATACGAAGACCTAGCAGCCTACCAACCGGAATGGGTGCAGCCCATCAAGGTCAACTACCGAGGCTATGACGTCTGGGAGATCCCGCCGAACGGCCAAGGAATCGTCGCCCTTATGGCACTCAATATGCTAAAAGAGGACACCTTCACTGAACGCGACAGTCTCGAAACCTATCACAAACAAATTGAAGCAATGAAACTTGCATTTGCTGACGCCAAGAAATACGTTTCAGATACAACGACCATGAACCACACAGCAGAAGATTTGCTGTCCGATTCCTTTGCAAAAGAAAGAAGGGGCCTCATCACCGACACAGCCCTAACGCCAGAACCGGGAACCCCGCCAAAAGGAGGAACCGTCTATTTGGCAACTGCCGATGGGGAAGGGAATATGGTATCCTTTATCCAGAGCAACTACATGGGCTTCGGATCAGGCGTCGTCGTCCCAGGAACCGGAATCGGCCTGCAAAACAGAGGACATGATTTCTCCCTTGACCCAGAACACGAAAACGCCCTGGCACCAGGGAAGAAAACATACCACACCATCATCCCTGGCTTCCTGACAAAAAATAACGAAGCAGTCGGACCGTTCGGCGTCATGGGAGGCTACATGCAGCCACAAGGACACATGCAAGTCGTCATGAACACCGTCGACTTCCACCTCAACCCGCAGGCTGCCCTGGACGCACCTAGATGGCAGTGGATGGAAGGCAAAACCGTTCACGTCGAGCACCACTTCCCGCAACACTTGGCCCAAGCACTCCAACGCAAAGGCCACAACATCCAAATCACACTCGACGGAGGCAGCTTCGGCCGCGGCCAAATCATCTGGCGCGACCCAAAAACCGGCACCCTCACAGGAGGAACCGAACCAAGAACCGACGGCTCCATCGCAGCGTGGTAGAGGGATAAAGAGGTAAAGAGATAAACAATTAAAGAGGGGTCTGACCCGCTCTCCGTTAAAGCAATAAAGAACTAAAGAGGGGTCTGACCCTCACTCCACTAAAGCACCAAAGCAACGTAGAGTCAGTCAGCCCCTCCTCACAAAGGAGGAAACCACCACACCATGAAGCAATGGGACTTATTTATCGCATTCTTCCGTGTTGGGATGCTCGGATACGGCGGAGGTCCGTCCAGCATTCCACTTGTACATAAAGAGGTAGTAGGCAAGTACAAATGGCTCTCAGATGATGATTTCTCTGACATCCTCGCACTTGCCAACACACTGCCCGGACCCATCAACACCAAAATGGCCGGTTACATCGGATATCGCGTCGGCGGCTACACAGGCATGATGAACGCCGTCCTAGCCTCCACCATCCCGACCATCATACTCATGATCGTCTTGCTCACCACGCTTACTAGCTTCAAAGACCAAGCATGGGTGCAGGGCATGACCAAAGCAGTTCTCCCTGTAGTCGGAGTCTTACTTGCCGTCCTGACATGGGACTTTCTTTCAAAATCACAAAAAGGACTAGGTTGGCCGATCGCCATCTTCCTGATCCTAGCTAGTTTCCTATTCATCGAGATTCTCGGCATCCATCCAGGAATCGTCATTGCACTATTACTTGCAGCGGCAGTCCTGAAAAAAGACAAACCAAAACCTGAAAAAGGAGGGACCCAATCATGATCATATATTGGGAGATCTTCCTCGCCTTTTTTATACCGGGCATCCTAGGGTACGGCGGAGGCCCCGCATCCATTCCGCTGGTGGAAAACGAAGTCGTCCACCGCTACGGCTGGCTGTCGGTCTCTGAATTCAGTGAAGTACTTGCACTTGGAAACGCATTGCCAGGACCGATTGCAACCAAAATGGCAGGCTATATCGGCTACGAACAAGCAGGAATCCTAGGCGCAGCAGTCGGCGTATTCGCAACCGTTGCACCATCACTCATCCTGATGATCGCGCTCATGAGCCTCCTGTACAAATTCCGAGACTCACCTAAAGTAAAAAGAATGTCCAACTACGTGCGACCAACCATCGCACTCCTGCTTGGTGTCATGGCCTTTCGATTCTTCGCCGAATCCTACGAAGCAAGCGGCACCATCCAAACAGTGTTTCTAATTATCGCAAGCTACCTACTTCTTGAAAAATGGAAAGTGCACCCCGCATACGTCATTGTGGGAGCATTAACTTACGGAGCAATATTACTTTGAATAAGCAGGTGGGACGGTTCACTAGCTCCTTCGAACACTGATCGAGGCGCCAAACCCGTCCTTCCCCTTCCAAAATATAAGGAGGTCTTCCATTATGACCAAAACCCTACTTTTAACAGGTTTTGAACCGTTTTTAAATTTTAAAATCAATCCCACAGAGGAGATTGTCAGGGAGCTGGACCAACAGATAATTGGTCAATACCAAGTCATAAGCCGGGTGCTGCCTGTTGATTTCATCGAATCGGAAAAGTTGTTATTGGAGTATATGGAAGAGTTACAACCAGATGCCGTGGTTTCCCTCGGGCTTGCAGCGGGTCGGGCGCACATTACACCAGAGCGAATTGCAATCAATTGTAAGGATGCTGGTGGTGCGCCTGATAATAATGGCGTCGTGCTTCAGGATGCACCAATCAACCCAGATGGACCCGACGGCTACTTTTCCACCTTGCCGATCCGCGCGATGGTAAACCATTTAATTGAAAATAACTTTCCTGCAAAAATATCCAATACAGCAGGAACCTACCTATGTAATAACGTCATGTACGCGACCCTGCACAAGCTAGCGCAACAGGGGGCAGGTGGAAAGGCTAACCCTACTGATACCGATGAACCGAGCACAGCCCATATCCCGGCAGGCTTCATTCACATTCCAGCCTCACACCAGCTCGCGACCCAGCTCAACAACACACCAAGCTGGTCCCAGACTGACCTGACTGCAGCCATCAAACTGACAATTGAAACGATGTAAGTGAAGGGACGAATCATCTAAAAAAACCTGTACTCCATATGGAATACAGGTCCTTTTTCAATCCTTCACAAATATCAACTTATACACTTGAATCAGCAACAGCGGCATAAGTGCCAGACCATAGACATAGCCGAACTGCGCAGAAGTTAGTGTGGCAACTTCAAATATCCCCTTTAAAGGATCAACCAGCAGAACAAGCTGCAAGAGCGCGATGCCTATTAAGACTGCCCCTATCAAGTAGAGGTTTGAAAACAATCCAACTTTGAATATCGACTGTCTGGAACGTGCGTTGAAGCCATGAAATAGACGGGCAAGACATAGTGTGGAAAAAGCCATGGTACTCGCTGTCAAAGGGTCATCCATGGTTAGTCCGATATGAAAAGCAATCAGGGTAGCCACGGCAATTAGGAATCCTTCACTAAGGAGCCGGGCTGCAAACACTTTATTGAGAAGCGGGGTTTCCACATCCCGCGGTTTTTCATCCATCACTTTTTTATTATGAGGTTCAAGTCCAATTGCAATCGCCGGCATGCTATCTGTCAGCAAATTGATGAACAGCAGATGCACTGGCGCAAATGGAACAGGCAATCCTCCTATAGCAGCATAAAGAACAGATAGAATTCCTGCGGTGTTACCGGCAAGCAGGAACCTAATGGAATTTTTGATGTTGGCATAGATGCTTCTTCCATTGGCAATCGCCTTGACGATGGTGGAAAAGTTATCATCTGTCAAGACCATTGACGATGCATCCTTGGCCACTTCCGTTCCTGTGATTCCCATGGCGATTCCAATGTTCGCCTGTTTCAATGCAGGACCATCGTTGACTCCGTCGCCGGTCATTGCAACGATATTCCCTTTTTCCTGCCAGGCTCGGACAATTCGTATTTTATGCTCTGGAGATACTCGTGCATAGACGGAAATGTCCTCCACCATGCCTTTTAAGTCCTCGTCATTTATCTTTTCAAGTTCAAATCCTTCCACCGCTTTATCGCCATCTCTGAAAATCCCGATCTCCTTTGCTATCGCAGAAGCGGTTATTTTATGGTCTCCTGTGATCATCACCGGTTTGATGCCTGCTGAAATGCATTGTTCGACCGCTTCCTTAGACTCGGCACGGGGAGGATCCATCATGGCAGTCAATCCGACAAATATTAAGTCATGTTCATCCTTTGTCGAGATATTCTCATAATTCTCCACCTCTTTATAAGCAAAGGCCAGCACACGCAGTCCGCTTTCCGAAAAGGAATGATTCACTTCCTCGATTTTCTTCCTGTCCTCTTCTGAAAAATTGGATATGCCATCTGAAGTTTCTATTTTTACCACCCTATCCATTAAAACATCAACGGCACCCTTAGTAATCAGTACCTGTTTGGAATCTAGGGTATGGACAGTACTCATCAGCTTCCTGTCAGAATCAAATGGGACTTCCTTCAGTCTAGGGTAGGATCTTCTTGTTTCCATTTCGTCCAATTCATAAATTTCTTCCCCAAAATCCACCAAGGCAATCTCGGTGGGATCTCCAATCTCTTTATCCTTGGTGGTCTCTGCATCGTTACACAAAAGCTGCATAAGAAGGAATTTTTCATGCAGCTTCTTGTCCAGCCTCAATTTGTCATGCTCATGGATTTCTGAATCCAGAAACACTTTCTGCACGGTCATTTTATTTTGTGTCAGGGTACCGGTCTTATCTGAGCAAATGACTGAGATGCTTCCGAGGCTTTCTACTGCATGAAGCTTTCGAATGATGGCATTTTCCTTTGCCATCTTTTGTGTGCCAAACGCAAGCACGATTGTCACGATGGAGCTTAAAGCTTCCGGTATGGCCGCGACTGCCAAGGCAACGGCAAACATGAAGGAGTCAATCAGTGTCCGTCCCCGAATGATATCAATCACAAAAATGAGAACAGCAATGATAATAATAGCCACGGCAAGCTTCTTTCCGAAATTATCAAGATTCATCTGAAGCGGCGTTTTCTTTTCTTTAGCACTTTCCATCAAGTTAGCGATTTTACCAATTTCCGTTTTCTGTCCGATTTCTGTAACCACAATTACTGCTCTTCCATATGTAACAAAGCTCCCGGAGAAAACCATATTCGTCTTATCGCCAATGGAAACATCGTCCTCATTAATCGGATCAAGGGTCTTAAGTACACTGATGGATTCACCGGTCAAGGAGCTTTCATTTACCTGAAGGCTGTGGGTTTCGATGATTCTGCCATCCGCACTTATGTAATCTCCTGCATCAAGGTAGAGTATATCTCCCACCACGACTTCCTTGGATGGTATTTCAATTTTATCTCCATTTCTTAAAACTTTGGCAGTGGGCGAGGACAGGCTTTTCAGGCTCTTTAGCGATTGCTCCGCCTTTACATGCTGAACGGTTCCAAGAATGGCATTGATGATAACCACCACTACGATTACGATGGTGCTTTCAAATTTTCCTAAAAAGGCAGATAATAAAGCTGCTACGATAAGAATAATGACAAGAAAATCCTTAAACTGTTCCATAAAGACCTGAAAAGTGCTTTTTCGCTGTTCTTCTCCAAGTTCATTAAAACCATACTGCTCCTGTCTTTTTTTCACTTCCGAATCAGTAAGGCCATCCTTTGTAACCTCAATAGACTTCATCACTTCTTCAAAGGGTAACTTATAGAATTTATCCATATATAGCTCCTTTCTTTTACAGATTTATACTGTCTATACCCGAACTTTATTCACTACATACTATTCCTAAAAAAAATACTGCTATACACATATGAAAATGGTGGAAAACCTCTAAGTGCTAAAAACCGTCCATCCCGAATACCATACTAAAGTGTCAAAAACCAACACCCATGGAGGACCCACCATGACAAAACCAACCATGAAAAAACTCCTGTGCTTCCTGGCAATCCTATCCCTTTTAGCACTCTCAGCCTGCAGCCCCGACCCCGTCCAAGAGGACCTGATGACCTACGTAAACGATGACCTGATGAGCATCTTTGAACTCGAAGCAGAAGCAGTTGACTCCTACTCCAGCGTCTCCGGCAACAACTACACCGACGACTGGACCATGTATGAAACAATGGAAACCGTCACCATCCCAGCCTACACCGAATTTATTGAAAAACTAGAAAGCATCCGACCAGAAACGAAAGAAGTTCGCGCAGTCCACGAAATCTACATCGACGCCAGCAACACCCAATTCCGCGCCATGAAAATGATCCTGATCGCACTCGAACTCCAAAGCTACGACAAAATCCTAGAAGCCAACGAACTCCTCGACGAGGGACGCACCAAACTCCGTCAATTCCAAGACGAACTAGAAGAACTAATGGAAGAACACGAAGTCGAATGGGAAGAGGAAATCCTTTAAAAAACCACCAAAAAAAGGTCTGGAGCGCCCGATATACGGAAGCGCTCCAAACCATATCGCCTGGCGATACACTCAATCCCCGCTTGATTGAAAAGAAAAAATCTTTCAACAAGAACAAGAAATCCACATAACCAGAAGAATCTATCTAACTAAATCGAAAGACTAATAAAATTAACATTTTCCTCCAGCAATACACCTCTTTAAAACTAAAAACCCATTGTACTAATACACACCGAAAACAATACCTCGAAAATTGTAGATTTCTATTCCAAAACAAACAGTTGACTAGCAACCGCCCTTATATCATAATCTAATTATTAGAATTATTATAAAATTCTGTCTTAATACAGAATAAAACACATAACAAAGGGGAGGGATATTCGACAACAAAAACTAAAGCGCTTACAAAAAAGGAGACAAGCACATCATGCTATTATTCTATCTATTCCTAATTATCACCGTCACCAGCATCTTTCTGGCAATCAAAAAACAAAAACCAGTCCTACTATCAGTCCCAATAGCAACCCTAATCACCTACGCCGTCGTGGAAATCGCCCTAGTACCGGCACCCTTCCTCGACACCATCAAATTCATCTTCAGCCTAAAATAACTAGACTAGCGTACATTAAAAAATTTTAACCCAAAAGGGGTCAGACCCCCGCAGGAATTTCGTCACTCACGTCGAAACCCCACACCCCAAAAAACAAAAGGAGGCTAACCCTTGAGAAAAATCGAAAAGTCTGTTGCTGATGCTTATTTTAGAGAGAAGAACAAGTTTATCTTAATCTACTTAGCTATCTGGCTTGGTGTTTCGTTTGGCATCGTCCTGTTTGCCGAGTCCTTGCAATTTACCATTTTCGGAGGTTTCCCATTCCACTACTTCATGGGAGCGCAAGGTTCTGTCATCACCTTCATCATCCTATTATTCGTCAACGCCAAAGTCAGCGACAAAATTGACGCCAAGTACGGCATCGACGAAAAGGCCAACGAAGTTCTAAGCGCAGGCAAAACACTAGATCACTAATCTGACAGACCAATCAATACCAACTCACACATAGAAGCCCACATAAACCAAAACAATTCTATACCCGAAAGTCTCATATCCAAGAATCTCACACCACAGGAATATCACAAAAAACACACACTCAAGCACTTATAAAAAGAACTCATACTAAACCCAAAGGGGGCCCACAGTTTGGATAATCAGTTTATCGTCTCACTCACACTAATCCTGATCACATTCGGTCTATATATCGGAATTGCCATCTACAACAAAGCACGCCAAACCTCCGACTTCTATGTAGCAGGCCGCGGCGTTCCACCAATTTTCAACGGAATGGCCATCGGGGCAGATTGGATGAGTGCAGCGTCATTCATTGGGATGGCCGGAACCATCATGCTACTTGGCTACGACGGACTTGCATACATAATGGGTTGGACAGGCGGTTACCTGCTCCTGACCTTCCTGCTTGCACCACAACTCAGAAAATACGGCCGCTACACAGTACCAGAATTCATCGGAGACCGTTTTAACAGCCACACAGCACGTGTCATCGCGGCAATCTGTACCATCATCATCAGTTTCACCTACTCCATCGGACAGCTTTCCGGCTCCGGAGTCGTAATCGGCCGCTTACTAGAAGTGGACGCAAGAGTCGGCACCATGATTGGGGTCGTCCTGATCGCATTCTATGCCGCATTCGGTGGAATGAAGGGAATCACTTGGACACAAGTAGCACAGTACATCATCCTGATCATCGCATACTTGGTTCCCGTTATTTTCATGTCCCTGCAACTAACCAACAATCCATTGCCATGGCTATCCTACGGTAACATTGTCAGCCAGCTTGGGGAACTAGACAGAGAACTCGGCGTTTCCGAATATTTCGCGCCATTCACCAACGGCACCAAATGGCAGTTCCTAGCCCTCATGTTCACTCTGATGGCCGGAACAGCAGGTCTTCCGCACGTTATCGTACGCTTCTACACCGTTTCTACCATGAAAGCTGCTCGCTGGTCAGGCGCCTGGGCACTACTTTTCATCGGCCTATTATACCTGTCAGCACCGGCATATGCAGCCTTCTCACGCTTCATCCTAATGAAACAAGTAGCAGGAAGCCCGATCGACCAGCTTCCGGCATGGACACAATCATGGGTCAATACAGGGAAACTGCAAGTTGCTGACACAAACGGTGACGGAACCCTCCAATGGAGCGAGCTTATCATCGCAAATGATATCGTCGTTATGGCCACGCCGGAAATCGCCAACCTTGGCGTGTTCGTTATTGGACTCGTAGCGGCAGGCGCTATGGCCGCTGCACTATCGACAGCAGGCGGACTGATGATCGCCATCTCGTCCTCATTCGCGCATGACATCTACTACCGTGTCATGAGACCAAATGCAACCGATAAAAACCGCCTCATGGTCGGCCGAGTTACCATCGTAACCGCAACCGTTCTGGCCGGTCTTGTAGCGCTTAATCCACCAGGAGCCATCACGCAGATCGTTGCATGGGCATTCGCGCTCGCATCCGGTACCTTCTTCCCGGCACTTCTTCTTGGAGTATGGTGGAAACGTGCCAACGCACCAGGTGTCATCGCTGGAATGCTCGTAGGACTTGCCGTCACGCTGTCCTATATATTCGCGGCAAAATACGGCGGCTTCACCATCCTAGGAATCATCGATACAGGTGCAGGGGTCTTTGGAGCAGCATCAGCGATCATCACGATCATCGTCGTATCGCTTAGAACAAAAGCACCATCACAAAAACTTCAAGACGAAGTAGTCGACCTTCGCTATCCAGAACAAATGTCGTATAAAGATGGAAACGTCTGGATCGACAAATAAACCAAATAGCAGGGAGGAGCAGCGTCCAACCACGTTGCTCCTCTTTCCTGCAACAAAGGAGCTGCAAACATGAAGCACATCCTAACAAAAAACCTCACACAAACGGAAGCCACCAACCTTCTAAACCAATGCCACACCCATCACTACAATCAAGACGAAATAATCCTTCATGCCACAGACAACCGTGAAGGCATCTTTCTTGTGCTCTCCGGAATGGCCGAAGTCTATATCCCATCCGAAAAATCACGTGAAGAAGTGCTCGAAATCATCAAGCCGAACGAACTGATCGGCCTGTCCAACATCCATCACTTTCTTGCTACCCACTTCCCGCAAAACCAACAAACAGACCCGAAAACACCCTTGTACCCAGACCAGGTCTCCAAGCACCAACCTCAACTATCACTCATTCAAGTCCGAGCCATCGACGACCTAGAAGCACTCTACATCCCCTATACCGCGCTAAAAGAAAGATGGTTAGAGCCTGACGTTCGCGACTACATTCTCGACCAGATTAGTTCCAGACTGCACGACGTCTACCATTCCCTTGCCGAACAAATCAACATGAATTCCTCCATCGATCCAACAAGCGATCCCACCATTCTAAGGGTCCAAGACATCATGCTACCGAAAACGACAGTCATTCAAGCCAAACCAACCGACACCATCCAATCCGTCGCAGAAAATCTGTCCCAACATACCAAGAAAACCGCCGCCGTCATTCTAAACAACAATAAAATCCAAGGCATCGTCACAATGCACGACTTCGTCATTCGCGTCATCACTAGAGGCATAAACACCCAAAACCAAGTCCAAACCATCATGACAGAAAAACCAATCACCGTCCCAAGAACCGCCTATTACTATGAAGCGCTCACAACCATGCTTCTAAACGGCATCAAACACCTGCCAATCATCACCGAAAACAACCAGCTAGCAGGACTCGTCACCATGACAGACCTGCTCCAAGCCAAGCAACCAACCGGTATTCTTCAAAACACAGAAAAACTTAAAAACATCACCAAAGAAGACCTTGCCCAAGTCAAAAAAGAACTCTACGCAACCCTCAACACCATGCTCCAACAACAAGTCCCAATCCTTCACACCTTAGAAGTCATGAACACCTTATACGACCAGCTAATTCACCGGTGTATCGAGCTTTCCATAAAAGATATGCCAACCGAACCACCAGCGAAATTCTGTTTCTACCTCATGGGCAGCGGGGCCAGAAAAGAACAATTCCTCCTCACTGACCAGGACCATTTCCTTGTCTACGAGGGCAATCGAGATACGAACGAGCAACACAATGATCATATCGACCATATCGCCACCCGATACTTCGCAGATCTAGCAGAAAAAATCGTCGCAAACCTAGAACTTGCCGGTTACAAACGGTGCAAAGGCGATATGATGGCATCCAATTCAATCTGGCGCGGCACACTCCAACAATGGGAGTCCCGCATCCATGAATGGACCCTAAAGGCCACCAATGACCGCTTGCTCTTAGCCCAAAACTTTTTCTCATATCGCCACATCTTCGGCGACGAAAACCTACACCAACAGTTCCAACAAACCATAACGAACTCCCTAGACCGAGCCAAAATATTCCTATACCGCTTATCCCAGCTCGAAAGGGAAAATCCAATCCCAACATTGGAACAACCACTCAGATCCATCTTCCGCCGCAACAAAAAACAACTAGATCTGAAAAAAGAAGTTCTGTTCCCTTACCATCACAGCCTGCAGATACTCGCACTCATGCACGGCATCACATATGGAACGCCAATCGAAAAACTAGACCAGCTGTACGAAAAAAAGATCCTCTCAGAAAACTTTCAAAAGGATCTCAAAGCATCAATCAGTACCATCCTAAACTATTACGTCCGCAACAGATACAAGCAACATCAAAACGGAGAAGAGCTCACATCAACCTTAACACTGACAACACTCTCCACCCGCGAAAAGGAAGAGCTAATGCTGAGCATAAGACTAATTAAAGAACTCCAAAACCACATGCTTTCCTACTATTAAATGAGGAGCTATAACAAACGCAAAAGGAGGTAAGTACAAAATATGTTCTCATTCGCAAAAAAGCATTATTTCCCGAGCAATTTAGCAGAAAACATCCCACTTTCCACACCTGTCGACAAGCTGGAATTCACCGTATTCGATACCGAAACAACAGGTTTCAACGTTGCCAGGGATGACAGACTAATAGAACTTGGCGCCGTGAAAATAGAGAACCTCCAAGTCATCGACGACAGCGCCTACCAAACATATATCAACCCAAATCGACAAATTCCTCGGGAAATTACCGAGCTAACTGGCATCACACAAGAACAAACAGACACAGCACCACAAGCCCTTAAAGCCATCACCAAACTGACCAGCATGGCCAACAATACATCTGTCTGCTATGTCGGCCACTATGTCGCATTTGATATGCAGGCGATACAAGCAGAACTAAAACGCAACAATCTGAAATGGAAAAACCCTAAAGCCATTGATACACTGGACCTTATCGGCTATATCGCGCCTAGCTACGACATGCGTGATCTGGAGAAGTACGCCAGAGATTTTGGCACGAGAATTTACCAGCGCCATTCTGCCCTCGGGGATGCACTCACTACTGCCTATCTATTCACTGAATTGCTCCAACTAAGCCAAGATAGAGGTTTAAAAACATGGGGCGACTTACTGAAAATTAAAGGAAGCCAAAATTAAGTTTAATGTCTCCCTATTTTAAAGAAATTTAACCTCACACAAAAATCAAATTAATTCCCAAGCTCCCATCAACATGCTATAATGTTCTCTATAAAGAACAAAAGAGGTTCGCAACCTGAACTTAAAAGGAGCCACAAATCCCATGCCAAAGGCAAAAACCCAACAACTCCACCTTATCCAGCTACTTCGCGCAGTCGCCATCCTTTTCGTCATGTTAGGTCATCTCAACGGACTTCTTTACAAAAGATATGCCCAGGACTGGTTCGGCATGGGCGAATGGGGGAGAACAGGCGGGGTGGACATGTTTTTTGTCATTAGTGGGTTCATGATTGCTTATTTATACAAGCACAAAATAGGGGAGTCCGGACAAGCTGGCATCTTTCTCCAAAAACGCATTACACGGATAATCCCGTATTATTGGCTCACAACCTTTGGAGTACTTTCCGTTCTGCTCATCTTTCCATACTTTGGCGAACAACTCAGTATTTCATATGTGATTAAATCCATGTTTCTCCTATCAGATGATCCGATACTGACAGTCGCATGGTCCTTGACTCACATTTTTTTCTTCTATTTTATGTTCACCTTGCTATTGTTCAGGCCAACTATAGGCAGGCTGGCCATCGCAATTTATCTTACAGTTATCATCACGAGTTACTTCATCGACTTCTTTCCAGAAAATATGCTGGCTGCCACCCTGCTGAATGTCAGCAATCTGACCATATGGCTCGGTGCGTTCGTGGCATTTTTCCTATCAACTTCACGCGTCAAAGTAAACAGCCTAATAGGAGGAGCCCTGACCGTCATAGGAATCGCGGGGTTCCTGTTTCTCTGGACCAACAACACCATTCGGTTCCTAAATATAGAACAAGGAACTATTCGTCCACTTCTATACGGCATCAGCTCATGCTTTCTTGTGGCCGGCTTAGCATCCATTGACCTCTACCAAAAAACTAGAGTCAATAAACTACTCGACTATATCGGAAAAGCATCATTCTCAATTTTCTTAACACACAGCTTGTTTCTCATGCTATTTATCATCCTTTTAATTGAAAACGTAAAAATACAAGAGGTCATCGGTTGGGACCTCACCATGATAGTAATCCTTCTGCTGACCACGATTGGCGGGCTACTGGCTTACCAATTTGTTGAGAAACCATTAAACAAACGATTGAACTCCCTGTTGAACCGCAATAAAATGCACCATCATCTAGCAGTACCAGCAAAAAAAATCTCATGAAATAAAAAAAGGGGGACGTTCCAAAAAGGACCGCCCCCTAATCCATAAACCTATCTATATCGACAATTCCTTCCCCTTCATATACCGCAAACCAACCCCAACAGCAACACCCGAAACAACTACCATCACACCTACCTCCACCAATGAGAAAAGCACGGGGATTCCAAACAAATCTACCGTCTTAAATAAGTCAAAAAGTCTAATACCGGCGCGTCAGCACTTTCATCGCCGCCTCACTGCCCCGGATGATCTCCTCGACCAACTCAAATTCCTCCGCCAGCCCTTATCACCTCACCTATTAAGACGAAACAGTTTCAAAAAAGACTTAAACAAAATAAAAAACCCGTCCTCATAGAACGGGTCCCACAAAACTCAGATATCAAATTCCAACCGGTCCCTAACTCCCGGCCAATCGGAATCCGCCAGCCACACCATCACCTTATGATGGCCAGACTGCAAATTCTTCAACGGGATATCAAAACTCAATTCTTGCCCGGCCCCCACCATAATCTCCTCATAAATCATCGTGAACATTTTGCCTTCTGAAAACTGTTCAACCCGAGCACCATCTCGATACAAGATATAATCATATCGCTGCCCGCTACGGAAGGTAACTTTCTCACTGGACCCACCCGTATTTTCTACGACAAAATGCAACATGACCGAATCCGGGCCACTTTCTGAATAGGTCAACTTGGCTTCTAAACTCATCAACAACACTCCAATCCTATACAAATACTTATATAAAATATTCGACAGAATGAATGCTATACCTTTAATGATGATTTATTTATAGATTAAAAGATTGAACTCAAAGGTTACCGAGGGAAACACTTAACAGTTGTTTCGTTTCCGCATCCATACGGAAGACCAGTTTGTAAGTGTCATCAATAGAGTAGTAGAGGATGTAAAAGCCATCAAACTCGCTGATTTCTTCGGATTCTGGCTCACCCATAATGCTTTTAATTTCATCAGGTGTCAGTGGATCTGTATTACTGGCAACTAAAGCTAAAACAGGTCCGCTTTCGGAAATCGCATCAATTCCATAAGTGAGTGAATCGTGCATTCTCATACTTGCTCCAGCGTTCATATAAACTTTGTTTGCTTCACCGACCTCCTGAACAATTGTTCCGTAGTCGGTCCCCAATGCATAAGTGTTCTGGCTGAGTTTCCCTTGCTTAACCAGTTCAGAAAAGTCTGTTCCAATCGTTAATTTTTCAGTAATCACAAAGTTTGATTCAAAGCTAATGGCAGCACCATGCCATGCTGAGCAACCAGAAGTTTGTTCGGTTTCAATGCGGTTTCCTTCTCTATGTAATTGCAGTATACAACCGTACTCATCTTCAGCAGAACGCGCAACATTTCCATCCTTAATTGCATATACTTCCTCCAAGGAAGCAACATGTGTCGTGGATACATTGATATTAAAATAAAAACCTTCATCTGTTTCATCATAAATAGACAATTGTCCATATACGCCTGCTGGAGCATCTATCGCCCATTTCCCAGCCCATTCCATTGAAGGATTCGCAAGTTCAGTATCAACAGATTCCTCTTCAACCGGTTCTGCATCCGCATCAGTTTTCTTTTCTTCCACGGCATCTTCCTGGTCCGTAACCTCTCCTGCCTCAACTGATTCTGTATCAGTTACCGTTTGGTTATCTAACTTACCAGCCTCTTTTTCTACTTCAACAGCGCCGCACGCACTCATTAACAGCACGAGTACCAATAGCGACAACGTAATATGTTTCAAAGTATAACCCCTTAAAAATTTACAACAGAGGAAATTATATCATTTATTGCTTTATGGCGTGTTATTTTCAAAAAAATCAAACAAAAGCCTTGTCCCTCTTGACATTGTTGGCATAAACAACCAACCAAGCTAATAAACTGATACAAACCAAACATACAAAGAGAGTGTTTGAGGTGAGGGATCGTAGATTGTCTCGAAGAATTACACCAGCCATCCTACTTATGTTTCATATACAACTATAAAAATATGCACTTCGTTACATCGAAATAAGCGGGTCTCATTTCACACTTCTCAACATCCACAATTTAGGGAGGGCGAGTGGTGTGCACGATTACATCAAAGAGAGAACTATCAAGATTGGAAAGTATATCGTGGAGACAAAGAAGACAGTTCGCGTGATAGCGAAAGAATTTGGCGTTTCCAAAAGTACTGTCCACAAGGACTTGACCGAACGACTGCCAGAGATCAACCCAGACTTAGCAAACGAAGTCAAAACAATCCTTGATTACCATAAATCCATCAGGCATTTACGGGGCGGCGAAGCAACCAAGATGAAGTACAAGAAGGAAGAGGAAGCCGTAAAATAAACAGGAGATACCAGGGCGAAGGAGATGCTCTGGTATTTTTGGTTTTTGTAAAAATAATGGATGGAAACGGTTTTGGCATCAACTAGGGCCCTTTTGGCACGAACTCGTCGTGTTTTCGCACGAACTCGGTGCATATCCGCACGAACTTCCCCCATTTCGGCACGAACTTTTAAAATTTCGTATTTCTGAAAGCTCTAATTGATCCTCAAGCAAATTCTTTCGACAAAATACTCAAAAAAATGACACCAAACTACTGTTAAATTCACCCTTTATTTAGTAAAATGTGATAGAATATACAATTAGGACTAAAGATAGTGTTCAAAATTAGCAATGGCAACTAAACAATCAAAGAACATTCAGATAAAAGTCACAAATAAAGCAATGACGCAAGGAGGAAAACAGAAAGATGTTTGCAAGAGATATCGGAATTGACCTGGGTACGGCGAACGTACTCATCCACGTAAAAGGAAAAGGGATCGTACTGAACGAGCCTTCTGTAGTAGCACTTGACACGAACACAGGCAAAGTATTGGCAGTAGGAGAAGAAGCCCGTAAGATGGTAGGTCGTACACCTGGAAACATCGTCGCAATGCGTCCGCTAAAAGACGGTGTTATCGCAGACTTCGAAGTAACAGAAGCAATGCTCAAACACTTCATCAAAAAACTAAACGTAAAAGGCTTCCTTTCTAAACCGCGCATCCTGATTTGCTGCCCGACAAACATCACGTCTGTTGAGCAAAAAGCAATCAGAGAAGCGGCAGAAAAGAGCGGCGGCAAGAAAATTTACTTAGAAGAAGAGCCAAAAGTAGCAGCAATCGGAGCGGGCATGGACATCTTCCAACCTAGTGGTAACATGGTAGTCGACATCGGTGGCGGAACAACAGACGTTGCAGTCCTTTCCATGGGCGACATCGTAACTGCTTCTTCCATTAAAATGGCCGGGGACAAGTTCGACGCAGAAATCCTTCAACACATCAAAAAGAAATACAAGCTTCTAATCGGTGAGCGCACAGCGGAAAACATCAAGATTGAAATTGCAACCGTATTCCCAGGCGGCCGCAACGAATCCATCGACATTCGCGGACGCGACATGGTAAGCGGACTTCCGCAAACGATTACTGTCACATCCACTGAAATCGAAGAAGCACTACGCGAATCCGTCCAAGTAATCGTTCAAGCGGCAAAAAGCGTCCTAGAACGCACACCACCTGAACTATCCGCAGACATTATCGACCGCGGCGTCATCCTGACAGGCGGAGGAGCACTCCTGCACGGAATGGACCAACTACTAGCAGAAGAACTAAAAGTCCCAGTACTAGTAGCAGAACAACCAATGGACTGCGTAGCAATCGGAACAGGCATCATGCTCGACCACATCGACCGCCTGCCATCCAAAAGCTTCGCCTAATTACAAAACAAACACACCAAAGGAGCACCCACCAGGGCAGCTCCTTTTCTCTATACAATAATAAATAATATAAGAAGAAACTAAAGGGTCTGTCCCCCTCAAAACATTTCCTCCTCCATTAAATCCTCCTTGCGGGGGACTGACCCTTTCACGCTCTTCCAAGTTCCAAACAAACATCAATGTACTTACCAGTTTACACCCCCAAAAATCTCCGTTATCATATTCCATGACAATACAACCAACCAAGATATATAACCGGTCAACAACAATCCGTTACATAAAAAGGAGCACCACCATGCCATCCACCAACCACCAATTACTAACACCAACCAACAAACGATTTCGCACCGAACTAGAAGGGCTCCGCGCAATTGCAGCCCTCCTAGTCGCGATCTACCATATATGGCTTGGCAACGTCTCAGGAGGAGTAGACGTCTTCTTCGTCGTCTCTGGGTTCCTTATCACCACTTCACTACTAGGAAGAGTCCAACGCGAGGGTAAAATAGACATCCTAGACTTCATCTTAGGCCTTGCAAAGCGACTGTTTCCAGCAGCCTTCTTTGTGCTGCTTGTCGTAATAGTAGCAAGCATGCTCTGGCTGCCACAAGTTCAATGGGCACAGACGCTCCAGGAAATCTTTGCATCTGCTTTCTATTATCAAAACTGGCAGCTGGCCTTTAACGCAGTTGATTATTTGGCGCAAAACAACGAAGCAAGCCCGGTCCACCATTTCTGGGCGATGTCCATTCAAGGGCAATTCTATTTGCTCTGGCCAACTGTTGTATTCGGACTGGCACTACTCATGCGCAAACTATTCAATTGGAAATTTAAAGCGACACTTATCACAGTATTACTTACTGTTTTCACTGCGTCCCTAACATATTCCATCTATCTAACATCCATCAACCAAGCATTTGCCTACTTCCACACATTCACACGTGTATGGGAGTTTGCACTTGGAGGTATAGTCGCAGTACTTGGTTCACAGGTTGTTTTGCGTAAGTCCGTCAGCTTTATCATCGGCTGGATTGGGTTAGTCGCAATCGTTATGTGTGGAATCATCCTACAAGTATCTACCGTGTTCCCAGGGTACGCCGCACTTTGGCCGACCGTTGCTGCCATCTTCATCATCTTGGCCGGCAACAACGGAGGTACCTTTGGAGTCCACAGATTCCTAAGCCTAAAGCCATTAGCAAAACTCGGCAACCTTTCTTATGCCCTTTACCTATGGCACTGGCCAATCTTGGTCTTTTATTTCATTATTTCAGGCAAAGAGACAGTTCCATTGCTAGATGGATTAATCATTATCTTTGCATCAATAACCTTGTCATACATTACAACCAACCTAATTGAAAAACCAATTCGTTCCATGAAAAAAGAAAGCCCGAAGTGGAAGCGCGGGTCGGTAGTTATTGCTTGCATGGTGCCGGTTGTGCTGACTGCGTCACTTTGGGCGAATCAAATTAATAAGGCAGAAGCGGAACTTGCCAACCTTGTTGAGAATGAAGAATACCCAGGTGCTCTTGAGGCGTTTTCCAATAATGTCGTGGAGGATGTCCCTGTCTTGCCAACACCACTGCAGGCACAGAACGATCTTCCAAAGGTCTATGAGGACGAGTGTCATCAGTCATTAGAGAACTCGGAAGTAATAGCCTGTGAATATGGAGAAACAGATAACCCTGAATATACAGTTGCTCTTGTTGGTGGATCTCATTCAGCACAATGGCTGCCTGCACTGGAGGAATTTGCCCAAGAAGAGAAGATTAAGGTCATCAATTACACGAAAAGTGCTTGTCGTTTTACTGGTGAAGAAGTGAATGCAAGTACATCGGAATCTTGTTATGAGTGGAACAAGGAATTGATTCAGACACTTGTATCAACTAAACCGGATTTAGTATTTACGACGGCTGATGTTGGTCGTAAGGCGGAGGTGCCGGAAGGATTTGTTCAGCAGTGGGTAACTCTTAATGAAGCAAACATTCCTGTCTTCGCACTAAGAGACAATGCTTGGTTTGAATTCAATGTGCCGTCTTGTGTGGAGGAAAAGGGAGAGGATTCCTTAGAATGTGCGCAAGAGAGGGAAAAGGCACTGCCTTCTGAGAGTCCGTTCAGTAAATTAGAGTCCGTACCAGCTAATGTAAACTATGTGGATTTGACGGATTACTTGTGTGATGAGGACTATTGCAAACCGGTTAAAGGAAATGTACTGGTCTATAGAGATAAACACCACATTACAGCAACATATGCTAAGACGATGGCTCCCATCCTGAAAAAGGAACTCTTCGCTGTGTTGAATAAATAATTTAGAGTCTACCCAGTCTACCCTGAATTCTACCCACTCATGTTAGAAATCCTCCACGAAGGGTATAGAAAGAATACATCACAAAACCGTGGAGGTGCATCTGAACATGTACCAAAGAATTTTAAGGCAATGGCATTCTTACAGAGTGAGTTATCATGAAATATTAATTGACGATTGTTTGGATGAAACAATACGAAAGAATTTAATTAATAAACGCAACTATCATAGACAAAAACTGAATGAAATGCAGGAATTAAGCCCCTACCAGTAATGGAAACGGGCTTTTTTTCTTGCTGTTTATAAGATATTCCTAAAAAAATCCAATAATCATAAAATTACATATATCGACAAACTCTTATTTGTACTATAATAGATATTAGAAAAATCTGTACGTTATAAAATTTGAGGTGAAGTCGAGTGTTACGTGGATTCTATACTGCAACAGCGGGGATGATTTCTCAGCAACGTCGCATGGAAATGATGTCGAACAATCTGTCTAATGCAAATACGCCTGGTTATAAAGCGGACCAAGGATCATTAAGATCTTTTCCTGATATGCTCTTACAACGAATGGAGCAAGCAAGCGGTACGAATACATTTAGTCCTATGTCAAATCCGAATGATCCGGTACGACTTAGTACAGGTGTGTACCTACAAGAAACAAAGCCTAAGCATACACAGGGGGATTTACGTCCGACTGGAAATGATACAGATCTTGCAATCCTAAATCAAAACCTTCCTGAGAATGCATCGGTTTATTTCACAGTGGAGCAGGTGGATGGCACACCGCGATATACAAGAAACGGGAACTTCTCCATTGATTCTGAAGGTTATTTAACGACCAACAGCGGTCTTTATGTGCTAGATGAAAATGAAAACCGAATTCAGATAAGATCACGCTCTATGTTTGTTCAACAAGACGGCACAATCCTGGAAGGCGATATTCGAAATACTCGACTTGGAATTGCGCTTGCCAATAACCCAGATGAGTTGGTGAGAGAAGGGAATGGGCTGTACCGAACCGCAGAAAACGTTCCTCTTCTTCAAAATGCAGTAGGAGAGCCTGGAGTGAACTATTCCATTTCTCAAGGTCATATTGAACGCTCAAATGTGGACACTGCCCAAGCAATGAGTGATATGACAGCCGCCTACAGAGCATTTGAAGCCAATCAGAAGGTAATTCAAGCGTATGATATGAGCATGCAAAAAGCAGCAAATGAAATTGGCCGCATTAACTAAAAAGCCCTTAACGGAGGGAGAAAATAAATGAACAGAATCATGCTGAATGCTACTAATACAATGAATCAGTTACAAAAACAACTGGATTTAATCTCACACAATGTGGCGAATGTAGATACAGTCGGATATAAGCAAAGAAGTGCTTCCTTTCAAGAGTTGCTTGCCCAACAATCAAATAACCAGCCATTAGCGCAATATGATAATCAAACGGCCCGTCAATCTGAGCTGGGCATTAGAGTTGGCTCAGGGTCAGGATTAAGTAAAACACAACTTCACTTAACGCAAGGACCTATGAAAGCGACCGATCGTATGTTAGACTTTGCTCTGACAAAGGAAGATCAGTTCTTTACGGTTCAAGTCACGGAAAATGGGCAAACTAGTACACAATTTACACGAAATGGTGTATTCTATTTATCGCCGATTAATAATGCCGAAGTAATGCTTGTTACATCAGAGGGACATCCGGTGCTCGATAGTGACGAGCAGCCAATCATCCTGCCGGAAAATGTGAAAGAAGTCAAACTTCAGGAAAGTGGCATCCTTTCTGCCGTAATGACAGATGGACAAGCCATTGCACGTGAGCTTGGAGTTGCAGAAGTGATTAGACCGCAGATGCTTGAGACAAGACCAGGTTCTCTATATGCACTTCCTCAAGAAAATGTTGCTAATCAAGAATCGGTGGTAGGATTCTTACAAGGTGGAGCACGTCAAGATATCCGTATGCAGCAAGGAATGCTCGAGCAGTCCAATGTTGATCTTGCTTCAGAAATGACGGAAATGACGTTAATGCAGCGTTCTTATCAATTCAATGCTAAATCTGTCCAGTTTGCAGACCAGATGATGGGACTTGTAAACGGATTGAAATCATAATCGTTTAGGAAATCCAAGAAAAAGGAGAGGTTGCGCAATGGAGCAAGAAACAGGCAAAAAGAGCTTATCAAGGGAAGAGTTGCGCAAAGCTCAGAAAAATAAAGAAAGTCAGCAAGAAGAAGTAAGTGCAACAAAAGGTGAACGACCGAAAAAATATAAGTTTAGAATCCGACTTATACCTATATGGTTACGTCTAATCATCCTAGTTATTGTAATGGTAGTAGCAATCGTTGCAGGTGCCATGTTTGGCTACGGCGTCCTTGGTGGCGGCAATCCAATGGATGTGCTGAACAAGGAAACGTGGCAACATATTCTCGATCTGGTTAACAAAGAATAAGGAAGTCCGACAAAGGACTTCCTATTTTTTATGCCTTCCTATATAATTGTAAGTAACTATTAGTAGGAGGTCTTAAAACCATGCTTGATATTAACGAAATAAAGGCAATCATTCCACATAGATATCCATTCCTTTTAATCGACAGAATCGTCGAAATTGAAGAAGGACAACGTGCAATAGGTATCAAAAACGTGACAGCAAACGAAGAGTTCTTCAACGGCCACTTTCCAGAGTTCCCGGTAATGCCTGGAGTTCTAATAGTGGAAGCATTAGCCCAAGTGGGTGCAGTAGCCATGCTGAAAAAAGAAGAAAACAAAGGACGCCTTGCTTTCTTCACAGGCATTGATAACTGCCGCTTCAAGAAACAAGTAGTTCCTGGGGACCAACTTCGCCTAGAGGTCGAAATGACAAGAGTACGTGGCAGCATCGGTAAAGGGAAAGGGATCGCAACAGTTGATGGCCAACTCGTCTGTGAACTGGAAATGATGTTTGCATTAGGGCCAAAGCAGTAATTTGAAGAAATTTGCAAAAACCATGCAAGCTTTCTCAAAAAATGGGGAATATAAAAAGGGACCAAGCAACATGAGCTAAAAGGGTCTTGAAATTCCATTTACGAAAGGAGAAGGTTTATATGAACAGCAAATGGTTATTGAAATTAACTGGTACTGCTTTAGCAGCGATGCTAATTACAGGATGTGCAGCAAACAATCAGGATGTTCCTCCGCCAGAAGAAGAGCCACCAATGGAAGAACCTGCAGATCCTGAAATGGAAGAAGAGAACAACATGGAAGAAGATATGGAGCAAGACGAAGAGAACATGGAAGAAGATATGGAAATGGAAGAGGAAGAAGACCAGCAGTAATCTCTTTCATAAAGCGGGGGACAGTGCATGCTGTCCCTTTTTAAATCCATATTTAATTTCTCTCCTTATAATCCCACAATATCCGCCACTCCCCGTCCTCACGCACCACATACACAAATTGTACAAACGCGAAATGCCCATACTTCCCTCGATAATCCTGCCTGACTTCAAATTCATAAGCAGTGCCAAAAGATTCTCCCTCCTTCTCCATCTTCCAATTCTTTATTTCTTTGGCTTTACTTACTTCATAAGAAAAAGTATCAGCCCCAAAATGCCCATTAAAAACATGTACTCTGTCAGAAGCAAACGCGCCTCTGCCAAATTTAGCTTTCATTTCAGTGTGGAGTAATTCCCATGATCTGCTATAGTCCTGTGCACTTTCATATTTATAATAATCCACAACCACGCGCTTTGCCTTTCTTTCCTCCCCCATGAATAAAGAGGACACTATATAAATTAATATTAAAAACACTCCTATCCCTACAACAAAAACCATTGCACGTTTTCCTCTATTTTTCCGCATCGTAATCTCCCCTATGTTGTCCTTAAACTATAACCAAATATATGCAACACGAGAAAAATTATTAGCAGTTCGACAAACTTCTTTATCTATTCGACAAAATACGATTTATTTGTCAAAAATTACTCTGAACGCTACAGCGTTTTCATTGAAATTTCTCTTTTATTACAAAGAAATTACATTTATTATATAGATAAGTAAGGAAATCTCACCTATAATAGTTTCTATGTGACATAATATGAAGAAATATGTAAGAAAAATAAACTTTACCAATAACTATCGGAGGTCGACATGGAAGAAACTATTAGTCTAAAAGAACTATTTCAAACCATAAAAAAACGTCTATGGCTCATCGTACTCTTAACCGTTCTTGCAACAACAGTCAGTGGGGTAGTGAGCTTTTTCTTGTTAACACCAATCTATCAATCTTCTACACAACTACTAGTAAATCAGGCGAAATCTGAACAAGCTCAATTTACTTCTGCGGATATACAAACCAACCTGCAATTAATTAATACGTATAATGTAATTATTAAAAGCCCGGCAATATTGGATAAAGTGAGTGAGAATTTGGATGGGGAAGTTAATGCGGGGCAGTTGAACGGCATGATTACAGTTGGAAGTGCGAATAACTCTCAGGTTTTAGATATAACTGTCCAACATGCTGATCCTGTATTGGCTGCTACTATTGCGAATGTGACGGCACAAACCTTCCAAGCAGAAGTTATTGACATCATGAATGTCGATAATGTTAGCATTCTTTCTGGAGCGCAGGTGGGAGAAAATCCATCCCCAATCAAGCCACAGCCTGTACTTAATATGGCCATTGCATTCGTTATAGGTCTTATGGCAGGAGTGGGCTTAGCATTCTTGTTAGAATTCCTTGATAACACAGTAAAGAACGAGCAAGATGTGGAAAAACTATTAGAATTGCCTGTATTGGGTTCCATTACCATAATTGAAGATAAAGACATTCGAGAAGCGATGCAAAGACACCAAGTAAAAGCAAGAACGAGAGGTGAGACAGTTGGGTCTTAGAAAAAAGCAAAAGTCAACAGCTAAAGCAACGGCGAGCAGACATTTAATTTCTGATAAATTACCAAAATCTCCAATCTCAGAACAATATCGTACCATTCGTACAAATATTCAGTTCTCGTCTGTTGATCAACAACTACGTTCCATTATGATTACTTCTTCAGGACCATCAGAAGGAAAGTCAACGACAGCAAGTAACCTTGCGGTGGTTAATGCACAACAAGGGAAGAAGGTATTGTTTGTAGATTCTGACCTTCGCAAACCAACAGCGCATTATACGTTCCAGCAGGAGAATTTCCGTGGCTTGACGACGGTGCTTACCAGGCAGTCTGCATTACTGGATACGATTCAACCAACACGTATTGAATATCTTGATATATTAACAAGCGGTCCAATTCCACCGAATCCTGCAGAGCTATTAAGCTCTCGTGCAATGGAAGAATTACTTGCAGAAGCATATAGAATCTATGATTTAGTGGTTTTTGATACACCACCTGTACTTGCGGTAACAGATGCCCAGATTCTTGCAAATCAATGTGACGGTACAATTCTGGTGGTAGCTAGCGGTTCCACGGACAAAGACAGTGCTATCAAAGCAAAAGACCTACTAAATTCAGCCAAGGCTAAACTACTCGGTGTAGTATTAAACATGAAAAAGCAAAATGAAAGTTCGTATTACTACTATTATGGTGGAAAATAAGAGGATGAATCATCCTCCTATTTTTCGGCATTGTACCATGACTATATTACTATAATAATTACAATTAATTCAAAGAAAAGGAGGGATTCCACCTATGACTTACAAAAAGAGACTATCATTCTTAATCATTGTTGATTCTTTAATTGTCCTGTCTTCTATTTATGTGGGCTTTTGGCTGCTTATGCCTGATGCGAATATACTTAGCTCAGGTACACTATTTCTTAGCTCCTTAACGTTGATCATCTGGCATCATTTATTTGCTTATACATACAAGCTATACCATAAGGCCTGGGAGTATGCGAGTATTGGGGAACTAATGGGAATTACAAAGGCTGTGACCTATTCTGTTACGGTGGCCGGATTTGTGCAGCTGCTTGTTAATGGTCATGTATATCTGCGTGTGTTAATCGTCACATGGATGTTACATATGATTCTAATTGGTGGATCCCGCTTTTCTTGGCGTGTATACAGAGACTTCTATTATAAAAAGAACATACATAAGAAGCGCACTCTTATTGTGGGAGCAGGTGCAGGCGGAACAATGGTGGCACGACAACTGTTACAAAACAGAGACGCAGATTTAGTCCCGGTAGCTTTTGTCGACGACGATCCGAAAAAACAAAAACTTCAAATTTTAGGTGTACCGGTAAACGGTGGAGTTAGTGATATTGAATCTGTTGTAATGAAGATGGAAATTGACAATATCATTATCGCCATCCCTTCACTTGGAAAAAAAGAGATCAACACGATTTATCAAGAATGTGTCAAAACTGATGCAAAAACAAAGATTATTCCGATGCTTGAAGACCTCATGTCAGGAAAAGTATCTGTCAATGAGTTTCGTGATGTAGAGGTGGAAGATCTGCTTGGTAGAGATCCAGTAAAACTAGATATGGCAAGTATCTCGGAATCTATTACAGGTAAAACAGTACTTGTAACGGGTGCTGGAGGCTCCATTGGGTCCGAAATCTGTCGTCAGATATCTAACTTTACTCCTGAAAACCTGATATTGCTTGGTCACGGGGAAAACAGTATTTACTCCATTGAATTGGAGTTGCGTGCAAAATACGATACAACGATTAACATCTTTACAGAAATTGCAGACATACAAGATAGAAGTAAGATCTTCTCCATTATGGAAAAGTACAAGCCAGATGTTGTCTACCATGCAGCGGCACATAAACATGTACCGTTGATGGAGCGAAATCCCGAAGAAGCGGTAAAGAATAATATCTTTGGGTCGAAGAATGTAGCAGAAGCGGCGGATACTTTCGGGGTTAATACGTTTGTTCTTGTATCTTCGGATAAGGCAGTTAATCCTACGAACATTATGGGCTCTACAAAACGTTTTGCGGAAATGGTGGTCCAGCAGCTTGCGCAGGAAAGTAAGACCAAGTTTGTTGCTGTGCGATTTGGAAATGTGCTTGGAAGCAGGGGGAGTGTTATTCCTCTATTTAAGAAGCAGATTCAGGCTGGTGGACCTGTTACAGTGACGCATCCGGATATGACGCGGTACTTTATGACGATACCGGAAGCTTCTAGGCTTGTGATACAAGCAGGTACCCTGGCACGTGGTGGAGAGGTATTTGTGTTGGATATGGGAGAGCCGGTTAGAATTGTTGACCTGGCGAAAAACCTAATCACCTTGTCGGGTTATTCAATTGATGAAATTGGGATTAGGTATTCTGGGATTCGACCTGGGGAGAAGATGTATGAAGAGTTGTTGAATGAAAATGAGATTCATAAGGCAGATGTGTTTCCGAAGATTCATATTGGGAAGGCGCCGTTGAAGGATGAAGAGGTATTGGGTTACTTCTTGAGGAATTTTGAGACGATGAGTGAAGCGGAATTAAGAGCATATCTTTTAGCCGTTGCGAATAATAAAGAAGAAGAGTTGAAGCACTTATATAGAACAAAAGTTTCAGTTTAAGAGGGGGATGACGTCATGCAAAAGGTGAGAAAAGCGATTATTCCAGCGGCAGGATTAGGGACTCGATTCCTTCCGGCAACGAAAGCGCAACCGAAAGAGATGCTGCCGATTGTGGATAAGCCGACAATCCAGTTCATTATTGAAGAGGCGGTTGCTTCTGGGATTGAAGATATTATTATTGTCAGCGGTCGTGGCAAGCGTGCGATTGAGGATCACTTTGATAAGTCTTATGAGTTGGAAGAGACGTTGGCGAAGAAGGGGAAGTATGAGCAGTTGGAAGAGATTCAGAGATATCGAAGCTTGCGAATATCCATTATATTCGTCAAAAAGAGCCTCTTGGCCTTGGCCATGCGATTGGGTGTGCGAAGCGCTTTATAGGGGATGAGCCGTTTGCAGTGTTGCTTGGTGATGACATTGTCTATTCTCCTGACAAACCTTGTACGAAGCAACTGATTGAAGTGTACGAGCGTTTTGATTCTTCGGTCTTAGGCGTTCAGCAAGTACCAAAAGAAGATGTTTCAAAGTACGGTGTAATCTCTATGAAGAATGGAGAAATAGATGAGCACTGCTACCATATCGATAGTTTGGTGGAAAAACCAAAAATGGAAGAGGCGCCTTCCAACCATGCAATTATGGGCAGGTACATCCTTCGTCCGGAAATATTCGACATTCTAGAAACACAAGCACCTGGAGCTGGCGGAGAAATCCAGTTAACAGATGCAATTAAAGAACTAAACGAGAAACAAATGGTGGTTGCTTATGAATTCAGTGGAGTACGCCATGATGTTGGAGATAAATTTGATTTTATCAAAGCTCAATTAGATTTTGCTTTAGAAAGAGAAGACTTGAGAGATCAAATTGTTGAATATATGGAACAATTAGTAGAAAATGCAAAAACCAATGTTTAATTAAAAGAAGTAATTACAAGGTGATGTCTCCTTACCTTTATCAATGGAGGCACTCGGTTGCACTGTGGGTGGGGAGAGGTCTCCACCTTAGATACGAGGAGTTATCGATGGTGTGGTGTGAGGTGGGGTTAAATGCCCTGTTTTTTATGTTTTGGTAGATTAGTAGTTAGTTGGAAGAGAAATCGACTTCTAAATAAGTCCTTATTTACTAAAGAAAAAACCTATAGGGGGAAGGAAGAAGAATAAATGACCACAACAAAAGTTAACGAGAGGATTTTCCTTTCATCACCTCATATGAGTGATGAGGGTTATGAAATGGAATATGTAAAGGAAGCATTTGAAACGAACTGGATCGCTCCTCTTGGAGAAAACGTCAATGGATTTGAAAGAGAACTAGCAGAAAAGGTTGGTTCAAAAGCTGCTGCCGCACTTTCTTCTGGTACAGCAGCAATTCACTTAGCTTTAAGGGCTGCTGGAGTTGTAGAGGGAGATATTGTGTTTTGTCCAACACTTACATTCTCTGCAACAGCAAATCCAATTATCTATCAAAATGCTATTCCGGTATTTATAGATAGTAATTATGAAACATGGAATATGTGCCCGGACGCTCTAGAAGAAGCTTTTCAAAAGTACCCCGAAGTAAAAGCAGTCATTGTAGTCCACCTTTATGGTTTATCTGCTGATATGGATAGAATCGTAGAACTTTGCAAGAAGCATAAGGTTGCACTAATAGAAGACGCTGCTGAATCTTTAGGAACCTACTATAAAGGTAAGCATACTGGAACATTTGGTGATTATGGCATTTTCTCTTTTAATGGAAATAAAATCATCACTACTTCAGGTGGCGGAATGCTTGTATCAAACAATCAAGATAAAATTGCCAAAACTAGATTCTGGGCAACACAATCTAGAGATCAGGCAAGACACTACCAACATAGCGAATTAGGATTTAATTATCGTATGAGTAATGTAGTTGCTGGAATTGGGAGAGGACAGTTAAAAGTTTTAGAACAACGAGTAGAAAAGAAGAGGTATATCTATCAGTTTTATAAAAGAGAACTTAGTGAGCTTGCAGGTATTGAGTTCATGCCTAGTAATGAATGGGATGCACCGAACTATTGGTTAAGCTCTATTAGGTTAACAGGTAAAGTAAGACCAGTTGATATATTTGTAGCTTTGGAAAAAGAGAATATTGAATCAAGACCTGTTTGGAAACCAATGCATATGCAACCATTCTTTGAGGAGTATAGTTTTATTGGTACCGATGTATCTGAAAAGTTATTTGAAGATGGGGTATGCTTACCGTCAGATACGAAAATAACTGATGAAGATTTAAGAAGAGTTACTAGGATTATTAAAGGACTGTGGTTGGAAGATGAAAAAGCCTAAAGAAAGCATATATAGAAGATACTTTAAAAGACCCATGGACATACTACTTTCTTTATTTGCGATTATTATACTTACTATAATACCTGTAATTCCAGTTGTAGCGATCCTAGTAAAACTTAAATTAGGTAGTCCTATAATTTTTAAACAAGCAAGACCTGGTTTAAATGAGAAGGTCTTTAACATGTACAAGTTTCGAACAATGACAGATGAACGAGATGAGAATGGAGAGTTATTACCAGATAGTGTGAGGTTAACGAATTTTGGAATGTTTTTACGTTCAACTTCACTAGATGAACTTCCGGAGCTTATCAATATATTAAAAGGTGACATGTCAATAATTGGGCCAAGGCCTTTATTAATTCAATATCTCTCATTATATGATAATAATCAAAAAAGACGACATGAAGTCAGACCGGGTCTATCAGGCTTAGCTCAAGTTAATGGAAGGAATGCAATCAGTTGGGAAAATAAGTTTACACTTGACGTGCATTATGTAGAAAACGTTAGTTTCTTAGGAGATTGGAAGTTAATTTTTCTTACGTTAAAAAAGGTATTTGTTAGGGAAGGGATCAACTCCGAAGCTGCAGCAACAATGGAACCATTTAGAGGAAGTAAAAGATTGGGGGACGATTAAATTATGAAGGATATAGCTATTATAGGAGCAGGTGGATTTGGAAGAGAAGTTACCTGGTTAATTGAAGAAATAAATAGAGTGAATAAGGAATGGAATATTGTCGGATTTGTCGATGATAATGAGAATATCCAAGGTACTGAAATTAACGGATATAAAGTAGTTGGAAATATTGAATGGTTAAAGATGCAAGCAATTTATGTTGTTTGTGCAATAGGAGACCCTATCATTAAAAAGAAAACTATTGAGAGAATAATTGATAGCAAAAATACTTATCCTGTTTTAATTCATCCAAGTGTTATTTACTCTGATAGAGTATTGTTTGGAGCAGGCTCGGTTATATGTGCTTCAAGTATATTAACTACAGATATCAAGGTAGGAAACCATGTAATTATTAACCTAGATTGTACTATAGGACATGATGCGACTTTAGGTGATTATACAACAATATTACCTAGTGTAAATGTATCAGGGCATGTTGTTACAAAAGAATGTGTAAGTGTTGGGACAGGTTCAGCAATTATACAAGGTGTTTCAATTGGAAAAAACACGATTGTTGGGGCAGGAGCAATAGTGGTAAAAGATTTACCAGAAGATTGCACAGCTGTAGGGTCACCAGCCAAACCTATTAAGTTTCATAATGTAATTAAATAAAGCATATACGTGATTCTTTGTGTTCACGAGGAGAGTAAGTAATGAAGAAAATTTTAATATTTGCAAATAATGATATAGGTTTATATAAATTTAGAAAAGAATTAATTGAGAAATTAATTAAGGAAAATGAAGTTTATGTTAGTTTGCCAAAAGGAAATTATAATTCTAAGTTAAGTACAATAGGATGTAAAGTTATTGAAACAGAGATTAATAGAAGAGGTACTAACCCAATAACAGATTTAAAGCTATTATTTAATTATAAAAAAATTATAAAAGAAGTAGATCCCGAAGTTGTTTTGACTTATACAATTAAACCTAATATTTATGGTGGGGTTGCATCGAGAATATTAAATGTCCCATGTATCGCTAATATTACGGGGCTTGGAACAGCATTAGAAAAAAAAGGTACTATGCAAAAAATTATATTAATGTTATATAAAATTGCTTTAAAAAAGGCATCTTGTACATTTTTTCAAAACCAGTCAAATAGGGAATTTTTCATTAAAAACAAAATTGTTAAAGGGGAAACAAAACTAATTCCTGGTTCGGGTGTGAATTTAGAAGAGCATAAACTTGAAGTTTATCCCGAGAAATATAAAAGTATAAAATTTCTTTTTATTGGCCGGATTATGATGGCGAAGGGAATAAATGAGTTACTAAATGCTGCTGAAATAACAAAAGAGAAGTACCCAGAAGTGCATTTTGATTTAGTAGGAGCTATAGAAGAAAATTACATTAAGGTATTAAACGAATATGAAGATAGGGGTATTATTAAGTACCATGGGTTGCAAGAAAATGTACACGAATTTATAAAAAATTCACATGCAACTATACTACCTTCTTATCATGAAGGAACTGCTAACGTACTACTCGAAACTGCAGCGTCAGGACGTCCCGTACTAGCATCAAAAGTACCGGGTTGCATTGAAACATTTGATAATCAGATTAGTGGTTTAGGATTTGAAGTGAGAAACGTAGATAGTTTAGTTTGTGAAATAATTAATTTCATTAATCTTCCATATGAGAAAAAAGTACATATGGGAATTAATGGCCGAAGAAAAATGGAAAAAGAATATGATAGAAATATAGTCATTAAAGCATATGTTGAAGAAATAAATAAGATTAATTAAGGGAGATTTAAAATGAACTTATATGAAAAGATTGTTAATAGAGTAGAGAAAATATCCTTAATTGGGCTCGGTTACGTTGGTATGCCAATTGCTGTAGCGTTTGCTAAAAAGATAGATGTTATTGGATTTGATATTCATGATGAAAAAATTGAGCTCTATAAAAAAGGTATAGATCCAACTAAAGAAGTAGGAAATGATGTAATTAAGAATACAACTGTAGATTTTACTTCTGACGAAACAAGACTTAAAGAATCAAAATTTCATATCGTAGCAGTTCCGACACCTGTAAAAGAAGACCGTACTCCAGATTTGACTCCGGTAAAATCAGCAAGTCGAACATTAGGGAGAAACTTAACTAAGGGCTCAATTGTGGTCTTTGAATCTACCGTTTATCCAGGCGTAACAGAAGAAATTTGTGTACCAATTTTAGAAAAAGAATCTGGCTTAAAGTGTGGAATAGATTTTAAAGTAGGATATTCTCCAGAAAGAATAAATCCAGGTGATAAAGAACATAGATTAGAAACAATTACAAAAGTGGTTTCAGGAATGGATAGCGAAACATTAGATATGGTTGCAAAGGTTTATGAATTAGTTGTAGATGTAGGAGTATATAAAGCAGAGAGTATAAAAGTAGCAGAGGCTGCTAAAGTTATTGAGAATGCCCAACGTGATATAAATATCGCTTTCATGAATGAACTTTCTATTATTTTTAACACGATGGATATTGATACAAAAGCGGTTTTAGAAGCTGCAGGAACTAAATGGAATTTCCTTAAATTTTCTCCAGGCCTAGTAGGAGGACATTGTATAGGGGTTGATCCATATTACTTAACTTATAAAGCTGAACAAATGGGTTACTATTCACAATTTATACTTTCTGGACGAAAAATAAACGATGATATGGGCAAATATGTCGCAGAGAATACTGTCAAACAAATGATTAAAGCAAACAAACAAATTAATGGAGCAAAAGTGGCGATTTTTGGGATTACATTTAAAGAAAACTGTCCTGATGTTAGGAATACAAAAGTAGTGGATATTATTAAAGAACTTGAAGAGTATGGAATTGAAGTGAAAGTTGTAGACCCAGTAGCAGACAAAGAAGACTTGTGGAAGGAATATGGAATTAATCTATTTAAAACCGAAGAAATTAAGCATATTGATGCAGTAATTTTTGCAGTTTCACATGAAGAGTTCAAGGGTATTAATTTAAGCGACTTAACAATGATGTATGGAGCTAGAGAATTAATTAATTTGGAGACATTGGAAGAGGTTGCTGCAACATCTGAATTTGACGTATTTGTAAATAGAAAAAATTATGTCTTAATTGATATTAAGGGATTGTTTGATAGAAAAGAAGCAGAGGAAATGGGTTATAGATACTGGAGGTTGTAAAGCTGACTAAATAATTCTTTAAAGGAAGTATTGATGCCTAAAATTAAATGAAAGAGATGAATTATCTTTGAAATTTATATGGTTCTTTTTTATTTTACAAATACTTGGCTATTCATTAATTAAACCATTTATTAACCAACATGATTTGGCATTACTACTTTTGGTTTCATCAAATGCTATTTTAGTGTTGTTTTTTATAGGAAAGTTTAATTCAACTTTACGTAATTTATTTTTTATTGGTTTCGTTTCAAGATTTTCAGTAATGTTAATTGATATATATATGAGGGGGATAATTATTATTCCTCATAGTGGAGAAGACACAGAAAGATTTTATCAAAACGCTATTAATATTTCAGGCCATGGTTCTAAAATACTAGATTCGAACTATGAGATTTTTATTAAACTAGCAGCATTTATTTTCACAATTACTGAAAGTGAAAGGATAATAATACAATATTCTAATGTACTATTAGGATTCACTACTGTTTATATTGTTTATATTATCTTAAAAATGATTGAAATAAGATGGGAAAACAAAATTATCGGCATTTTAATTTTACTAATATTTCCACATGCGATTTTCTTTTCAGGTATATTTCTTAGAGAGATGGTATCAGCTTTCTTCGTAGTTTGTTCAATTTTCTACATAGTATATTGGTTTCATACTCAGTCAAAAAATGCTTTTTTATTATCTATTCTTATGGTTTTAGCAAGTGCACTATTTCATTCTGGTACCATTGGATTATTGGCTATGCATGCTTTTATAATGATATTCTATAAAAATTCAAAGTTAGTATTTCAATTAAGATCGGTTTTATTATTTGTTATAATGTCTATTTTCTTAGTTTGGTTTTTTGGAGTCTATGATTGGAGTAGTTTACCAATATTCAGAAAACTTCAAATAAAAGATATTCAAGATGTTTATGATGAAATTTCTACAGTAAGAGGATCCTCTGCTTACTTAACTGAATTATCGATAAATAATATTTTCCAAATGATACTTTATGGACCGATTTATATATTTTATTTTATTTCATCTCCTTTACCTATTGATTGGAGGGGCTTTAACGATATTATTTCTTTTATGCTTGATGGAATTCTTTATTTAAGTGCATCTGTATACATTTTTATTAATTTTAAGAAAATACCTAAAAAAAATCAAACTTTAATTATAATTTTATTAGTAGGTTTATTAACAACTGTCTTTATATTTAGCATAGGCGTTCAGAACGCAGGAACTGCTTTAAGGCATAGGCATAAGGTTTTCTACCTATTAATTATAATATTTATCATGATAAAAGATTTTAAGTTAAGGGAGAAAATCAATGTTATTAGAAAAAATGGAAATTAAAAAAAATGCAGTATTTTTAGTGACTGGTTCCGCAGGATTTATAGGGACTAATTTAGTTGAATATCTTTTAGAGAATGATTATAAGGTAAGAGGTCTTGATAATTTATCTACAGGATCACAAAAAAATATAGATGACTTTACTAATAGCGAAAACTATGAGTTTATTAAAGGTGATATAAGGGATTTTGGGACATGTTTAGATGCTTGTAATGATATAGATTATGTATTACACCAAGCTGCTTGGGGAAGCGTACCAAGAAGTATAGAAATGCCCCAGTATTATGAAGAAGTGAATATTAAAGGGACTTTAAACATGATGGAAGCAGCTAAACAAAAAAATGTTAAAAAATTTGTATATGCTTCTAGTTCATCCGTTTATGGAGACGAACCCCAATTACCCAAGCTAGAGGGAAGAGAAGGGTACGTTCTATCTCCATATGCACTAACTAAAAAAGTGAATGAGGAATACGGACGTTTATATAAAGAATTATACGGTTTAGATACTTATGGACTTCGATATTTCAATGTTTTTGGAAGAAGGCAAAATCCAGAAGGAACATATGCTGCTGTTATCCCAAAGTTTATTCAGCTGTTAATTAGTGGCCATAGACCGACTATTAATGGTGATGGGAGCCAAAGTCGTGATTTCACATATATTGATAATGTAATACAAGCGAATATAAATGCATGTCACGCACCTTCACATGTAGCTGGAAATTCATTTAACATTGCATATGGAGGAAGGGAGAGTTTAATTGATATTTATAACGTTATAAGAAGTAGTTTAGGAAAGGATATAACACCATTATTTGGACCGGAAAGAAAAGGTGATATTAAGCATAGTAATGCTGATATTCGCAAGGCAAAAGAACTACTTAATTATCAGCCAGAATGGAGCTTTGAAAAAGGAATTAAAGAAGCAATTGGATGGTATACGGAAAACACAAAATCCAATCTAAATTAGTGTTAACTACCAGCTGCCGTTGGTGCTATATCTCAAACTTTACCAAAAAATCAAATAAGGATGGTTTAATTATGTATATGGCTAAAAAAGTATCAATAATAATTCCTTCTTATAAGAGGGCAGATATGTTGAAAAAGACGATCGAGAGCGCCCTTAAACAAACATATCAAAATACAGAGATTATAGTAGTTGATGATAATTCACCAAATTCAGAAGATAGGATATCTACTGAAAAGGTCATGAACTTATATTTGAAGATTAAAAAAATTAAATATATAAAACATTCTAAAAATAAGAACGGTTCAGCAGCAAGAAATACAGGAATTAAACATTCAACAGGCGACTATATTTCTTTTTTAGATAATGATGATGAATTCTTACCAGATAAAATAGAACTTCAGGTCAAAAAGTTAGAAGAATTGCCAAATGAATATGGAATTTGTTATACAAAATTTATAAGAAGAAAGTCGGGTAAATTAATTGATAGAGGAGTAGAGAACAGAGAAGGAAATCTTACAAGAGAAATCTTAATGGGGACATTTTATATCAGCTCAGGCTCAAATATGCTTTTAAAAAGGGATGTAGTCCTTAAAATTAAAGGGTTTAATGAAAAATTCCAGAGAAGGCAGGATTTAGAATTTTTGATTAGAGCCTCAAAAATAACGAAAATTGCACACGTTAATAAAGTATGCTTAATTATAAACAAAGATGATAGACAAAATACTTTTAAAAATATATGGGATTTAGAAAATAATAAGAGGCAATACCTAGAAACTTTTTCTGACTTTATTAAAGAATTACCATTAAAGGACCAAGAAGATATTATTCTTTCACAGAGCTTATTGAGTAGTAGATATTTTATAGAAAGGAAAAAGTTAAGAGATTTAATTAAATATAATGAAGAAAATAATATAAGTAACTTACTACAGTTCAAACATATTATGTACCTCGTAAAACGGAAACTACTAAAGCAATGCTACGGTTTTAATATATAGATTTATTAATGGTAAGTGATGTTATGAGAAATAACCAACTGTATATAAAAATAACAATAAAATTATTGTAAAGGATTTTTTATGAAGAAAAAAAGATCTACAGGATTCCATGTAATTTCTACATTGGGAACAAGAGTAATTGTACTTTTTGGTAGTTTTATTGTCTCAATTATATTAGCTAGACTACTTGGCCCTGAAGGTAAAGGGATTATTACAGCTATTTTTGTGTTACCCAACTTATTAATATCTATAGCAGACCTTGGAATAAAACAATCTACAGCTTATTACATAGGTAAAAAGATATACAGAGTAGAAGAAATGTTACCATCTATAATAATATTATGGATTGTTTCATCGGGTATATCTATTTTAATAGGAATCAGCTACTTTTTAACTGGACCAGATAAATTGTATGGATGGAATCTATTATTAATAGTCTTATTAACTATTCCACTTAATTTGTTAAATCAGTATCTTTCTGGAATATTATTAGGGAAGGAAAAAATAGGAGTTTTTAACACTAAAATTATTATTAGTTTTGTAATCAACTTTCTAGGTGTTTTAATCTTAGTTTGGTGGTTTAAAATGGGCGTTTTGGGTGCTGTTATTGTTCAAATTTTTATTTCATTATGTACAATAATTTATATTTTGTGGCATGTAAAAAAACTTATAAATTTTAGAACTATTGTTAAAAGAAAAATTACAAATTTAATTGTTAAAAGAGGTTTTTCTTTTGCGCTGGCACTATTTATTATATCTCTAAATTACCGGATTGATATTATTTTCCTAGAAAGGCTAACCAGTTCAGCCGAGGTAGGAGTTTATTCTATAGGGGTGAGTATTTCTGAATTAATCTGGCAATTACCAGCAGCTATAGGTTTAGTTATTTTTTCAAAAAATGTAAATGCTAAGACTGATGAAATAGCATATCTTAGAGCTATAAAATTATTAAGAATTTCGTTACCATTTCTAATTCTAGGGAGCCTAATGATTTGGTTATTAGCACCACAAATTATAAATTTACTATTCGGAAAAGAGTTTAGTGCTGCTTCAGAAGTCATAAGACTTTTGTTACCTGGAGTATTATCCATAGTAATTGTAAAGATTTTACATCCGGATTTAGCTGCAAGAGGATATCCATTGTTTGCTCTAAAGATATTAATTTTTCCATTAATAACAAATGTAATATTAAATTTAATTTTAATTCCGAGTTTAGGGATAGAAGGTGCTGCTATAGCTTCTACAATTTCCTATCTAATTGGTGGTTTTTTGTTTGCGTGGGTTTATGCTAGAAAAGAAAGTATATCTTTGAGAGATGTACTCATTATTAATAAAAATGATATTAAACTATTATCCTCTTATATAAAATTAAAAAAATAGTAAGTTACAAAAAGGAGAAACAAAATGTATCATTTTACATTTGTAATTTTACATTACTTAGTTAAAGAGGACACCATAGAATGTATTGAATCTATTCTAAGTAATATAGATTATCTAAACTATAATATTATAGTCGTAGATAATTGTTCGCCAAATGGATCGGGAATAGAATTAAAAGAAAAGTACAGTATGAATGCAAAAGTTAAAATAATTCTAAATGGAGAAAACGAAGGCTTTGCAAGAGGCAATAATATTGGTTATAAACTTGGGAAATATGAGTATAATTCAGATTTTATTATGGTAGTAAATAATGATACAGTAATTAAACAAAGAGCATTTATTAATAAGGTAATAAATGAATATGAGACTTTTGGTTTTGATATTTTAGGGCCAGATATAATTTCCTTAAAAGATAATAACCATCAAAATCCAGTAGGTAATAGCGTTATCACAAAAGAACAATTATATAAAATTATAAATGTATATAAAAGATTACTAATTTTAAATTATATAGGTGTTGAAGGACCTCTTAGAAAAATCATGCAAAAAAAAATAAAAAAACGTCAATTAGATTTAATAGGTAATAATGATCATGAAAATATTCAGTATAATGTCCAACTACATGGTAGTTGTTTGATATTCTCTAAGGGATATATTGAGAGGTTTGAAGGTTTTTTTGATAAAACTTTTATGTATATGGAAGAAGATATTCTATATTATTTGGCAAATAGAGATGGCTTGAAAACGATGTACTCTCCTAATGTAGTTATTTACCACAAGGAGGATTCTTCAACGGATGCCACTTATTCAAAAAATAAGAAAAAACGCAGATTTAAATATAAAAATGTAATACAATCAGCTGAACAATTTTTAAAGCTAATGAATGGTGAGATAAGATATTAGTATGGTAAGACCTTAATGAAAAGGATTGTGAGACTATGAAAGAAATAGCCATTGTAGGAGCATTTGACAGATATAATTATGGTGATTTATTATTTCCAATAATTATTGAAAATTATATTAAAAAATATAGACCAGAGTTACTACAAGAATACTCACTTGGTTATTATGGATTAATAAGTAGTGACCTTAGTAGTGTGGGTGGTAAAAAAACAGATGAAATTAGAAACTTAATTAAAAGATTTAAAAATTCATCAGATGAAAATGTTATATTAATATCGGGTGGAGAGGTTTTACCAGCAAGATGGTATCAAATGTATGAACATTTATCTAGAAATAGTTTAATCCATTATATAAAAAAAGTTATTAGAAAAACTATTGGAAAAGAAATACTTGAAGCGTATGTTAGAAGACGACTTGGTGTAGAGGGGAAATTTCCTTGGATCTTCATTAAAGAAGATGTAGGTATTAATTCAAAGATTTTTTATAATACTGTAGGGGGCTCAAATATCTCTAATTTTTCCTCAATAGAATTAGCTTATGTTAAGTCCAACCTAAGAAAAATAGACTATTTTTCTGTAAGAGATAATTTAACCATGAGTAATTTTGAAGATATCTCACCCATAATGGCACCTGATTCTGCCATTATCATGTCTACATTCTTTACAGAAGAAGTATTGAAAGAACTAATTAACCCAAAGGTTAAAGAGTATGTTGAAGAAAACAGCTTTATTTGTTTTCAAACTAATTTAACTTCTAGTGTTGGAAAAGAAAAAATTATTGCAAGTCAATTAAAAAGAATTTCACAAAAAAGTAATTTACGGATATTACTTTTACCAATTGGCTTTGCTTCTGGCCACGATAACCAAATAGCACTACAAAAAATTCTTACTTATATAAATCCTTTTGCTGACTTAATGGTTGATCTGAATATTTATGATATCATGTATCTAATAGCAAAATCACAATTTTTTGCAGGTACGAGTTTACATGGTAACATCACAGCCTCTTCTTATGCGGTACCACATATTGGGTTAGGAAAAAAAATATATAAATTAGATTCTTTCACTAAAACTTGGGATATTGAAGATTATGAGGGTAATGTTGAGTTTGAAGAATTATATGATACTTTCATTAAATATTCTAAAATACCAAAAATGGAATTAGAAACTAAAAGGGATTATTTAATAACTAAATCTCTTCAAAACTTCAATCAGATGTTTGATAAAATCTAATTTTCAAACAAATTGATTTATCAATGAAAAATATACCTAATGAAGAGTTAAAGTTGCTCTTCTTTTTTTTTTTTTGAATAACGTAAGACTATTATACAAAAATTTATAGAAGTTGTTGTACTTATTAACTATTCTAATTATTTGATTGAATATCATGTCTATAATCTTAGGACGAATCTAAATTTAAAGGAGTCAAAGAAATGAAAGGAATAATTTTAGCGGGTGGAAGTGGAACACGTTTATATCCTTTAACGATGGTAACTAGTAAACAATTATTACCTATTTATGATAAGCCGATGATTTACTATCCACTATCTACTCTGATGCTTGCAGGAATTCGTGAAATTTTAATCATTTCGACCCCAGAAGACACACCTCGTTTTGAGTCATTATTAAAAGATGGTTCTCAATTTGGTGTAAATATTCAATATAAGATCCAGCCTAGCCCAGATGGTTTAGCTCAGGCATTTATAATTGGTAAGGATTTTATTGGTGCTGATTCTGTTGCTATGATTCTTGGTGATAACATTTACTATGGAAGTGGAATGAGAAAAATCCTCCAACGTGCCGCAAACAAAGAATCTGGGGCAACTGTGTTTGGCTATCATGTACAAGACCCAGAAAGATTCGGAGTTGTAGAATTTGATTCAGAAGGAAAAGTAATTAGTGTAGAAGAAAAACCTAAGTTTCCCAAATCAAATTATGCCATTACAGGTCTTTACTTTTATGATAACCGTGTTGTAGAGATTGCCAAAGGAATTAGGCCTTCTGAACGTGGTGAATTAGAAATTACATCTATTAATGAAATATATCTAAATACTGGAGATCTAGAAGTTGAACTTTTAGGTCGAGGATATACTTGGCTGGATACAGGTACTCATCAAAGTTTAGTTGCAGCAACTAATTTTGTTAAGACTGTAGAAGAACATCAAGGAGTTAAAATTGCCGCACCTGAAGAAATTGCATATATTAATGGTTGGATTGGGAAGGAAGAGTTAATTAAATCTGGTGAATTATTTTCTAAAACTGCATATGGTCAATATTTATTAAAAGTTGCAAAAGGAGAAATTAAGTATTAATTGGTGTAGGAGGTGAAGTATGAACGTTATTAAAACTTATTTAAAAGAGGTTTTGGTTATTGAACCAACAGTGTTTGGTGATCGTAGAGGTTGGTTTATGGAAACGTTTAGTGAGGCTAGGTTCTTGGAAGCTGGATTAGAATTAAACTTTATCCAAGATAATCAATCTTTTTCTACAGCTAAAGGGACATTAAGAGGATTGCATTATCAGTTAAACCCTAAAGCGCAGACAAAGTTAATACGTTGCACAAAGGGTGCTATTTTTGATGTGGCTGTTGATATCAGAAAAAATAGTCCTTCTTTTGGCGAATGGTTTGGAATTGAATTAACTGAAGAAAATAAAAAACAATTATTAGTACCAAAAGGTTTTGCGCATGCTTTTATAACTTTAACTGATAATGTTGAGGTGCAGTATAAGGTGGATGAACTTTACTCACCAGAAAACGATCGTGGTATTATTTGGAATGATCCTGATATTGGTATTGAGTGGCCAATTGATATAAACCCTATTCTTTCAGAAAAAGACCAAAAAGCCCCTCTTTTAGAAGATGCTGAAAATAATTTTAATTATGGAGAGTAGTTTATTATGAAGGTTTTAGTAACGGGTTACACTGGCCAACTTGGTTATGATGTTGTACGAGAAGGTAAAAAACGTGGAATTAGTATGTTAGGAGTTGGTAGAGAAGACTTAGACATTACTAATGAAGCAGAAGTATATCAATATGTACAAAAAACCAATCCTGACGTAATCATTCATTGCGCTGCATATACAGCGGTTGATAAAGCTGAAGATGATAAAGAAACATGCTGGAATGTAAATGTATTAGGTACAAAATTTATATCTACTGCAGCTAAGAAAGTAAATGCAACGTTGATGTATATAAGTACTGATTATGTATTTGATGGTAAAGGCGAAGAACTCTTTTCAGAAATTGATAAGCCTGACCCGGTAGGCTACTATGGGTTAACGAAATATGAGGGAGAAAATGTTGTAAGAGGTTTACTAGAAGAGTATTTTATCGTTCGTATTTCGTGGGTATTCGGAATTAATGGAAATAATTTTATAAAAACCATGCTTAGATTATCTGCAACCCATAATAAATTAAATGTTGTAGGAGATCAATATGGTTCACCAACGTATACATTTGATTTAGCACGTTTATTAATTGATATGATTCAAACGGAAAAGTATGGTGTCTACCATGCAGCAAACGAGGGCTTTTGTTCATGGGCAGAGTTTGCTTCTGAAATCTTTCAGCAAGCAAATAAAGAAGTTACAGTAAACTCAATTTTAACAGAAGAATATCCAAAACGTGCTGTTAGACCAAAAAACTCACGAATGTCAAAGCAGAAGTTAATTGACAATGGATTTGAGCCATTACCAAAGTGGCAGAATGCATTAAAACATTATTTAAATGAATTAGCAGAGAGGTGAAATAAGTGGCGCGAAATAAAATTCTTGTTACAGGTGGTGCCGGATTTATAGGCGGTAACTTTGTTCAATATATGGTGGACAAGTATCCTCAATATGATATTTATAATTTAGATTTATTATCATATGCCGGGGATTTAACAAAGCACAAATATATTGAAGCAAAAGACAATTATCACTTTGTTAAAGCGGACATTGCTGACCGTGAAATAATAATGTCACTTTTTGGTAAAAAGGAATTTGACTACGTTGTTCATTTTGCTGCAGAGAGCCATGTTGACCGTTCGATTTCAAATCCAGGAATCTTTGTGCAGACAAATGTAGTCGGAACACAAGTATTATTAGATGCTTCAAGAGCAGTTGGAGTTACTAAGTTTGTCCATGTTTCAACAGATGAAGTTTATGGTGAGTTAGATTTTAATCCTAACACATTCTTCACAGAAGAAACACCGCTACAACCAAATAGTCCTTATAGTGCCAGTAAAGCATCCTCAGATTTATTAGTACGTGCATATAATGAAACTTATGGATTGCCAGTAAATATTACACGTTGCTCAAATAACTATGGTCCATACCATTTTCCAGAAAAATTGATTCCTTTAACAATTTCACGTGTTCTAAATGAGCAAAAGGTACCTGTTTATGGAGATGGAAAAAACATTCGAGATTGGTTGCATGTAATTGATCATTGTGCAGCAATTGACTTAGTATTGCATGAAGGTATTAATGGTGAAGTATATAATGTAGGTGGACATAATGAACGGACAAATTTAGAAGTGGTTAAGACGATTATAAAAACTTTAGGTAAATCCGAAGAGTTAATTGAATTTGTAAAAGATCGACTGGGACATGATAAACGTTATGCAATAGACCCTACGAAATTAGAAAAATTGGGGTGGAGACCTACCTACACGTTTGATACCGGAATTGCTCAAACTATACAATGGTACCTAGATAATCAAGCATGGTGGGAGCAAATTTTAAGTGGTGAGTATAAAAATTATTTTGAGAAACAGTATGACTTGCAATAAGGGAAGCGCAGGGACGAACCTCTGCTTCCTCATTGCTAATATAGAATAATATCTTGAGGATATGATTTAAGGGAGGAGGTAAGTTCCTCCACCCTTGAGAATTTTGGTAATTAATCTTATTATAGATTTTTATATGTCGTTAATGAACCTGGTCAACCATAATCAAAAACTCATACCTTTTGCACATCTCTTTATAAGTAACCAGTCCGCTCGAAGGTTCTACAAAATTACCGTTACATTTAATGTGATACACGGTGTTCACGGCATCTAATTCTACCAGTTCATTATTGGCAAAGGGTTGTCGGCAAACAGGACAAAGTATCTATTGATTGATTGTTGTCATATATATTACCCCATCCCAAAAAGTTTTATCGAACCGGACGCTTCTTCCCGTCCGTTATAAAGCTGTAGCTGATCTTCTGTTCTGTAAAAAAGATGGAATAGATAACTGCGGCTTTTTGTATTTGCTGTCTGATTGTTTGTGGAAGCATGGGGACGGTTCTCTGCTTCCTCAAGCACTTTCTTATAGGTATAAAAACCTAGTGAATTATTTGAATTTTTTTATAATAAGTGTATAGTAATAATTAACAGCTTCACTGCTACTTGAATACGCGACTTGAAATTCCCCTAATTATTATACCCAACATACCAATCTACTAGAATCCTAAAAAAGTAATATCCCCAAACAGTTATACAACTCAACCATTATATAAAACAAAATTACTATAAGATAGGAGGATTTTTTATGTCTATAAACGTCACTAGTATCGGTTTAAAAGGATTGGAGGGGTATCGGATTCGTGTGGAAGTGCATGTGAAAGAAGGAATGGAATCCATTGCAATTGTTGGCTTACCCGACGCCTATGTAAAAGAGTCGAAAGAAAGAGTTTCATCCGCACTACTACATTATATGGGATTTCCTCTAGTAGAAAAGAAATAAAACTAGGATTGAGCAACCGAGTCCAAATGAAAACCATAAGATTAGCCAGAACCATTTCTGATTTAGCAGGAGAGAAAAACATAACAGACGAGTCATGCCAAATCCAACAAAAGGATAACCAATAAGAAAAACCCGCGAAAAAAGCGCTAGCAACGTCTACCACTACTCAGAAAAATAAAAAAAAAAAAAGGCATTTCCCAAAGGCAAGCCGCCAGAATCCTGGGCATATCCCCAAACCTCATCTTCAAAGCGTAATTTCGAGCCAAGGGGATAGGTACGCTGACCCGTCTATACATTAGTGCGTTAAAACTGAGCTTAGATGGGAGCTCATAAAGAAACTCGCCACAGGACGAGTTTTTTTATTCCTTATCATTCTTAAATAATTCATACTTTTGTAAGAATGCTTTCCAGGTACCAAACCGATAGAGTGCTTTCCTATAAAGACCGTTATCAATTTCTGAGTAAACTGGGATTCTTCCCATTGAATCTTCGATTTTTTTAAAAGTCGAAAATAGGATTCTATCACGGTACTGTCGGTGATTTTCTAATCCGGCATAAGAGAGTACTCCATCCCAAGTTTTGACTTCAAATCGTTGGAAATATCTAGATGGGTGAGCCCATCCTCTTTCAGGTTGTACCATATCTTTGAGGTACGGGGGCATGCCATTCTTTTTGGACGCAACTTCCTTAGCCCTTTTCCTTAGGTTTTCTAGTAACTCCCTATCTGTATAAAGTTGAGGGTTTCTTTCCCTATTAACCAGTCTCTTCTTTATGATCTTACCAACTTTAGTTGGTCTAGCAAATTTAGACAGAATCGGCTTTAAATGTTCTTCGATATCATCGTCTTTGAAAATAATAATAAACTCACCTTTGAAATTTGAACTCTTCACCATTTCTAATTTCTCATGTAAATTCTTATAATATTGCATTTGCCGGCCATTTGGTGAAATGTGTTGCTTTCCTTCAAATTGTTCTCTTGTAAGGTAAGATGTTACCTCGATAATATAATCTTTGTCTAATCCCGGGGTATTTAACAATACAATATCCGCATCTTTAGCACCCTTATAATGCTCAAACCCTGGTATTTTTTTATATAACAAACCATGGTCTTCTTTTTCGTGGGGAACAAATTGTAAGAGATCATCTACCATGCCTTGTAGGCGAGATGGGTTGCGGTGGTTATGATTACTTAAATAACAGTGTCCATCACCGCGAGGGTTTGGTTCATATCCTGCTTGGGACAAAGCTTCTCTAAAACTTCCAAAAGCCCTAATAAAACAACCGCAATCAGGCTTTTGGCTCCCGTCTTTAAAAGTTGCAGTTTGATTCTTTCTCTTTTGAAAAGATTCAAATAACGGGGTCGCGCCTGTTTCTTCTCTTTCTTTATGAAGAGCTTCTAATAAGTAATCATTTGTATATGTATAAGCGGGAATGTAGATCTCATTTTCCTCTAAAATTTCTCGGTATTTCTTTCCATTCAATTTTTCAATTGTACTTATGTGCAATGGTGATAATGCTTTGTTAATTTCATTGATAATTGGATAATAACCGTTCTTTAACTCATAATCCCGTACAAACTCAATAAGCCTGTCGTACACATCTTTTGGATCATATCCTGTCTCTTTTAAAAGGGAGAATTTGAATTCCTTTTTTAACTTATTCCACCCGTATCTCTTTCTAAAGCTAGTACTCCGACCATTATTAACCATCCACTCCTCAAAATTTTGATGAGTAAGCTTCTCCTCTCCGAATTCATTTACGAATTCATTCATGTATTTTAGTACTTCCTCTTTTGTGTATACTGCGCTCTTGTTGCTTGGGAAGCCCATAGATTCAATAACACGAGGATAGGATGTAGATCCAAAGGCCCTAAGAATGACAGAATCAGACGGTAGGTCAGGATTACTCCTCAGCATTTGAATTGTTGGCATTACTCCATTTTCTATATAGTAATTCGATAACTTGGTTTTTATCTGTTTTTGTTTATTTGTTAGCATAATAGCACCGCCTTAATTTAAATTCGGTACTATCATTAACAAAATATCTTGGTTCTATACATCATGTAGATGTCGAAGCTTTATGGTGTATATCGGATTTTGTTGGTTAGGAGAAACAAATTTTTTTGTTTGAAGGATGATTTATCTTGCTGTATTTAAATGTCGCCCATCCTCTGAAGGGACATGTGCCCCTGCAATCCTATTTACTAAACTGCTGAAGAGAGGGAGTAAAAGAATTTATATAAAATAGCACAAGTTCACCACCCATACCAACTAAAGTCTACTTTTCAGAATATTTACAAAAACATCTTGACTTTCTTTCATTTATCATTTAATTTAGTGAATATAAAGTGTGTAACCGGTTACATATATTTTTTAGCTTTATGTGTAACCGGTTACACATAAAATACTTACAAGCCAATCCTCCAAAGGATGTGTCAATATGAGCAAACATATTAGAATACTTTCCCCCTGCGGGATGCTAGGTTACGGTTTTCCTGAAACGTCTTTTCTAAATGGACTAAAAGAAGAGATACACGGAATTGTAGTGGATGCAGGTTCCACAGATGCAGGTCCACATAAGCTTGGCGCAGGAGTACCCATAGTCAGCAGACGGGCAGCAAAAAAAGATTTGGAAATACTCCTTAAAAACGGTGTGCCAAAGAAAATCCCCATTATCATCGGTTCCGCAGGAGGTGCCGGAGCAAAACCGCATGTAGAATGGACATTGGAGATCATCAAGGAAATCTTGAACGAGAACAACCTAAAAGCAAATACAGCAGTCATATGGGCTGACTTTACAACAGAAGAGATTCTACAAGCAAACAAAGCTAACAAGATTAACCCACTTAGCAGTAACATTCCTGAACTAACTACTAGTCAAATAGAAGACTCCTTCAATATTGTTGCACAAATGGGACACGAACCAATTGTTGAAGCTCTTGAACAAGGGGCTGATGTTATCGTCTGCGGAAGAGCTTACGATCCATCACCTTTTGCAGCGGTCGGAGCTTTTCATCAGAAAGACCTTGGCCTCTCCTATCACTTAGGGAAAATTCTAGAATGCGGTGCTCTCTGTGCGGAGCCTGGAACGACAAAGGACAGTATACTCGGAACAATTCACGAGGATTATTTTACAGTGGAGTCGCTAAACCCCAAAAGGAAATGTACAACAATAAGTCTGGCTGCCCACACCTTTTATGAGAAAGAGCATCCATACATACTTCATGGACCTGGATTCACACTCGACCTTAGTGAATGTGAATTTAATGAGACATTACCAGGTGTTATCAGTGTGAAAAACAGTAAATATATCAAAAATGATCAACATCGAATCAAATTGGAAGCTGCTAAGTTGGTAGCGTATCGGACATTTGTCATAGCTGGAATAAGAGACCCCATCCTTTTAGGATCCATCGAAGACATAGAAGACATCGTCATCCAGCAAGTACAGGACTATTACAAAGAGATTCCTCAGGAAGACTATCAAATAAATTTTTATAACTATGGAAAAAACGGTGTACTTGGAAACAAGGAAACAACTGCCTTCCATGGCCATGAGATTGGTGTCATGTTCGAAGTGATTGCCAAAACACAAGAACTTGCAACAAGCATTTGTGCAACAGTCCGTTCAACCTTTCTACATTATGGCTATGAAAACAGGAAATCCACAGCAGGAAATCTTGCCTTTCCTTTTGCCCCTAGTGATGTGGAATTTGGACCTGTCTATGAATTTTCCATCTATCATCTGATGGAAATTACGGAGAATCCGTTCCGAATTGAGTTTTTGGAGGAGGTCTTGCAATGACCACATTGTTTGAACTGGCAAAGGTATTAAGAAGCAAGAATTCAGGCCCGTTTGAAATCACTCTGGATGTCCTTTTTAATAGCAAAGAAAACTACTTTAGAGTAAAAGATGCAGGTATTATTACCAAAAGCTTGATAGCGGACCTTTACCATATATCGGAGCAGCAGATACACCATTTGGTCTTTTTCGACCAGGCACTTGGGTTTAAAATAACATTTGCTAGGGAGACTTCGTCTGGAACGGTGGGAGATAGGGACGTATATGGGGCACAGCAGCATGCACCGTTAATGAATATTATAATCAAGTAGGATGGAGGAGCATTGTGGCAAAAATAGCAGTAGTAGGCAGTATCAACTTGGATTATGTCATAGAAACAGACAGTTTACCTGAGCTTGGGGAAACAATAAAAGGGAAGACATTTTTCTGCTCCCCAGGCGGCAAGGGGGCCAATCAGGCAGTAGCGGCTGCCAGGCTTGGTGGAAAAGTTACTATGTTCGGGTCTGTAGGGACAGATATAAACGGAACTTACCTTAAGAGCAACCTCGAAAAGGAAGGCATTGATGTAACACATGTAAATGATATTCCAGATATACCTACTGGTGCAGCATTTATTGAATTATGCCAAGGAGACAACCGAATTCTCATTATATCTGGCGCCAATGACTATACGAATAATGCTTACATGAAATCAAAAATAGACCAACTACTACAAGCCGATTGTATCCTGTTCCAATTTGAAACACCCCTGGAATTATTGGAGGAGCTAGTTCCTATTCTACATAACGCGGGAAAAACCATCATCGTCAATCCAGCTCCAGCGTTCAAACTAAATCAGGAAATAATCGACATGATTACTTATTTGACTCCAAACGAACACGAATATCAACTAGTATTGGATACCTCAATGTCTTGTCACGAAGTAATCAGGAAATATCCGAACAAACTCATCATCACAAGAGGTGAAAAAGGCATACTCTACTGGGACGATAAAAAGGAGATTATCATCCCTTCTATTAAAGTAACTCCGGTAGATACAACAGGTGCTGGTGATACGTTCTCAGGGGCATTTGCTCTTGCCATTAGTGAAGGGATGTCCCTACCCGAAAGCATCCGGTTTGGTACAGTCGCAGCAGGTATTTCCATAACACAAAAAGGGGCACAGAGTGGGATGCCTTATCGCAAAGATGTCGACGCTTTATTAAACAAAGAGGTGAGAAACCATGAGGATAATAAAGGCCTCTTTACAACAGGTTAAGAAAGACTGGGTTATCTATGCCATGCTCTTTCCTGGGCTCTTATACTTTGTTGTATTCCATGTCATCCCTTTGATTGGGATGAAACTGGCATTTCAGGACTACCGGATTATCGGGGACAATGTATGGGTAGGGCTTAAACACTTCAAGATTTTGTTCAGCTCCCCGGCTTTTATGGATGTGCTTCAGAACACCATTATTATAAGCACGATGAAGATAGTATTCTTCTTCCCGATCCCTATCATTCTATCACTTCTTATTAATGAAGTGAGAAGTGGAAGGTATCGGAAGTATGTCCAATCGGTCGTGTATCTGCCCCATTTTTTATCATGGGTTGTCATTGCAGGTATTTGGATAAGCCTACTGAATCCGACTGATGGAGGAATTAATATCATTCGAAACTTTTTCCAACTTCCATCTCTAGATTTCATGACAAGCAAAGAGCATATCCGTTGGGTTTTAGTATTTTCAGAAATGTGGAGAAGCGCCGGCTGGGATTCTATCATCTATTTGGCGGCCATTATGAAAATTAGCCCGACGCTCTATGAAGCAGCGAAAATCGATGGCGCTTCAAGCCTTCAACAAATGAGGTATATAACCTTGCCGGCCATGATGACGACTGTGGTGACTGTCTTTATTTTAAATCTTGGATTCTTCATGAATGCTGGTTTTGACCAAGTATTCAACATGATGAACGCTTCTGTCATCAGCGTTGTGGACATTCTTGATACGTACGTGTACAGAATCGGGATCGTGAACGGGCAGTATTCTTATGCAACAGCAGCAAGTTTATTCAAAGGATTTATAGGTGTCGTACTGATTCTTGGCACACATTTTATCTCCAAGAGATTTACAGGTAAAGGCGTATGGTAGGGGAGGAGGGCAAGTATGAAGAATTTTGATACAACAAAGTGGATACTCTATCCTTTCTTATTTTTACTAACACTAGCAGTTTTAATCCCAATATTGAATTTGTTGGCATTGTCCTTATCAGATCCACTTAAAGTACACGAGCTGAACGGACTGAGTATTTTCCCTGCCGGCTTTTCTCTGATCAATTATAAAGTTTTATTATCCAATCCATTAGTTACAAAAAGTATCTTTAACACATTTCTAATCACAACTGTGGGAACGCTTCTAAATCTTTTACTTACATCGATGATGGCGTATATATTAGCCAAAACAACATTCGTTGGTAAAAGATTAGTAGTCATTTTCCTCATTGTCATCATGGTATTTGAACCAGGATTGATCCCAGAATACTTGCTTGTTAAAGACCTGGGATTACTTAATACTTACGCATCCGTCATTCTATATAAAGCTATCAACATTTATTACTTATTTATTTTGATGAGATTCTTCCAGGAAGTTCCCGACAGCATCCTAGAGGCGGCAAGGATTGATGGAGCAGGGCATTTCCGCATTTATACAAAGATTATGCTTCCGTTATCCAAGCCAGGACTTGCAACAATGGGCTTGTTTTATGGAGTCTATCACTGGAACGAATATTTCCGTGCCACTATCTATATCACTGACCCTGCAAAATGGCCGTTACAAGTGGTGCTGCGGCAATTTGTCGTCCAACGAGATAACACGGCTATCCTTGGTGCACAAAACCTGTTGTCATATGAGCAGGTGGCAAGTCTTGACTTTACCTCTTTACAAGCTGGAACCATCATCATCGCGATGATTCCGCTATTAATCTTATATCCTCTCATTCTCAAGTTCTATGCCAAAGGTGCATTGGAAGGCGGAGTGAAGGACTAAAGAGGACTTAATTTATCTTCATACTACACGACTTAACAAAGGGGAAACAACAATTAAACAAGGGGGAAATGGAATGAAAAAGTTTTTGTTAACGCTAATAACTGCAGTGACTGTCTTTGGATTGATTGCATGCTCAAATGAAACAACATCGGATAAGGAAAAGGAAAATTCAGGAGATGGCACCACCATCCGTGTCGTCTATAAGGATGAAACAAACTCTAATCCAGTATCTGTGAAATATTTTGACGAGTTGGAAAAAGCGCTAGAAAAAGACAAAGATATCAAGGTGAACTTTGAACTTGTAGATCTGCCACAAGGAAACTATGCCGAAAAGCTTACATTGCTCCTATATGGAGGAGACATCCCAGATATGATTTACTTCCAAGGCGGGGATCAGTCCCTTACACAACAAGGACTTCTTGAAGACCTTACCCCATACATCGAAGAATCTGAGTATCTAAAAGATGCACTCAGCCCATACAACCAGAAGCGTCTAGAAAATTATCCGTATCTGCTTTGGATTAAACCATTATCTGCTAAAACGCCAGTAATAAGGAAAGACTGGTTTGAACAAATGGAAACTTCCGAAAAACTGATGGCTGACCCAACTGTAGAGAATTATCATGCATTTTTTAAAGAACTGGTAGAGAAGAAGCCAGGTGGAAGCACACCGAATTATGCAGTAACAGTAGCGGGTGACTTGGAGGAAATCAACTTTACATTTAATATGGCATTCGGAATCAGCCAATCTTGGTTGGAAAAGAGTGACGGAACGTATGAATACTATAAAGTTTCCAAAAATGAAAAAGAGAAAATTGCCTATTATCAGAAACTCTATGAAGATGGTTTACTTGATCCACAATTCGTTACAAAGCAGTGGGATACGAAAGAAAAAGCGTTTTATGATGGGGAAGCGGCTGTAGTATCTGGAACAGCAGGTAAAGTAATTGATATTTATAACGGTAAAATGAAACAAGTTAATGGAGATGAAGCGGAACTTGTAGTCCTGCCACCTGCAAAAGGAATCGATCAAGGATTTGGCGTGACGGACGTAACAAAGGAATCTCGAGGTGTAGCAATCTCCTCTCAATCAGAACATAAGGAACTTGTGTTTGATATTCTCGACTACCTGGCAAGCCCAGAAGGCCAAAAACTGGACCGTTTAGGATTTGAAGGGGAACATTATAATGTGAAAGACGGTGAAATCGAAGTAACCGAAAAGTATTATGGAGAATGGTACGCTAGGTTCTGGGAGCCGACTGAACTTACTTTTGATCAGCCATTAAAAACTCCATTATTAAGTGGACCTGCAACAGAATCACAAGAAATGACAATTGAGTATTTTAAAGAAGACAACTCGTTTATCTTACCGGAAGAATATGTGGCAAACTGGGATGCAATGGAAAACCTATATAGAGAATATACAACAGACATCATCACAGGCAAACGTCCAATTGATGATTTTGATAAATTTGTAGATGCATGGATGGAAGCGGGCGGAACACAAATCACAGAATACGCCAACAAGACCATTAAGTAAGGAGTTCTTCTTATGATATCTTTCAAAGAACGCGTCAGAGGGGTTGTGTTCTCCACAGCCCTTGGAGACGCACTTGGCGCGACCATAGAAAAACTGACATATGAACAAATTAAAGAGAAGTACAATAAAGTCGAGTCATTGAAAACAGATTGGTACAAAGCCGATGCTCCTTACGAAGTAACCCTGGGAAAAAAGCGCGGAAATGGCATTGTCACCGACGACACCCTTATGACTATTGCACTGATGAACGTCTATGCAACTGAAAAAAGGCATCTTGATGCGTTTGACTGCGGTAATGAATTCGTAAAAGAAATCGCCTATAAAAAAACCTATATTCCTGAATTCGGGAAAGAAGCAATGATAATCGATCGCCTCTTCTATCCTGAGAAGTATATATTTATGCGTCATGTGCTTGCAAACTGTGACCCACGCGAGGCCGGTATTGGCAACATGATTAATTGTGGAGCAGCTATGTACATTGCCCCAATTGGAATCGTGAACGCGTGCAACCCAAAAGCGGCCTATGATGAAGCAATTCTTTTTGCGATGGGCCATCAAAGTAGCTACGGGTTGGAGGCAGCAGGAGTGCTTGCAGCTTGTGTGGCAAAAGCATTTGAAGAAGACGTCACGGTCGATGAAATTGTTCAGGTGGCTATCAAACTAGCAAAGGACGGCACTAAACAGGCAATTATTGAACTGTCGGAGGCTGCGAGGGAATTGCGTTCTGAAAAGTTCGAGATGGATCAGGTGATAGGAGTCTTCCAAACTATCATGTATAAATATTCTCCAATGGGAGACGATGTGCATCGCAAGTTGGAGAAAATAGGCCAGCCTTCCAATCACTACACACCAAGCAGACTCTTTTCCATTGAAGAGCTTCCGATGGCTCTGGCTTTCATGGTGTTGAATGATGGAGAATTCTATCAATCAATTTTCGACGGTATTAACTCCGGCCGCGACACAGATTCTATTGGCGTAATGATAGGAGTTATTCTTGGAGCAATGTATGGAGAAAAAGTTGTGAATAAAGAGGACATAGCGTTGCTTCAAGAAACAAATAGAATGGACCTTTATGAGATTGCTGACCGATTTAGTGAGGTAGCCACAACAATTATCTATGAGGATTTACGTATTCAAGAGAGGCGCTTGGCTTACTTTGGAAAACACTGTTAAGGAAGGGGAGAGTTACATGATTCCAAACAACTATGTAGAAAAGGTATATGCAGGATTTCTGGGAATGAATGTAGGCATACGACTCGGAGCACCAGTCGAAGCTCCTTCCTGGACTTATGAAAGAATAAGAGATGTATTTGGTGACATCACAGATTACACCAAACCTTACAAAACATTTGCAGCTGACGACGATGCCAATGGTCCAGTATTTTTCCTCCGTGCCTTATATGATGATGCAAAAGACAGGGAATTGACACCTGATGATGTAGGAAAAGCTTGGCTGAACTACTCACGGGAAGGAATCGGAATGTTTTGGTGGGGTGGAGAAGGAGTAAGTACAGAGCATACTGCCTATATGAATCTATCCAGAGGGATACCTGCACCGAAATCAGGATCTATCGAGATGAACGGACTCATAGAAGCAGAACAGATTGGCGGGCAAATATTTATAGATACTTGGGGACTTGTCCTGCCTGGAGATGTAGAAAAAGCGGCAGACTATGCAGAAATTGCGGCAAGTGTATCCCATGATGGAAATGGACTTTATGGCGCTAGATTCATGGCTGCATGTATCTCAAAAGCCTTTGACACAAGCTCTATTAGTGATGTAGTGGATGCGGGATTGAGGACAATTCCTAAAGACTCTACCTACGCTCAACTTGTGCGAGCGGTTGTAGATTTTCACGCAAAGTATCCGAATGATTTCAGGGCTTGTCGACAGTACTTAGAAGAAGAGTGGGGGTATGACAAATATACAGGTGTCTGTCATATCATTCCAAATGCAGGTGTTTGCGTGTTATCCCTTTTGTATGGAGAGGGTAATTTTGCAAGAACTATTGAAATCGCCACCATGTGTGGATGGGATACCGACTGTAATGCTGGTAATGTCGGGACCATTGTCGGTGTCATGGGTGGAATAGAGGGTATTCCCATGCACTACCGAAAACCAATCAATGATTTTATCTGTACATCAAGTGTCTCTGGGTATTTGAACGTACTAGATATTCCCACTTTTTCTAAGGAAGTTGCGTTATTTGGCTACAAACTGTTTGGTGAACAGGCTCCACAAGAATTCAAGAATAGTGTAAGAAACGGTGAACTCTATTTTGACTTTGCCCTTCCGGGAAGTACGCATGGCTTCCGTACAGATAATACATTTAAAGCATTGCTGCATCCATGTGATGATTTTGGATATGAGAGTAACGGATCGCTTAAAATTGTGATGGATAGAATGATAGAGGGTGATGAAAGCAAGGTTTTCTATAAACCCTTTTACAGAAGAAACGAATTTAGCGATGAAAAATACAAACCAACCTTCGCACCTACCGTCTATAGCGGCCAACAGGTAACAATGAAGCTCTTCCTGGATAAATGGGAAGGTGAGGAGATATTTGTCATTCCATATGTACGCAATACATACACGGAAGAAATAATCAGGCTCGCGCGGGTTGCTCTTGATCATCAAGCTTGGAATGATGTTAATTTTGTGGTTCCGGATACAGAAGGAGCAATGATAGATGAAATAGGTTTCATTATCTCCTCGCCGTCTCCTTTATCTAATCGTGCCCTTGGAGCAATATACCTTGGCCAATTCCATGTGCATGGAAATAGTAAATATGAAATTGATCTTGCCAAACAGTCTACCGAATTCCTAAGTATTACCCCATTTTCTCACCATAGGGGAGAATGGCAGCTCAATGGAGAAACAATGACTTATGAATCCTCCACAGATTGCTCTTCGTACACAGGGAACTATTATTCTAGTGATTACACAGTAGAGACAACAGTAACGCCAGAAGGTGGAACAAGTCATGGGGTGATTTTTAGAGCTGAAGGAATCAGACGTCATTACTTTGTCGGCTTTAATGGAGAAGGTACCGTGTCGCTGCTAAAAAATGATTTTGGATATTCCGAGTTGGCTAGTGCCACATATAATTGGAAATACGGTGAGGATTACAAAATGAGAGTAAGTTGTATTGGAGAAGAGATTTCGTTTTTCCTGAATGGAGTGGAGGTCTTAAAAGCAAAGGACAACCGTTACAGCCGAGGTATGTTTGGCTTCGGTACCGTTTCAAAGGGGAAAGGGAGCCTGAATTCCTTTATAATAGAAGAAAAGCAGCAGCAGGCAAAGTGATTTGCCTGCTTTGTTATCTAGAGAATAATACATAAAGTAGGTGAAAAGCGTGCAACGATCCACCGTTACCATCCGAGAAGTGGCAAAAGAGGCAGGTTTATCTGTCGCTACCATATCCAGATACTTAAATAAGAGCGGCTATATCGGAAAAAAAACAGAAGTGAAAATTAAATCTGTCATGGAACAACTGGACTACCGGCCAAACGAAATCGCTCGTGGTCTAGCCAAAAAGAAGACGAACACCATAGCACTTATCATTCCAGACATCACCAACCCATTTTTTCCGGAATTAGTCGTTTCTATCGAAAAAGTTGCAAAATCTAAAGGTTATAACTTGATTCTCGTCAACACTGAGCAGGACGATCTCCAAGAGAACAGTTTTTGGCAGAACTTCAAAAATCGCTATGTAGATGGAGTAATTTTGGCATCTTATCAATTCAATAAAGGAACTTTAACAGAACTTGAAGCAATGAATATCCCTTATGTGAAGATAGACCGTGCTGCTGACGATAAGAAGAACAACTCAATAGGGGTCAATAATTACAAAGGGGCACGACTGGCTACAGGACATTTGTTAGATATAAACTGCCAAAATGTAGCTCACATTGCTGGACCTCAAACCTTCTTGCCTGCAATTGAAAGAACAAAAGGTTTTGTAGATACATTAATTGAAAGTCCTGCCTATAACAAAGGCCCCATCGTTCTAGAAGGTGATTTCACCCTCGAAAGCGGCATGCACCTGACAAAGCAACTGTTAAACAATAACCCAGATATAGATGGTATTTTTTTGGCCAATGATCTTATGGCCCTAGGTTGTTTAAAACAACTGAAGCAAATGAAAAAGGAAGTGCCAGAAGACATCGCCATTATCGGATTTGACGGCATCACCTTGACCAAAATGGTCGAACCGGAAATCACCACAATCCAACAACCCATTTACCAAATCGGAGTCAAAGCAACCAACACACTCATCAGCCTCATCGACAACGTCGAAGATGAAACAGCTGAACTGAAGTTGGATGTGGAACTCGTAGTGCGGGGGACAACCAAGAGGTAGGGGAGCTGAAGGGACAGGTACGCCGACCTGTCTTTGCTTTCAAGCTAAGGTGTGGATGGTAAACTGAAAGATTATAGTGAAAGAGGCACAATCCCATGTGCCTCTTTTCTCTGTATATAAATAATCCAGTATATTTTACATGAATATACAAAAACAGCAAATTATTTTTAGTTTTTATCGATATAATTAAGGAGATAGTGATGCGGGTGGGGGTGTTACTTTTGCTTTACAAATATACTAAGGAGAATTTCTAAATGAAAGAGAATATAAACTTCAACGAAATCATCATGTGAATTCTCTGTAAAAAGTATTGTTAATAGGCCGTTAAATAATATACAAATTAAGAGTTTAAGTGAATTGGATTAGGTGAGTGGGTATTGGGGTAAATTAAGCGCTACTAAGTCTCTTTTTTGCAAAGCAAGGCAATAAGCAGAATAATATCCTGCCTATTGCCTTAAAATTAAATCTATCTATTCATGTAAGCTCCACATCTATCACAATAGTCATTTAGATAATGTGTTAGTTCTCCACAGCTATCACAAGAAGTCCAACGAAATCTCACAAATTTATTTACAATACGTTTCATAGTGTCACACCCCCATATCATTCTTTTTAAATTCCTTCCATATATAGCGCTTATGAAGTAAAACAATAGGATACAAGTTAGCTAACATTAATGGTATAAATAGAGGAATTCCTCCGTAAACCGTAAAAGAAAGAAGTCCTGGTAAGAACACAAAGAAGATTCCTAGTTGAAGGTAGAAGTAAAGTATGACGACCCCAACCCCTTGCATCATTCGTTTTAAGATGCGATATTCCTTAATCTCGCACTGTTCTTCCCAATTAATCCTGCCAAAAATTATGTTCACATACTTGTGCATACTTTTCCCGAAAGGAACACTAATCACTGCAAGTAAAAAATAAAAAAACAGTTTTATAACTAGGAACTCTTCTAATGCTTGATGGGTCACTATATAAAGTCCTGTAAAGCCAATAAATGCATATAAGTATGGTCTAAGTGTATGCTCTATCTTACGTATCAACTTCTTACCTCCAAATTACTACCAAAGAAGCTCGTTGCACTCAGCAACTCACTCTATCACTTCAATATTTATCACATGTGCTAAGTCATGTTCATAGGAAAATGGAATAATCGACAGCTCCGTTACCCCCGCCTTCTTGCCGACAAGTACAGGAGAATTGCCTCCTGACGCATCCCATTCAACAGGACCTGCTGAAACCATTATATTGTCATAAAATTTATTTCTATCCAGGTTGTCTATCCTTTGAATCTCCAAGCGTTGCCCAACCTGAATAGTAATCGTAGATTCTTGTTCAAAATTTGCAGATACGGTGCCGTCTTCTTCCATGGAATACTCCAATACAATCGTATCTGTATCTTGTTCTCCGGTACTGACTGGCTTGGGTTTTAAATGTTCAGGAAGTGATCCTTCTGGTATCTTAACAATATTCCCGCTTGCTGCGGTCATTCCGTCAATGCCTTCCCCAAACGGGTTCCTCACAAGGTATACTTTCGTTTCTCCTTCAGCATAATCAAAGGTTGTCGCTTGATAGCCGACGGTAGTTCGTAAATCCATCTCACCTAAATATTCCAATTCATAATATTTTAGTTCCGGCCAGGTGAAATTAACCGGATCCTCAGGAGCTTGAGAATAAGCAATCTCATCAATATACCACTCAGTTCCATCTTTAATAGCCGTTAATATAACGTTAGAACCGAATTCAATATAGGCAGCTGGATAGACTTGCGGCATAATTACTGATTTAACCATGATTTTTGAAGGGGTGTTTTCTAGTATCTCAAACCTAACATCAAACTTTGGAGCATTTTCTAGTTTTCCGAAAGTAGAAATATTATTTCTAATAAAGGACTCATTATCTCTAGAAAAACGTTCCGTCACAAGAGTGGATACCGACTCTTCAAAACTGCTTAAATTAGCATCAACATACTCCGTAAGATTATCTGTTGGAGAGGGTGCGGCCATAAACTCCTTCGCTGACAAAAACCATTCTAAGTATTGATTCATTACACTTTGAATTTCATCATCCGTAAGCTTTTTTTGATCTTCCAAAACGATCGGAATGGTAACAGAATGTTCCTGTCTTGTCTTTTTGTCATTATAGGTAACAATAACCTCTGTCTGTTCCCCATCAGGCTCTGCCAGAGTAGTGATGGAAAGTTTATACTTAGCCTTTTTGCTTTTCGGATTCTTCTCATCCTTTTTGTTGATCTGGATAAACTTTGCCTTTGCAATATTTTTATCTAAGGTAGTGACTGTCATATCCATGACCTTATCCCCAGTCAGCAGGGAAGAATCAGAAGTTTTACCAGAGCCTGCATCTTTAAATTTACCAACTATATCAAGCTTTAATTCGCTCCCGGAGTTGGTATTGACACTATCTTCAGAAGCCTTCAAACTAACTAACTCCTTACAAGAATTGTATTGGAAAGCCGGATATTTCTTTTGAGAAATCACAAGTTCCCATAGCGTATAATCTTTTACAGAGTCTACGACAAAACTAGCACCTAATAAGAAACCGACATCAAAATTGGAGCAAAAAACAAAATCTGTATCATTTAACTTTTCTAAAGTTAAAGCAGTTTCATCAACCGGTAAACTGGACTGTTTACCGCCAATTTTTACTTCTCCATCCGCATAACCTTTCGCAGTACCCTCCATACCCAAACCTAATACGTCTCCACCTTTAAGGGCTATAGCAGCAAGTGGGCCGGCCTTTAAGGAAAGCATTCCACTGCCAATTACACTGGTACTGATTTCTCGATCCACCTTCATATGACCGTTATACTTACCTTTTGCTTTTACAATTCCAAACTGCTTCTGTACCGTTTTATCAACGGAAGCGAGGGACACTACTTTTCCTTTGCCGTCGATTCCTGCCGTCAAATTCACCCTATTTTCAATGAAGACCAGAGGAATCCCTGTTGGAGCAAGTATTTTCGCCAAAGGAATATCGCGTTCAATTAGCCAACCGTCGCGTTTGCGAATACCATTGTACTTTTTCTCTCTTTTTAATGTTTTAATGTAATCGCTAAGCTCAACCTCCATAGCACTCTCAACGCCCGCTTCCATTTCACTGGAATAGAGAGCATTTAATCGTTTTAGGCCACCTAAACCTAGCTGATAGTCCAATAGAAAGGTAGGATAATGCATATCCATATAGCCATCCAATTCTATAGTTGTATCTTCAATGTCAAACTTGAAATTTTTAAAGGAAAGTCTGATGCTTTCCTTATCAATTTTAGCTTTAATCTCTTTAGGAGGAGTATTTACCTCATATTCCCCCTTTTTCGAGACTGTCTCAGAACGGTCTGAACCAATCATATTATCTGGACTATAAGCAGTGGATAACTCAACATCCACCCCTTCAGCAGGAATAATTACCGTTTGATCTGTAAGCACTTCATACTCTTTATAAATATCTATACTTTCAAAAAGCTCATGAAATGCTGGAAGCTCAACTGCCAGAACAATCGAATCGTTCTCTTTTTTGGAAGAAATTATTTTATAAGCTTGATGATAACCAGCTATTAACTCTTCTTTAGGAATCAGAATAATATCTTCTTCAACCAGTAAAGCAGTTTCTTCATTGTTTTTTAATGTGATGACAGTATCTCCAACTTCTACTACATCTGTTTCTTCTATGTATATCAACGCTTCATTAAAAGAGACTTCTTCTACCTCGTCACGTGCGGTAACAAAAGCCATCGCAAACGGTTTACTTACTTGAAAACCATCTGTATAAGCAACTTCGCTCGAAATATGGACTTCATAATAAGCCCCTTTTTTATAATTTTCTGAAGGAGGAGAGATTTCAATCGTTTTTAATGAGTCACTTAAAACAACCGGAACATCCAACTCCTCCCCTTCTTCATCTAATACCTTTACATTTTTCTTTGTCACAGTAGCAGACTCTAATTCGTCATCAAATGAAATCTTCCAAACGTGATCAATAGGAACATCAAACTTTGTATCTATCATTTCATCCGGATCCATATTTTCAACATTATTCTCTAAAAGACTGTTGGCAGCAGTCTTGTCACTTAGAAAAAGAGAATAGCCCCCATAACCGGCCCCGAATACCCCGGCTATAATTAACAACCATAAAATTATTTTTTTCATTTTTTTAATCGTTCCCCTTTAATATGTAAAAAATATTATAAAACCTAAAGTTGTTACGTATAGGGGGATTTAAACCTCCCCTAATAAAAAACGCAAAAAGCAGGGAAATCCTCCCCTGCTTCTTACTTATGCTTGCTTGTGATTAAGCTCTTCCGCCGCTTCTTCGAAAACTTCTTTTATTAGGCCTTCATTAGTTTTAGTACTTTTCGTATAAATGAAGATCCACAAGATTAATAAGGCAATTCCTAAACCACCAGCAGGAATAAGTAAGGCAGAGCAACAAAAACCAACTATGGTACGAGCTGCCATTTTGTGTTTTCCTGTAAAAGAAACTTTTACTCTGTCATCCTGTTTCTTTATTAAAATGCTACCTTCACTTTTTGAAAACTTTGCAGAATGAAGAGGAGTTAGAGCTACTTTAATAGCCTTATTATCCTCATTTTTAATAACTGTTTGGTACTTATCTTCCAAATATGTAAGAATCTCACCCTTCACAGAGTCCACAGTATGCTGTGATCCGCGCAAAGTTTTGTTTACTACAAAACCACTCATTATGTATTTTCCCCCTATGTCTAATAGTTACAATCACCTATTATACATGAAGGAATAATATTCTAAAATACTTATTTTTAAACAATTTAAGAATATATAGTATTATTTTTCATTAAGTTTATATTAAATTATCTTTTCGAATATATTAAAATCTCAAAAAAAGAGGGTTGAGGGGACAGGCAGGCTGACCCGTCTATATATAATTTATTAAAACTTGAAAGTGTTTGTGTCGATAAGGAAATTCTGGCCACAGGTAAATCTAATTTAGGTAAGTGAGAAAGCAACGGACATTGAAGGAGACAATAAATTAGTCAGTATTTCCATAAAAATAGGTCCTTTTACTTACCAGTTTGTGATATGATACTAAAGTATTTTTTGAGAAGGAGTGTTAAATATGGATAAAGTACAATCTCTACAAGAAATTAATCTTCTATTATCCAAGGCGGAAAGAATCCAACAACTGGAAGCATTCAAACCGAGGGTTTCTTTGAAAGGGGTGACAGATAACGAACGTTCCTTAAGTGAGCAATATTACAAACGTTTTCCAGACTCTGGGAGAAAAAGAGAAATAAGTGAAAACCAGTTTGGTTTGATAGTATTGACATATATTGGGTTGTTAGTATTGCTATGCGTTATAACTAAAGACATAGAAATAATTATAATTTCTATCTTAGCTGGAGGAATTGGGATATTTATTATTATCTGGCCAATAATTTCGATAATAAATAATTATATCTTTAAATATAATAAAAAGAATGATGCAGAATATGAGAGACGTAGATTTGAATACATAAATGAACAAAAACAAAAATATAAAGAGTTACATAGTGAAGAATGGAACAAAATACAAAAAAATTTCAATGAGAATCAAGGGAAGCTAATCATTCAAATTCGTAGAGAAATGCAACAAAGAGGATTTATTAACCATTCTTACCATCAGGTAGAAACCTTACGCACCCTTAAAATATATTTAGAAACCGGCAGAGCGGATTCTTTAAAAGAAGCCTTGAATCTTTATCATTTAGAAAGAAATCATCACCAGCAACAACAATATATGCACGATACCATGCAAGAAATGGAAGACCGTTATACAGAGCAAATGGAAGATGTGGAGTGGCAATTCCAGAACGCAAACGAAGCATTCGAACGCAAAGTTAGCGGAATGGAAGATGAGATTGTTCGATTAAAAAGAAGAGAACGTTGAGAGACAGTCCATACCAATCAAAACAACTATACTGTATACAGAAAAGAGACTTGTCATCGCGACAGGTCTATTTTCTGTATTTTAGGCTAGCCAAATGAAAAGGAAGAAATAGCATAATGTGAACTTTATAACATAATTTTGGAAGCTTAACTGATTAGAAAATAGTCAAGTAACTGAGCGTAAAACCCTCCTGTTTCTTCAAATGTTACATTTATTTTACTTTTGTTACAATAAATACTTTGGTAAAATAGTGTTAATAAAATGTCTCGTAGTAAAATTGATTGGAGGGCAAAATGAGAGGTCTATTAGTCGGATTAATTCTAACCATTATCTTATTACTAATTCATGGTCGAGAAAGTTTTATCTACTATTCTCTTCCTTTAGGTGTGTTAATCGTATTCTTAACTAGCACTTTGCAGAGTAAAAATAATAGAAATAAGAATAGAGAAACTCAAATCCCAAGTAAGATTTCTAGTTTTTGTTTCTCAATGAGCATCCCCCTTGTGTTAATTCCACTTTTTTTAACACTCTAATATAATCTTACCTTTTGTCTTATTCTTTTTTCTCATATTATCTTGCAAATTATGAATCATTCTAACAGAGAGAGGTAAATCATGTTTAACTCAAATCAAATTACAGTTTCAAAGACTTCTATCTTTGGTTGCAGAACTATTTCACAGGCTTTAAATAAAGCAAAAGATGGTACTAAAATAATCGTACAACCTGGTATGTATAAAGAAAGCTTAACCATTAATGCAGCTGTAGAAATTGTAGGGAACTCCGAAGATGCCCCAGTCGTCATTCAATCCAATGATGACTATGCCATACGAATAAATAATTCAAATGCTAAATTAGAAAATCTTTCAATCAAACATGTTGGGAATGGGGATGCTGTTCATTTAAGCGGTACACCTATCATAGCCAACTGTTCTATTACTTCAGAAACAGGAAATGGAATTATAATTGTTGGCGATTCTTCTAAACCAACAATAGAAAATTGCGAAATAAGTACTTGTAATAATAGTGGGGTATATGTTTCAAACGGAGCTTTCCCTAAGATTATTGGCTGTAAAATACATCATAATAGCAACAATGGTATACATGCCGATGGTGCGTTTTTTAGTATTGTAGATAGCAAGGTTTATAGTAACGCTGGTAACGGACTATATCTTATCAATCAATCAAGCGGTCATATAAATGGCAGTGAAATATATAAAGGAAGTAAAAATGGGGTATCAGTCGAGACAAATAGCAACCTTCTAATAGAGAACTGCCCAGTATACAGCCATGAAGAAAATAATATCAGGGTTCATCAAGATGCTACCATAACGGTGAAACACTCTGAAATATATCAAAGTCGTTTGTCTGGAATACTCATAGACACAGGCGCAAAAGCCACTTTGGAAGGTTGCACAGTTTACGATAATAAATTGCACGGCATTAATGTAATGGATAAAGAAATAATGGTAAATGAAAGTACCCTATATAAAAATGGAGTTGCCGGTATTTATTTCGGAAATACTTCTACTGGAATAGTAAATAATACCGAGATAAAAAATAACTCTGTAAATGCTTTAATCGAAAGTGAAAACAACCCTTCTTTCCAAAAATGTGATATTCATAGTGGAGAAAACAATGGAATACATATTAAAGAGAAAAAAACAGGAACGTTTGAGAACTGTACAATTCACCATAATAAAAAGGTTAACGTATTGGTTAAAAAGTATGCTAATCCACAATTGAAAGCTTGTACCATTCATAACTCCGATGAGGGTGGAGTAACATTTTTTGGAGACGGTGTAATGGAAGATTGCCATGTCCATACCAATAAATCGCACTCGATATTTATTGATGGTGGAAATCCCATTATAAAAAACAGTAAGTTGTACGGTTTTTTTCGAAACGATAACCATGGAGAAGGTAAAATTCAGGATTGCCACATCTCTAATGAAGTTGGTTATGGGGTTGTTATTTCAAAATATTCTTATCCTGAATTTACTCAATGCAAAATTTCTGATTGTGCCAATTCAGGTGTATTCATCGATAAGAATGGGATAGGGTATTTTAATCACTGTCAAATTTCCAATAACTTAAACTGTAATGTGCAAATTATAGAGGGGAAAAACCCTTTATTCCGTAACTGTACAATTGTAGATAGTCCAGGTTTTGGCGTATCACTTACCAAAAGCACAGGTGCCTTTTTTGAGTGTTCTATAAGAAATAATGTAAAAGATAATAATGTCTGTGAGCAAAGTTATCTAAATTTAAATGAAAAGACGGTAAAATCAACTTCAGTGGTTAATGGAAAGGATAGTAAAGGAAGCAAGCTGAAAATAGTTATGTATAGCAACATGGAGTTTAACGATATTCGCTTCCCGGTTGAGCAACCAGACCTTGTTATTTTATTAGGTGGAATAAATAAATATACTATTAGAAGGATTGATCATTATTACTCTGTTCCAAAGTTAGCAGTGACACATTATTATGAAAGAAACAAAACAGACCTTTTCGTAGATACTGACATTATATATTTAGATGGTAGAACGTTTGATTACGAGGGAGTAACATTTGCAGGATTTTCGCTACAAGGGTCCACAATTGATATCCCTGGATTCAAGAAACTTTTTGAGGATAATGGAAAAATTGATTACTTCTTGGGCGATTGCAAAATACCCTTGTCAATAAATGATCCTTATGATTTCTTTAATGGTAAAGAAAAATTAAGTGAGATTAAAAAATACGAATTGGAAGACCTAGTAGTTGAAATGGGAGTAAAAGGGTATATTTATAGTTCAGATAATTACTATGTGCCTAATTTTACTTCAAAACTTGATGAATTATTAAAGGTAGAAGAGTTTAAAGGTATGGAGATATATTATAATATTGGAATGCATGAATTGGAATTAAAACCCAAGTTAATGAAAGACTCTAGTAGTAAAGTGTCAGCTAACCAAACTTCATCTGCCTCCACCACAAACCCGGAATTGCAAACTATCCTAGATGAAATAGATTCTCTAATAGGTATGGAACCATTAAAGCAAGATATTAGAGAAATGATTACCCTGATTGAGGTAAATAAACTAAAAGCATCTCTAGGAGTGGGTAGCCCGGAACAAATAATGCCGGCTGCTCCCCATACTGTACTCTATGGAAACCCGGGGACCGGAAAAACAACCGTAGCAAAGTTGTTTGGAAAGCTATATAAAGCAATGGGCCTGTTGGAGAAGGGTCATGTTATACAGGTTAACCGAGAAAAACTCGTTGGAGAATTTATTGGTCATACCGCTCCTAAAACAAAGGGGAAAATTGACGAGGCTATCGGTGGAGTACTTTTTGTTGATGAAGCATATGAACTAACAAATAAAGGCGGAGGTAACGACTTCGGCTTAGAGGCTATTGCTGTTTTATTAGAAGAGATGGAAAGCCGACGTGGAGAATTTATGGTCATTGTTGCTGGGTATGAAAAAGAAATGCAACAATTTTTAGAATCAAATCCAGGTTTAGATAGTAGAATTGCGAAAAAAGAATACCTGGAAGACTACACGCCTGAAGAAATGGTAGCGATAGCTAAAAAGATGATCCATGAAAAAAACCATTGCCTGAGCGAACTAGGTGAAAAAGCACTATTTGATGAATTTACCCTTTTATGGAGAAAAAGAGACCGCTTCTTCTCTAATGGAAGGACAGTACGAAATATTGTCGAGAAAACTATCCAAAAACAGTCTAATAGGTGTTCAAGCATTCCACGGGATCAGTGGACAAAAGAGTTGCTAGAAACGTTAAATGAACAAGATGTGTTAGCGGCGACAAAACGAGTCGAAAACAAGCAATTCCAAGTGCCAATTAATGAAGAGCTGTTAACCGAAGCACTTGGGGAATTAAATAGGATGATTGGTTTATCAAACGTCAAAGAGGAAATAGAAAAACTCGTTACCCTTGTTCGTTACTATAAAGAAGAGAACAAAAACATTCAAGAGCTTGCACTTCATACCGTATTACGAGGTAATCCCGGTACAGGTAAAACAGAAGTAAGCAGAATCATTTCCAAAATCTATAAAGCACTCGGAGTATTAGAGCGTGGAAGCCTCATTGAAGTTAATAGAGATAAATTAATTGGGACTCATGTTGGGGAAAGTGAAAAACTCATTACTCAATACATGGACCAAGCAATGGGGGGGACCCTCTTTATTGATGAAGCATATCAGTTAACACAATACGGTGCCGAGGACCCAGGACACAAGGTTATTGAAATTCTTCTTAAAAGAATGGAAGATGATCGAGGCAAATTCTTAGTTCTTGTAGCTGGTTACGAACGGGAAATGGAAAAGTTCTTAGATAGCAACCCAGGATTAAGAAGAAGGTTTGCCAACCATCTGACTTTCGAAGACTACACACCGGATGAACTAATGAAAATAACAAAACTCATTCTTAGTGAAAAAGGATATTCTTTAGCAGGTGGAGTAGATGAAGAATTACACAACTATTACACGGAATGCTATAACGGTCGTAACCATACATTCGGAAATGCTGGGTTTGTTAGAAACATCGTAAATAAAGCAATAAAAAATGCCGACTTCCGAATTGCAAGAATACCGAAAGAAAATAGACATGCAAACCATATGAACGAAATTCTTTTTGAAGACATATTGGTGCGAGCATAATTAATCATAGAAGGTTAAGGAGACAGGCACGTCCACCCGTCAGCAAATTCATGTGAAAAAGTAAGGTCTGAGGATTTTCTCAGACCTCTTTATATTAAATCTTTTTCGAATAATTATTTCTAAACAAACGTTTGATTAATATTTTTTTTTCCGTTGGTACGTGATGGATTAGAGCCCAACGAGTAATATTGACTATTTTCGCATAGTATAGTGAGATAGTTTTCAAAGGTTATCGCCAATCTATTTACTATTTAATATAACAAGCCCTACAGATTATTATATATTTTGTGGTTTAGGTAGATAAAGTACATGATATCTTTCTGAACCCCTATTTATCTTTTTCTATCCATTTATGATGTGTTGTAAGGAGAGAATACCATAGCTTGTCATAATTTCTTGAGGAAAAAAACTTTCTGTACAAAATAACTATCCTATTAAATCGTTTAGAAGATTACAATTATTGGTAACTAAAGAAGATATACGGGTATTTAACAGTTATTTAAGGAGGGGGCTGTTTGAAGAAAAAAGAACCATGCCTAAATATGAATATTAAGTCAGCTAACAGTAGTAATAAACAGGACATTGCTTCTACATGAATAATGTATCCAAAAAAGCCCAGTGGATATTAGCCATTATCATATTTCTAGTTCATATTCTTGCTTTCGAAATTGAAATCTATTATTTAAAAATAGATAACCTTATTTTAAAAGCTTTATATTTATTTACATCTGCATTCGTTCCCTACCTAATAGCTAGATTATTTATTCTTCCAAAATTAAAGCATTAAAAAGGACGGAAGCAAAACCTCCGTCCTCATACTTATTTTATTAAACTCTCCACCATTGCCTTTACCTCATCCGACACAGCCTCTGCTCCACCTAAAATAGTAGAAGTCTTAAACTCTCTATCTTTGATAATAGAAGCAGTTTCTGCAGGTAAGTGATCTTTTCTCGTTAGGACAAGTAGGCTATCAGTCTCTACCGCATACGCAGATCCGGAGAGAGCATCTGCAAAGTCATAGCCTGTTGCTACAACAAGATGGTCATTGTCTAATCCAAAATATTCGGCAATTTCAGCCGCAGTGTCATAGCGATTTTCGCCACCGATTCTTGTCTTTTGCTTATTTGGTAGTTGACTGAATACGCCACTTGATACGGCACCTTGCCCACCAAGAACGACCACTTCTCTATATCCTTTAATAGCTTGATATGTTTCACTAGGCAAGGAGTCTTGACGTGTCAAGAAGATTGGGTACCCGTGCTTCGCCGCATAAGATGCGATCGACAAGGCGTCAGCGAATTTTTTTCCATCTACCAAAAAGGCTCTGGACTTCTGACCGCCGACTTGTTCGGCTACTTTTACTGCAGTATCATAGCGAGATTTTCCTGAAATTCGCTCTACGGTTAAGCCTTTCTTCTCTAGCGTCTCCGATACATCAGAAGAAATGGCTGCTTCTCCACCTAATATAACTACTTTGGAAGCACCAAGTCTTTCAATTTCTGCTAATGTCTTATCCTCGATCTTATTATTTTTTGTAAGTAAGATAGGCGCATCCAGTTTTTTCGCCAGTGGTGTACCTACTAGAGCATCTGGGAAAGCGTCTCCTCTTACTAATACAACTGTGTCGGCTCCATCAGCCCAGCCTTTTTCAGATATAGCAATTGCTGTTTCATAGCGATTGGCACCTCTTACGCGCTCCGTTACTTCCTCTTTTACTACTGCATTTTCTAAAGTTGCAATGAAATCGATGTCTGTTTTAAAAGGTAACAAGCGATAGTTCCCTGATTCACTTGGACCGTTTGTAAATAAAGAACTTCCCCCATCATAATGGGAAGACTGCCAATATCTCAAACCAGTTGATTTATTGAAGACTAACATCACTTCTTCATCCATCTTTACTTTTAACGGTTCTTCAAACACGTAAGTCGCTTTCATACCAGTTCTTGTACTGTTGATTTGATATGGTTCTGATTTTTCTTCAGAGTAATGTGCTCTACTTAAAGGAAGAGAGTCAAAGGAATATGCTTCGTTGCTAGTTGTTGTAAACTCATACTTTTTATCACCAAGTGTATCAGAGTCCCCAGGTGCATCGCTCGGTTTATAAGCATCCAGGTGCTCCGGAATGCGATTAGGGTTAAAAATAAACACGGTGAATTCTTTTAACAAGGCATATTCTGCGTTTTCATTGATTGTTCCAGTACCCTCAATTCCTTGTTGGTAAGGGGTAATGGACTGACCGATATAGTTAGCCCAACCATCTGGTGTAGCGGAATCGGTTTTGGCAATGGTGAATTCTTCGCCTGTACCTACTACATAATCAGCAGGCTTAACTTGTATTTCTGGTTGAATATTCAGCGGCTCCTGAACTATTTCTTTACCATCCACACTGAATCTTACTTCACTTAATCCGACAGAACGGATATCCCCATGGTTGGAAGTGAAAACAAATTTTATAAACTTAGCATTCGTAGCATTGATTGCTTTGATTTGTGCTGCTAAAGGCTGTCCTGCTTCATGCTTTTTCAATTCAATCGACGTTAATTTCGTAAAGGATGCGTCTGTAATTGTCATATCAGATGATACATAAACATCTATCCCTTTTGCACCCATCTTTTCAAGCTCGGCATCAAGGGAGCCTTCCCCATATTGCCAAATTAATGCATTCTTAATGTTAACACGTTGGCCGAGGTCGAAGATTAAGTACTCTCCGCGTTCTTCTAGAGGTTTCACGTTTGTCTTATCGCCTTCTAAATTTCCATTTTGTTTTACCCCTAAGTACTGGGAATTCCACATGCCATCCTTGGCACTTTTGAAGCTATTACTATTGTGGATTGAATTTTGATCCACTTCCGTCTGTCCTTCATACCCTTTTATCCCAGACCCGTCCGTAAGCTGAGAAGGTAATCGTTCTCCCCAACGCTCTTCAAAAGAGGAGAATCCCGCAACAATTGGCGTAATAATGTCTCCAGGTGAGAAAGTACTGCTTTCATTATTAAAACGGCGTTCAAATTCAAATGTCTCTGTGAACGCATTATAGCGATCAGTCATAAAGTCATCGGTATAAGGGGAGTAGGTCGTATGAGATAGAGTATCATTATTTAAGTCGAACTCTATCATACGCAAGTAACCATTTCCGCCTTTCGTACCCCCTTGATAGTCAACTAGGTATTGATTAACCTCTAGGCCTTCATTATTTGTACGAGTGATATTAAACGCACCGTGATCATGCCCATTTGCAGTCATAAAAATTTGGTTGTTTTTGGAAATAAATTCATCAAAAATATATTGTGGCGAATTTCCATCCGTTTTTCTCACATATGGGACATTAGCCTGCGCTCCGTCCGGCTGAATCAATGTGTGCGTAATCAATATCGTCGGTTTATCCTGATGGGCATCAAGAATACTTTGCCCCCAAGCCAGGTCCTCATCAGTTGCATCAATGTTTAAAAATAAAACTAAAAACTCACGGCCTTCTGCAGCAAAAGTATAAGCGGAATTCAGTTCATTCTCAGAGTGAGACAAGTAGCCTGGCTTATCTTCCATGCGACTTTTTCCAAAGTACTTCACATAGTTCGCACCGTTTCCACCCATGTCGTGGTTTCCAATCGTCACACCATATGGAACATTTGCATCATCCATCATTTTCATAGACCGATCCGCATTATCCCATTGGCGTTGCTCATTCCCATCCACAAGATCCCCAACATGCATCACAAATTGAATATCTTCTTCCTGATAATTACTTGCTAACCACTCCGTCTGAGCATCATAAATCTCTGGAAAATGGTTAGAGTACACTTGTGTATCAGGCAAAATTACAATCTTGAACTTGCCATCATCCTCTAAACTGCCCTCAGCTTGCGCAATAGGAACTTGTAAAATACTAGATAATAGCAAAAGTACAACAAGACCAAAAGAAAGAAAACGTGTTTTCATAGCAACCGATCCCCCATTAAATTATTTTTACAAATTTAATGATAGATTACGATAATTAATGCCATGTTGATTTTTTGTAAGGGTGTGTTAAGGAGGGGTAAAGGTTTGTTACTGGGGTTTTTTATGGCTTTATTTGAGTCATTAGGGACTGAACCTTGAATGAAGTAGGAGTTCTCAATGGTCAAGCCCTAAGCAATTAAATATACATTAAGGAGTACTCTTTAAACTATGTGAGAAGTTTGTTCACTTTTTATTACTTTAAGGATTCTTTATGGTTAGGTTAAGGTAAAATTAAGGTTTGTTTTATATAGTGAGTGAAGAGGTTAAGATTGCTTGCTACCTATAGATTATAGACAGGATGATTAATGATGAAAAAAATTAAAAAGTTTGGTTTGATATCGGTATCTGCTTTAATGTTGTCAACTATTGCCACACCTGCTAATTCGGCACAAATAGCAAATAAAGAAATTGAATTCGCAATAAATGCTGATTCTGGACTTTCGAATGTAGAGCTTGATCCAGAGGTTGCTCTAGAATTAAGTAAGGTAGATTACTATGCATTATTTGGTACTGTTAGCAGTAATTTAGGTATAAATCCACCACCACAACCTGGTGAGATTACTACATACGGATTAAAAGGTATGGCTGCTAAAACGGCAGCTAAACAAATGATAAGGAAGCTAAAAAATGTTGGATCTCGAGCTTGGGATGAACAAATTAAAGAGTATGTTGATAAACTGCCTTTGACTGCTAATGCAAAAAAGAGTTTAAAATATTATTTAAGTTACCAAGTCTTAATGGAAGCCTTAGATATTTTAGTAGACTTCACGGGCACTGCCGAAGCTGGGTTATCTAATGCCTTAAAAAAAGTAGGGGTACCTAGTTATTTAGCAGATGTTACCTCAAGAGCAATAATATTTTTCCTACTTTAAAATTGAAAGGAAGTAAAACATGTATTTATTTTTTTTAATTGTGCTGGTTATTACTGGGGTTACATCAGCAGTAGACATCCTGTTAGGGTTAAAAGACTTAAACGAAGAAATAAAGCTACTAGTCAACTTATCAAATATATTATTCTTTCTCTCTTTGTTGTTTTTTGTTTTTAAAAGTGGGAAGAGACAATAGAAAACAGAGAGGCGAAAACCTTTCCGCCTCTTATTTCAATTCCCCATAGTCCATTCCTCCCATTTTCCACCCCGAAGCAGGAATCTCCCCACCAATGTCGAACCGTCATACTTATGCATATACAGTTTCTGTAAAAACTTGAAGATAGGAGGCGAACCATGAAAGTTTTAGACGTATCCTCCCTGCACGATGGAATCAAGGAAATGAGCTGGCAACTGTCGGAACTCGAGAAGCAATTAAATCATGTAAAGAGCGGAATTCGGTCGTTTGTTTCTTCAAAAGATTCTTTCCGCGGCAAAGGGGCCAGTGCAATCAGGCGGTTCTATGAATATGCACACCTCCCATTCCTTCAATTTTTTCAAACGTTCCTGGCAAACTTTCAATCTAAGCTTCAACAACTGCAATATGAATTGGACGGCCTCGAGGACAACTCGCGCGGATTTATTGACGAGAGTTTCCTGGCTAGTGAGTTGAAGGACGGCTTGAACCAAATTAACCGAATGGTGACCGACCTGACAGGAGAGACAAATGCCCAGCTTAGCCGTATCAGTGACATCGTCTACCTACCAAGGCTACAGGATCACCAGTTCCACGAAGGCATCCAACAAGCCAAGCAATCAGCAAATCAAACCGTGGACAAACTGCGTCAGTTCGATCACCAACAAACCCAGTCGTTCACAGCGATAACCGAGGACCTATCTCTCCTACAGAATTACATAGAAGAAATGAGCCAGCAGTTCGCTTCTGGTAAGATAAAGTTGACCAGCTTCTCACCGGTCATGCTTCAGGATCTAGAGGCTTACGGAAAACTGCAGACAAAGCTGTATAACCAAACTGTCATGCAGCGATGGAACAGCGAACATTTTCCAGAGCTTGGCGTGTTTTTTCCGATAGGGTATGCGGCATCGTTTGATCAATGGGCAAATCCGAGTTGTGCACGACCGGAGCCGAAGAAGAAAACCACCGGGGAAGCATTCTGGGACTTCACCAATGGCTTTGGAGCAGGAATCATCAGCGCTGCTTCCGACACCTGGGATGGCATTAAACGCTTAGCGACAGAGCCGGACCAAGTGCTAAAAGAAACAATAGAATTCTTAGACGCAGTAGTATCTGACCCGGGCCTGGTGCTAGAAATCGGCCACGAGCTCTACAACTCCTTCAACGAATCTGTCATCCACGGCGATGCGACTAGCCGAGGCGAATGGCTAGGTTATGCGACAACCATCATCGGAACTTCCGTTGTGGGTGATAAAGGGCTTTCCAAAGTAGGTGGTATTGCTGGGAAGCTAGGTACCAAGGTGGAGACAGACCTTGATATTAAGCTGAAGAATCAGCGGGAGAAAGTGACGAGTTCTGTGAAGGGTTCATCTGTGGCTGGGTTGGAGCGGGTGCGTGAGTTGATGGGGCACATAATGCCTGCTCATCATTTGCAACCAGGGTTTGCTGGAGTGCCGCACAATGTGATGGATAGTATGGTAATACGTGATAGAGTGGAAGCGCAGAATCACTTAACCTTATCCAAAGTTGAAAAAAATGCTGATAATATAAATATAAGACATACACCAGGTGTTGCTACAACTAACAAAGTTTCCAATGCAAAAGTTATAATGAGGGGTACAGATGGGAATGCAGGTGTGGTACCTAAAGAAGTTGCTGATAGATTAAAAGGAAAAAGTTTTAAAAATTTTGATGCGTTTAGAAGTGAATTTTGGAAAACAGTTTCAACTTCTTCATACGCAGGTGAATTTAGTAGTGCCAATATTAAGAGAATGGAAAAGGGCTTTGCGCCAATTGCCTCGAAATCCCAACATTATGGGAAGCAGAAAAGCTATGTTTTACATCATCTTACTCCGATTAATCATGGGGGAGGAGTATATGATATAGACAATTTATTAATTGTTTCACCCCGCCTCCATCAAGATATACTAAGTAAGAGTTATCATTTTGGGAATAAATAGATAAGAATGGAGTGGAACTTAATTGAAATTAACTAAAGAAGAATTAGTTAGTATCGTAGAGAAAATTTTAAATGCTGATGGATCAGAAGAAGAATTAGACAATTTGATAGATAAGGTAGAAGCAAGTGTGCCTCATCCCAATGTAAGTGACCTGATATTTTGGAATGAGGAGGAATTAAGTGCAGAAGAGATTGTTAACAGAGCACTTAATTATAAACCTAACATTTACTTATAGGTGGGGATTGGAATTGGGAAGCATACGGAATAAAAATGGAGAATCGTGAATGCCCGATTATCGCATGGAACAGAGTAGGAGGCTACACAACAAAAAATTTCTATGAGTTCTTCTCACAAGGTTATTGGACGCAAAAGAGGGTGAATTTAGCTAAAAGAAATTGATAGGTATAATTCCTTTGATGAGTAATTAGAGGACAGCTTTCAAGAAGCGATTGGTAACTGGTAGAGTGTTTAAGGCTTGAGGATTAAAATCTTCAAGCCATTTGCTTTATTATTTGGGAAAAACCAAAATAAAAGGCGGATCTAGTAAAATTACCCCACAAACTATTTCAAAATTTGAAAAAAAGCAAAAGATTTGGTGTGATTAATAGTACAAAAGTTTATTATTTTCTCAATACAAAAAAGGAAGAATATTCAATATAATTAAGTTAAGAAAGGTGATAAACATGGAATTAGTTACAAGTGATTTAGTGGTAACCCCACAAGGAACACCTGTACATATTGATCCAGGTACCGGAGGAGGTTCTGGTGGTGGCAGAACCAACCCCATAAAATAACTAGAAAAAAGGAGAATAAGTCATTGTTCTTCTTTTTAAAATAATTTACACAAATTTATTTGTTAGGAGTTAAGCGATGAAAAAAGCGCTTGGAGTCGTCCTGTTGCTCGGTCTAATATTAATTGTAAGTTATTATTCTTTCGCTAATAAAGCATCCTCCACTGAAGAAATCTCGTATCCGGAAGAAACATGGGAGGTTGCAAATGAGGAAGAAGTGGTTTTCCCACCCGAGAGGGAAAATGGGCTGTATCATGCGCTTGAAAAACGCCCTGAAATCCACACCATGCTTGTCATAAAAGAAGGAAAGGTCGTAGTAGATTATGGGCATGGATTAAATTCAAATGACACTATTTATTCGGTCAATTCGGTAACAAAAAGTGTTATTTCTATCCTTATGGGGATGGCCATACATAACGGACATATTGAAAGTGCTAATCAGCCTATTGAAGATTTTATACCTGAAATTAGTAATATGGAAAATTATGAAACACTAAAAACACTCACCATAAAAGATTTATTGACGATGAGATCGGGGCTTCGATGGAATAAAGATTTTGAAATTGCTAGGTTTGGACAAAAAGACATAATTGATTATGTCCTAAATAAACCATTCGTGCAAGAACCTGACACATTATTCACTTATAACTCGGGGACGACGGACATAATAGCCATTATTTTAGAAAGGGCAACTGGTCAAACATTGCTGGACTTTGCAGAGGAAAATCTATTTAGTCGATTAAAAATAAGTAATTACCAGTGGGAAATGCACGGAGAACACTATGAAGGTGGTAGAGGTCTCCATATTCCCCCATATGATTTGGCTAAAATAGGTTATCTTATGCAACACGATGGCATTTGGAAGGAAGAAAGAGTATTGCCAGAAGGTTGGGTGGAGGAAAGTACCGAAATCTATTCTGATGGCAGGTATTTATACACAGACGGCTACGGATACCAGTGGTGGATAGGAAAATATGAAGGAGGCAAGGAATATTTCTTTGGAGCAGGAGATAAAGGGCAAACCATATTCATCGTTCCAGAAGAAGATTTAATCGTCGTTTTCACAGCACGAATTCTGGACAATGACTATAGCATTTACTATGCATTACTGAGAAACTACTTGATTGATTATATAGAACTGGAGGGTTGAGGGGACAGGCACGACGCCCCGTTTATACTTTAATGCGAAAAAGTAAGGTCTGAGGAGAATTTCCTCAGACCTTTTTCAGTATGTTTTTGTTGTAAAATAATTTTCAAACAAACGTTTGATTAATTTCGTTCTTGATGTTGGTAAATATGGAGTGACAGTGCATCGGGGAATATCGACTATTTACGCATAGTATGGTGAATAGTTTTTTGGGAAGAAGAAAAGGGTTGCAGGACTCTGTGTCCCTGCAACCCATCACATCAATCTTCCACCTGTTGCACCTTTGGTTTCTCTTTGGAAAGAATCCACCCAAACACCCCAATTAGCACAAGTACAGTCCAGAATGTAATTTTCCAAGGAGCCCCTTTAGCAAATCCTTCTGAAAGGATTGCCAGTTCAGGGTGGGAAAGTGCGTACACTCCAAGTTTTACCCCTACCCAGCCGACGACGAAGAATGCAGCAGATTCTAGTCCAGGGCGTTTTTCAAGCAACGTAACAAAGTAACCAGCTGCAAAGCGCATGATGACCAATCCGATGATTCCGCCTGCTAAGATGACGGCGAAATGTCCACCGTCCAAACCACCGATTGTTGGAAGGTTTGTTGTCGGAAGCATGACTGCAAGTGCAACTGCAGCAAGGATTGCATCAACAGCAAAGGCGATATCAGCCAGCTCTACTTTTATAACAGTCATCCAAAAGCCGGAGCCTTTCTTTTCCTCCGCATGCTTTAGGAGCTTAGGCTTTAATACATGCTTTTTCAAAAGATGATATACAGCGATCCCCAGCAAATATAACGCCCCTACAGCCTGAACCTGCCATATGTGTACAAGGTAGGAGATAAGGAACAAGGATCCGAATCGGAACACAAATGCCCCTGCTAATCCGTAAAATAAAGCCTTTTTTCGTTGATTTTCCGGTAAATGCCTTACCATTGTTGCAATAACAAGCGCATTATCCGCCGCAAGAATTCCTTCCAGTCCAATCAGAATGAGCAACACCCAACCATATTCAAGCAATAATCCAATATCCAACTATAATCTTCCTCCGCTCCATTAATCTATTATTTTTGTCCATCATGTAAAACAAGGTTCATTTAAATGGCTGGTGATGACGGTAATGCCAATGATCTTGGCGGGTTGTGAAGGTCCAAGGTTAAAATCGATACTGCATACAATTTCAATGTGACAATAAAGGTTAACCAGACTAATAGATTTTTTTCAAAAAGGTATTTCAATTAAGTTCGCTTTTCTCCTTTTTAAATGAGTTTTTTATCTTGATTGTTTTTGCTATCGATCGTGTAGTTTAGATCGCGAATCCCTCCTAAGAAAATACAAAAAAACCTTTACCAACTAAATGGTAAAGGTTTGAATATACACAAATATATCCCTTTACCATAATGGCAAAGGTCTCGCAAACAACATTAACGTTGCCAGTTAAGCCGGTGATATTGCTACCACGTATTGTCGACATAACTGTCAGCTACTCCCCTTTGGAGTATATAGGCTCAAATCGAGCGTAGCACTAACTCATGTGCTATTAAGATTATAATATTATGTTCTGAATTATTTTGCAAGAGAAATATTTTTAAGGGTGGGCGTGGCTGTTCCCTCAGTTCAAAAAATAGTTGACACACTATATCATTAAACGATATATTATATTTAATGATATATCATTAAATGATACAAAGGGGTGAAATGATGGCGAGAAATGATGCATTGGAGACAGGGGAGCTGACTGATACTTCCTTTTATATCTTGCTTTCCTTAGTAGAGGCGCGGCATGGTTATTTGATCATGAAGAACATTGAAGAGCTGACAAACAACGAATTTTCCATTGGTCCGGCATCTATGTACACGACAATAAAGAAGCTTTTGGCTGCAGGGATGATTGAGCAATTGGCGGAGGAAGCGGACAAACGCAAAACCTATATTGCTACGAAACAAGGCTTGGATTTATTGAAAAAAGACATCCAAAGGCGAGAAATGATGATTCGTCACGCAAAGCAAATTTTAAATGGGGAAGTGAAGGAGTAATGACACAAACGAAATATGTAGCAAGTGGTGGGTTGGCATTTGATGAAGAAAAAGACATGAAAAAGCTGGCAGGTCTTGCTCGAAAAGGCTGGGTCTTTGAGAAGTTTTCATTTCTGGGATATAAGTTGAGAAAGACTTCCCCTGTGGAATTGCAGTATGCATTGGATTATCGAAAGGAAGCAGACGAAGATTACTTTGCATACTTCGAAGAGGCTGGATGGAAGCATGAAGGAACATCAGGCGGATACATTCATCTGTTCAGTGCGCCAAAGGACATTGCGCCAATCTATACTGATCAATCTTCCATTCTAGAAAAGTATCAAATCGAGAAAAAATCGATGGGGAAGGCGGCCCTCTTGATGCTGTTTGTGAATATTGCCCTTGCAGCCGTGTTCTATCTATTCACCTCAGCATCCTTCTATCAAACCTATGAAACACCAATCAAAGTGACCTTTACGATTATAGAAATACTAGCTCTAATCGGCCTAATATTTACTGGCCTGCCTTATTTGGGGTATGTGTATCGGGTGAGAAAGTGGAAGAGATAGGGGATTGGGGGCTGACGGGACAGGCACGCCGACCCGTCAATGGGTCGAGGTGCCTGTCTCTAAAAACTACCCTCGAACCACCGATCCAACACCAACGCCAGCCACTTCCCGTCAGCGCGGACCCGCACATTCTCAATCAAGCCTTTTCGAACTGCAAGCGGCAGTGAAGGTTCCATAATGTCTTCCCGCAGCATCTGCAACGATTCGCGAACCACCGAATCTTCCATATCCCCGGCAAACCGATCCATCAAAGCAAGCACGTCCTCCTTAGAATCAGAATCCCCGATTTTATCAGCATTCTTCAAATAAAACTCCAGGTCTTCCGTAATAAAAGGAATGTTAGAATGCTTCGCCAAACTGTCCGTTTTTTCCACAAGCGACTGACATAGTAAATCCATGTCCAACTCCACCTCGTAAAAAAGAAACAGCTCCGAATAAATTCGAAGAAATCCCTTTATACAGTAGACAAGGTCAAATTTGGTTGCCTGAACCTTGTCCCCATAGATACTCTCCACCATGTCCAAAATGTTCTTCGACGTCTGAATATCATAGGTCCGAGATTTTATCAGTAATTCCTGGTTCAAAGAGTGGGGCATTTCTTTTATGAGAACTTTTGCGAAATCGGCGTGCTTTGCGAAAAAATGAAACATCAATTTATAGAATTTGAAAAGTAGATTGGCATCATTTTTACTGGAATTGACTAACTGGTCAGTTTCCGCTGTGACCTCCATAAAAAAGTGGTCAAGCATCTCCATGATCAATTCGTCTTTTGATTTAAAAGACAGGTAGAAAGACCCTTTGGATATGCCGCATTGCTCTGTTATTTGTTGAATGGAAGTGGCTTCAAAGCCCTGTTTTGCAAAAAGTTCTGTGGCTTTCTCCATGATTTGCTGTTTTTTAGACATGTGTTTTCTCCTATCTAATTCGTTGACATATGACCGGATAGTCATTAGTATATGAAATGGAGTATATAAAGTCAATAAAAGGGTAGGTGCAACCGTGAGAGGGTTAGTCAATTTTGTAATTAGAAATAAGCTGGCAGTATGGTTACTGACTATTATTATTACCGTAGCAGGGATCTATTCCGGTACAAAGATGAAAACGGAAACGATTCCAGATATCTCAATCCCATTTTTGATGGTGATGGATGTTTATCCTGGAGCTACACCAGAAACTGTGATGGAGGATGTCTCTATTCCGCTTGAACAGGTGGCGGAAGGATTAGACAATGTAAAAGCGGTTTATTCCAACTCGTATTCCAACATGGCAAACTTACAGATTGAATATGAATATGGAACAGATATGGATGAGGCGAAGCGAGCGTTAGCTTCAGCATTGGATGATGTGGAACTTCCTGAGGGTGCCCAAGAACCAATGGTAAACTCGATCAGCATGAACATGATGCCTGTTGTTGCCTTAAGTGCAAGCAGTGAAACAGAGGATATCGTGGAACTTTCGGCAACTGTAGAAGAGTCCTTGCTTCCGAAAATCCAAAAGCTTGAAGGCGTTGCGTCCGCGACCATTGCGGGACAGCATATAGAAGAAGTCGAGCTTCGGTATGACACAGAGAGCATGACAGAATTTGGGTTAACAGAAGACGACGTCAAACAGATGATCCAAGCAAGCAACATGGATGTTTCCTTGGGACTTTACGAATTTGAAGAGGGAGAGGAAGCAGTTTCTGTTGACGGCAAATTCATGACCGCAGCGGAACTGGAGGAAATGCTAATTCCTGTCACTCCGTCCGACACGGTTCAAGTTCCTTTTGTAAAATTAAGTGATATAGCTGAAATCGAAGTAATTGGGAAAGTGGAATCTGTCTCCAGAACGAACGGAGCAGACGCTATCGCAATCCAAGTATTAAAGCATCCACAAGCAAACACAGTGGATGTTGTGAACGATGTTAAGTCGTTAATGGAAGAAGAAGAAAAACGTATTGACGGTTTAGTGGTCGATGTAACGCTCGATCAAGGGGAACCGATCGAGAAATCCGTTACAACGATGGTAGAAAAAGCCTTGTTTGGTGGCGCAATTGCGATTTTGATTATCCTCTTATTCTTAAGAGATATTAAATCCACCTTGATTTCCATCGTGTCCATTCCGGTGTCGATTTTCATGGCATTTTTACTTTTAAATTGGATGGATATCACGTTAAATATCATGACACTTGGAGCGGTGACGGTCGCAATCGGTCGTGTTATCGATGACTCCATCGTTGTTGTGGAAAATATATACCGCAGATTGCATCTGAAGGAAGAAAAATTAACTGGACGCGAACTAGTTCGGGAAGCAACGCTTGAAATGTTCAAGCCTATCCTTTCTTCGACGCTTGTAACGGTTGCGGTTTTCGCACCGCTTATCTTCGTCGGCGGAATGGTTGGAGAGCTATTTATGCCGTTCGCCCTGACAATGACCTTCGCGCTTGGAGCGTCACTGATTGTGGCGGTAACCATCGTTCCAGCGATGTCGCACTTCCTTTTCAGAAAAAAGCTTTATAGCGAAAAGACAGAAAGCGGTCATAAGGAAGTAGGCAAGCTTGCAAACTGGTACAAAGGTGCCTTGAACTGGTCCTTGAATCATAAAATCATTACGTCTATTATTGCGGTTGTTTTATTGGTAGGAAGTCTTGGACTGACACCGCTTATCGGATTCAGCTTTTTAGGAAGCGAAGAAGAAAAAGTAATGTACTTAACGTACACACCTGAGGCAGGGGAACTTAAAGATGAGACCCTCGCGAATGTGGAAGAAGTCGAAAAAGCCATGATGGAACGTGACGATATTAATATTGTCCAGCTGTCTGTAACAGACGGAGCCAATGAGCAGATGGCCATGATGGGCGGCGGCTCTGACGGTGTGTTGATGTACCTTATTTTTGACAAAGACATGGAAAACTTCCCTGAAGCAAGAACGGAAGTGGAAGACTATGTGTTCAACATCGGTCAATCCGGTGAGTGGAAGAGCCAAAACTTCGCAACTGGAGGAGCGATGGCATCTAACGAGATCAGTTATACGTTCTCAAGTGAAAACCTTGATAACTTAAATGAAGCCGTGAAAAAGGTAGAAGACGCGATGAGCGGAACAGATTCACTCGAAAATGTTTCGTCCACTGCTGAAGAAGCCTATGTCGAGCATACGTTAAAAGTAAGTCAAGATGAGCTGCTTCAATACGGTCTGACAGCAGGTCAAATCGTGATGATGCTCAGCCCGCAATTTGAAGAAGTACTGACGAATGTCGAAAAAGACGGCAAAACCCTTGATGTGATTGTAAAACAAGAACAACAAGAGCAGCCAAAATCGATTGATGAATTATTAGAAACAGAAGTTCCGACAGCTATGGGTACGACGATGCCACTTTCAGAGCTTGTGGAAGTGGAAGAAGGCACGACGCTGAATACCCTTGCTCGATCAAAAGGCGAATACTACGCGTCTGTCAGCGGAACGGTCATTGGCGATGACGTTTCCAAAGCTACGGCAGAAGTGGATGACGCCATCAGTGACGTGGAACTTCCAAACGGCGTCACAATGGAAGTTGCCGGCGTGACAGCAGACATGCAAGAAACATTCACACAGCTAGGCCTTGCGATGCTTGCAGCGATTGCGATCGTTTATTTCATCCTGGTTGTAACATTTGGTGAAGGAGTTGCACCATTTGCGATCCTATTCTCCTTACCATTTGCTGTAATCGGTGCATTTGTCGGATTATTGTTGGCTGGGGAGACGATTTCGGTTCCTGTTATGATGGGTCTACTCATGCTAATAGGTATCGTCGTAACGAACGCCATCGTACTAGTCGACCGGATCATCCACATGGAACGCGACGGATTGACGATGCGCGAAGCCATCCTAGAAGCAGGCGCAACCCGTTTACGCCCAATTCTAATGACAGCTATCGCAACCATCGGAGCACTGATCCCACTAGCAATCGACGGTGGCGGAGGCCTGATCTCTAAAGGACTCGGAATTACCGTTATCGGTGGACTGACAAGTTCTACACTGTTGACACTGATCATTGTGCCGATAGTGTATGAGGTGTTATCGAAGATATTTAAGAAGAATCGTAGAGAAGTGCAGGAGAATTAGATAGAGGAAAGAGGCGTCCGGGGGTGGGCGCCTCTTTTTTATATGGATGGAAGGGACAGGTACGGTGCCCCACTTAAATATTGTTGACTGTCTATTTTTATTTCGTCCTCTGTTCTTTTAACATATTGGTACTTTCCGTTACTTCCCTGTTCTCGTGCTTTACAATTATCTTTTAGCATGAGGTTCAGGGATTCATGAATTCGTTTTTTTAGATGGACTCTTAAGATGGGAAATAAAATCTCCACGCGATTTTCCATATTGCGGGTCATCAAATCAGCGGATGATAGGAAAAATTTATCTTCGCCATTGTGGTGAAAACAATAGATTCTTGTGTGTTCTAAAAATCTACCTACTATGCTCCGTACAGTTATACTTTCGCTTACTCCTTTTATGCCTGGTCGTAAGCAGCAAATTCCCCTTACTATTAAGTCAATCTTGACCCCTGCAATGGATGCCTCATATAGCTTTTTGATGATGGATTTGTCGGTCAATGAATTCATCTTTAATATAATCCGTCCATTACCCGACTGCTTGTGAAAACGAATCTCATCATTAATAAGTCGAATAAAGCTATCTCTAATCCCAAATGGTGATACGGAAAAGTGATGGTAAGTCGGTTTTCCCATGTACCCACTTAGATAATTGAAAAAGTTAGTCGCATCAATGCCAATTTTCTTATCAACCGTCAAAAGCCCCATGTCAGTATAGATCTTGGCTGTTGCATCATTATAGTTCCCGGTCCCTAAATGTACATATCTTTGGATTCGCATTTCTTCACGTCGTACCACCAGGGTGATTTTACTATGTGTCTTTAAATGAGTCATACCGTAAATAACATGACAACCTTCTCTTTCAAGCTCTTTTGCCCACTGAACATTGTTTTCTTCATCAAAACGAGCTTTCAATTCCACAAGTACTGTAACTTGTTTTCCATTTGCCGCAGCACGCTTTAGGCTTCCAATAACGGGAGAATCTCCGCTTACTCTATAAAGGGTTTGTTTAATGGCTAATACATCTTTGTCATCTGCTGCGCGTGAAATAAAGTCAATGATTGGTTCAAAGGAATCATAAGGATGATGCAAAAGTACATCTTTTCTACGAATTCTTTCAAAAATGTCTCCTTCCCCTTCCAAATCAACAGGAAAGTGAGGAACATGGTTTGTTGTCCCAATGTGTTCATGAGTTTTTTGGATTGTTTTACAGAATGAAAATAAAAATGTTAAATCTAGTGGAGCCCTAACTTTATAAACGTCTTTATTATGGATTTCTAGTTCTGACTTCAAATATGCAATCACATCTTCATCACTTCGTTGATGTTGTACTTCTAACCGGACAGCTGCACCCCTTTTTCGTTTTTTTAACTCTTCTTCAATCTCAAACAACAGATCATCTGCTTCGTCCTCATGGAAATTCAAATCTGCATTGCGTGTAATCCGAAAAGGAGTGACAGATTTTACACGGTATCCTACTAGAAGTTTACTGATGAAAGAGGATATTATTTCTTCTAATAGAACGAAAACCCGTTGATTTCCTTCTTGCGGTAATTCGATAAAGCGATCAATGACAGATGGAACCTGAACAATTACTAAATGACCTTCAAATGGGAAAAGCCTCTTTTTATCTTTAACATTTTCATCAATTACCACTGCTAGATTAAGGGATTTATTTAATAACATAGGGAAAGGACGGTAGGCATCCACCGCCATAGGAGTTAGTACAGGGAAAACTTGTTCATCGAAGAAATTCTCTAAAAAGGATAATAGTTTAGGAGAAAGCTCTTCTAAAGACACAAACTTTACATCTTCTTTTAGTAAATAGGGGGTTAATTGTTCTAGAAAAACAAGGTCCTGCTCTTGTACAAGTTCATGAGTGACTTTAGAAACGGCTTGTAATTGTTCTTTTGGAGTTAAACCTGCCTTATTTTCTGGTTTATTATAACCCGCCTTCACTTGATCAAGTAAACCAGCCACACGCACCATAAAGAACTCGTCCAAATTAGAACTGAAAATAGACAGAAATTTAAACCGTTCCAATAATGCATTTCGATCATCCATTGCTTCTTGTAACACCCGATAGTTAAAGTCAAGCCAACTTAACTCTCTATTATTGTAAAAGGATGGATTGTCTAATTGAATAGTTTCTGAGTTATCAGTGGATGTTTGCACGTAATCTGCATCTCCTTCTCTCTCCAGCTACCAATTAAACTATCATATCAATGTTAAAGTTGTATGAAATTCATGTAAAATTTTCTAATATATTCTATTAGTTCTGTATAATAGTGAAATCCCTACCCAATAAGGACGGTGTAAAACAGAAGTGAAAGAAAAAATTGTAGCACTAATTGACTTAGGCTCTAACTCAATTAGGTTAGCCATCTATAAAATACATCCTGATGGAAATTATGAAGAAATAAAAAAAGATAAAGTTGCGGCACGGCTCATGAATCATTTAACTACGAATGCACATTTAAACAGTGAGGGTGTTGACATTATTATCAACACACTGAAACAATTTCAACAGGTAATAGATTCTTTAAGAGTTTCAGAAGTCATTGGGTTTGCAACAGCTGTGATTCGAAAAGCAGTCAATCAAGAAGAAATCTTATCGATCATTAAAATGAGTACAGGTTACTCTTTTAGTGTCCTGAGTGAGTACGAGGAAGCGTATTACGGATTTCTGGGAGTGATTGATTCCATTGCAATAAAGGAAGGGATGACAATTGATATAGGTGGGGGAAGCACGGAAGTCACCTTGTTTCACAATCGAGAAATGGTGCAATATCATAGCTTCTCCTTTGGTGCTGTATCATTAAACAATGAATTTACCTCGACAAAACAAGTATCTAGTAAACAGTTAAAGAAGCTTCGCGCATTTCTCTTTTCTAATTTCCAATCGATATCTTGGATTACAGATGCTAAGCATCCAGTGATCGGAATTGGAGGAACCGCTCGTAACTTAGGGAAAATGTATCAAGCCAAATACAGCTCCTTGGAGCAAGAGATGAAAGTGGAAGAAATTAACTCTATCGCCAGAGAGCTCGCCCTACTATCACATAATGAGCGAACCAAAGTAGCAGGACTCTCAAAAAAAAGAAAAGACATCATCCTTCCAGGTATCGAAACAATCGCTGCCCTAATTCAAATAACCCAAGCTCCATATTTCCACTTCAGCAAAAGATCTTTAAGAGATGGCATTTTGTTGGGGAGGTATCGAATGGGTGATGAGGGGACAGGCAAGTCGACCCGTAGTTACCTTTAATTTCGTTTGAGCTTAAATAAACAGCCTTTTCACCTATAAAAGTGAGTAGGCTGTTTTGTAAGCATTCCTTTTTCAACGAAGCCTTCTGAATGCTTCTCTATCTAAGGCCTTTTACTCTTTGCTTTCCGCTTTATTTCTTCCAACTTAACTTCTTTAACCACCTCCGTCTCTTTATAAAAACTAATCGTCACATTGACCCCGAACTCTTTATCCGCACCTTTTAACCACAATCTAAACTTTTCCGTTGTTAATATCGGTCCTTCCTGTCTGCCCAGATGGGAATAGTCCACAATCTCCGCTTTTGGATAGGCTTCCTTCGTTCGCTTCATTGCGAGCTGTCCCCACTTTGCGTAACTCGGGACTTGTTGAGTTGAAAGTTGTGTGGCCTCAGCTGTTTGAATAGGTTGATTCCCTATTAATAGGGCTGAGATACATGCCACACATGAAAGAATGGTAATTTTTTTCATCGATAATCCCTCCAGTTAGCACTTATCGTGTCCAAACGGGAGGGATTTTAGTTTATGTAAGGAGAATTATAAGGTGGGGCACGGTGCATGACCCTCTGATGCCACTATTTTAAAATAGAAAAATTAAAACAAACGTTTGAATAAATTTATTTTTCTTTGCTTCTGACGTAGGATGGGGGAGAAGGGACAAATATCGACTATTTTGGCATGGTATATTGAAATAATGGTGAGTTTGCAGAGGAGTTGCAATGATTTGTTGGTTCGGATTTCCAGGCGAGATGAGCAGAACTGAATTATACAATAAACGATTCGAATTATTCAATAAAAGACTCAAAGTATACAATAAAACCGCCCAATTATTCAATAAAACGATTCAAATTGACGACAATCCATATATTTACAACAAAATTCCCGACTTCTATTGAATGTTCCGTCCTATCTGGGTCAGCGCGCCTGGACCTAACTGAATCACGTTGCCTGTCCCCAAGACACCACAGGCTCCATCACCGTTATCGTATTATTCGTAGCATTCATATTCACCCTAGCTCCAACGGGAATGGCTGCCTTATACCTGCCATGACCGGTGGCGAGGTTGGTGATCAATGGTTTCCCAGTTGGAACGAGAACCGAATTTATTAAATCAGCATAGGACGTGTTATATGCCACTGGGCAATTGGTGCATTCCCCCATTATGATGCCGAGGCAATCGTTGAATTTGCCTGCCATCGACAATTGGGTGAAGTAGCGAAGTATCATATTGGCTGGTGTATGCGTGTCCTCTAGGAAAAGAATTTTATCTTTTGTATCGATTTCATATGGCGTGCCAAGTGTGTTAACAATGGAAGTAATATTTCCTCCAACAATCGGCCCGGTCACGTTTCCAGGGTTTATTCCCATTCGCACAACTTCCGGAGGATTTATAATAGCACGCGGAGAGGTAAACGTAGAGGTAGCTGCAAAAAATTGACTGAAATTATAAGCGGGAGTTTCCGGCCGGAAATCAATAAGCATCAGACTGTGAAAAGTAATGAGATCACTAAACTGATTCAGACTGTTCAACAGGACGGTGATATCACTGTAACCAGAAACTAACTTAGGATTTTCTCTGATGAAATCATAATCAAGATAGGGAAGAATCCCTTGTACACCTGTTCCGCCGCGAGTCGCTAGGATCATCTTTACATTCGGATTCTTGAACATATCCATGAGGTCCTCAGCCCTTTTGTCAGCAGGAGCGGAGACAATCCCGTCAATGGAATACACGTACTTTCCAAAAACAACGTTAAACCCCATGTTCCTCAAATATTGCACCCTCGTATTTATCGTCGTCGCATCAAGGGGACTCCCCAAAGTAACTAAACCAATCGTATCTCCCCTTTGAAGCGCAAGTGGTTTAATAGCCATATACCTCGCTCCTCAAAAATCGTTTTATTTCTATATATATGAATGTGCTTCTTTTTTGAGAAGAGAAAGGGAAAAGGGCTGAAAAGTAAAAAACTTACTGGCTGCTAGTTAATTAACTTAAAGTAACAAATTTCTTTATTAGTATAGTTTCACTTTCTACGAGCATATTAGGAACGACCCCCTCAACATACTAATATTTGTAAGGTGATTGCTATATGAAAAAGAAAAAGCCCATTCATTCTACTCTCGAGAATAATATCAAAGTTCTCCAAAATTGTTTTAATCAAACAACTTCTCTTTCCATTCGAAAGTTACAAGTTGGTACTGAACATACATTATATATGGCGCTTGTGTATTTAGATGAAATGGTGAATACGGATAAAATTGAGACCCAGATAATTGAACCTCTTATAGAAATTGAGGGGAAAATAGAGTGGGAAAATTTTTGCATGGAAAATATTGCTCAAAAAGTCATTAAAATAGCAGGCATCAGTGTCGCCAGCACATTAGAAGAATTAGCAGATGGTATTCTAGATGGACATACCATCTTATTAACAGATGGCTATGCTAGTGGTATTATTGCCAAAACACCTCAGATGAAAGAAAGAAGCTTGGAACAAGTAGTGAGTGAACGCTCTCCGAAGGGGACTATGGTAGGTTTAACAGAAAAACTTGATACTAATATTGGCTTACTGCGTGGGATGATAAAGACTTCTAATTTATGTACAGACACGAAGAATATCGGGAGCCTTTCCAAAACTGCGATATCGATCCTTTATATTCAAGGTGTCGTGGACCAAGACGTATTAAAGGAAGTTAGAAGGCGCATAGATAAGCTGGAAGTTAATTATGTATTAGAGGCAAGATTGATTGAAGAAGCTATGGAGGACTCTTCCAAGGATTTTCTGTTTAATATGTCTGAAACCACAGAACGTCCTGATGTGGTTGTCTCCTCTTTATATGATAGCAAAGTAGTGGTGTTAGTAGACGGGAACCCATATGGAATTATCTTACCAGGCTTGTTTGTATCTGCCCTTCAAGCACCGGATGAATACAATCAGAAGTTGGGGCGTTTTAGTATTCGTTTAATAAGGTTGATTAGCTTTATTTTGACGATATACATTCCATGTGCTTATGTGGTCGTTGCAAAATTTTTTTCGGATCAAATACCCAAGAATATCGCTGAAACTCTATTTAAGGGGGATGAGCTCCTATCCCCATTTTGGAGTATGATTGTGTTATTTTTTTACTAACCGTATTAGCTGATGCTATCTTTCGAATCCCTCAGTGTGCGATTATTTTTGTTTCTTTGTTAGCTACTATAGCAATTGGAGAAACCGCAGTATCTGCGAAAATAATACACCCTTTTAGCCTTATACTAGTGGCTATTACATACTTAACCAGCCTTTTACTTGCCTCTAAACAGATGGCAGCCCCTACAAATACACTGCGTTTTGCATTTTTATGGATTGGAAATTTCATTGGAATTACTGGAATAGTTATTGGGACGACCATCTTAATTTTATATATGGTCTTCCTTCGCTCCGTTGGCGTACCATACTTGACACCAATTATCCCTTTTCGTATAGAGGAATTCAAAGATACTTTTTTTAGAGGCAGGTTAGAAAAAATAAACAACGGTAAGCATGGTTTTCCTAATGCTGATGGTAAGTAGTAGTGAGAAGGTTAGCGCCATTTTTTTAGTTGGATAGCCGGATACCTATATCATCCATCACTAAAAGTTACTCATGTTGCAAACGCTAGTGATAAGCCAACAGCTTTTAGGAGGATTAATGATGGACGTATCCATTTTATTAGAATACACATGGGTTTTGCTGTTGCTTATAGCACTTGAAGGGCTTTTAGCAGCAGATAATGCACTAGTATTAGCAATCATGGTAAAGCACTTACCGGAAAAAGAGCGCAAAAAAGCATTGTTCTACGGACTAGCAGGTGCGTTTGTTTTTCGATTTGGTTCTTTGTTTGCTATTTCATTTTTGGTGGATGTTTGGCAAGTACAGGCAATCGGTGCCATTTATCTCCTTTTCATTTCACTGAACCATATCCTTCGAAAATATGTCTTTAAGAAACAAAAGGTAAGAAAAGAAAAGGAAAAGAAGGCTGGTTTCTGGGGGACGGTCATTAAGGTGGAGTTAGCAGACATCGCTTTTGCTGTAGACTCGATTCTAGCCGCCGTTGCACTAGCTGTAACACTTCCGGATACCCCGCTTCCTGCCATTGGTGGGTTGGACGGCGGAAAATTTCTGGTGATATTTGCAGGAGGATTGATTGGACTAATCATCATGCGTTTTGCAGCTAACTTATTCGTTGCCTTACTGAAGTCTAGACCAGGTCTTGAAATTGCAGCATTCCTCATTGTCGGTTGGGTTGGGGTAAAGCTGCTCGTGTATACTTTAGCGCATCCTCAATTAGGCATCTTACCTGAAACGTTCCCAAAATCCACAGAGTGGAAAGTAACGTTCTACGTTGTCTTGCTTCTGATTGCAGCAGGAGGCTGGTTTTTCTCAAAGAGACAGGAAGAAGAAGTAATAAATTGATCAGAAGAAAACAGTTCAAAACTTTGGGCTGTTTTTTTATTCCTGTAATTTTCCTCGAGTGCTTGTTTTTGTTAAATTAATTGTAATGGAACTTAGCTGATTTAAGAAAGGACAGGTGTACAGCCTATGCAGCCACCAATCTATATCCGTTCCATCTGGGACAAATTTTCGACTTTTCCGATGGAAACTTTGACAAAATTGTGGGTGTATCATGCTCAAGTAAACAAGCCAAAACAGCGTTCTGTATCACAGATGAAGGAGGATAGAGAGCGGTTTGGTGTCACCGGGAACTGCTATCTTGCCATTTGGCTTTTGGATGCATTTGAAAAAGAAGGATATTAAAGAGCGGTGCCGAATAGTTAGGGAGAAGAAATGCCGATATGAGGGGGAAAGGTTTGGACAAACCACCTCTTATATGCCGTTCTTCATGTAGCGTTATGCCAAAATTGATGGAGGACCGTTATATGACAACCAAAATGATCTCAAAAGTGGAAGGAAACGTACTTGTTTTAGAGCGTGAATTCAATGCCCCTAAAGACGTATTATTTAAAGCTTTTTCAGAAGCAGAGCATCTAAGGCAATGGTGGGGACCACGTGGCTGGGAGCTGACAGTTTGCGATCTGGACTTTAGAGAAGGTGGCGTTTGGCATTATTGCATGAAATGTGTGGATGAGAGCCAAGGCGACTTTTTTGGCTTTGAATCTTGGGGAAAAGCAGTTTACAAAAAAATTGTTCCAAATGAAAAAATCGAATACATCGATTATTTTTCAGATGCAGAAGGCAATGAGTCTTCGGAAATGCCTGCAACATTATCCACATTGTCGTTTGAGGAGCATGACGGCAAGACAAAGCTTGTAAATCGCGCAGAGTATGAATCTCCAGAAGCTTTGAAAACGGTGTTGGAAATGGGAATGGAGCATGGCATTAAAGAAACTTGGGATCGTTTGGAAGAGCATGTTTCGTCTCGTTAAGAGAATATATTTTGGAAGAACCACTGAGAATGAAGGGATACCTAGGTATCCCTTCAAGTATTTAGCGAACCGAATAAATGTTCCCGTACTCTAATGATTCTCCTTCCTTAAAGGACGGAAACCATATATATGAAGGAAGGAGTAAGTATTCAAGTAGTGAGGAGAATTATCCAAAAAGGTCGCTGAACTACACCAAAAACCTCTGAAGTATACAAAAAGGTTCGATTTCCGCTTAAAAAATCCCCTCAACTATCTAATCAAAAGCTCCCTTGTACAAAATGATTCTCAATATGGCTTCCTTTTTCATTCTTGCTTCCCGCTTTCTCTGCAACAAATGCAGAATGTTTTTTCAAAAATACTCATCACCAGTGTTGGTAGTCGTTTATATGGATTAGAATTTGGAATTGGCCCTGGATAAATAAAGATTCGCTTTATTCATCTACAGCCTTTAGAACAAAAACCATTTACTCTTTGGGTAAACATGGAAAGTGAGTGGGCGGTGTTTACAGTGGAACCGGTGTACAATCAGGAAATCCCGACAATTTCAGAAGAAGAAATGTACCAATATATTATCGAACTGAGGAGAAAAAAAGTGGTCAATGTGTCCTTAGGGGAAAGGGAGCCACACCTTCTTATTCATTTTGAAGACGAAAAAACCTTGTACGTTAACGGACATCATGATCATTACGAGTGCTGGCAAGCTGGAGATGATGATGGAGAAGGATGGTTAGTGGTTGCCATGCCAGGGGATGATATTGCCTTTTGGGAACCGGAAGATTAGAAGAATGACAGCAAATGCAGTAAAATATTTATAATGGACTACCACTTACTTTAATTATGATATATATGAGGCTTAACTTATATTGAGGAGGGTTTCACTATGAAAACCGAACAACAATTTTTCCAAGAAGGAAAATCCATTCAAACATACATGAATGAAATGAGTACATTAAAAGAAGAAAGCTTTACTGTTTACGATAACTTCCGATTGCCCGATGATGGATTGGTAGAAAAGTTGGAAACTCAGTCTCTGCACTTCCTAACCATTACAGAAGACTGGTGCGGCGACGCCATGATGATCAATCCAGTGATTCGTAAGCTGGCTGAGGCTGCAGATATTGAATTCCGTGTTGCTTTAAGAGATGCTGATACGACCCTGATTGACCGCCATCTAACAAATGGAGGACGAGCAATACCGATGATTTTGATCTTGAACGAACAAGGAGAGCTTCTAGGGAAATGGGGACCGCGTGCACCTGAAGTACAACAAATCGTGGATGAACTCCGCGGTGCGTTGCCACCAAAGGAAGATCCTACTTTTGCAGAAAAGCAGAAGGAAATCATTGCTACTTTAAGGGAGAGATATATGAGCGAGGAAATCCTTTGGACCTACGTATATGATAGTTTTAAGAATACATTAACGAACATAATGGAAAAGAAATAGTAGATTTAGGTAGCCCGAGGTTAAACAAGTTAACCGCGTGCTACTTTTTTTGTACATCTTTGTCCCTACAACCCAGAATTCTTTTTCTTTTCCTGAAATTTTCTCGTCTTCCATTACGTTATACTGAGTAGGTAAGGGGGATGAGCTTGTGGAACAACAAGATGATCTTTATTTTGTGGAGCAGGTGCTTGCCGGGAATAAGCAGGCGTTTGCATTTATTATAAATCGATATAAGAATAGGATTTTTGCGATAGTGCTTCGGATGGTAAAAAATCCGGAGGACGCGAAGGATCTTGTACAGGAGTGCTTTATCAAAGTGTATGGGCAGCTTGATAAATATGACCGAAAGGGGACCTTTGCAAGCTGGCTGTACCGGGTTTCGGTCAATCATTGCATGGATACTTTTCGCAAAAAGAAAGTAGAAACGGTGGAGTACTCGGATGAAACTGGTGGCGGGAGTCTAACCCCGGAAGTCGTTTATCTTCAAAAAGAAAAATACAGGCAGTTGGAAAACCTATTGGCCACATTAAAAAAAGAGGATCGCCTCATTGTCCTTCTGAAATATACGAACGACTTGAGTTATGAGGAAATTGGAGAAGTGCTGGACATACCCGTACACACAGTTGCCAACAGAATTCACCGGGCAAAAAATCGCTTGAGGGAAAAGTTGAAACGCGAGGAAGGTGGCTATTTTCATGAAATGTTTCGAATTTAATCAGCTGGCTGCTTATGTGGATGATGATGTGCTGTCTCAGGAGGAAAAGAAGCATGTGGAAAAACACTTGGAGTTTTGCCCATCGTGTCGCGAAGTGGTGACCGCACTCCAGAAAGAGGATGCTTTTTTACAAGCAGCCATTCAATCACCTGTGCTGCCCTCTGAATTTGACGACGAAGTGTTAAGCAAACTTGAACCTTATCAGCCAAAAAAGAAAAAATGGAACTGGCCCTATCAATTGCTGACTGCGGCAAGTATTGTCCTCGCATTTGGTTTAGGTGCATCCTTTTTAAGTGACATGGAGAAAAGCGATACAGGAAATTCGGAGACTCCTGTAGTACAAGAAGAAAAGGAAGAGCTGTATTCAGTAGAGGATGAAGGAGTACTGCTGGAAGTGACGGATGTAAGAGCAAGTCCACTGAAAATAGAAGTTTTTTATAGATTAAAACCCGAGGAAGCGGTGTTAGAAGATTTTTTAAAGAAACTTAATGTCAATCATTTAAGTCAGGTAGGGGATGACTATGAGAGCTTGCCGCCGAGCGGGAAGATAGTGGATTTAAATGGACAGGAGTTGCCTCAAAGTGAAGTTTCTTTAGGTAGCAATGGTTGGACGCAAAACTCAGTCGTGATCAAGCCTGCTAAAAATGATGAACTTCCTCTTCCTGATACGTTTCGAGCTCAGATTGAATTCAAAGATTTATTCATGCAAGAAGGAGAGTGGAAGCTAGAAATTCCAATTGATGTTACAGAGGCAAAGAAACTTACTAAAAGCAACTCATATAATATTGATTTTATGTATGATGATTTTAATGCAGGTCCAATAGAGTGGGAGCTTTCCACCAATGCGCACAAATTGCAATTTTATGCGGAGTATACAAAGGACAAAAGGGATCAGCTTAAAGAAATAATGAAAGCGCGAGATAATGAAGAGTTAACACCAATGATTATGCCTGAGCTTAGCATTTTGAATAGTGCAGGTGAGGAATTATTGATTGATGGTGTAAATCTTGAATCCCATATGGGAGAGTCTTTTATTTTTGATTATGACTTTGCAAACCGAGTAAAAGGTATGGATGTTACAGAAAGTTTGCCTCGTAGTGAAGCGCTGACTTTAAGATTAGAAGGTTTTAGATTAGAAGAACCAGAAAATACTCAGTTTGCTTTGACTGAAGGTATGGAGAAAACAGATAAGAATGGATGGACCATTGAATCTGTTACAGTCGAAGAGAATACAACAAATTCCAAGGTGGTGTCCATAATCGGTAAAACAACAATTAGTAAACTGGAAAGCTTCATAGTGGAAGTTAGTAGCGACAAGGAATGGGTTGCCAAAGAAGATATAAATACAACGGTCACCAATGATGGTACCTTCATCATCCATACAAACATGCCTAATAGCATAACTAACTATCAACTAGATATCACAAGCGTTACAAAATGGTATGAAAATGAGAGGGAGATTATGTTGTGGTGACATGTTTGCTCTGAAATAGAAGATGCTAAAGGAAATAATGTCGATAAACTGTGTTGAAAATACGAAAATTAAAGATATTTCTCGGGAAATTGTAGAATTATAATAGTGGGAAAGATCAAGGTTTGACATAAAAATCCTTAAATTTCGAAAAAACCGCCTATGATAGCATTTACTGTATCATAGACGGTTTTTCTATCGAATTTTCATATCATATCGTGCACCGATATAGTAGATATAATTCAATATGTATTAGCCCCAAAGGGTATTAGAAACTTCTACTACAGGCATATCGCCCGCCGATACGCTGCTATAAAGGATACCAAATGTTCCCTATGAGTGTTTATTTTTTAAAAAGGGAAAACAACCAAGCCCAATTGCCGCCATCTCGCTTTTGCATCTCTTCTTCTAATCGTTTATTAAAATCATTCTGAGATACCCATTCTTTTTTCTGTTCGTCGCGCATCTTTTGTATTTCTTCTTGTAAAAGTTCTGTTCTTTCTCTTTCCTGCTCCAAAAGAGTTTCATAGTGTTCTCTTTGTTGCTCTGTTAATTTCTCAATCTTGTTATTCGTTTTTTGTGCCGTATTTCCGATGCTGGAACTAATGAAATGATGGTCCTGTTGAAGCTGAGAGACCGTTGTTTTGATATGTGTCATATCGTTTTTAAGTTGTATATTCATCTCTCGTGCTGCAGCAAGTTCATTCACTAAGTATTTAAAGGCTTCTTTAATCTGGTTTGGATCCGTTGGTAACGTTTCGGCTGTATCGGGTAGCGCTATGTCTGTCTGCGATGTGTTTTCCAAACGCTCTTTTTGTTGCTCCACTATATCGCGAGCCGTGCTATCGAGAGGCTTGTCCGTATCGCGCAGCGCTACAAGCGCTTTAACATCCGATTCAACAAAAATACGCCTGTCTCCATCCTTTAAAAACTCGTACCCATTCCGCTCTAGTATCTGTCCATACTTCCGTACAGTAGGGGTGGCAATCCCCACTTCTTCCGCTACTTCCTTGGTCGAATATGCCCGTTCATTAGGTTGAATATCGTTTCGCATATCGCACCTCCTTCTTTTAATATGAAGGTTTTGTGGTCTTTTGGCAAGGGGTATATCTGCTATAAATATGGAGTTTCCGATATTCTTGGCCCAATTTTTTTTTTCATAATTTAATAAAAAAGGGCACCACTAGTATTTCTCTACTAGTGGTGCCTTCAGCATTTATTTTGGCACAACAGTCTGTTTAACTTCTGATGTATCATGTCCGTTTAAATTCACTGTGTCTCTAACAATATAAATAGGTCTATTTTTGCTTTCATCATAAATTCTCGCAATATATTCGCCCACGATTCCCATGCCTAGAAGCTGAATGCCACTAAAAAAGGTGATTGCGACCATGATGGAAGCCCAACCAGCTTCTACTTCCTGACCAAATAGCTTAACTAAAATGGCATATACCAAAACCCCGAAGGAAACGAGGACGGAAAAGAAGCCAAGTGACATGACTATTTTCAAAGGCTTGGTGGAGAAGGCAATGATCCCATCAGACGCAAATTTGATCATCTTCTTTAATGGGTACTTTGTTTCACCGGCAAATCTTTCGTCACGTTCATATTCTATAAATGTTTGTTTAAAACCGATCCAAGAAAACATGCCACGCACGAACCTATTTCTCTCGGTCATCTGCTTAAACACATCCGCAACTTTTCGGTCGATTAAACGAAAGTCTCCTGTATCTTTAGGGATATCAATATCTGACATATAATTCAAGAATTTATAGAAATATTTCGCTGTTAGTAATTTGAATTTCGTTTCTCCAGTACGTTTTTTCCTTTTGGCATAAACAACATCGAATCCTTCACGCCATTTTTCAATAAGAGTTGGGATAACCTCAGGGGGATCCTGCAAATCAGCATCGATAATTACGATAGCATCACCATTGGCATAATCGATTCCCGCGGTAACCGCTGTTTGATGGCCGAAATTACGCGCGAAATTGACGACTTTCGCATGAGGATCCTTACTTGCAATGTCACTTAAAATGTCTAGCGTTCGATCTGTGCTTCCATCATTGATGAAAATGAATTCATAACGAATATTTTCGGCATCCATAACACCCTTTAGTCTGTTATAACACTCCTGTGCGACCTCTTCTTCAAAATACATAGGTACAACAATTGAAATTAATTCTCGCATAGTAACCTCCACTATCTGACGTTCTGTTCTTGAAAGAACGTCCATTTTGCATTTAAAAAGTAATTAATAAATAAGCTTGCTCCAATAGAACCTAAATTTGCCAAGACCGGTTGAAGTCCCAATTTATTAACTAATAAGAAAAGAAATAAGGTCTGAATTCCAAGAGTCAGCACGTTTACCGCAATAAATTTATAAAATATGCTGGCCCTTTTCCGGCTATCTTTAAACACCCATTTTTTATTCCAATAATAACTGTTCACGATACCTAAACAATAGCCAATAACATTCGACACCAAATAATTTAATCCCAAATAATAAAGGATGGTAAAGCTGGCAAATGTAATAAGCGTATTGAATACCCCAACAGTTCCAAATTTAAGGAGTCTTTTCATCTATCGAATCTCCTTTTACTCTGAAATACGCCATGCTGCTTAACAAAATGATTAGAGGGGTGACACTTACAAGGTACCTTGACCTTGTCTCCCATAATAGGAAGAAAAAGAAGTATCCGATGATTGCCAACATACAAAATGTCACGAATGTCTTCTTTTCTTTCAGTAAAGGAACAACAAAGAGTAACCCCATTAAAAGAATCAAGTGTTGCACCCTGGCGAACCCTTGCAGCAATTCACCAGACTTATAATCAACCAATCTCTGAAAATTCTCAGGTTCGAGTGGATGCCTTCTTAATTTGTTCAAAGAATAATAAGTTCCATCTGTCCATGTATGCTTAATCTTCTCTAAATTAAACATCAAGTTCCCATAAACACCTTTATCACCAATACGTTGTTTCAACTCTTCATAATGAATCTCTGACACTTCACTTCTGTGGCGTTCTGCCAAAAGTTTTAGTGTCCATTTCACATCGTTTTCAGAAAATTTTCCTAACCTATCCTTATTTTGTGCCATGACAAGCCAATGTGAAACAGGAAAACTGGTCTTCTTCTGCTGCTCCTTATCTAGAATATCCAACTGATAAAGAGAAACATTAAATAATGTTTTTATCACGAAAAGGACTATGAAAGGAACTATAAAATATACTTTTTTCCAACCTTTCATAGAGAGTAACAAAGTAATTCCAAACGCAATGACAAAAATAATAAGAGAACCTTTAAGCAACATACCAAAAGCAAATACTACCGATGCTGCTAAAATAATATAGATATTATTTTTAAATCTACCATTTTTATCGATAAGCAGATTTAAAGGAAGTAATAAAAAAATAAGTGAAATGGTATCTGTATAAACAATCGGAGCAAAAAAGATATATGGGAAAAACAATACACTTACAGCTATACTAATCATTCCAGCTGTTTTCCCGGCTACTTTAGTGGCGATGCGGTAAATTAAATATTGACTAATAAGGATAATGAAACTATTAAAAAGCATATAGGTTATAAGATCAGGAGTGAAAATCTTCCCAACAATCACCAGTATGCAAAACAAAAATACATTATTCGGGTAAATAGAAAAATAGTTACTTACCTCACCGCTATCAATAAACTTTTTCGCTGCATTAACCAATGAACCGAAATCCCAAGTAGGGTGTACCACAAAGAGCTTTGAAATCGTAAGCTGTAATAATAAACTACCTATTAAAAATCCGCCGACCCAAAGTGGAGCAGGAATCTTAGCAATAGTCTTTAAAATAGGGTGCCGAAAGCGAAAAATACCCGCTAAGAACATTAAAGCAATGATAAAAGTAACTGCTTCAAAATAATTAGGAGAAAATTGACCAATCGATTGATGCCCTTTGCTTACAAAAATATTGATGCCTACAAGCAAAGCTATGACACAAAAAAATATTACATAAATAAATTTTTCTAGAAAACGGAAAATATCAAAACGCAAAATCTTTCCTCCTACAACCAACAATAGAAAATTCCAAGGTTCTTCTTCAATAGAATCATTTTCAAAAGATTCCTTTTATTTGTAATCTGAGAACCTAATAGATTATATCACAAAACCAATTTAGAAATAAGTACTATCACTAGGTAATAAGCACTAGATTTAGTGAATGGAATAGAGAAATAAAACTCCTTATTTTGCAATACCTTTAATGGGGTTTTGATAAACACAAACAATTAATAAAGGGGATTTAGTGCAATATCTAATTTTTTTCGCGCCTCGAAATATTTTCGTTGTAATTTCTTCAGAACGGTCCTAAACTGATTACAAACATTCTTACGTAAAGAGGGTACCGCTATGAAAGATACAACAGAAAATAAGGAATTTGGCATAGGAGTCGCGTGTGCGGGCTTATCATATATTTTATGGGGAATCCTCCCTTTATTTTGGAAGTTGGTTGACGATGTTCCAGCCGGGGAAATCTTGGCGCACCGGATAGTCTGGTCGCTCGTATTTATGTTGATTATTTTAGCTTTGTTGCGAAAGTTACCAACGTTTACTTTGGAGCTTAAAGGCCTTGTCAGGAACCGGATGCGACTGTTTGGAATCAGTCTTGCTTCGATTTTCATCAGTATCAATTGGGGCCTCTACATATGGGCGGTGAATGCCGACCGTGTCATTGAAGCGAGCCTCGGGTATTATATCAATCCGCTGGTGAGTATCTTACTCGCTGTTATTGTATTAAAAGAAAAATTGTCTGGTCTTCAGACATTGTCTATTATTCTAGCAGGAGCCGGTGTGCTCGTGTTGACTTTCAGTTTCGGGACCTTTCCATGGGTCGCGATAATGCTTGCTCTGAGTTTCGCGTTTTATGGGCTGATTAAGAAGATGGTGCAGGTTGGGGCTTTAGTTGGTTTGGCGATTGAAACCCTGTTGATTACGCCATTTGCGTTGCTGTTTTTGGGGTACGTGCATGCAGGGGCTTCCGGTTCTGGTGGAGCATTTGGTAGCGAATTTGAGGTAACGTTACTTCTATTGCTTGCCGGTGTGGTTACGGCAGTCCCATTATTGCTTTTTGCGAGCGGTGCAAAAAGGATTCCTCTCTCGATGGTCGGTTTACTGCAGTATTTTGCCCCAACCATCAAGCTGATTATGGGCGTGTATTTATTCCATGAGCCATTTACGAGTGCTCATTTAATTGCGTTTGTTTGTATATGGGTGGCGCTTGGGATTTATACGTTTACGTTGATGAGGGGTTGGAAGCTGAGACAAGCTGTTGTACAAACTAAAAGTTTATAAACAAAAATGCTTCTCATTCTTAGATTAATGAGGAGCTTTTTTTGTAATTAGATGTAGAGTTGGGGTAATTAAATGGGCCAATTTTAAGGAAAATAGGGTGATTGTTTTTCCTATCAAGCCTTTTGGTCTATCTAAGATAGTCTATTAATCTCGGATGATAGGTTAAGAATTCTGAGTAAATTCATAGAGAACCTAATAAAAACCCCAATTTACATAAAAATCCCCCCCTTTTAACATTAAGGTTAGAATCATGAAAACCTATAAACTATTAGAGGGTGAGAAGATGAAGCGAACCAAGCGACAAGCAATATCTGTTCTATTTATTTTTGTACTATTGTTCAGTGGGTTAGCAACGCAAGCGAGTGCCGGATTTGAGTATCCTGAGAAGACGGACCCTAAATTGGACATGCTGAAAAAAGGTCCAGCAGAGCAAAACATCTTTGATGTGTTTGAACAGGAGAGCAATGATCCTTTATATGGAGAAAAGGTAGAGTCATCTAATCCAAATGAAAAAGTGAGATTGATAGTCGAAGTAGAGGATAAGGGGGATGCCTCCTTATCAGCGCAGCAAATAGAAAAAGTGAAAACAAGTCTTGTTAAAGCTAGAAATGTTTCTGGGAAAGTAAGGCATACCTACACAGAAGGTTTTTACGGGTTCAGCATGGATACCACTCTAGGTGAAGCACAGAAAATACAGAACATGAACGGTGTAAAGGAAGTCCGTATCGCCAAAACTTATGAGCATACTGTTGTAAACAGCAAGGAACTAGTAGAAGCGATGAATGTATGGACAAAATACAACTATCGTGGGCAAGGGATGGTTGTTGCAATCGTCGACTCCGGAATAGATTATCGTCATGAGGCGTTGACGCTATCTGAGAATGGAAAAGAACATGCAAAGCTTACACAGGATACTATTCAGGGAAAATTGGATGCCACGGAAATCGCTGATAAATGGTACACAGACAAGGTACCTTCAGGCTATGACTGGGCAGATAAAGATGATGATGTTATCCCAGCAAAGAACTCTCATGGTACACATGTGGCAGGAATTGTTGGAGCATTTGAAGAGTCCCAGAAAAAAGCGGTAGGGGTAGCACCAGATGTGCAGTTGTTAGCCGAAAAAGTTTTCTCGGATACGAGAGGCTATGCGTATGATGATGATATTGCAGCAGGAATCTACCATGCTGTGGAGCTTGGTGCAGATGTCATTAACTTAAGTTTAGGATCGGATGCAGGCAGTGTAGACGCGAATGATCCAGTTCAGCGTGCAATCCAGTATGCAACAGAACAAGGGGTGCTGGTTGTCGCTTCAGCTGGAAATGCAGCGTACAGCACTAAACAAAATCTCTTGGAGCGATCTCAGCTACCACTGGCAAAGAACCCTGATATTGGGCTTGTTGGAGATCCTGGTATAACGCCTTATGCCCTCCAGGTGGCCTCTTCTGAAAATGACTTAATGAAGGTAGATGGATTTACTTTAAATGATGGTAGTGTGCTAGGTTATCAGATTCAGCCGAACATCAAGAAACCGATTGATCATCTAGATCCAACAAAGGAATATGAGGTCGTCTATGTAGGAGAGGGGTTATCGGCAGATTTTAAAGAACTGGAATCCTTGGAAGGAAAAATAGTCCTCTCCAAACCAGCAAAGGCCTATGCCTTTTATTCTACAGTACAAGTAGAAGCAAACAAGAAGGGAGCGGCAGCAGCAATCGTCATTCCACCACCAGGAGTATCGGATTATTCTTCCCTTTATTTTAGCCCATATTCCATTCCTGCCGTCACCACTGAACAGGAAAAAGGGAATAAGCTTGTTGAACTTTTAGAAAGTGGAGAAAAGGTGACTGTTCAATTGTCTAATGAAGGCCTATGGGTACAGAATACAGCAACGGAGCCTATGTCTTCCTTTTCCTCCTATGGCTCACCTACCGATCTAAGTTTTAAACCGGAAATTACAGCACCAGGTGGAAAAATTAACTCCACGGTCATCAATAACCAATACGAAACGATGAGTGGAACCTCGATGTCGAGCCCGCATGTTGCTGCTGGAGGTGCCCTCTTGCTTCAAAAGTATTATCAAGAGTGGGAGCTTCCTAAAACAATGGAAACAGTTTTGAAAGCCAAAAATGCACTTATGAATACATCGATGATCTTAACCAATCCAAAGCATGAAAACACGGTATATTCACCACGCAGACAAGGATCAGGTATGATGAAAATCGAGCAAGCGCTTTCAACTCCATACTTGCTTCAGCATGTAGGAGTGCCGCTTGAACAAGCCGCTTCTGTCGCACTGAAAGAGATTGACCATACTTTTGACTTTACGTTAAATGTCGAAGCGTTAAACAAAAATCTTGTTCACCCAAGACATCAATATGAAATCTATGTCGATGTTTTGACAGATGAAAAAGAAACGAGAGCTTATGAGGGAGTAGAAAGAGAGTATTTAACGTTAAATTCTATTCCTGTGGAAAATGCTTCCATTAAGATTAATGGAAAACAACAAAAAGAAGACAGCAAGTTCCAATACAAGCCACATCGTGATGACAAAGTGAACATTTCGATCACCTTGCCAAAGGAACTTAGTGATGGCCGCTTTGTTGAAGGATATGTACGTTTTGTTCCGAAAGGGAGCTCTGTGAAAGAGTTAACCAATTTGTCCATTCCTTTCATGGGCTATTATGGTGATTGGAGTGCCATCTCTAATGTGGATGAAAGCCCAGTCAACGGCGATGCTTATATTGGCTATACAGTACTGTGGAATGAATTACTGGACTTGCCACTAGGATACGATGGAGCTACTGGAACCTTTGATGCGGATGCAATAGGGGTATCCCCAAGATCTATCAGTTCAGGTGCTTACCCTTCATTTACAGCTCTGCGTAATCTGAAGGAAATGTCCTTAAGCATTCAGGATGAGAACGGAAACACGGTATCTACTATCGGAAACTTCGAAGAGTTCGCAGAAGATGGAAGCCCATACCCGTTCCGCAAAAATATCATGAGCTACCGGAATTACTATTATTCTTTTGAATATCCTTTCTGGAACTCTCTTGATAACGAAGGAAACACACTTCAAGATGGACAATACTACTATGTATATACTAGCACTCTTGACTATGAAGGTGCAGAGCCACAAGAAACGAAAATACCAATAAAAGTGGACACAGTCGCACCGGTAGTGCAAAACTTGAAAGTGACCGAACAGCAAGGTGGGACCTATAAGATTACTTGGGATGTGGAAGAAGAGGGAACAGGTTATATCGGAAGCATGATTTGGGTGAATGGGTCCTATAAAAATCTCAGAGATAGCAAGTACGAATATATTTCTTCTGTTAAACCTGAGATCGTAATGGTATCCTCTATCGATGCTGCCAGAAATGTAGGGGTTGGCTATGTCGGTAATGAAGCATTGAAACACGCGGATCCATTTATCAACTACCTTCACGTATCAGGCACAAATATTAATGAAAACAAACCAGCATCCATCACCGTCTTCGGCTATAAACGACTTGACTGGCACTTTGTCATTACAGATGCTGAAGGGAACTCCCTGGAAGAAGCAAACATTGATAATGAACACTCCATATATGGCCTACGTTGGACTCCTGACGCAGACTATCCAGAAGGAGACTACTACGTAACCGTAACAGGTACAGACGAAACTGGATTGACCTTAACTTCTGCACCAAGAAAAATGACAATAAAGAGATAGATGTTATTCCCAGGCTCCTTTGCTTTTGTAGCAGAGGAGTCATTTTATTTTAGGATGGTGAAGGACTTATGCTAGCAAAAGACGAAGTTTATGAAGAGTATCTATTATCATGGTTCAGTGGAGATAGATGTTATGGTAAGCAACATACTACATACATGAAAGGTTGAGATAGAATGATGAGTAATATATACAAAGAGGCGGCCATTTCATTTCTCCAATTGGTAGCTTCCGGAAAAATCCAGGAAGCATTCGAACGTCATATAGCCCCTGGTTTTCGTCATCACAATCCATATTTTCGCGGTGATGCCGAATCACTTATGCTGGCAATGGAAGAAAACGCGGTTCAAAGTCCTAACAAAACGCTTGAAGTGAAGCATGCATTAGAAGATGGAAATAACGTTGCTGTTCACTCTCATATTAAACAGAATCCTGAGGACCTAGGAGCGGCAGTCATACACATTTTCCGGTTTGAGGGAGAGAAAATTGTGGAATTGTGGGATGTTGGCCAGGCAATTCCAGAAGAATCACCGAATGAGCATGGGGTCTTCTAATACTCTGGGATGACGAATAAAGCACCTTATTAGTCAATGGTAAAATACCAAGAAGGCAGGCGATCTCCCATGGATTTTTACGAGAAATTAAAGAGTGGCGTCTATCAACTTAAAGACAGCAAAGGCATCCCGGTCCCAATTACAGCCTATATGCTGCAAGAGCTCCTTCGAAGAAACGAAAAACTGCAAGAAGTTACGGTGGAAATTAAACAAGGTGAAATTATCGTCTCCGGAAAAGCGGAAGCGGACCTCAAGTTGGCCAAAAAAGATGTCGCCTTTTCCATCACGTTACAGCCAATACAAATGGAAGGAAGAGAGCTAATCTTTAAGATTGTGAAACTGAAACCTTTGAATCTTAGCATTCTCAATAAACGTATCTTCGACAAGCCGCCGCACCTTACCTATAAGAGCGGTCATATCAGGATTGATTTTAATGGTTGGGACATTGTCCGTAAGATCCCTGTTGGTAAAATAAAAAGCTATGTGGTGGTAGAGGGAAAAATCGTAGTAATGATAGGGATTTAATAAGTGATCAATCTAAATCCTCTTCCTCCCCTCTGACTCTAGCTTTTCACGTTCTTTTTTTTGATCAAGCAGGGCAAGGGGATCGGAGTAATGGCCATAGATGTCCCCTTGTTTATATTTTTCAAGAAGCTGAGGCTCCGTGACTGTGTCTGCGGAAGTTGGCGTTCCCCTACGAAAGCCAGGAAGTAATACTGCGGTGGCCAAAATGACCACAATTATCCCCCACAAATTCCCCTGAAAAACAAAATATAAATATAGTATCCCCAGTAATATTACCCACATAAGAGCCTCCGTGTAAAAAAGTTCACGACTACATATATGGTAATTCAAAAAAAATTATGAATAAAAATATATGATTTTTTTCCCCTCCATCCACCCAATCAATTCTTTCTTTTTCTCATAGAATAATAGAGAAAATAGAGGACAAGATGCCCTGTTACGGAATAGGGTTAGTCTTCCTTCCTTCAGTTTAAAAGGAGGTGAAATATGTATGTCATGCTATTACAAATACAGCCCCAACCAGCAAACAACCCAGGTCCAAAAGTGTAAAACGGATATCAACATTAAAGTGAACTGTCATGATGGCAATGATGATGGCAACCGTGAAACAGATGCTTTTCGTGCAGTAAACTCAGAGCCTCAGCCAATTGAAGAAGTGAACACGTTCTTTAAAGTTTTTTTCCAAGATGAGCAGTTTGACATTGGCGGTATCTACAATTCTACTAATTCCACATTTGTTCCTCGCAGATCAGGTGTCTATTATGTGGCAGGTACGGTAACGTTTCTTGCAAACGATGGCACTGTCCCTTACCGCGTCCGTGTAGAGATTCGTGTTAATGGTGTTCCTGTTGCAGCGGATAACGATTACTGGGCAGAGATCGATGACCAATTCTTGTACGTGAACGCAATTAACGTTAATACCATTCTCCAACTAGAAGCTGGCGATCTAGTAGAGGTTTTCATCACAAGCACTACTCCAGGTACGATCGAAGCAAATACTCCAGAATTGAGCACTCGCTTTGAAGCGGCAAGATTCAGGTAATCTTTTAAATGCAGAGGGGGATCCTCTCTGCTTTTTTTCCTAAAATTAATGCGGAATGACTTATCAAATCTATCAAATTCCACTCATCCTTACCGGCATTCGTCCATGCATCCGGCAACAACTTACATAGAATAATAGAAAAGGTAGAGTATCTGGTGTCTGTCAATACCTACCTTTTAAAGGAGGTGCGACAACAGATGAAATGCTATTACTACCTTAGCTCAAAACATGATCACAAAGCAGAATGCAAACCAAAAAAACACAAAGAGAAGCATCATTGTAATAAGTGCGGAAACAACTTTAACCTGAACATTTTCGGAATCAGTATCAACATTGGAGGGAAGGGTCATTGCTAGGATGCGAAGTGCCAATCATAGAAGAAGGTGAAAAGGTTGAAACACTACCATTATGCAGGTGAAAACATGGACTCCGAACAACACTCCCATAAGCATCATGATGATAATAAAACCATCAAAATTAACTGTGGTGGAGAACGCCCAGAGCGAGAGACAGCTGCATTCCGTGCAGTAAGTAGCGAGATTCAGCGTATTGAAGAGGCAGATACCTTTTATAAGGTCTTGTTTCAGGAAGAAGAGTTTGATTTTGGCAACATCTATAATGCCAATAACTCCACATTTGTTCCTCGCCGCAGCGGTGTTTATTACGTTGCAGGGACGGTTACGTTTGTGCCAGATGCACAGGAATTGGCATACCGTGTTCGTGTGGAAATCAGAGTAAATGGCGTATCCGTTGCTGCCGACAACGATTATTGGGGTGAATTCAGCCCGTTCGTCAACGCAGTCAATGTAAATACGGTTCTTCAATTGGAGGGAGGTGACCTTGTAGAGGTTTTTGTCACTTCGACGACTCCAGGACGCTTGACTGAAAATGCTCCTTCATTCAGTACACGTTTTGAGGCAGCGGAATTTTAAGCAAGATAAGGACGGTGAAAACTGTCCTATTTTTGTGTCTACGTTAAACTTTCTGTTGTATAATAAAAGAAAGAGAGGGGTACATAATGAAGCTTACTGGCATCCATCATATTGCTATTATTTGCTCTAATTATAAAACTTCCAAAGATTTCTACGTGAACCTGTTGGGCTTTCCCATTATCCGAGAGGTGTATCGTGAGGAGCGAGATTCTTACAAATTAGACCTTGCTCTCCCAGGGGGCACGCAATTGGAGCTGTTCTCTTTTCCAGATGCACCAATAAGACCAAGTTATCCTGAAGCACAGGGACTTCGTCACTTGGCATTTCAAACCCCTGATATATCTGGAGCAGTGAAAGAATTAGAAGGGAATGGAGTACAAGTAGAACCGATAAGAACGGATGAGTACACGAACAAAAAATTCACCTTCTTTTCTGATCCAGACGGGCTGCCGATTGAACTTTATGAAAGTTAAGCAAGGATGCTAAAAAATATAGATGCCAGCAACTATGTCAAAAAGAACAGGTCTTGCGCTAAATTAGCAGGCCTTGCTTGTAGAAGTAAAAGTTGATTTTTTCTGATGTTTATTATGAGGGAATGGGAAGAGACCTGTTCTCTTTTTTATGCGCTAACTTTTACTTGGGATTGGCGGCTAATCGCTTTAAGGATGAACAATTTATCTTGGGCAGTTAACATTCTCCAGCTCTTCACTTTAATTTTCATGGTATTTTCCCCTCTTTCGTATTTTTCTTTTATTCTTTTATACTTTAAAAATACCTTTTATTAACTTGATATAAACAACAAAAATTCCTACATTTTCCGCATGGGAATGCGCGGTTTGAGGTGGTTTTTAGCGAATTTTCGCAAGAGGACACAGAATGAAATACTAATTATGGAAAAATAATATAATATTTTACTATTTTATCCTTTATTTTGGCGTGATAAAATTAGTTGGTGAAGTTTGAAACCTTATGGAGTTAATCTACGTATAACTTATATAAGGAAAAGCGACAACAGTTAGTTACATAAAAAGAGGAGGAAATGATAATGAAACGTACAGCAGAGATAGTTATGACAGTGATTGCCGTTATTATGAGTGGATTGACAGCTCTTTTCGGGGTATTGATGAATTTAGGGATGTCCGATCCTGAATTTGCAGAGGTTATGGAAGATGAAATGGCTACCGATCCAGCTATGGGAGAAATGGATATGACGGCATTCATGGATATTTTAGCAATAGCAGGACCGACTATGGTAACTGTCGGACTTGTTTCTCTAGTTCTAGGAGTAATCGGAATCATCGCCATTAAAGGTAACAAAAAACCTGTACTTGCAGGAATCATGCTAATCCTAGCAGCACTCGTCATTGGTATCGGAACAATCGGATTCGGATTCATCCCGGCAATCCTTTACTTAATCGCAGGAATCATGGCATTTGCAAGAAAGCCGAAAGTAACAGAACAACATATTTAAAGAGCAGAAGGGACAAGCACCGTGACCCATTTGGGTCCCCGTGCCTGTCCCCTCAATACCAAAGAGGCCCCCAACTGGAGGCCTCTTCTTTTCGTCTGTCTGTTTATCTAGTTGTCTATCAAGATTTAATAAGTTAAATCTTGAATTTTTGTTCTGCATTGAATTGCTTATAGCCTATGGGAATCCGCTTTTTCCACTAATTGCTTTTTCATGTCTTTGTCCAGACAATCTTCAGCAATGACAGTGTAGTAGTGGGATCTCATATTGTGCCAGAAGTACTGTAAGTTTCTTACCGTCTTCATAGCAGGACCTCCTTTTCACTCATAAATCAACGGAGGTTGGTGCGGGTAACTGGCTAACTGGTTTGCTTGAATTAAAGCAAACTTAAGTCCCTTTAGTTTTGCGTCACTAGCTTTCACTAGTTTTGCCTTTTTCCATGATTTATGAAAAGTACATTCCTATTGTAGTCTTTTAGACGGTGTAATGACATAGGACTTTTGGGGTGTTTTGTCACATTTTGTCGGCGTGCCTGTCCCCAAAACCTCAAAAAACTCATTGAAAGTTTTCAGAATTCATAGTATGTTATAAGTAGAATATTGGTAGCGTTTGCATAAATTTGTAGGTTTATAGTTGGGAGGCTGCTTTTTGTGCAACTTTGCGCAAACGGTTTCCTGATTCGGTGAATCCTACTTAGATGTGCAAACGCTTCCACAAATTAGCAAGTCAGTCATCATGGTATGTGATGTCGAGATTGAGATAACGAAAGGGGCAGGGGATATGAAAAGAAGGTTTCAAAGGGGTATGGCTGTATTACTTTCCGTTCTTCTTGTTGTTTCCATGTTTGCAGGTTACCTACCGACTAAAGCGGTAGCCGAAACAGGGGAGAAACGGATTGTGTTCAGCTATGAAAGGCCTGATGGGGAGTATGAAGGCTGGAATCTGTGGGTCTGGGGGACTGGTGTGAAAGATGACCAGATAGACTTTACGGAATTCGAAAATGGAAAGGCGTATGCTCATATCGCAGTAAGTGATACAGCAGAAAGAGTTGGATTTGTTATTCGAAAAGGTGACGGTTGGGATCAAAAAGATTTTGATCAGGACCGCTATATTCCATTCAACAAAATCGATGACATCACCAAGGTAAATGTAGTTAGTCAGCAGGAAGAATTTGTGCAGATCCCTGACGGCAGTGCACCAGTTGTCGCGGACGGAAGCGCAGACTTTTTTTTCCGGGATAAAGACCTGTATGCAGCAGGCGAAATGGACAAGGTCGAGAAAGTTGAATTATCCATTTTAGGTGAAAAATTTGAAATGACTGCTGAGCCGGAGAATGAGCGTTTTACTTATACAGTGAACGAGCTTCCAACAGGCGAGCATGAATATACTTATTTGGTAACGGTGGATGGAGAAACAAAGGAAGTATCAGACCCGTATAACACAGTGGATAAAAAGTCTGTTGTGAAGTATGTTACCTCAGACGTTAAACTGACTGGTTCTGCTACACCGGCAAAGATTAATTATAACCAGAATGCTGTGGTGAAAGTAGACATCGAATCAGAAACGGAGACGAAAATCCGTGAAATGTCTATTAATCTATCAGAAATTGGTGGAAACGAGAAAGTTATCATCGATCCTGCACTGAATGAATTGACAGTTGCGGTAAAGCAAAATGTGACAGCAGGTGTGAAAACCTTGCCTATCACTGCGATGGATGAGTTCGGAAACCGCCACGAAGGGTCTGCCACATTAGAAGTTCAGGCGCGTACCTTCACAGGCGAAGAGGCAGATTTCGATTGGGATCAGTCGGTTGTTTATTTTATGCTGACAGATCGATTTTTTGATGGAGATTCAGGTAACAATGATCCGCATGGAATTGGCTACGACACAAGCAAGTCTGGTACATACCAGGGTGGGGATTTTAAAGGAATAACGCAAAAACTTGATTACTTGGACGAGCTTGGAATCAACACAATCTGGATTAGTCCGGTTGTTGATAACATTAAATATGATGTGAGACACAACGAAGACGGAGAAACTCCATATTATGCTTACCACGGCTATTGGGCGGATAATTTTGGAAAATTAAACCCGCATTTCGGTTCCATGGCAGACTTCCACGAAATGATTGATAAAGCCCACGAACGCGGCATTAAGATCATGGTCGATGTGGTGGTGAACCACACTGGTTATGGATTGAAACCAGGTGATAGCAGCAGTGTGGCGAATTTCCCGACAGATGAGGACCGTGCACGTTTTGAGGGAATGCTGCGTGACGGCGGAACAGATACAGTTCGTGGTGAGCTGGCTGGTCTTCCAGATTTTCTTACTGAAAACGCAGATGTACGTGAACAAATTGTAAAATGGCAGACAGATTGGATTGAAAAATCCAGAACGGCAAAAGGCAACACCATTGATTATTTCCGTGTCGACACGGTTAAACACGTGGAAGACACGACTTGGATGGCGTTTAAGAATGCATTAACGAAAGAGATGCCAGAGCACAAGCTAATTGGGGAAGCCTGGGGAGCAAATGTTAATGACGACCAAGGCTACCTGAACAGTGGAATGATGGACTCTTTACTGGATTTTGATTTTAAAAATTATGCAAAAGACTTTGCAAATGGACAGCTAGATGCGGTTCAGCAAAAGCTTGAAGACCGCAATAGCACACTGAACAACACAGCAACACTCGGTCAATTTTTAGGAAGCCATGATGAGGACCGCTTCTATGAGCTTGTTGGGGGAGACCTTGGCAAGTATCAAGTAGCAGCATCCCTTCAGTTGACGGCAAAAGGTCAGCCTGTTATCTATTACGGAGAAGAGCTGGGGTTGCCTGGCAAGAACGATTATCCGTATTATACGAACCGCCAGAACATGCCATGGGATGACGTGGAAGGCAATGAAATTTTAGAGCATTACCAAAAAGTACTGGCATTCCGTAACGAAAATCCGAACACGTTTGCGAAAGGAGACCGCAAGAAGGTAGCGGGATCTGACAGTGACAAATACTTGGTATTCTCCCGTACATACGGTGAGAACTCCGTTTATGTAGGGTTGAACACGGGAGCTACTGTTAAAGACGTTACCCTAAACTTCGGCTCCTCAGAAGCAATGGTGACGGACCATTACTCTGGTCAGGAATACGAAGCGAATGAAGAAGGACAAGTGACTTTCACGATTCCAGCGATGGAAGACGGGGGAACGGTCCTGCTTGAAGTGGAAAACGAAGCACCACCAGTGGAAGAAGAACCAACAGAACCAGGTGAAATCGGTGAAAACACGCTTCGCATTCACTACCAACGCACAGACAACAGCTACGAAAACCTTGGCCTATGGCTGTGGGGAGATGTGGCAGCACCTTCTGAAAACTGGCCATCAGGCGGTACACCGTTTGAAGCTGAAAATGTAACAGACTATGGTGCATATGTTGATGTTGAGCTTGCAGAAGGCGCACAAAATGTTAACTTCCTTGTCTTGAACACGACAAATGGTGATAAAGACGGCGGCGACAAAGGGGTAGAACTCTTTAGTCCGGACATGAATGAGGTTTGGATCAAGCAAGGCTCTGACGAAGTATTTTTATATGAACCGGCTGACCTGCCTGAAAATACAGTCCGCATTCATTATGAAAGAACAAACGCCGACTATGATGGTTGGGGTTTATGGAATTGGGAGGATGTTGAAGCTCCGTCTGACGGCTGGCCGAATGGTGCCGCAGATGCAGCAGGTATCGGAAAATACGGTGCTTACTACGACATCAAGTTAAAAGAAGATGCTAACAAAATCGGCTTCCTTTTTGTGAACAAACAATCAGGTGCGCAAACGGGAGATATGACGTTTGAAATGTTACAACAATACAACCAACTTTTTGTAAAAGAAGGCGAGGATAAGGTTTACACGAATCCATACGGAACAGTACCATTAGCGCTTGTGTCCGGAGAGGTTTTGTCCGATAAACTAATCACTCTAACTTTTTCAAAAACTGAGGACTTAGACTTAGCAGAACTGAAAGAACAGTTGAAAATCGTGGATGTAGATGGAAATGATGTTTCATTTACAGATGTAACAGTTGAGGACGAAAAAACTGTCCATGTTCACGGAGAATTTGACTTAGAGAAGATTCCATTTGATGTCACTTATGGTGATGTGACGGTTTCTGCCAAATCAGGCTGGAAACTGATAGATGAAATGTATGCTTATGACGGCAAGCTAGGAGCGGAATTGCATGAGGACGGAACGGCCACGTTAAAAGTGTGGTCGCCAAAAGCAGACAAAGTGTCTGTGGTTCTTTATGACAAAGTTGACCAAAATGAAGTCGTCGACACGATTGAAATGGAAAAAGGAGACCGTGGTGTCTGGTCAGTAAAACTATCTAAGGATAATACAGGACTTGATAGTTTGAAAGGTTACTATTACCACTATGAAATTACACATGGTCAAGTAACGAATCTAGCACTGGATCCTTATGCACAATCCATGGCAGCATGGAACAATGAAGCAGGCGAGAAGATTGGAAAAGCGGCGATAGTCGATGTGAGTTCCATCGGACCTGAGCTTGATTATGCCGACATCCCTGGCTTTGAAAAACGAGAAGATACGATCATTTACGAGGTGCATGTACGCGACTTTACGTCTGACCCGAACATTGGGGAAGATCTGAAAGCACAATTCGGTACATTTGCTTCTTTTGTAGAGAAATTGGATTATATTCAGGACCTTGGTGTGACGCACATTCAGTTGCTTCCTGTCATGAGTTACTATTTTAGTAATGAGTTTGAGTCTGGCGAACGCATGCTAGATTATGCTTCTACCGGGACGAATTACAACTGGGGCTATGACCCGCACGGTTATTTCTCCCTATCCGGCATGTATTCGGAGAACCCGGAAGATCCGGAACTGAGAATTAAAGAATTCAAGAATCTGATTAACGAGATTCACAAGCGCGACATGGGTGTGGTACTCGATGTGGTGTTCAACCATACGGCACAGGTTCATATTTTTGAGGACCTTGTACCGAACTACTACCACTTCATGGATGCAGACGGAACGCCTAGAACAAGCTTCGGTGGCGGACGTCTTGGTACGACTCATGAAATGTCCCGCCGCGTGCTGGTGGATTCCATCAAGCATTGGGTGGACGAGTACAAAGTGGACGGATTCCGCTTTGATATGATGGGCGACCATGATGCAGAAAGTATTCAAATTGCTTTTGACGAAGCGAAAAAATTGAACCCGAATATCGTCATGATCGGCGAAGGCTGGGTAACATTTGCCGGTGACGAAGGGGAGCCGGTTCAAGCGGCTGACCAGCAATGGATGAAAGATACGGAAGCAGTTGGAAGCTTCTCTGATGAATTCCGTAACGAGCTGAAATCTGGCTTCGGAAGCGAAGGACAGCCACGCTTTCTCACAGGCGGAGCGCGTAACGTACAGCAAATTTTCGATAACATCAAAGGACAGCCGTATAACTTTGAAGCGGATGATCCGGGTGATGTGGTTCAATACATTGCCGCACATGACAATTTGACGTTGCATGATGTAATTGCGCAATCTATCAAAAAAGATCCGGAAGATCCGGAAAACAGTTTAGAGATTCATAAACGAATTCGTATAGGAAATGCAATGGTGCTGACGTCTCAAGGTACAGCATTCTTGCATGCAGGACAAGAGTTTGGACGCACAAAGCAATGGAGAGCGGAAGCAATGGATGCGCCATATAAGTCTACTTATATGACAGACTCTGAAGGAAACCCGTTCGTTTATCCATATTTCATCCACGATTCCTATGATTCTTCGGATATCATTAACCGAATCGATTGGGAAAAGGCTACAGATGCTGAGAAATATCCAGTAAATAATGTGACACGTGAATACACGACAGGTTTAATTGAATTGCGTCGTTCTAGCGATGCATTCCGTCTAGGCGAGCGTAAATTGGTGGACTCCAATGTAACGATGGTTACAGCACCTGAAATCAAGGAGCAAGACTTAGTTGTTGCGTTCAAGAGTGTGTCCACTGCTGGTGTTGAGTACTACACATTTATTAATGCGGACACCTCTGCTAGAACACTAACGTTGGAGCAAGATTTAACAGAAGGTGTTGTAGTGGTTGATGCTGATGAGGCTGGAGTGGTTGAAGTTTCGGAGCCGAGTGGTTTTGAATTAACTGCAGGAGGCATTACGCTTGAGCCATTGACAACGGTTGTCGTGAGAGTTGGCGAGCAGGAAGGAACGGACCCGGGGGATGGGGACGAAGATCCTGGCGACGGAAACGGTAATAAGCCTGGGACACCACCTGGTAAAGGTGGAGAAAACCCTGGCAAAGGGAAAGGCAAGGGGAAAACACCTCCTGGAAAAAGTGGAGAGAATCCTGGTAAAGGCAACAAACTTCCTGTTACCGCAACATCCACCTTCAATTTCTTCATGCTTGGAGCAGTGATGGTAGTGTTTGGTGGCGTGATGTATCTGGGAAGAAGAAGGTTGGGGTTTAGTAAGTAATTAAGAGAGAGTGTGGACTGGCGTGAAAACGTTAGATTCACACTCTTTTTTTGATTGAATTATGTTACGATAGGTGAAAACAAAAAAGGAGTTAGCCCCCACTATGCAAAACACCAAATACTATCTAACGCTTTTTTTCATCATGATCTTCTGGGGCATGAACGTTCCACTGGTTAAAATCCTTGTGGGGAACTTAAGTCCGATTACGATGACAGCTTTCCGTGTCATGACAGCAGGACTTACCGTTTTTATGATTCTGGCAATTTTCAAACTTGTAAGGCTACCAACAAAAAGGGAAGCCAAATACATCTTACTCGCTACTGTTCTAAATGTTGTCTGTCATCACTACTTTTTATCTCTTGGACTTAAAGGGACTTCTGGCACAAATGCAGGAATTATTTTAGGAGCGGGACCGATTCTTACTGCTCTGATAGCGACCGTCCTCATTAAAAAGAAAACAAATTTTCTAAGATGGACGGGCTTTATCCTTGGAGGCGCAGGTGTTGCAGTCACCACTCTTGTAGGAAGCAATGGTATATCAGAAGTCAATATAGGGGATATTTATGTTTTCTTGTCCATATTGACTCAAGCGTTCAGCTTCATTCTTATAAGTAAACTTGCAAAAACACTGGATCCACGCCTTTTGACGGGATACATGCTGGTCATTGGAGCAGGAATCTTGTTGGTTATTGGGTTAATCACAGAACCTGGGGCGATAAAGGAGTTTGCAACCTTATCTAAGGAGATATGGTTGGCATTCTTTACATCGGCCATTATTGCAACTGCATTTGGTCATATGTCCTATAACTTTATCATTGGTAAAATCGGCCCGGCAGAAGCGTCCATTTTTCTAAACTTCACTCCATTTTTTGCCCTCGTAGGATCAGTGATTATGCTTGGTGAAAAGGTGACAATCTTCCATTTGATAGGTCTTGTGCTAATCGTTGGAGGAGTATTGCTAGGATCTGGGGTTTTGGAGCGCGGGGAGAAGATGGAAGGAAGCACTGTTGCACCCTTACAAGGTCTAGAAAAATGACCTTATTATGCCGGAGCTTAAGTGATTAACCAGGGATCTCTAAAACCGAGAGCCCTGGTTTGAGTATATTAGTAACAGATTGTTGTAACCATATTCCCCAATAGGTTGCAGCAATATCTTACTAATTCATGGTGTAAACTTGTCATTACCTTTTATTGCGTGAACGCTTAACTTTAGGGTTAAGTGAAAAGTTAAACTGTTTACTTGAGCAAAATCGGGTCAGGATTACAGAAGCCTTTTTTACTTGTTCATAAATGGTTGATGCAGATACATCCAGTACCAACTCTTCTAGGTTGTTGAACACAACGATACATTTTGTTGGAGAAACAGCTTCCACATGTTTTAGATGTTGCAGGAACAACCAACAGCAGGCATCCTGCTCTGGTGAATGCGTTGGGATAGCAATTATCCCTTCAGCTTCGTCAATAAGGATAGGAGTTTTTTGAATATAATTGGTGAAGTATATGGTAGCAACCCTCCGCCCCTCATACGTACAACAATCATTCAAACAGCCTCTGTGTAAGATTTCTCTAGCTGTTTCGTCTGTTAAAAAATCTCCCTCAATATCTATTATCTTTGTCTGATACTGAGGATGCCTATTCGACAGCAATGCCATCGTCGTAAGGCTAATTTGGTACTGTTGAATCACATTCATTTGTTTATCCATAGCTCCCTAGATCCCTCCCATACGCCTAAAATTTGTAATAAGCGCTACAAGTATTATTATATAGTTTTATGGGTAATATTTCCTAGTGTTTTTTAAAAAATTGTGATAATTTGTAATAAATTGTTTAGATTTGTATAAATTTAGAGGTATTAAAAGATAAAAGGCATTGCAGAGAGTGCTGCAATGCCTTTGGTCATGTGAAATTAATTTTTAAGCTTCGTATCCGTTTGGATTATTCTTTTGCCATCTCCAAGAATCAAGGCACATTTGCTCCAAGTCTTTTTCTGCTACCCAGCCTAAATCCTCTTTTGCTTTAGTAGGATCTGCAAAGCACTCCCCGATATCACCAGGACGTCTTGTAACTACTTTGTAAGGAACTTCTTTCTCAGATGCTTTCTCAAAAGCTTGTACCATTTGTAAAACACTGTAGCCGCTGCCTGTACCAAGATTATATGCTTCTACACCTGTTGTTTTCATAATATTTTCCAATGCTTTTAAATGCCCTTTCGCAAGGTCGACTACATGTATATAATCACGTACACCAGTACCATCCACCGTGTTGTAATCATTACCGAATACTTGCAACTGTGGCAATTTTCCTACGGCAACTTGAGTAATAAATGGCATTAAATTATTTGGAATGCCATTAGGGTCTTCGCCGATACATCCACTCTCATGAGCACCGATTGGGTTGAAGTAACGTAAAAGTGAGATACTCCACTGCTGATCAGAGACAAACAAGTCCCGCAAAATTTGTTCAATCATCAATTTCGTTTGCCCATACGGATTGGTAGCACTTAAAGGAAAACTTTCCGAAATTGGAACACTTTCTGGTAAGCCATAAACAGTGGCAGATGAACTGAAAACAATATTTTTGACACCAAATTGGTGCATAACTTCAAGTAATAAAAGAGTACCTGAAATGTTGTTATGATAATAAAATAATGGTTTTTCTACCGATTCACCTACAGCCTTTAAACCAGCGAAGTGAATAACAGCCTCTATGTTGTGCTCTTGAAAAACACGCGCTACTCTATCTTTATCTAAAAGATTTATTTCATAAAAAGGAAAATCTTTACCTGTAATCTCCTTTACTCTACGTAGAGACTCCATATTGCTATTCATAAAGTTATCTATTACTACAATTTCATGCCCTGCATCTAATAATTCTACACAAGTGTGGCTTCCGATATATCCAGCCCCACCGGTAACTAAAATTGCCATCTGAAGATCCCCCATTAAGAAACAGATTTTTGTTCAATTTTAACATATCTTTTAGATAGTTTCATTTTTTTAGTCGATTGCTTGAAAATAATGGTATCAACCAAAAACAATTTTTTAGCAAAAATGAAAAGTCTGTACTATTACTTTCATATTACAAACTCTCATTACTAATAGCTTTCGACAGAATTCGTGTTAACCTATAGTGGATTGTCATAAAAAGGAGGGGGCATATGAAGAAGCATATAAACGAATTATATTGGATTCGTGCCCTTGCTTGCTTGAGTGTAGTATTCATACATGCTGTTACTAGAACTTATGTAAACTATGACTTACCTAAGTCTACAATAGATATCATGAAGATTGTCCAAATTACATTGTTGTTTGCTACACCCATGTTTATTTTGATATTTGAAGTTATACTTGGTCATACGTATTGGGACCGATTGCCTAAAAAGTTTTTTCAAAAAAGGTTCTTGTATTTATTTTTCCCATATTTAACAATACCTTTTATTTACGCACTTTATGAAATTGCTACTACAAGTTCAAGTGCAATGACAGTATTGGATACTACCTTAACCAATATCCAATATGCGTATTGGCATGGGTATTTTATTATTATCATTTTGCAATTTGTGATTATTCATGCGCTTTTTGTTAAAGTATTCAAAAATGTGCCAGCGTTGATTATGCTTACTGTTACGTTTTTCATAAATGCAAGATATCTTCATACTGCCAACTTCAATTTTGATATGATGCCACCAATTATGCATGAGTGGTATTCGTTGGTACGGGTACCATTTCTAGGTTGGATTTTTTACTTTACAGTTGCTTATTATGTAGGTAGATATTTAAAACAAGTGAAGGATTTTAGAAAATGGGGCTTTCCAATTGCAATTATTGCATCAATAGGCAGTCTTATGTATCTACTAGATAACTATACGACCGGTAAATTAGATCAGCTTACATCTGTAAGATTTGATATCATGTTTTACACAGTCGCACTATTTTTCTTATTTTATTATCTTTTCTCTTTTGTGAAAAAAGTACCGAAAATTGTTATGTTTATCAGCAAATATTCTTTCCCAATCTACCTATTACACTACCTAGGTTTTGACTTGATTCATTCCGTGTTGCCCAAAATGAACATGGGACTGTATGTTATTATCTTGTTTATTGCAGGAATAGTTATTCCGGTATTAATTGCTCGAATATTTAATCTGATTCCTTTTGGTAAATTTATTGTGGGGCAGATTAGGCATACGCCAAAACCTAAAGATAAATTATCAGGTGGACAAGTACCTGCCTAGTTAACATAGAAGCGGAAAATGTAGAGATGGTATCTGCATTTTTCGCTTCTTTTTTCTGTATCATTCCCTAGTGGAGTAAGGATAAGGGATGTGCTATACTAGCTTAATGTCTAGTAAAATATTAACAGTTTTAAGGGAGTAGTATCATGCAATTTCAGAAAAAAGTAGTCGCGGTGCTATCATGGGGGCTTGTTGTGGCTTGGATGGCGTTGATTTTCTTTCTTTCTGCTCAGCACGGAGAACAGTCTGCAGGTTTGAGCGGGGGAATTACAGAGTGGGTGAACGAGGTTGTAGAACAAGTCGCACCTGATGCAGAATTTAAGATGGACGAAATCAGTTTCTTTGTTAGAAAAAATGCGCACTTTTTTGCTTATATGCTGCTTGCGATTCTTACATTGAATGCAGTAAGAAGGAGTGGGGTACGTGGTTGGTTGAGCATGGGAGTAGCATTTGTTATTTCTGTCCTTTACGCCATCTCTGATGAGGTTCATCAACTTTTCGTACCAGGCAGAAGCGGCCAGGTAAGTGATGTACTGCTTGATAGCACAGGTGCTTTGGTGGGTATCGCCCTTTATGCCATCATAAGCCGAGGGTTAGGCGGAAAACACAAAACGAAAAACGAGCGATCTAACTAACTAACACAACTAATCTCATAAACCAAAAGCCGAAAAAAAGAAGGGAAGACCCTTCCTCTTTTCGGCTTTTTTGGTGCTTTCTTTAGCGCTTTAACGCACAGCGGGTCAGACCCCTCTTTACCTCTTTACCTCTACACATCAATAAAGTTTCCCCTGTCTGTAAAGGACGGTGGAGAGTTTCATGACGGAGTGGATGTAGCAGTTTTGTCTTAGTGGGTGGGGGTCGCCGAAGAAGGCTGGCAGTATGGTGTTCATGGTGTTTTTCATTTTTTCGAGCAGGAGGTTGAATACTTGTTCTTCGGTGTAGAATTGGGTTTCCCTACCTTGCATCCACTCAAAATATGACACAATGACCCCACCTGCATTAGCAAGGATATCCGGAATAATAATGACGCCTTTGGAACTTAAGTATTCATCGGCCTCGCTTGTTACTGGTGCATTGGCGCCTTCGACAATGATCCGAGCTTTTACTTTTTCTTTATTGGTATCATGTATTTGATCTTCAAGTGCAGCTAAAATCAAGACGTCCACATCAAAATATAAAATGTCCCCTCTATCACGAATGGTTGCTTTAATCTGAGCATCCTCTAATTGATTCTCAGTAGTTGGAAGGTCTCCGCCGTTGAGTGCGACGAACTTGACTAATGATGGGATATCAAGACCATCCGAATTGTATAAAGTGACATTTCGATCGCTTACAGCTACCACTTTATTTTGCAGGTGCTGACATTGGTAAGCCTCCAGTGCCGCAACAGATCCAACGTTACCAAATCCCTGAACCGCAATTGTCAGCGGGCTTCCGTCATACTCCAATGCCGTTTTTGCAAAAACATTCTCGTTGTTGGTAAGAAATTTACGCTGTTCTTTTAAAAAATCATGCAGCAAGTAACGAAAAGAAAAGTAAACGCCTTTCCCTGTTGCCTCGCGGCGGCCAAGGGACCCGCCGTTTATTACACTTTTACCTGTAAAACTACCTTTATACGGTTGACCCGGACGGATGCTTTTGTATTCTGCCATCATCCAGTCCATCTCTCGTTCACCTGAACCCATATCCGGAGCGGGAATATCCTTATCTGGTCCAAGAATATCGCTAAAATACTGGACATACTTTTTGCAGATTAAATGAAGTTCCTTCACGGAAAAGGAACGGGGATCCAGCACGATACCACCCTTACCGCCACCATAAGGCACGTCATGTAAGGCGTTTTTCAATGTCATCAAGGAGGCAAGGTTAATGACTTCATCCTCGTTGACGGTTTCATGGAAGCGTATCCCGCCTTTATAAGGCCCTAAAGCATTGTTGTGCTGTACCCGGAACGCGGGAATTCTGACAACGCTTCCATTTTCTAGCGCAATTCGCAGAAATGATTTATGTAGATGGTTCGGTGTAGAAAGAATCGCACCAAGGGAGGTAAAAGCCTGCTTCCTGGAAACCCCATCAAGCTCCGGCAAAAAAGCAGCATCCTCAAGCAACGCATCCAAAGACTCCTGTACAATCTTCCTCGTCTGACTAGCCATAACTACCACTCCTTATTATCAGTATATTTGAAAAGTATAACATACAACAAAAAGAAGAACCCCCGAGAAGGTTTCACTCAGGGGAACAAGAAAGGAAAGGGGAGCGGGCAACTCTTTATTGCGTGAGCGCTTTAATAGACTGCGGGTCAGACCCCTCTTTATCTCTTCATCTCTTCACCACAACACCTTACTAAACTCCGCTTATCCGATATCCGTTGCGGCCGGCGTTTTTGACGGTGTAGAGGGCTTGGTCGGCTTGGCGGAAGAGTTGTTTGACGGTTGTTCCGTTGGCAGGGTAGGTGGAGATGCCGATGGAGGAGGTGGCATGAATCTCGTGACCATGGATGTAGTATGGACTCCCCAAAGTTGTGAGGATTCGAGAGGCAACTTTATCCACCTGTGTCATGTCTTCTATTTCATGAAGTAAGATGACAAATTCATCTCCGCCTAAGCGTGCAACGATATCGCCTTCTCGAACAGACATCACCAATCTTTTCGAGAACGCAATGAGCAGCTCGTCCCCTATTTCGTGTCCGAAAGTGTCGTTCACTTCCTTTAAATGATCACAATCTAAGAAGAACAACGCAAGCATGCTTTCATTTTTTTGAACGTTTACCAACGATTCTTCTAGCTTTACTTCTAGAAGCCTTCTGTTTGGGAGCTCTGTCAGGCTATCATGATAGGCTTGAAAGGTAAGCTGTTCTTGTAGTTTTTCCCTTTCTTTTTCAATGATTCGTTTTTCCGTAATGTCTTGTGCAATAATATATGTCCCTTTTACGACACCTTTGACAACTATAGGTACATTTGTGACGGACAAGCACAAGTTACGGCCCTTAGAATCTGGGATCGATAACTCATAATTTGCGATCTCACCGCGTTTTGTCTTATTAAGGTCTAAATTTGGAACAATCTCTTTTGCGTACTCCAAGATATTAAATCCGATGAGGACTTCGCTAGGAAAGCCAGTAATTGTCATACATGCCTCATTTATATTTTCAATAATCCCATCTTCATTTACCATACAAACGGCATTTTTGTGATAGGAGAATAATGATTTATAAGCATCATGGCTTTCTTCCAACTTTTCCTCGAGTTCTTTTAAATGCTGGATATTGCGATAAATCATGGAAATGGCAACCACTTGGTTTTCTTCATTCAAGATGGGAGAATAGCTGACGGAAGTATGAATGGCAATCCCTTCTTTTGCAAGCCGGACAGTTTCTTGGGAAGGAACGGATTGACCTTTCATTAGAAGGGCTAACGTATCCAATGTTTGCGTTTTCAATTCTTTTGGGGTAATGGCGAATGATTCCCACGGTTGTCCAATCAGTTCGGAAGCATTCCAGCCGAATTGTTGGACAAAGGCTTCATTTACTTTCAAGACTATTCCATCTGTGTCAATCACAAGCATGGAATCCACAGTATTTGCCACTAATGATTCCAGAAAAATATAATCCTCTGCTTTCTTTTTTAAGTCACTTATATCTTTGGTAATCGCCAGTACAAATGTTTTGTCATCTTCTTCAATATAAGTCAGGCTTGTTTCGGAGGCAGGAAGATCACTCACAAATAAGTTTAAATCTGAGTATGTTACAGACTGCTTTGACTCTATGCATTTTGTATAATTTTCGTCCAGTAAGGTAAAAACGGATTGAGGGAGAACATCTACCAAGCGTCTGCCTACCATTTCGATACCAAGCTTCTGTTGAGCAGAAGGGTTTACACCGGTGTACCATAGATCGTTCCTTTTCCACTCTACCAAAAAGACCATATCGGCCATCTGTTCAAAAAATAATGAGAATTGTTGTTTTATATTCATGATACTCCTACTTTTCAAATAAATAATTTCAAATACCATTTTACCTCTATTATATCAGAATATTCAATGCATCATTAATTATTGTAAATTACTGTTTAAATTAAAATTTGGGGTCAGACCCCAGCAGGTATTTCGTCACCTCTGTCGAACCCCCCCACCTTCATCTGTCAATTCAGTACCCCTATGTTGTCAATTGAGTGACCCTGAAATGGGATGGAGGGGTTTTATAATGTAGGAAAGCGTTTACAAAATAGGCGGTGAGTGAGTTAAGATGGAGACTAAAATGGAATCTAAGGTGGATCCTGTTGTGCCGAACACTTCAGGAAGGACGAAGTTGCATGATGTGAAAGGCGACCCGAGAAGGAAAGCTAAACTCAAAAGTATTTTAACGTACACGGCGTTTGTTGGCCCTGCACTTATCTTTTTCTTTGTTATCCAAATCATCCCGTTCCTCATGGGAATCTATTATTCTTTTACTTCCTGGAATGGTGTCAGTTCCGCCATTGAATGGGTGGGGCTAGAAAACTACAAGCGGATTTTCACGAATGACGAAGTATTCTTCAACTCTTTCATGTTCACGACGAAATTTATGTTCGCGGCAGTTATCATCAGTAACCTGATAGGATTCGGCCTTGCGCTGTTATTAAACGCAGCATTAAAAACGAAAAACATACTCAGGACGGTCTTCTTCATCCCGAACGTTATCGGGGGACTGTTGCTCGGCTTCATCTGGCAGTTCATTTTCGTCAGAGGATTTGCGTCAGTTGGAGAACTTACGGGATTATCCTTCTTTAAGCTACCATGGCTTGGGGATGAAACAACGGCATTTTGGGGAATCGTCATCGTGTTCGCTTGGCAAATCAGCGGCTACATGATGATCATCTATATCGCAGCCCTTCAAGGAGTAGACAATTCCTTACTGGAAGCGGCTAGAATTGATGGGGCGAACAACTTCACCCTTATTACTAAAATCATTATTCCATTAATTTTACCGGCCTTCACGATCTGTTTCTTCCTTACAATCGCGATGGCATTCAAAATATTTGACCTGAACTTGAGTCTAACGGGCGGTGGTCCATTCAACTCCACACAGTCAGTGGCCATCAATATATATCAAGAAGCGTTCCAGAATAACCGATACGGCCTTGGAACGGCAAAAGCAATCATCTTCTTTGTAGTCGTCGCGATCTTCACGACATTCCAAGTAATGGCAACAAAGAAAAGGGAGGTTGAGGCATAATGGACCAAAGGTATACGAAAAGAACCTTTGTGCTTGAAATCATAGGGATTCTACTTGCTATCTTGTTCCTCATTCCCTTTTACTTTGTCATCATAAATTCAGTAAAAAGTTTTAGTGAAATACTGATTGATGCGGCAGCATTGCCGACAGAAATACTTTTTAGCAACTATGCAAAAGTGTGGGAAATCATTCAATTCCCGCGTGCCTTCTGGAACTCGCTGATCATCACGGTTCTAAGCAACATCGGAATTGTCCTGATTAGTTCGATGGCGGCATGGAAAATGGTCCGCACTCCCGGAAAGTTTAGTAAAATATTATTTGTCATCATTGTTTCTGCGATGGTCATTCCGTTCCAAACGGTTATGATCCCATTGATGAAGCTAGGTGGCGCACTAAATCTTATTAATAGCATCCCGGGCATCGTCATCATGTACTTCGGTTTCGGCGTACCGCTTTCACTTTTCCTCTATCATGGGTTTGTGAAAACTGTTCCGGTTGAAATTGAGGAAGCAGCGCGAATTGATGGCTGCAGTCAGTTTGGGGTATTTTGGAGAATCGTATTTCCGCTACTTAAGCCAATTACGGTTACAGTGGTTATCTTGAACACACTTTGGATTTGGAACGATTATCTACTTCCACTACTTGTTCTGCAAACAGCAGAGCTTAGAACGATTCCGCTTGCAACAAGCTCGTTCTTCGCGCAATACACCAAGCAGTGGGATATGGGGCTTGCAGCATTAATGCTGGGTATCGCGCCGATCATCATTTTCTTCTTATTTTTACAAAGGCACATCATCAAAGGGATTGCCGCAGGTTCTGTTAAGTAAACTTAGCATGGGCCGCGTCCTATATGTGGCCTCTGTCAAGTTACTATAAAATTTTTCATTTAAAACAAGGGGGGCAATACAATGAAACGCTTAGTACTTCTTTTATTATCATTGTCGTTGGTTGTGGGTATTTTTGCTGGCTGCTCTAGCGATAATTCATCAGGAAACAGTAACAACAACTCCGGGGATGGAGATCAAGTTACACTGAATCTTTTCCAATTTAAAGTAGAAATCGCTGACCAGTTAGCGGAAATGATTAAAGAATTCGAAGCTGAACATCCGAACATCAAAGTGAAACTTGAAACAGTTGGTGGTGGAGCAGATTACGGTGCAGCACTAAAAGCAAAATTTGCCTCTGGTGAACAACCAGACATCTTCAACAATGGTGGTTTCAAAGAGCTTGAGCTTTGGAAAGAGCATTTAGCTGATCTTTCTGAAGAGCCTTGGGCAGAGCACGTTCTTCCAATCGGAAAAGTACCAATGACAGATCCTGCAGACGGCAAACTTTACGGTATGCCTGTAAACCTTGAAGGATATGGATTCATCTATAACAAAGACCTATTCGAGGAAGCTGGGATCACAGAACCTCCTACTAATATTACAGAGTTAAAAGCTGCTGCGGAAAAATTAGAAGCGGCAGGGATCACACCTTTCTCTGCTGGATATGCAGAGTGGTGGGTAATCGGGCAGCATTTACTTAACATTCCATTTGCTCAACAAGAGGACCCTGAAGCGTTCATCGCCGGTCTATATGAGGGAACAGAGAAAATCGTTGGCAACAAGCATTTCGAAGACTTCAAAGAAGTTCTTGATGCAGAAATCAACTTTGGTAACGAAAATCCATTAACAACAGACTACAACACACAAGTTACGCAATTTGCGAGCGGTCAAACTGCCATGCTTCAACAAGGTAACTGGACGGAAAACATGATCTATGAAGTAGACCCAGACATGAACATGGGCTTCCTTCCGATCCCTATCAATGATGATGCAAGTGCAGACAGCCTACCTGTTGGGGTGCCTAACAACTGGGCTATCAACAAAAACTCTGAAAATATCGAAGAGGCTAAAACATTCTTAAACTGGATGGTATCCTCTGAAACGGGTCAACGTTACATCACAGAAGAGTTTGCCTTTATCCCGGCTTTCGATAACATCGAGCCAGCTGGACTTGGTGACCTTGGTCAATCTATCCTTGAGTACTCTACAGCGGAAAAAACGGTTCCTTGGACTTGGTTCATGTGGCCGGATGGAGCAAACAAAGAGTTTGCTGCAACGATCCAAGAATACGCTGCTGGAAGAATCGACTACGACACAGTACTAGAGCGCTTCCAAACTACATGGGATAACCTAAAATAATCACTACTTCCGAAAAGCATGTCTCATCGCAGGCATGCTTTTCTGGTATAATTAAAAGAAAGATTTGTATGAAAAAGGAGTTTAGTAGTTACTCTGAACTGTTGATCTCCTTTCCAGGCGCTTCGCTTTTCTCCGGGCGGTCCGGGAGCCTCCTCGGCAAGCCTGTGGGGTATCCCCTGTCCCTTCCTCCCGCGGAAGTCTGCGCGCCTTCCACTCCGATCAGCGTGGTTGATGAATTAATATGGAAATTAATACCTTTAATTACCATAGACTTTCCCTTGTAGACTGAAGTGCAAGGTGTGAGACTCCAGCGGGGGAATAACGGTAGGTTGAGACCCCGCAACGAAGTGAGGAGGCTCAAGCACCGTCCCGCGGAAAGCGAACACCTGGAACGAAAGGGAAACAAGGAGTATATGAGACTTATAAAAATGTAAGCGCTTCGGAGGTGAGGATCCATGTTTAAAAAGAGCATACGCAACAAACTGATCGCACTTCTTTTAATCATCACCATCCTCCCATTCGGAACGTCGATCATCATTACATACTACCAAACAAAAGAAGCATTCAAAGACCTCGTCGTCCAAGAAAACAGCAACCTTCTCTACCAAGGTAAAATAAATCTCGAAAGCTATCTCGAAGAACTCAATAATCTCACTCTATCACTCTACAACAATCCCGATTTCATCAACTACATGAGGGCACCTGACAAAGAAGATAACTATTTGACGATAGGAATTGTCAGAAACGTGCTGCAAACCATTCTTTACGCCGAAGAAAATATTACGAGGGTTCAGATTTCTTTTGCAGAAGAAAATAGGGGGATTACCGCCTCTAAACGGTCCACTGTCGTCTTCTCTGACCGCATCTCTAATGCCTACGAAGACGCCTATAAACGGGCACAACTCAGTCCTTATAACTACAATATTGATACCACCCAGCTGCAAGAGGGCCGGAATGTTTTATACGTCCACAGAGCTTTGACCAACGTCCCATCTGACAACGTGCTAGCATTTATCACCCTTGAAGTGGGCACTGAAAAAATACTGGAGCTAAGTGAAAACCTCTACAACAAGGAAAATGAAGAATTTTTCATCCTCTCTGCTACTGGTGAACTGATCTACAGCTCCAATCCATTGGTCGCCTCCAAAAAAGAAGAGCAACAATGGATTCCGGAGATCATGAAATCTGAAGCCACACAAGGTACGATGGAATGGGACAACGGGCAGTTTCAGGGTGTCATGATGTATGATCAAACAGAGCTTGCGGTAGGGGGATGGATTTTGGTAAAGCGTGTCCCTTATACCACGCTTTATGACAACGCCTTTGTTGTGACAAAAATCAATATATTCTTTGGAGTTATAGGGTTGTGTTTGGTCATATTGGCGTCTTTAATTGTTTCTTTTAAAATTACGTCTCCTATCAGGGTGCTGCTACAAAACATCCAACAGGTAAAAGAAGGGAATATGAATGTGCAGTTTCCCTCACTTGGAAATGATGAGATTGGTATTTTAGGATATCGTTTTAAACAGATGATGGAACGAATCAATCTCCTGATCAATAGAGAATACAAGTTAGAGATTGAAAATAAAACGAACCAGTTAAAGGTGCTTCAATCGCAGCTCAATCCGCATTTTTTATATAATGCCTTGCAGTCCATTGGAACGCTGGCCTTGAAAAATAATGTGCCGCAAATCTATACCCTCCTGACTCACCTATCCAAAATCATGAGATATGGAATGAATATGGAGGAGGATATGGTACCGTTGAAAAAAGAAATAAACTATTTAAAGGCATTTCTTTTGCTGCAAAAGGAGCGTTTCGGGGAAAACTTTGAGTACGACATGGAAATAGAAGAGAAAGCGATGGACATCGAAATTCCCAAAATGATTCTGCAACCGATTATCGAGAACTATTTCAAGCATGGGTTTGATATTCGGGAAGGAGTCGGCAAGATTGAAATCAACGGGAAAATAGTCGATGAATACCTTCTTCTTACACTACGGGATAATGGTGTTGGAGTGAGTGAGAGCAGATTGACGGAAATTTACCGCTTGTTGTCAGAAGGGAAACCAGCTTCGGATGTAGAAGAAACTAATATAGGATTAAAAAATATATATACACGGTTGCAGCTATACTACAATAACTTGGCAGCGCTTCATTTGGATAATCACAATGACGGAGGGTTTATGGTGACATTGAAACTTCCGCTAGAAGTTGGGGGTGAAAAAGATGAAAGCAATCATCGTGGATGATGAAAAGCATGTGCGGGAAGGGCTGCTGCTGTTGGGCAATTGGAGGGAAAATGGAATAGACACCATTTTTGAAGCAGAGGACGGGGACGAGGCGATTATGCTCATCAAGCAACATCGCCCTGAAATTATTTTCACCGATATGGCTATGCCAAAAAAAGATGGAATCAGCCTGCTTAAATGGATTTCTGAATCGGATTTGCCGAGCGTGACCATTGTGGTTAGCGGGTACGATGATTACACATTCATGCGAAATGCCATTACTTATAAAAGCTTTGATTATATTTTGAAACCCATTGATCCTGACCTGCTGAATGAGACGTTAGAACGGGCAGTGAAAAAATGGAAAGAAGAAGCGTTGCTCAAAAGGACGATTAGTTCTATAGGCGATATGGAAACGATTCCTGTTCGTTCCACCGAGCCGGTTTCCGTTTCGAGTATGGAAAAGATAGAGGAATATCTTCGGGCCAACTATCAACAGGACATCACCCTCCAGGAGATTGCCGACCGTTTTTACTTAAGCCGGGAGCATATTTCCCGCAAGTTCAAGCAAGAATATCATGAAACCATTACCGATTATGTGACGCGGATCCGGATGGAGAAGGCGAAGGAGCTGCTGGCGAATCCGAATTTGAAAATTTATGAGATTGCGTATCATATTGGTTATCAGAATGAGAAGTATTTTAGCAAGGTTTATAAGAAGTTTTTTGGTATGACGCCAAATGAGTATAGAGGCAGTTTAGTAAAATAGTTAACACCGCTGTTGCTTTCCGCACTGGGCTTCGCTTTCCTGCGGGCGGTCCGGGAGCCTCCTCGGCAAGCCTGCGGGGTCTCCTCCCCTGTCCCTTCCTCCCGCGGGAGTCTTCGCCCTGTGCTCCAAGCAACAGCTAGAGTATCTATAGAGATTACAATTTTTATTAAAACAATACATATAAATGAGGTGCAGATATGAGTCAGTTACGTATGGGAATTATCGGGGTTGGTGGGATTGCGCAGAATCGTCATATCCCTACTTTTCTGAAGATGCAAGAGAAAGTGACGATTACGGCAATCAGTGATGTGAATGAAAAAACGGCAAAGATGGTAGGGGAGAAATTTGGTATTGCCCAAGTGTATGCCCATTATGCGGATATGTTTGAGCATGTGGATGCGGTGACCATTTGTACGCCAAACAAGTTCCATGCTGAAATTACGATTGCGGCGTTAGAAGCTGGCCTGCATGTGTTTTGTGAAAAGCCCATGGCAATGCGACCGGATGAATGTGAAGCAATGATTGCAGCGGCTGAAAAATCAGGCAAACAGCTTGCGATTGCGTACCATTACCGATTTATGAAAGAATCGGTTGCAGCAAAACGTTTGGTGGATGCGGATGAAATCGGTCGACCGATTGTGGCAAGAGCTAAAGGTATCCGTCGCCGTAAAGTACCTGGATGGGGTGTATTTACGAACAAGGAACTGCAGGGCGGAGGGAGCTTGATTGATTATGGCTGCCATCTGTTGGATTTATCCTTGTGGCTGCTTGGAAATCCAAAGCCTGTAGAAGTGATGGGAACGACTTATAATGAGTTAAGTAAAATGCCGGGGCAGGTAAATCAGTGGGGGAGCTTTGATCATGAAACGTTTGAAGTGGATGATCACGTAACAGCTTATATTAAGTTTGAAGGCGGAGCTTCCTTGCTGTTTGAAACTTCTTGGTCTGCCAATGTAAAAGGAGACGAAGAGAGTGTAAGTATCTCCGGAATAAGCGGCGGAGTGGACCTGTTTCCATTCCACGTCAACCAGATGAAACACGGCATGCTGCTGAACACAGAAGCGGACTGGGTGCCAGGCGAAGACGACCCAAGTATCCCGCAAGCTGAAAACTTTGTAAACAGCTGCCTTGGAAACGAAGAACTAATCGTCAAACCACAACAAGCCATGCAAGTCTCCCTCATCATCGACGCCATCTATCGCAGCAGCGAAAGCGGAAGAAGTGTGAGTCTATAATGGAGGGAAGAGGGGTTTCGACGTCGCAGGGGAAAATCCTTTGAGGGTCTGACCCCTTTTCGAAAAAAAAGCAGAGCAGGAATTCCACTGAATCCCCGCTCTGCTTTTTTTCATTCTATTAATCATGTTCTCTTGTTATCTTTTAAAAAGGTCGTCGTCCTGGTCGTTGAATAGGTTGTTGCGCTTTTGGTTCATTTCTTCTTTTTTGCGTTCTGAGAACGGGCCCTCTGAGTTGTCTTCTTCAAATAGAGGGGCATCGCTTTCTTCTGTGTAGCGGACAGTTTCCTCTTGCATGTATGTTTCCTCTTCTATATGAACGGACGTCTCCTCTTCTGAAGCATAAATGTCTCCTGGTTGTTCTGTTTCATAAGAAGTAGGTTCATAGCTTTCCACCAAAGGCTCATCTCCTTCCATTTCATTTAAGGTATCTTCAAAGAGAATAGGGCCTTTGTCTTCTGTTAAACTCTCCTCTCGACGTACTGGAGACGTAGAGGCTGCAGGTCTAGTTGGGGCGCCTCGTGTTTCCGTTGCACTGAAAAGCGGCTTTTCAGCCTGACTGCGGCTCATATCCCCAGCTGTTTCCTCCAACTCCACACCTAGTGGCCCATCAGAAACCACACGCTTGTCATAAACATCTTCCTCATACGGCTTTTCCATAGGGAACGGTTGTCCGTGCTCATAAAGTAACGCTTTGTCCACGTCTTCTTCAGAACGATTTTCCGCATAGCGTTTACCGTTATTAGTCCTAGTATGCTGCTCTCCAGCCAGACTCTCCTCTAATTCTAGATCAGGATTTCCCGTGCGTTCCATTGTCGTTGCTTCATTCGTCACACTTGCCTGGTCATGCAGAGCGGTGACCTCTTCACGAGCGTAATCTTTCTCCGTTTCAACAGGATCCCCGCTCAGGAGCTGCTCATCGAGCGGAATGCTTCCATCTATATTTGTATCAGGCATTGGACGGTTAATGGAGGTGCTTGATTCTGTCATTCTCTCGTCCTCTGAAACTACGGGTTTCTGCGCCTTTAAGGGCTCGGTATTTTCTTCCTCTAAATGCAATGAAGGCTCTTCCGTCGCATACCTTTCCATACGGCTCTCGGTTAAAGCTTCTTGGCGTAATTTCATACTTGAAATCGGCTCTGCAAGTACAAGCACTTTTCCGACTTTTACATCGAACTCGTAGCGGTATGCTTCCTCTTTGGCAATGCCCACCTCCATTAGAGTATCAGCTACGCTTTTATTTTCAGGTGTGAAAAGGCTCTTTGGAGTTACTATGGAGCTGCTTGGATTGATGCTAGAATACTCACTCAGCTGAGCTTCCCTTTCATCATGACCACGCGAGAATCCACCCTCACTGAATTGCTCTACAATACCTCGGTTATCTCGAATAATCCAGATATCCTCCGGTTGGTACCCCTCCGATTGAAGCCAATCAATCTTAGCTAGCGCCTCTTCTTCCATTAAATAAGAACCAATAACCTCTTTACGTTGCTCGATCATGCAACTTCCTCCTTAGAGTGCTGTAATAAGAATCTTATACCCAGAAGTGTAAAAAGGGTAAACCAACCTAGAAAATAATTCAAAAAACGCAACCATTTATGTTAGAAAAACGTCCAAATAGGGAAAATAATTACAAATGATTTACTACTTAAGACATATAAAACATATATTAGTACCTAGAGAGAAAATGAATTACATATTTTATTAAAGCGAGGAACTGGGGGATAATATGACAAATCCAAATGGAGTTACCATCCTGATTCCAGCCTATAATCCTGATGAACAACTCATCAAGCTTATCCGTGACATTGTAAAAGAAGGCTTCAAGCAGATCCTGGTTGTTAATGATGGAAGCAAACAAGAGTGTGATTCTATTTTTAACAAGATAAAAGAATGGAAGGAATGTACCTTACTGGAGCATCAGGTGAATAAAGGGAAGGGGCAGGCGTTAAAGACTGCTTTTTCCCACTTCTTAAGCACCAGTCCTAACGCTGTGGGGCTTGTTACATTGGATGCAGATGGCCAGCATGCGGTCGAGGATATGAAAAAGGTGGCCACCAGGCTTTGCGAGCGGCCGGAGAGCCTTGTTCTTGGAGTCCGTAATTTTTCAGCAGATGACATTCCCTTCCGGAGCAAATTCGGGAACGTATTGACGAAAAACATAGCTCGCTTTGCTTGTGGCATGCAAATCTCCGATACCCAAACAGGGCTCAGGGGAATACCCGCCCACTTTATCGAAAAACTGATTCATGTTGCCGGTCAACGATATGAATTCGAGATGAACATGTTAATGGAATGCAAACCGAATAATATTGAGATTGAAGAAGTAGAAATCCAAACAATCTATTTAGAGGAAAATAAATCTTCCCACTTTAAGCCGATAAGGGACTCCATTAAAATCTACGCGACCTTTCTAAAATTCGCCTTATCTTCTGTACTTTCATTTGGCTTGGATATCCTGTTATTTGCACTCTTTGTCATGATGTTAAATGGTGTTTTCGTTGAATCTTACATCATTCTAGCTACCGTGCTATCAAGGGTTCTGTCTTCCTTATTTAATTTTACTGTAAACAGGAAGGTGGTATTTAAATCTACCAGCTCCTATGCTATGGTAAAATATTTTTCCCTCAGTATCGCGCAAATGCTTGCATCCGCAGGTGGAGTGTATCTCATCTTTGAATTGGTCGGCTTTGGGGAAGTCGGCATAAAAATTGTAGTTGATGGACTGCTTTTTTTAGCAAGTTACGTGATTCAGAAAGAATGGGTGTTCAAAAAGAAATACCAAGTACGAGCGGGACAATAAACTTAGACAGACAAAAAAGACCTGGGACTTTATCCTAGGCCTTTTTTTATTCAGAAATAGCATTTTCAAAAGTTAATTCCAAACACAACCGATGTACCGTTTGGGAAATCTCGATTTTGATTACCGCTTAAACCAACGTTTGTTTAAAAAAAGCTATTCTAAATAAGTGCTTCTTCAACAAAATAACAAAAACCTTATCATTTCGACACCGCCAGATAAGTTCCTCTGAAATAGCTTTTTCAAAAGTTAATCCCAAATCCAACCCCTGTACCCCTTGGGAATCCTACATTTCCATTTCCGTTTAAACCAACGTTTGTTTAAAAATTACTATTCTTTGATTGCCGGCTTTTGTTTAGTAGAAGGGAATGCAATGGCCGTAAGTGAACGGTCCTGAACTTCGACGCTTGCGATATTTTGATTCGGAAGGGTGATGTGGTTCACCTCTAAGTAATACGTATAGCTACCGGGCAGTGGAATGATATCCGTCCAGATTATTTTTGTAGTATTAATAATTGTTTTTTCGCAATCATTTTGACCAAATTGATTGATCAATGCAAAACTTTCACTTGTTAACGGAGTTGTCTCCCGCAGCAAAGAGAACTCCACAATAAAACTGTAGGCAGGATTGTTTTCCGTTAGGATAAAAGCTTCGATCATTGCATCGAGCTTTACCACTTCATTCGGAAAATGGGTCTTCACTTTCAACTCAATGGCTTGCGTTGGCGTGTCCGCTTCTATCCCCAACATTTCATCGCTCTGATTATAATAATACCGTGGCTCCATGGCTCTAGGTTGCGCATCACAATTACACGGCACCCTGCAACCGCAACTTTTTCTCCATTCAAAATATAAGGACATTGAAAAATGCCTCCTTTAGACATACTATCCATTCCATAACATATGCTTGTCATCGGTGTTTGGCGAGGGTAGGAGCCTTGAAGAAGCAAAATAAAAAAGCCCATAAACCCTTTTTCTTATGGATTTATGGCCTCATTTAGTATCATTCATACAATTCCTTATACACAATCGCCTTCAATGCCAGTAACTCTTCATCAGTCAGTTTCTCCTCAAATGTTTCCATTAACTCCAGTACTTCCTGTTCCGTCATGCCATTCGCTGCTTTTGACTGGATCTGCTGCATTTCCTGGAAGCTGAGCTTTTGCATGACCATCCTTGTTGCCTCTTCACGTGTTTGGACTGGCAGCTCTTCAAGGTCAGCTTCTGCCCCTTCGGCAATATAGCTCTTTAAGGCAGGAGACCTGTCCACATACTCCCTTGCCATGGCCACATCATTATTTTCCACCAGATCTTTTTCTACGTATTCGACAGCCTGATCTTCAATGAATTTATTGACAAAGTAATAGCCTGCATATCCAATTATCCCTAGGATAAGAGCTGTAATAAATAACCCTTTGAAAAATTTCAATTAGGACACCTTCTTTCTCTTTTACTATATAAAATTAACTCATTAAAAAGCAAATTTTGAAAAAAGAGTTTAGGGATTGGGTAAAACGGCTAATGTAAAGAAACAAATAACGACGAAAATCTAGTTATATTAGAAAAAATTTCAAATTATCCTTGTGTTTTTACTAAAAAATAGTAGAATTGTAGTATATTTTGTAATTAATTGGGCGGTGAAATTTAGTTAATGAACGATTTTAAAAATATTGATAACAAAGACGAGATTATCAAAGTGCTTCAATATGCCTATCAACAAGGAACAGAGAGAGAGAATATCTCGATGATGGAACTTGTAAATGAAATGAAAGAAAAGCTGCAGCTGCTAATAAAATAAATAAGATAATAGATTACTAGATAACACCTTCCCTTACCCGTTTGAAGGTGTTTTTATTTTGGCCAAATATGTTTGGCTAAGATATCCAGCCATTGCTTTCCTCCATGAAAGAGAGAAATATGTTAGAATTAAACACGTTGTCTGTAAATATCGAATGAGAACAACTTAGAAAAAACAAAAGGTTTAAGGTGATAGAATGATTGGAAGAAATGATTCATGTCCTTGTGGCAGTGGAAAGAAATATAAGAAGTGTTGTGAGAAAAAACAAGACAACCTTGATAAAGTGTTGGAATCAGAAGTGATGGGGCTTCAGGTTGAAATGATGCGGTTTGCCTATGAAAAGTTTGCTAGTGAGCTTGAAACGGTCAGCTCCAAGTATCTACATAAATTTTCATTAGATGAGATGAAGGAAGAGGCATTTAACGAGCTGCTTCATCTCTGGTATATGTTCACGGTAAAGCGAGATAATGGTTTAACAATCGTGGAAGAGTTCGCCGCAGTTCAAGAGGGCAAGTTCTCCCGTCCGCAAGTAAAAGAATGGGCGGAAAGCTGGCAAAAGGCATATCCATCTGTCTATAAGGTGGGAAATGTGCGCGGTGAGACATACACGATGGAAGACTTTTTTACAAAAGAGAAAGAAAAAGTCACATACATCGGCAGAGAGGATAGCTTAAGCAAAAATGAGCTGGTAATTGGGATGTTTGTTCCGTTCAAACAGGCAAAGGTTGTGTTCATGTCCACTTTTGAACGCGGGGTGTTGGAAGCTATCCGTTTGGAAGAAAAGCTAGCCGAGGAGTTTGCAAAAGTGGAAATTGATTCCGCCTATATTCGTGCAGAATTCCCAGAGCTTGCAGGTAAAATGGTAGAGTTTGAACTAAGTGAAGAGGATGTTCAGCAGTTGCCTGTTCAAGATGAGGCGCAGGAGCGTGTGTTGGACCTGTTTACAGAAGGAGCTAAAAAGCGCGGTTATCCGAAAAGGTTTTTTGAATTTGCTTCCATGCTTTGGTCCATCTATTGCATGAAAGAGAGTCCGATGATTCGCAATGAGCAGAATTACGCTGCTGCATTGATTTACTTTTTAGACACTCATTTTATGAAAGAACAACAAGAAACACAGAAAGCGTTGGCTGAAGAGTTTGGTATCTCAGCTGGAAGTGTATCATCGACATTCCGAAAGTTGGATGAGGTTTTACAGCCAGTTATCCAAACTTTTGAAGAAGATATTGAGGCAGCCTTAGAGGGCGCTTCGTAATGGAGTAAGCACCTGATTTTCCCGATTTATCTCGGGGGAGGTTAGGTGCTTTTTTTATTTGGAAAATAGTCAGTTTCCTGCATAAATTTTCCTCGTATGCACATGCTACTTAAAAAATGTAACGATGAATGGGAGGCATAAAAAATGCAGCGTTTTATATTGGTTATTTGTGCATTTTTAATAGGGGGGACACTGTTCTTTTCCCCGCTTGGTGCAACTGCGGCTCCAAAAGAGGAAGAGGTGGATTCCTACTTGAAGGAGATTGGCTGGATAAGGAAGGACCTTAATAAGTATTTAGCGTTTTATGAAGTGAATTTGGATGATTTCAAGGACATCGAACATTTGCGTGATGAGCTTGGAACGCCAATCAACGAGGAAAATCTTCTTGTAATGTTAGAAACTTACGATCTTACAAAAGAAGAGCTGGAAGTCCTTTTGTCCCGTTTTGGAGAAAAGGTGCAGGATTATACGTTCATTGAGGACTTAGAAATTGCGGTTGATTTTTATATGACACATGAGGAAGAAGTCGCGCGTGCGGAGGATTTTCTCGTTTCCATGGGATTTGAAGCAGAAGAAGCACGCCAGATTTTCCAGCATATTTTGAGTCTCCCGAAAGATGTTTTGGCAGAAGAACTTGAAAGATTGCAAGGGATGTTGAATGAAGAACCAAATTCTGTGGATAAAGTGTTTTCGCTATGGACTGAATTCATGGAAGTGTTTCAGGTGGAGGCCGACCTTCATGTAGAGGACGGTAGTCGGGTTAAGGTATCCCAAGAGGCACTTATGCAGCCTGGATGGTTGGAAGGGAAGGAAGTTCACCTGGACCTGTTTGATGGGGAGGGTTCACTTCTTGCTTCTGCAGTAATGGATGAGCAAATTGTATCGCCAACTTACGTGCAGTCTACGGGAAAAGAGCTCATACACTTGGGGCAGGTTGGTGTGAAAATGAGTGATGAGCTTTATAATAATAGAATGCCTGACACGGCGTCTCTTTATGGATTAGGGATGTTGGCGGGACTGTGCTTGATAGGATTGGCTGGTTTGCTGCTTGGTGCGAGAAGGGTCCGCAGGGGATAGGGGATGCGGGTGCTTGTTCTTTGGATTTTGATGGGTACAGGGGCTGCTTTGTTTGTTGGAAGCGGCCTTTTGTATTGGCAGGGAGTTTCGGCGGTGGAGGATAGGTCAGAATTTGGAAGTAAGGTGGAGGAAGGAGGCGGGCAGGAATTGGAGGTGCCTCTGGCTGTGAGTATCGCAGCAGGAGATGAAATTGGAGAAGTGTATTTTCCTGTGTTAGAGGTTGGAATTCCAGTATTTCATGGTGTGACGGAAGGCGAGCTTGGAAAAGGTGTGGGGCATGTTCCAGGTACGAGTTTGCCTGGGGACGGAGGAAACATAGTACTGTCTGGGCATAGGGATACTGTATTTCGTAGGCTGGAAGAGGTTGAGGTAGGGGATAAGGTTGTGTTTTGGTTTGGCGGCGGCTTGTACACTTACAAGATCAGCAAGATTAGGGTTGTGGATAAAGAGGATACATCTGTGGTCGTTCCCCGAGCGCGGGAGGTATTGACGATTACAACCTGCTATCCTTTTACCTTTATTGGGAGCGCGCCTGAGCGGTATGTGTTGGAGGCAGAGTTTATTGGGAAGGAAGATGGAAAGCAAAAGGGTCAGACCCCTCTTTAGTGCATTAACGCACAGCGGGTCAGACCCCTCTTTATCGCTTTATCACGCTAAACCTCACTTGCTCTTCTCAAGCACTGGTTTTTCTTTTACCTTGTTTTTGAAGGCTTCCACTAGTTCGTCGCCATTGTAGCCTTCGTTCACTAGGCGTTCTAGCAGTTTTTCGTGGTAGTTGGTGTTTTTTCGGAAGAGCTCGCCTTCGAACAGGATGCTCATTTTGTCTTCCATCACTGCCACTTGGCGGACGACGGCCTCAAAGGAAGCGGGATCATTCGTCGGTTTAGAAATAGTTGCTTGAACATGTAGCATTTCTTCCTTATCGCGAAACTCTTCGTACTTTTCCGGCTCACTCTTAGGCAGCAATGCTTCTATCAACCAATTTTCTTTTCCGTACTCTCTATTGATAATCAATCCGTCTTGTAAATCCAGTTGTTCAACTTCTTCACCATGTACGAGGGATATTGCAACAAGTCTGAACGTTTTCATGATTTTCCTCCAACGGGTATATTTTCGGTTCTTTTCAAGAACATGTACCAATATTTTGTCTTATTATAACATAAGCACAAAGAAAGATACCTACCACAATCTGAAGGCATAAAAAAACCCCAATATCTCTAATTTCATGTTTCGACAACTTTCCGCCACCCTAAAACAGGATTTTCCCCTTAGAGCAAAATCCGATTTTACTCCAAAAAACCATTACAAAACCTGAAAACACTCATTTTACCTTCCTTAAGCAAGCAGTTATGATAACGGAGCAACACGAATTTTGTAGAAAAAAGGAGGGAGAATCGTGATTAATGAAGTGGTGTTGATTGGTCGAATGGTGAAAGACCCTGATTTACGTTATACAGGTGATGGTGTGAGATATATCTAATACTGTCATAAATTATTATTAATAATGACATGTATTATAATATATGACATTGTTTTTAGCTCTTGGAAAATAAATTTATAGGTATTCAAATACAATGATTTGTTAAATTTTCTAGTGTGTTTCCTTAATTCAACTCCATTTAATGCTCACTAGTCCTAAACTATGCGCTTCTATTGATAATAGAAACGCATAGTTTTTGCGTTATTACTAAGAAATTTTAAATATTAGTAATTAGTTTGAAAAATTGAAGAAATTACCATATGCGTATGGTATCATAATAAAAAACAAAGAAAAAATTGGGGGATTCTTATGACACTTATGATGTATTTCTCAAAAGTGAACGTAAATTCAAATATATTTGATGTATATGCTGAAAGAACTTCAATTCAAGAAATTATGGACGAAGTTTTTAATAAGATTGATAATAAAACTGAGTATAAAAAGTTAGAAGAAAGAACTTTTATTAATAGCAATAATGAGTTAGAGACCATTGATTTAAGTGAAGTCTACAATTTCTCTGAATTAACAAAAGTAAAAGATGCTGATAATTTTTATATTACTGGAAAATTAGTTAGGAGATATCCATTACATACAGAAGAATGGGACGATAAAAAAAGAGAGTCCCTTAGTGTTACTCATAGTAATAACTCAATAAGTATATATTTTTATTTTGACTTAAATTCAGAAGTAATTTCTTTTTGTCAGCGGAACAAGTTTGGATATAAGCAATTTAATGAATCATTTCAAGAGTTATTGAACATTTACTTAGAGAGGGTGGGTTTTGAAATATTTTTACTGAAAGATCCTTTTACCATTGAAGAACGTTTAAAACAAGCTTATAAAGTAGAAAGAATAAAGTCTACTGTCATTCCGCCTAATAACAATAATGAAGATTTGAGAAAATTATATGATGATGATGTGGTTAAAATGGAGGAAGGCAACATACAGAAAAAAATAAGTGTATTTGAAGTTCATCAGAAAAGCAAAACAGGTATAAATATTAATTCAACTATTGTAAAACAAGTTTTAGATTCGAATAGAGCGTATGAAAAATATGCCAGGGGATATGGGAGTATAGAGGTTAATGGAGTAAATAAGGATGGAACAAAATTTTATTTTAATTCTGAACAAGATTCTCCATATAGAGTTTCTATATATGATAATGAAAAAGAAGATGGGAACAAATTTATTAAAAAGGCGAAAATAGCTATATCTTCATTTTTAACAAAAATGGTAGTGGAAAAATTTGATGAAGGTGAGTAGCATGCATAAAAAAATATCGTTTGGTGAATTTTCTAATAGGACGAACCTGAGACACAATCCTTTTTTTCATTTATATAAACCTGAAGCTTATTATTCCTTCCTACTCTCTATGATTTTTACTGTTATAGTTTATTATTTCTTGACATCAAATGAATCGAATTTAAGTTATGTAAGTGATACAACAAAAAATATAGTTCTTAATTCATCCTTTGCGTTAATTGGTGTGTTAGGTTTCTTGATAAGTGGGCTTGCAATATTGACCGGAACTGTAAACACTAAGGTTGTAGATAAACTCCACCATAATAATAAATACGAAAATTTAATGTCTATATTTTTCAGCTTTTATCATTTAGGAACGGTTGTCGGTGGATATATAATATTATTTATTTTAATTTACTTTGTATTATCTATAAACTTCCATCCAGTATACTTAATTTGGATATATATTATTTTGGGATTTGTATTATCCTATGGTTTGTTCTTTATTATTTTTTACTCTGTTCATTTGTTAAAATCAAGTATCGCAATTTTTGAAATAAGCTATAAATATTCCATTGAAAGCCGTGATCAAAACATATTTGAGTCCGGAGAATTTTTTGATTTACGATTAGATGCTATATTGTTGAGTATGTTAAAAAAAGACATTCTTAATAAAACAGAGTTTAAGTCTTACTTAGAGGAATGTATTGAAACTCAATATGATTTCTTAAGTGAAGATAAAAAAGAAGAACTAAAAAAGAAGTGTAGGAAATATTATAATTTTTGAAGAATCCCGTTGTTATATTTCAAGTAACTAGATAATTTGATTTATCCAACTATGAAAAAGAACTATTTGTCTATGTATTTGAAAAAAGTGAATTAGTAGGTCCCCAAAAATACTAATGATTTTTGTTGTAGAAACTTAATAAGTGTATCACATAGATTTAAGAGTAAACATAATAAAGATGAATAACCTTTCCTTTTCATAAAAAGAGATGATTATGGCTCATATGACTTACAGTGCTATGAGCTTGCTGTATTCCTTAATTTTATATCTCAGGGTTGATGATTTAATTAAAATAAGATAAGAAGGTGAATCACAATGAAACTAAATTTTCCATGCACAACATGTTTTTTAAATGGTCGAAAAAATATTGAATCAGCAATCGATATAACTGATGATGGAGTATATGAGGTTAAATGTGAAAACGGACATTATTCAATTCAATTAATAAGGAATGAAAAATATGAAATATTGTTTGATTTAGGTATGCTCGCTTTAAATAATGGGTTTGCTAGAGAAGCAGTTTCAAGCTTAGCTTCTTCACTTGAAAGATTTTATGAGTATGCTACACGGGTAATCCTTAATGGTTTTGATATTGGTGCCGAGGAAGTAGAAAAGACATGGAAGCTTGTTTCTAATCAATCAGAACGCCAATTAGGGGCTTTCTATTTTATGTATTTGTCTATGTTTAAAGAAGTACCTACTTCATTTCCTAATAAAAAAACATCATTTAGAAATAATGTTATCCACAAAGGATATATTCCTACAGAAAAAGAAGTATTTGAATATGCAGATGAAATATACAATTATATTGTGAAATTCACATTAAACTTAAAAGAAAGACTTAGTGAAAGTATGGAGGAGTTGTTTCAAGAACGACTGAATATTATAGAAGAAAAGTTTGGGAGGGACGTTTCTACACCAAGTTATGGAACTATTTTAGATAAAAGCAGACCAATAACTGTACTTGCAGAGAGCAGTCTTGCAAAGGAATATGAATATGTTAAGGCTGAATATTTAATGTATTCAAAATAGAGAGTATACCCTTTTAATTTCGTATCAAACCGCAGCTTTCTATAAAAACAATATAAGCTACCTAACTTATCTTCATCACTATTGTATAAAAATGAAAGGCATTTAATTCGGTTGATCTATACTAAAATTTTTATTAATCTGTAAGGCGTTACATTAACAACAACGTTTTTGAACAAAAAAATCCTTATGTATCAAGCCTATCTTAAAAATCAGGTGGGTTGTCCTTTTTAATAAAATAAATATAATAAGCAAAGTGTTACATTTAGGAAGGATGTATATAGTTGGTTAAATATAAGGATGATTGCATTGAAATGCTAAAATCAAAAGGGCCTTTACTTGGTAGCGAATTAAATAAATATTTGGTTGAAAGATGTAGTATAAAACCAAATAATGCCAGACAAATTATCCTCCGTTTGAAAAATCAGGGCGCATTCTATAGCACTGATCCAGTTAAATTTCGTCATAATCAAGTATTATATTTTTTACCTTCACAAAGTTTGAAAAGTAAACTGAAGGAAATTTTTCCAGACCATGCAGTAACAATACAACGGGTATATCAAGCCTTAGTTGAGGAACAAGGTTTTTTGTTTTGGTCAGAGTTTGGAAAAATATCAGCGGGCGTAGTTGATCCATCGAAATCTGAAAGAAAAACAGCTAAAGAAATTTTTGATGATCTCTACAATCTTGGAATAGTAGAAAAAATTGAATTTAATGGAATTCCTGTCATAGTTGCAAAAAGAGATTGGGTTCCTAATGTAGATGCATCACAGAAAGAATTGTATAAAAGGGTTCAAGATTTGTCATTCAATCAACAATTTACAAAGGACTTATTGAATTGGCTAGAGAAAATGAACTTTGTAGGATGGAACTCTTCTTACATTACTGATGTTGATGATTATGAACAAGGTTACAATGGGTTTTATTGTGACGCTATTAGTTATTGTTATCTATGGGGACTTTACAGAACTAATAATAAAGATGAATTATATGAACCATCATTAGGAAAAGCAGGTTCGCCAGTAGTTATCGAGTCAATTTTACATAGAAAAACTAAAAGGCATGATATATCGGGTCTTATTAATCGTGTTAGCAACCTTTATGGTCCAGTTAAAGGAGATAAAAATTTTAAAATCATTCCTATTTGTTTCGTGGATACAATTGAAACTGATGCTTATGAGTTAGCACGAGCTCGAGGAATTATGGTAATGATGCTTAGAGATGTTTTTGGAACTAAGATGGTTGAATCCTTGAAAGCTATTCGTGAGGTAGATCCCCAAAATGTAGACCCTATAGCTCTAGCCAAAATTTTGGATAACGCGAGTGAGACTGGCCAGGACGGGAAATTTGGTTCGCTTAAAGGATATGTATTTAACTTTTTAATAGCTTCTGTTTTTAGTGAATACGGCTATAAACCACGAATAGGAGTTAAATATGAAGATACTCAATCTGATAAAAAGTGTGAGTGTGATATTGTTGTGTCAGTTGATGAGGATTATATTATTGCTTGTGAGGTTAAAGGATACAACAAAGGGATTGAAGTTCTGCTTGGTAGCTCAGAAGAAGATGAGGCCTCTGTAAAAAAGTTTTTCGAAAAAACATGTAGAATTATTCAAAATAGAACCGGTAAAACCGTTATTCCCGTGTTTATTACTTCAGCAAGCTTTTCCGAAGATGCTTTACTATATCTAGAGAAAAGAAATAACGGCAAAAAAATAAAACGTATCCTAGAAGATTTTAACTTTCCTTCTTCAGTTTATTATGATCGAGAAGCGTTGATGAAAATATTTTCTAATAAATCTAAGTTTACAGAGCATAAACGTGTATTAAAAGAATTTTTTATTGATTTAGCAAAGGGACGGAAAATTATTTGAAAGGTTTATTGATATGAAAAAGATATAATTGGTAATTAAACTTTTCAGAGTACAAATTAGCCAAGTTAATTGTCTGCGATAAGCTTCTAACAGGATTTGGATACTTGACAATTGTAAGTCAATTCGGTGAGAGCAATTGAATGCGCCATTCACTTCTTTAGAACCATATTCATGAATAAAACGTTATGTAAACAGAATCTATGGAAACTATCACTACACACGACAATGTGCGTTAAGAACATAGAAACTGGTACGGCACGAAAGCAAAAAAACGTATTTTAAGGAGAAATAGTGTTTAGAGTAAATCGTGATATAATGCTATAGGAGATTGCGTAGATGGGGCTGCGCTAAAAGAAGCTATTTAAGCTATAAATAGATAAGGAAAATATCTAATGCCGATACTTGGAAACTCTTATCTAAGCTATTCAAAAACTCGTTATAAAAGATGTTGTTTTGTATGTTAATAAAAAGTAAGTGCTAAATACAGTTATACCGTTAACTAGTCTACTGACCTGAGTTAATCTTGTGTATGAATTTAAGGAAAAAAGTTGGTGGTCAATTTTATAATGTTATGATCAACAACCGGGTACTTAAATAGAATAAACAGTAAAGGAAAGACCGTAAAATTAAAGTTTAGTACAAAACTTTTAATTAGCGGTCTTTTAATATGCAAAAATCATACTGCCTTTAAAACTTCCAGGATTTAAAAAACCAATTAATTTGTGTAAATTAACTTTTGAATAATTGGATTATAAAAAAAATAGTAAGTTTCTCTCTTAGTAATTTTATAATACTTTTTACATTTTTTAATTGTTTCATTTTCATTTGTACTTGCAACTTTCATAATATATGAGTAGTCAAAGGAATCAATAAAGTTAGGTGTAAACTCGTTATTTATTACCTCATTAAATAAATTAAACCTTGTTAAATATGAAACCATTTTATCAACCTTATAGCGACTAATACTTGTTTTTCGAGAAATATCAACTATTGAGAACCCAGCATTTACTAGGGGTCTGATTAAGGCATATCCTACTTCAATTATATCCCCATACTCCTCCCAGACCTTATCAACTCTCTTGTTTCCAAATTTCACACTGCAACATATGCATATATGTAGATTAAAATGTGTTTTGGATTTAACATTATTTATTTTAAATAACATTTTATTGCTATTGTTATGCTGGCACCAAGGTGTCAAACAGACAGTGAGGTTTTGCAAATAATCTAACAGTGATTTTGAAAAACTAGATGGGATTTCTAATGAAACGAAATTCTCCACAGTAATTTTACATTCCCATAAAACCTTGAACAGAATAGAAATAGAAATATCTACTGATTCTAGTTTTGTTACCTTTAAAGAATTAAGTAATTTGTATTTATAATCTCTAGAAATGAATTTTATATCTTCTGATTTAAATATATCCACTTTATTACTACAGAGGTAAATGAATTTAATTAAAATATCTTTGTATATATTTGAAATATCACTTGATTTGGTTTCTGAAGAAAATATGGCTGAGAAATTCTTATATTGTTGGCTAAGCCAAACATTTTTTCTAATTAGTGAATCATCATAAATTAATTCAGTACTTAATTTAGAACAAAGAGTATTATCACAATTAAAACAATGACCAGATGCTAAATTGGTATGAGTATAAGGTTGTTGCTGCCCGCATTTACTACAAGTTGAAGTTAGTAGGACATTGTGCCTAATGCAAATAGTGATATCTTTTAATTGCCACTCCAATTTGTAGTAAAGGTTATCTGCTAAACAATTTGGACAGAAATACCTGAACTTTATATTGTAAACACCATTTAAAAAAGATCCTTTACTATGAGTGATTTCCTCTAATAGAACCCTATCACACATTACGTTTAATATTGAATTTAAAGAACAATTTAAAAGGTCTCTTTCTAATACCCCTGTAATTAAAGAAATCTTTTTTATATCAAATACTCTTTTAGGATTAGTATCAAGTTGATGAGTACTACTTAAATTGTAAACCTTATAAAATTTATTGTTACTTTTTAATAAATCCATGATATGTACTTTATTTTGGTCGCACAATCTCATAAGAAAACTTGAAAGGCACTCATTGTTTTTGGGTTTTATTCTTATAGTGAAAATATTCTCCACTTCATCACCTTCAACAAAAAAGATAAAAATCCTTTTTAGTGTGTACAAGTGAATTAATTTTATCCATTTATATTAACTATCACTAAATAATTAATTTGGCATGTTGTTTATTAATTTAGAAAAAATTATTATAAGAAATAATCTGAAACTAAATAATCTGAAACTATACTTTACCAATGTTAGATAAACAAGGAGGGTAATTGAATGAAACCTAAGAACTTCCAACCTGTTCGTAAAGTGAATAATAAAAGTAGCAAATTATATCCTCACAGTAAAGGATCATTCTTCAGTTTTAAGATGAATAAAGAGATTGAGTATGAATCATTAAGTGAATGTTATTTTTTCTTTTTTCTTGACCTGAATCCAAAAGTAAAGAAGTACTTCCCTCAACCTATGAAAATAAATATCCCAGTAAAAAACCATGAGCAGGACTTTTCGGTTTGGGAACACGTTCCTGACGTTTTAGTTTATTGGACTTCTTTAGATAAAAAGCCTACAATCTACCAAATTAAATATGAAATTGATCAAAACGATTCAAAACAAAAAATTGCCAATAAATATTGTGAAAAATATGCGCAAAAAAACAACTATGAATATCGTGTTATAGAAATTATTTCTGTAGATAAAACTGTAATGAAAAACTTAAAGTTTCTTCATAGTCATTTAAAGGAAAGAAGTTATTTTAAAGAGATAATACCTTCTATTCTTGAACTATTTGCTAAGCACACAAGTCTAACGGTTGAAGAAGTATGTGAAAAATTAAATCATAAGTATAGAGATTTATTTATATTGCCAACAGTTTATTATTTGTTAGCAAATAATTTATTAGGAACTAATATTAATGTTGAACTCGGATTGCATTCAGTTTTGTCAAAAGAAAAATATGAAATCAAATTAGAAAAAGGTTTAGCGTTGGAGGAATAATTATGAAAATTACTACTTTAAAAGTTAATACGCCAATCATTTATTGCGGTTTAAAGTATATAGTTTACTCTATAGAACCACCAAAAATTAGCATTGTTAGATCTGAAAGAAATTGTAGTCCTATTGAAATTAGTTTTTATGATTTAATTGTTGACCCCTCTTTTGAAGCTAGTGAAAGTTTACTTAAGAAAATTGATAAAGAAGAAGAAGTATATTTTTCAGTACTCGATAATTTAGATGAGAAAAAAAGAGAAAAACTTTCTAAACGACTAAAAATAATTAAACCCTTATTGCTACTAGAAAAAATAAAGCAAGGTGATTGGGTTTCACTTGTAGATTTTAAAGAAAATTACAAATATTTAATTGGAGACGAAAAAGAAATAGAAAGTATAAATCAAGAACAAATTTTATCTTTATTAGAGAAAGAATTTAGTGTATCTAAGAGAAGCATACAAAGATATCTGTCCCAATATAAAGATATGGACTTAGTTAAACCTAATGAAGGTGAGTTAGGGTTAATATCTAAAGAAGGCGAGGGGTACAAGTATCGGGAGGATAATAAAATTATAGAAATATGTCATCCTAAAAATCCGGAACTTATACTACATACACTAAATACTAGATTAAAGAGTGAATATATTCCTATTATAAAGGAAGTGTTTGAAAAGGATTTTCTAAATCTTCATAAAAAGAGCAAAAAAAAGATTATAGATGTGATCACTATAAAGTGTGTACAAAATAATCTTGAACCACTAAAAGAGATTACACTCTATAAGATGTTCGATAGAATACCAAAGAAATTAACTGACACATTTAGATATGGTGCGAAAGTTAGTGAACAATATCTAGATGTTAATAGAGGGTATGCAAATGAAGAAGCATTATATCCATTTCATATAGTAGAGATAGACCATACAAAATTAGATTTGGACATATTAGATAATATTGGAAACGTAGTTGGAAGACCGTGGGTAACATTAGGTATTGATTTATATACAAGAATGGTTTGGTGCATGCACATATCATTTGAACCACCATCTGCTAATAAAGTAAGGAAAGCTGTAGAACAGGGAGTTTTAATTAAAAATAGTAGGGGGAGATACGGAACTTTAAAAGAGTGGGAATCTTTTGGAATACCCAAAAACATTGTGTTGGATAATGGTGTTGAATTTGATAATGCAGAAACTAAACGAATAATAAATGAAGTTCTTAAGTCGAATGTTAGATATCGTCCTATAGCTACTCCAAGATATGGAGGAACTATTGAAAGGTTATTCAAAACCTTAAATTCTAAACTAATTCACCAGTTAAAGGGGACTAGGAAAAGCAATATTAATGATTTAGGGGAATACGATGCAGAAAAAGAAGCTATGCTTACATTGGATGATATTAATGAAATATTAACAAGGTTTATAACAGATATTTACCATTATGAGGAACATAAAGGTTTACCTTTAGAGTCAAATACACCTATGGTTAGATATTATGAGGGCCTAAAATTAAGTGGGTTTCCAGATTTTATAGAAGAACAAAATATTGAAGAATTTAAAATAGATTTATTACCAAAAGCTTTAAAACCATATACTAGAGATGGTGTAAGGTTAGGCAATGTATTGTACAGAGATAGTTCATTATCTTATTTAATAAATAAAAGAGAGGTGAAGTACATAGTAAAATATGATATTGATGATATTTCTTATATTTACTTGAAACTTCCTGACTCTGCTCAATACATAAAAATATATGCATCTAATCCTGATTCAGAAGTATTAAAAGGGATTAATAAATTTTCATATAAATTAATGAGAAATATATTGAAGGAAGAGGGAAGGCAAAAGCGCCTACAAATTATCTCAGAACAAGAAATAATATTTGCAAAAACAATGTTAGAAAAGGATATTCAACAAAAGTACAAGAAAGGAAGAAAATCTCGACAAATTGCAGCAAGAATGAATTTAGAAGTAGATATTAACGTTTCCCTTCAAAGTAAGGATCAGAATACTCCTTCTTATCAAGAAATACTTGAAAAAGCTAGAAGTGTTTATAAGAAAAATGAAGTGTGAATGGGGATTGAATTATGACATTTAAAAACAGAGTTTTAAATATTAGAGTTGAGCACCCCAAAATGTTAGAAATTTATAAAATAATGGACTCTCTTATTAAGAGACCCGGGAAAACACGACATCTATTCATTATTGGTAGCTCTAATGTTGGTAAAACCATAATGGCAGAAAATTATGTAGAAAAATACCCGAAAAGTCTTTATAAAGATGAAGAAGGAACAGAGGTAGACATAATGCCAGTGCTATATGTAGAGGTACCTCACCCATTTACTCTAATGGAATTTTACTATGCTATCATCGATTCATTAGGGGCTATTAGACTTGAGTCAAATCCAAAAGTAAACGATTTAAAGATAAGGGTGCATCATCTACTAAAAGTGCAAAAAGTAAAACTAATAATTTTTGATGAAATAAACAATATACTTACATCTAGAATAAATAACAGCGAAGCAATGGATGCTATTAAGCATCTATCTAATAAGACAGGTATTTCGTTAGTTTTAATGGGGACTCCTGAATCAAAAACGCTTAGAGCTCTAGATGAACAATACAAATCAAGGTACCGTCCGAAAACTTTAACAAGATTTGAAAGCTGTGATGATGAATTCTGCGATTTCTTAAAACGAGTAGAAGAACAAATTAAACCACCAAGTCCGATTGGGTTAGGAGAGAAGAGCACATATTTTCCCCAATTATTATTTGAACAGAGTAAGGGGAAAATCGGTTATTTAATTCCTATAATACAAGAAGCATTTGGACTAATGGGAATATTTGAAGATTCAAAAGAAAAAATAGACCATATTAATTTTACGCCTGATTTATTAAATGAAGCATATGAAATTATACAAGGAGACATGTTTGATGATGCGTTTGAAAAAGCTATTAGCTTTAAGTAATGAAAAATCCATTCTTCTAATTATATACAAGTGTAGGTGCGAATATAGACTGAACGAGGAAATATAGGATAGTGTTTACAATTAGACCAAAAATAAAAAATGGAGAATCACTCACTAGTTATTTAATAAGGATCTCGACTATAAATAAAGTTGATTTTATTGACACATTTAAGAAATTTTACAGGAATGAAAAGTATGTAGGTGTATTGAAAAAACGAATCCATCTTATTGATGTAATGCCAAATGAAGTTATAGATATTAAGGAGTTAGGAAGAGCTATTGGTAAAGAGTACGATGAAATAAACAAATATACATTTGAACCAACTATAAAATTATTTAGTGATGACCCTAACATTCAGAGAAAGTATTATTTCTTTTTTATGATGTTAAAGTTAGTTGAGAACACAAACCGAAAATTCTGCCCTATTTGTTTACATCAGGAGAAATATCATAAGTTAATCTGGAAAGTTAAAGAGATTAATTTTTGTGATTTGCATAAGATAAAACTAGAAACTAGATGTATGAATTGTAATACGCCTGTTTCCTTTCTAGTTGGAAGTATAGATAAATGTGTAAGTTGTAAAAAGAAAATATATAACAAGAAAAAAGTTGAAAATTTAAAAATAGACGAAAATGAAGCAAGGAAATATAAAGATTGGTATTTTTTATTAGGTGAAGACGGCAATACTATTGAGTTAAACCAAAACTTTAATAATAAGGAACAAGATGGATGTTTGAAATTATTATACCTTTCTTTAGCAAGGAATGAATTGTATCAACCTAAAAAATCAATAGTATTCACAAAATCTGAAAGAAATCATTTTAGGTCCAGCGTTATAAATGGAATAAAAAAAAGACCTTTCCTACCTTACATATTTAAAGTGATCAGGCACCCTAAGATTAACTTAGCTCTTAAGGATTTCTTTAATTTAAATGTACCTAATAGTTTTAAAGATTCTTTATTAACATCTAATCGGCTCTCTTATGGGAATTGCTTAAATAGTGCCTGTAAAGGATACGGAACCAAAAAAGACCTAGAAAAAATTAATGTTTATTACAAAAAAACTTCTAAATATAGTAATGTACACTATTGTAATAATTGTTATCAGGTATATGGTATAGAAAGAAAAACAAATGAGTGGAAAAATACAAATAATATGATAAAAAAAGTAGACTTAATAAGGAAATTAATTGAAGAAGGTAAAACAAAAAAAGAAATAGAAATGGAAATGAGTATATCTCCTGTATTATACTATCGCCTGGTTGGTTACCTATCACAAACATCCTTACTGTCTCCTAATTACCAAAATATTAAAGAAGACAAAAACTTGTTGGAAAAATTCAAAAAAATCATCAGTGAATATAAAACATTGGATATGAATAAACTTTTAGCTTTATCTCAAAAGTTATACGGTTGGTCTACCAAAGAATTTTATTATTATTTTTACGATCGAGAAATTCAAAGGTACCTTATTTTTGAAGCGAAATTTGACATTAACAAAAAAGATATTGAGCTTTTAAAGAAAAAGGTTAATGAAAGTATCAATTATTTAAAAGAAAAAAATATTCCAATAAAAAAATCTAATATTTATAAAGCAATAAATTCTGAAGTGCATAAAAAAAACGTAATAGTATTTTTAATTGAGGAGGGCATTAAGGAACAAAAATTAGAGGAAATAAAAAAAATGGAAGAAATAATAAATGATTATATAAGTGAAAAGCATCTCTCTAAAAAATTTTCTGTTAGTGAATTATGTGATTTGACAAAAAAATCTCAAAGTACAATAAGGGTATATTCACCTGACTTTTTTAATTGGATTAAAAAAGTTGTTCTAGAAGAGAATGAAAAATACAAGCAATTTTTATATAATGAAAAACTAAAAAAAATTAATAATATCCGCTTGTTATATACCCAAAATGGCATTAGTTATACAAAAAAAGATGTTGCAAATCAAATAGGAATATCTGAAGGTACAATTAGTTATTATTATCGTGTATGTGGAAAAAAGTGGGGAGATTTTTCTTAGCTATTTCTGGCATTTAAATAATGTGTGTTATGGCAGCATTCCTGTAATGAAGAAAAATGAGGTTTGAACAATAAAATAACCTCTTGGTATGATATGAGTGTCCTGAAGCTGGCCAGCGAAAAGGACAAAACATATTTACCAGGAGGCATTCAATATGAATTATAACCAAAATGAAAAGATTGCTCAAATTACTTCTGAAACATTGATTATAGGTGTAGATATTGCGAAGTTCAAGCATGTAGCTCGTGCTCAAGACTTTAGAGGACTAGAGTTTGGTGCACCTTGTCACTTTGAAAATACGAAACCACATTTTGATCTTTTTTTAAGCTGGATAAAGCAATTGATGGAACAACACGGCATGCGAAAGGTAATTATAGGAATGGAGCCGACAGGGCATTATTGGCTCAACCTTGCTCATTTTCTTAAAGAAGAGGAGATTAAGTTTGTCGTTGTAAATCCTATGCATGTGAAGAAATCTAAAGAATTAGATGATAATTCTCCAACCAAAAATGACGTAAAGGACGCAAGAGTTATTGCACAGCTAGTCAAAGATGGAAGATATGCCGAACCTAATATTCCACAGGGGGTTTATGCAGAACTTCGTGTGGCAAGGAAAATACGTGATCTCCTATATGTTGACTTACAAGCTGTGCAGGGACAGATTCATAATTGGTTAGATCGATATTTCCCAGAATTTCTTACAGTGTTTAAGGATTGGGAAGGAAAAGCAGCACTACAATTATTAAAGTTAAATGCATTACCACATGAGTTAGAGATCCTCTCGGAACAAGAGATCCTCATTCACCTCAGAAAAGCTGTAAAGCGTGCGGTTGGACTCAGTAAAATTCAAGAACTTAAACGAGTAGCGAAAGACTCTATTGGTATTCGTGAAGGTTCAAGGATGGCTAAATTAGAGCTTCGCACTTTACTAGACAAGTATGAGTTGATAACTAAGAAGTTCGAAGAACTAGAATCTGATATTGATGGACTCCTTGAACGAATACCAGGTGTTCAACAAATGTTAGCCATTACAGGAATCGGCAAGGACACTGTAGCTGGCTTCTTCTCAGAAGTAGGGAACTTAAGTTACTATTCTCACCCTCGACAAATCATCAAGTTAGCTGGGTTAAGCCTAAAGGAGAATACCTCTGGAAAGCACAAAGGGCAAACGAAGATTACAAAGAGGGGCAGGAAGACACTAAGGGCTCTCCTCTTCCGAGTAGCGATGCCTTTGGTTGCTAAGAACACTGCTTTTAAAGCTTTACATGAGTATTTTACAACACGTAAAAATAATCCTCTAAAGAAAATGCAATCGTTGATAGCCATATGTAATAAGCTGATACGAATTCTTTTTACGATTGGGACAAAACAATGTGAATTTAGTGAAGATAGAATGTTGAAGGATATTCCTCATATGGCACTATTACAGAAAGTAGCTTAGGAATCTTTAGTTTGTTTTTTATAAAGTTTTATTAGGAAAATTATTTAGACATTTGAAGCACGGATTAGTCAGTAAAACAACAATACTACGGACTTAGATCCTGTCGGGCAGCATCACTGACATCCACCTCATGGAAAGGTTGGACGAAGGAATTTTGGAGCATAGACTCTGTGAGACATGGGAGGGTTGACCTCCATGAGACATGTGGACATCCACCAGTGCAACCATACTTTTACTTAGCCACCACTTTTTGGATAGGAGTGGTTAGGCGGTTAAGGACTTTTTTTCTCTAACGCACCAAAAATAACCATACTTTCAACTTACATCCATGACTTTGATGTCGAATTAATATAGATCCTAATGAAATCATAAGAAAAAGCTAGAAAGCCAGAGTTATTCCTTTCTTTATAGAGGGAGTATGTTTATCAATATTTTTAAATCATTTCTCAAAACCAAACTGTATAAACCTTAATATTTATACGCAATTTGATGTTGTGCATATTCAACATAAGGGCCAGATAATTGGTGCGAAATGTTCCTGACTCAAATGAAATGTGGACACACAATTTCGGTAAAGGTCAGGCAGTTTTAAAGTTCTAAAACTGAAGGGTTATGTCGAGGAGTCTAATGAGGAGGTAACGCTCCAAAAGGCTCCCCCTGCGTCGAATAGCATGCTGTTTAGTAAGAAGAAGTGTGTTATAAGCTCGGCTAATAGGCGTGAGAATTTACCGTAACAGTAAGGCTGACGAAAGCCTACCCGATGGGGTGGTGTAAATCATGGTGCTTGGGTTGAACAGATATGGTGAGAATGCGACGAAATAAAATATGAAAGTATATTGCTGACGAACTTCTGAATGTACGGGTCTAGACTGGCATTATATAGAAATGTATTTACTACTAAATGTAGGGTTAGCTTTGGATGAGTAAGAATCAACAATATAAAAATCCATCTTGTGTTACAGGCACATGCGATGCTAACAGGCTCATAGGAAGCACCTAAGTTTGTTCCATAATAGACATAATTCAACGTTGTAAGCTGATAACGTGGAGAGCTTACTCTCTATGAAGCGTTGAAAAGGAAACTAGTCGTGAGATTAGCGACTATATAACTTTTCTTTATATCAGTGAAAGTAGTGGCACAGTACCATTGAAGCGTGTAATGAACGTGGAGGGATAGCCACCAGACTAATAAAAGATTCATTCAGCCATGCAAGGCAGTTCTTCAACGATTAATAAGGTTCTTGTAAGACTAATAGAGGTTCAGCTCCTAAAGGAGTCACCAACTTGTTAAAACGAAAGAAACTGAGACACAATGAGTATTATGATATGCAGTATTATTTTGATTCTTTATATGCTCAAAGTGCTAATGGTCAGAATTTTTATGGATTACTAGACTTAATGCAATCCGATGAAAATATACGGTTAGCTTATCGAAATATTAAACGAAACACTGGCAGTAAAACTGCTGGAGATGACGGATTAACGATTGAAGATATAAACCGATTATCTGTATCTGAGGTTGTATCGACGATACAAAGAATGTTTGAATACTATACACCCCAAGCCGTCCGGAGAGTATTCATTCCTAAGGCAAATGGAAAAACTCGACCTCTAGGGATTCCGACTATCTGGGATAGATTGTTCCAACAGTGTATCTTGCAAGTACTTGAGCCGATTTGTGAAGCGAAATTCTATAAACATAGTTATGGTTTTAGGCCAAACCGCAATACACATCATGCGAAAGCTAGGTTTGAAACGCTCATTAATCGCGCATGCCTATATCACTGTGTTGACGTTGATATAAAAGGATTTTTTGACAATGTAAATCATGCCAAATTAATAAAACAGATGTGGTCTTTAGGCATTCGAGACAAGGCATTGCTTTCCATTATTTCACGTCTTTTAAAGGCTGAAATTATTGGGGAAGGTTTCCCAAAGAAAGGTACACCCCAAGGGGGGATCTTATCACCACTTTTATCTAATATCGTATTAAATGAACTAGACTGGTGGGTTAGTAATCAATGGGAAAGCTTTGAAACACATAAGTTATATAAATCAAATCTTGGCAGATATAATGCGTTGAAACAATCTAATTTAAAACATTGTTACATCGTGAGATATGCAGATGACTTTAAAATTCTTTGTCGCACTCGTTCACAAGCAATTAAAATGTATTATGCAGTGAATGATTTTCTTCATACAAGGCTTCGCCTTGAAATTAGCGAACAAAAATCAAAGGTGGTCAACCTAAAGAAAAACTCATCAGAGTTTTTAGGTTTTCGTTTTAAAGCCCATATAAAAAAGACGAAGAAAAGAACTCTTTATGTCGCTCGCTCACACATGACAAAGAATGCGCTCAAAAATGCACAGATAAAAATAAAACAAACAATCAAAGAGATTCAGAAACACCAATCGGTTGAGAATGTTTGGCGCTTTAATACAGTTATAATGGGAATCCAAAATTATTATTCAGCAGCTTCACACATCACTGATGATTTAACTGAGCTGAACTATCGTCTTCATAAAGCGTTATATAATCGTTTAAAAGAATCGAGAAAAGAAGCTACGTTTCAGGACTTTCCAAAATCCTTACAAAAACGGTACAAGGGATATGAGTGTAAGCTCTTCAAAATAAAAGAAATGGTACTTATTCCAATTCATGCCCAACGTTGTAAGATAAATCTGAACTTCTCTCAAAATATTTGTAACTACACTACCGTAGGTAGGGACAAAATACATCAAAACTTGCGAGCAATCAATAAACAAACGCTTACTCGTGTGATGAAACAGTTCATACCGAGCCGTTCCATCGAATACAACGATAACCGGATTAGTAGATTTATTGCACAATATGGAAAATGTGCTGTTACAGGGGTTGAATTGGGACTGGAGGAATGGCATTGTCACCATAAGACACCGTACCATCTCACCAAAGATGATTCATACGGAAACTTAATGATATTGCATAAATCTGTCCATCTTCTTATACATTTGAGAGATTTAGAGAAAATAAAAGTGCTTTTAAACTCACTCAAGTTAAATGAAAAGCAACTTACAGAAGTCAATAAATTGCGTAAGCAATGTCTGAACGAAGCTATCTGATTTTCCTTTGCATAATCATAAAAATCTTGAATGAATTGGATTAGTTGGAACGCCGTATGCTGGGAAACTCGCCTGTACGGTGTGAAGTGGGGGAAAAGCTGGAGATAACGTCAAAAGCTTACCTATCACTATAATAAGATTTTATAAGACCTTCCAAATTTAAGAGCGTAGATGCTTAATATGCTGAACCGCCGTATACCAGTCTTGTTGTGCGGTGCTGTAATAGAACGGGAGTATTTTACTCCCTCCTACTCAATTGTTATTCACCACGGTTTCCCCGAAACTTTCGAATCTACGACTCCAGTTATTCCTATTTGGCATCTACTGCAAGGATTTCTTTCTCTGCCTTCTGTTCTGGAAAGAGGAACGTGTTAAAGGTAACTAACACAGTTCCAATAAGAAGTAAAACCGCGCCAGAGGATAGGTATAAAGGGATGACACCGAAAATCTGAACGAGAAAACCACCCATTAGCGGAGAGGCTAATACGGTAAAGCTAATAATCGAACTAAAAATCCCGGAGACACGCCCGATTTCGTGTTCTTTCGTTTCTTTTTGTATAATGTATTGGGGCGTGATAGTTAATAACCCCACCCCTAATCCACCAATAAAGCAAAGGAAGACGGGATAGAGAACATTAAAACCTTCCTTTAGGAAACCCACTCCGCCAAAGCCGCCGCCTACTAACAGCATGCCAGCACCAATTAACCATCCAAAATGCTTTAATGTTTCAAAGCGATTTAAAAAGATAATCATTACCACTGCTCCAAGTCCTGAACCGCCCATTAACCAACCAGTGAGCTCAGGAAAATGTGGTGCAAGTTCACGGAAAAGAACAGGGAATTGAATGTCCACCATTTGAATGACAGTCAAACCTAAGAAGGTTGCGATGAAACTAACAACTATTACTCTTCTTTTAAATATAATGAGCCAGCCCTGTCTCCAAGCTCCCCAAAAGCTTTCTTCAATCAATGCTGTTTCATTTTTTGGTACGGTAGTTATCCTTTTCATTTCTTTATCTAAATAAACAAATAATAGGATAAAAGCCGAAATAGTAAACGCAATGGCATTAATTAGAATGCAAATCTTTGGTGACACGAGGCCAATTAAGGTAGCCCCAATAAAAGGGCCTATAATTTTGGCTAATTGATTCACTGTGCCGTTAAGAGTGACTGCTTTCATAATGAGGTTTTCTTTTACGACTAGTTTAATAAGTCCTTGCTGAGCAGGGGTGTGCACTACATTTACTGTTGCTCTTAATGAAATTATGACTAGTGCCATCCATGGTGTATTCGTAAACAGCAGACATACAGTTAAGACAGCGGTAATGAAGTCCGCGTACATCATAATTTTCACTTTATGAAATTTATCGCTTAATACTCCTGCAAATTGTCCAAGCAAGACGTGAGGAAGTGCATATGCAACAGGGATAAGAGCAATCATCACGGGATTTGCTTGCCAAACGTATCCAAATAAAATAATTATTGCCACCATATCAAACCAATGCCCAAGCATCGATACAGAATATGAGGCAAATAACTTCATAAAAATGGAGTTTTGCCAAATCGTCTCTTTCTTTATATTTACAATTGACATTTATAAAACATCCTTTCAAAACAACTTGTTATTTGTTTTAAGGATATCGAATGTATGTCAGAGCAATATCAGAGTACGGAATCAAATAAAGTTTTAATTTGTTTTTTAAGCGGAATTAATTGATATTTATCGAAAACTTCGTTCTTTTTAAGGAGGATTATTTCTTCGGCCTCTTTACAGTGAAGATCACCCTGCAATAGTCCAGCTACCAAAATAGAAATTAAAGTGTGCATGACAAACTTTGTTTTTTCAAGAACATGAAAAGATTGAGAAATCAAATCCACACCGAGTGATTTTCTTTTCTGATGGAGAAAGTAAATCCCCTTTAACATTAAAAACAAACCGTATTCCCTTTGATATGGTTTATCCTTAAAGAACGCATGTAGGCATTTTATTTTATCTTCTGCTAATTTCCAATCTTTCCGACCAATAGCATAGGCTAGCCAATTAACTTGGAAAAATCCATAGAAGCCAGGTACATCGAGAGAAATAGTCTTTTCAGTTGCTTCCAAAATTTCAAAAGCATGACGAAAATTTTTTTCTTTTAAACAAAGAAGAATTTTGAAAAAATCTATCTCTTCCTTGCCCTCATTTTCAAAAAGTTGTTTGTCTTCAAATATACGATAATAGTAATTTATTGCGTGGATGTCTTCTTCAACTGTCGAGTATAGGAAAAGCAACGGTAATGCTTTTTCCTTAAAAGGTAATGGAGAATGTAAAAATGCTTTAAAATCACCACGTAATAACTTCATTACTAGTAGCAACTTTTCATCTATTTCTATTCCAAAGGTATGCTTACTTAGTAACTCCTCAATGGCTTCTCCATGTCCAAAAAGATGATATTTACTAATAAGATTTATGGTAAGTTGTTGAAACTCCTGGTCCTCTACAAACGGAAACGACATGAACTCTTTTTGTTGAAACACTGTTAATTTATACCCAAAGCCTTTAACCGTCTCCAGTTTCAAAGCATGCTCCCACTTCTTTAGCTTTTTACGAAGGCGATAAACATGATCGTCAACGGTCCGGTCGGATGGAACCTGTAATGGCCAAACTGCATCCAAGAGCTGATGTCGCGATAAAGCCTTATTTCCATTTTGATAAAGGTAATCAAGGAGTAAAAATTCTTTTCGTAAAAGCTTTAACTCTTCTCCGTCAATCATAACGGAATAGTCACTAATATTGAAAACGACCGACATATGCACACCACATTTCTATCATTATTCCTGTAAACATATAGTATCATGTAGCATGAAAATGATGGTTGATAATTTTTTTATATTTTTGTAAAAACTGGTAAGTAAAAACTTCAAAATATAAACCTCTTAAAGGATAATGGAGGAGCAGAAATTATTCCGTATTCCGGAATTGGGCGCTATCCAAACAAGGATCAGCGCTCGTTTGTTTAAATGCAAAAGAAAATATCATGTTGTAGAGATTATTAGATTCTGAAATAATTGGAATTAAGCTTAAAAAAAGTAGAGGGGATTGCTTATGGAATATAGAAAAGCAGTAAAAGAAGATAGTGAATCACTCAGTAAATTAGCTTATAAGTCAAAGGCATACTGGGGATATTCAGAATCATTTATGAAACAATGTAAAAAGGACTTAACAGTAACAAAAAATTATATAGAAGAACAGGCTGTATTCTTATTAGAGGACAATAATAGGATAATAGCATTTTATAGCTTCTCCATTACAAACTATAAACTCGAGGCATTGTTTATTGATCCAGATTATATTGGGAAAGGGGTAGGGAAAATAATGTGGACGCATTTAATTAACAAAGCTAAAGAACTAGGAATGAATGAGTTTACTCTCGACAGTGAGCCTAAAGCAGAGGGTTTTTATTTAAAAATGGGAGCAATAAAAACCGGTTATTCTCCATCAACAGTTTTTCCGGATAGAAAATTACCCCTAATGAAAGTTCAAGTAATATAAGGTTCAGGTTCATATTCCATTATCGGGCGCGATCCTTTAACAAGGATTAGCGCTCGTTTTTAGGTTCCGGGCTAGGAAGCAGAGGTTTCAATGAAATAAAAACAATGGTACCTAATTTCTTTTTTGGTGAACTTTTCCTTTTTCCTTTTCGTTATATAGTTAGCGACTTTTCAACCGAAGTGGAATTTTCTTTTAATATGGAGTTTAAAGTGGAGGAAAGAGAAATGGAATCACCAATTGATATTGAAAAAAAACAATGGATAGCTTTAGTTATTTACTTTGGTTCTTATATCATGTCTGATTTATTAGATTCAATTTATGATTTTAGTCATTTAACATTGGTAACATTTAGTTTCATTCATTTTTCATTGTTATTATTTTTAATCATCTATTTATTAAAGAAAGATTTAAGCATAACGGTTTTCAATAAGGAACAAGCAAGTACAAGAAAATCTTTACTCATTATATTTATGAGTCTATTCATTATAGTTATTGGATTAATAATTATTTCTATACTAAGAAGCTTGTTGCTATCTACTCCCAATGAAAATCCAACAGTAAATATATTAAAGTCATTCCCAATTATGATTATCCCAATGGTTTTAATGGGTCCAATAATAGAGGAGATAATTTTTAGAAGGATTTTACTTGTTTCCTTTACAAAGAAATATAATTTATTAGTTGCTGTCGTTATTGTATCCATAATTTTTGCTGTTTGGCATCAATCCTTATCTAGCTTCCCGAATTATTTTTTTCTTTCCGTAGTATATAGTTATAGCTATTATCTTAGTAACAGATTAATGGTTCCAGTTATTCTTCATGTCTTATGGAACTTAATTGCATCATCTATACAAATTTTTGTGATGTAAGAATGTAATAGGCTTAAATATAAAGGAAATTTAGTTAAATAGGGTGGAATATTGATTTGCCGAATAATGTACGGGTTAAATTAATTATTCTTACGATATTAAAATAGGAGATGGATAATGAATATAGAAATTGAAATGAAAAATAAAAATCTTCCATTTATGGCAACAATACTTCTTTATTTAACGCAACTAATTTTATATCTTGCTGGTCTCATTTCCGGCACGGTTTTTGTGAAATTTCTGTTATTTATGAGTGTTATGTTTGTTATATTCTTGTTTGTTATTAGAAATATAGTAATTTCAAAACGTGCGTTTGTGTATTCAACGATTTTGTCCTCGCTTCTACTAATTTACGAGTTGCCACTTACACTTTTTGGTGAAAATGATTATTTGGTTACAAGATACAGTGAGCCAGAGGAATTAATAAAAGGAACTAGTATATATTTACTATCCGTAAAAATTGACCATTTAAGTAATGTAAATAACGAACATGAGATACGGGCTATGTATAATGATAATCAAAGAGTTTATGATGTAGTTCCTGGCACCAATTTTAAATTCTACAAGGATAAAAATTCATCAATTTTTGAATTTATAGGTTTATATAAAAGTGAAGTTGAAAAATCTTTTGAGAATGTAACAACTTATTTAAAAACAAACAACCATGCAATTGATGAATTTTTTGCACGTGACGAAAATGTCGGGAGCAGTGCTGGTCTAGCTTTAGTACTATCTAGTTTTATCGATCAAGGTAAGTTTCAAAATAATGTCCCAATTGCTGTAACGGGAGCCATAAGTAAAATTGGGGAAGTAAAGAAAGTTGGAGGTATTAAAGAAAAAATACAGATTGCTAATGAAGGTGAGTTCTCATTTATGATAATCCCTATTGGAAATCTTACAGAAGCCAACGAAGTGAAAGAAAGATTAAATCTATCAATTAAAATAATCGGAGTTCGGGATGTAGATGAGGCAATAAAAATTATTAAAAAATATAACTAAAAGTCATTTCTATATTGTAGGAGAAATGTAAGTATGAGTTACGTATTATCTTTTACATAATCAGGTGTCACTGTAAATAGATAAATCCTTATAACTTACTAGTCAGACTATATAGACAGCTAACAGGACAGGTACTAAAGATTTTGCAATTGGATTAGCTTTTCCCTATTCAATTATGGGGATTAGATAATGGAACTAAATCAAATTATTGTTAAGCAAAATCAGCTTCATAGTAGGTAACTGCTTATTCAAGAATCGGGCGCATTTCTGGATCATCTATTTTTATTGAATAGGTCATTTATTTGAAGAAAATTTTAATAATTACCTCTTACGTTGCTTTTAAATTTTCAATTTTTGTGTAATAATAATGAAAATATATTTGAAACGCGATGATGAGGAAAGTAAGTCAACCATCATTTTCTTACAGAGAGCTTCGGTAGCTGAAAAGAAGCAGAAAATAGTTGATTGAAAATGGCCTTTGAGCAGCAAAGTCGACTTTCGGTTATTGAAATAGACCTTGACGAGATTTGGCACTCGTTATAAATGTCAAAGTATAAGAGTGAAACACTTACTCCGTACTTATTGAGGCTGATAATGTGAATTATTAGTAAATAAAGGTGGTAACACGAGATATACCTCGTCCTTAGGCAATTAATTTGTCTATGGGCGAGGTTTTTTTGATTTTATTAAGGAGGAAGAAGAATATGACCATTTTTATAGGAGGAGCATGGCCATATGCTAATGGATCACTGCATTTAGGGCATATAGCAGCTTTATTGCCAGGAGATATTTTAGCAAGGTATTACAGACAGAAAGGAGAAGCAGTACTTTATGTTTCAGGTAGTGACTGTAATGGGACACCCATATCTATACGAGCAAATCAAGAAAATACGACAACTGAAGCAATTGCAAATCGTTACCATCAAGAATTTGTAGAGTGTTTTCAAAAGCTAGGTTTCACTTATGATTTGTACACCCGTACAGATGCCATACATCATCATAAGTCTGTACAGGTTATTTTTTCAAAGCTTCTTGAAAATGGTTATCTATACAAAAAGCCGATTGAGCAGGCTTATTGTGAAACAGATCATCAATTTTTACCAGATCGGTTTGTAGAAGGAATTTGTCCGAATTGCGGTGCGAAAGCAAGGGGAGACCAATGTGATAATTGTTCTGCCATTTTAGATCCCCTTGATTTAATCGATAAGCGTTGTAAAATCTGTGGGAACCAGCCCACCATTAAAGAAACGGAGCATTTTTATTTCTCGTTTAGTCAATTCCAAAAAAAATTAGAAACCTTTGTGGAGACCGCGCGAAAGGGAAATAGTTGGCGTGAAAATGCGATTTCTTTAACAACTAGATATTTAAAAGAGGGTGTACCTGACCGAGCAGTTACACGTGACTTGCCGCATGGTGTTGAGGTTCCCATAGCAGGTTTTGAAGGTAAGAAAATTTATGTGTGGATTGAAGCAGTTGCAGGCTATTTAACAGCATGTATAGAATGGTCGAAGCAACATAACGAAAATATAGAAGATTGGTGGAATAAAGAAACCATTTCCTATTACATTCATGGGAAGGATAACATTCCATTCCATACTGTCATTTGGCCTTCTATTCTAATGGGTATCAATAATCCTGCTCTACCAACACACATTATTTCCAATGAGTATTTAACCCTGGAAAAGCGGAAGTTATCGACGAGTCAAAATTGGGCTGTCTGGGTTCCATATTTTTTAGAGAGATATGATGCTGACTCTATTAGGTATTTTCTAACAATCAATGCACCTGAAAATCGAGATACTGATTTTTCATGGCGTGAATTTGTATATAGTCATAACAGTGAATTACTAGGTGCATATGGTAATTTTGTCAATCGCACGTTAAAGTTCATCGAAAAATCTTATGAAGGTAAAACACCAGAAGGTAAGATTAATTTAGAAATAAAGGCTAAGATTGGTCAACTATATAAAGAAGTTGGCTCACTAGTTATGAATGCCCATTTTAAAAAATCCTTAGAGAATATCTTTGAATTTGTCCGGTATGCTAATAAATATTTTGATGAGCAGAAGCCATGGATTCAAATTAAAGAAGAAAAACCCTTATGTGATAATACAATGGCAAATTGTATCTATATAATTTCAAATCTTACACAGCTATTAAATCCTTTTCTTCCTTTTTCAAGTGAAAATGTTAAAGAAATGTTAGGATTAAATGAACTTAGATGGGAGGAAATTGAAATTTCATCCCTGTCCCTTAAAGAAATTAAACCACTTTTTGAAAGGATAGATTTAGTAAGAATTGATGAGGAATTAGAGAGATTAAATGAAGGGATTTTATAACAGTGAAGATATCTGTTATTCAAGAAACGGGCGCAATTCTGCAGCAAGAATTGTGCTCTTTATTTATGTTAAGGGCCACTTAATGGAATTAGGGAATAAAACCGTTGGTTGTTTATGGTAAAATCGTTACCATAAGGATGATTATTCAAGAGCAATTTTATGCTATGAATACTAGAAATTTATGGAGGCATGAAATACATGGAAACAACCCCCTTTAGAATAGACGAAGAAATTTTTCTACAACAGTATCTACCCGTCTTTGAGAAAAGGTACAGTGTGAAAAATATCAAACATCTTATTCAATTTTCTGTTTTTCTACCTTTTCAGATACCCTTTCAAGACAACTCAATCATATCATTTTCCGAAAACGATTCAATTTTGTCTTTCACTCTAACAAATCATATAAACGAAAAAAAATACACGGGGGGGAGTTTGGTATCATCACATGAAATTGAATATTATGAAACAAGAGTAGAAATGTCCTTCTTTACAGCTACAACTTATTATTATATGACTGAGAAAGTTTTATCCGAGATATTTAATACTTTATTGGAGGGGCTAAATGATCTTATTATTGCCTATTTAATAAAGAAAAAAGATAATGACGTCTATAAAATTTCAAAAGAAATGTTGGAACCTGTATGTGTTTTTAGAAAGGTAAATATTGAAGGAAATAGTTTCAAACATATAGAAAATGGGTTATTTACGTTGCATTTTAACATTAAACATAAGAAGGAACTTTTAGATTTTAATACCCAAAGCGAGGTAGCAGAGTATGCTGTTGTAGTAAAAGATAGCATTAACCCTTTTATTCTTTCTCAAGAATTAATGTTAACTGCAAAGAGAAATTTCAAGCAAGGATTCTATAAAGAAACTATAATAAATACCCAAACTAGCATAGAAACCTTCTTGAGGACTACAATGAGTGAATTTTTAAAAATTGAAGAATTAACGCTAGAGGAGATTGAAAAATTCCATGAAGACACTAACTTTATTAGCATGGTGAAAAGAGAGTTTTCTAAGAGAATAGGAGGATCTTGGGATATTTTAAACATAAGAAATGATGTTGGAAAATGGTTTAAATACTGTTATAAGATCAGGAACAAAATTATACATTCTGGATATAATCCTTCATTTGAGGAAGTAAATAATGCGTTAGAGGCCGCATTAAGTCTCAGAGTTTTTGTCTATAATCGAATTTTAAAATCAAACAAGTACAAAGAGATTTCCATATATCTATAATTTTTCAACTAATATAAATATGTTTTTCATAATTGAGATATTCAACGCGAAGTAGGTTTCCGGCATTTCACATAGAACTTAACTCATAAGTCTATTTATTTGCGAGGAGAAGTAATGACAAAAACAATTGTAAAGTTGAATGAGTATAATTCAGAATGGGAAAACCAATTTGAATATGAGAGAAAGAAAATTACTGAAGCTATAGGTGATAAAATAGCTGGAATTGAACATATTGGAAGCACTTCAAAGCAAAGCCGATCATTGATATTATGGTAGGCATAGAAGATTTAAGTAACATATCATTCCTTGTTTCTCCTTTGAGTAAAATTGAATTTGAGTATGTTCCCAAACCAGAATTAACAGACAGGAGATTTTTTGGGATTATGGGGTAGAGGTACTTGTCATTTACATATTTGTGAAATACATAGTACAGAATGGGTTGAGAAACTGTTGTTTCGTAATTACCTTAGAAATTATCCTAAAGTGGCAGAAGAATACGCATTGCTAAAAGGTGAACTTGCTACAAAATATAAGTATGATAGATCAACATACACCCAACAAAAAGAACCGTTCATTATTGATATTATCGAAAAAGCAAAAGGAGAATTCAAAAAAATTAGTTCCATCAACGGGGGCTCTAATTGAAGATTTTATAATAATTATTTCAAATTCGAGTCTTTGGCATTTTGGCGCTTAAATGGAATAAATAGTAGATGAAAAGACCACAAAATATGCAAAGTTTTATAACAAAAATCATACTGCCATTTCATACATAAATTAAATGCCAAATACATTCTTACTGTTTTACTTTAAGTTTTTTATGACGTTATTAAATATAAATTAAACAATTTATGACATCTTTAAATATATAAAATGAAAATTTAATTATAAAAATGTAATAATAATTTCTTTTTTTTATGACAAGATCAATTATAACTCACAGATGGAACCCCTGTTGCGAGCTTCAGGCTTGCTGTTAACCGTAATTTCAAAAATCAGGAAGGTGTCTATGAGGCAGACTTTGTCTCTTGTACGGCGTGGAGAGGTACGGCGGAAACGACGGCAAATTATTGTCGAAAAGGCGCACTGGTGGCAGTCACTGGTAGGATACAAACGAGTCGATATGAATCCAAGGATGGGACGACAGTTTTTGTTACCGATGTGGTGGTGGACAATGTGCGGTTTCTTGAAAAAAGGAAGGAAGAAAAACCTTCTGCACCACCAATCCCACCGTACCCAGAAAAGCTGGATTCGAGTACAAACCAAGTCCGTAGTGAGGTGCAGAGTTGGGAGCAGTCCCAACCTCCGCAGCAGGAAAACAGGCAACCGGAACATCACCAAGGTCCGCCGCCTGCTACCCACTCCTCACAAAGGACATCTGAATTTCCAGACTTTCCGACACAACCGAAGACGCCTGAAAAGGTGGGAGTGTAGCTAAAAGTCATGCGCGGTCATCCCAATAACCAAGCAACGTAACAAGTAATCTATATTTTACCTATAAAGCAAAGGGCTCCCCTCCCATTTTTGCTTTAGCCTTTCATTAAAAAAGGCAACTTGCGGAAACAAGCTGCCTTTCTTTTTACGCTTATCAGCATGTAGCAGAGGATAAGCCCTCTTGGTTCCTCTAGAGAGAAGATGTGCCTCTTTGATCTCCATTCCTTGGTGCCAGCCTTATTAAGGGTTGGCTTTTTTTGAACAATTTCATTTATTCACGTAGATACTCATCATGTCTTCCATCAATTTTCTATCTGAGATGCTTTGGTTGATGTACTTATGTAGGATATCCTTAAAGTTTGGGTGTTGTTTTAAATAGTCAACAATGTGCATTAGTTCTTCATCAGCTTGCTTGATTTGATAGAGTTGGTTGAATTCTTTTACATAATGTTCTTGTTCGTAGTGGTTTCCGACCAAGTAATCAATGGAAACTTGAAATAGTTTGCTCAGCTCAATGAGTGTTTCAATTGGTGGCACTTCTTTTTCCGTTTCCCATTTGCTGATGGTACCGTGAACCCTGTTAAGGCGATCAGCAAGATCTTGTTGCGACCAGTTTTTTTGATTACGAAGGGATTTAATGTTTCTGGCTAAAAAGGACGTGTTGTTCATCATATCTCCTGCCTCTTTTCCGCATTTCTTTTAACGTAATGGAAAAGGGAAGAAGTGGTTGTTCTCGTCTAGAACAATATTCTTTTATGTTCTTAAATAGAACATTGTCGAATTTTGCAAAAGAAAGAGAATGAATGAGAATAGGGCAGAATACCCAGAAAAACACCGTAAATCGTCTAATTACCTATATTTTCTATAAAAAGTAAATTTATCTATACTAAGGAGGAGTTTAGGATGAAAGAGGGAGTGATGGATGTGGCTGATTTTAAGTTGACTACGGTAAGTTTCCTTCCAGGCAGGGAAGATCAGATTCAAGAAGGACAAGATTATTATATTTATGTAAGAGAACCAAAGGATGACTACTCATCAGCACCGAGATCCTCTTTCTTTGATGCATTGGAACTTTCTAAGGAAGAAACGACTAAAAGTGGAAATTGGCGTTGCATTTCGACAAGTTCCAACCAGTCTGTTGAACTGCATTTTCGCTCATACGAGGATAAAAGGATTATCTCGGTAACCATCAACCTCCCAAGCTACCAACTTGATATCTCCTCTTATGCCTGGTACAGACAGCGTAAAGCGTTCCTTAAGCTAGAATGCCCGGAACAAGTCTGCCAGAAATTAGTGGAAGGGCTATTACAAAGGATCTTTGTCAAATACAATGGGAAAACGGCCTATCTAAGTTTAAAGCAATCAAAACATGGAGTGACCAGTAAGAATAGAATTTGAGTAGAAAGGTATAAGGCATGCCTAGATAGGACACACCGTAATTAAGTGGATTTTTTCAGCTTCTAACTCAATTACGGTGGTGGCTCATATGAGAAATAAGAGGATTCTATACTATCTGTTTCTGGCCTTTGGCTGGACCGTCATATTGTTCTATTTGTCTTCCATGTCCTATGCTGAGCAGGATATCAGGCCATATTTGCGAATGCTTGTGGCAGAGGAACATATTGCTGCAGTGTTTGCGGGAGTGGAGATTCCGTATGTGAATAACAAAATGAGTGTGGACAATATGGGAGGGTATCAGTTTGTAGAATTCCTTTTTCGAAAAGGAGCTCATCTATTTTTTTATAGTGTTCTTGGTTATTTGCTTGTCCGGTACTTTGCCAGTTCTCTAGGAAGAAAGTATTGGAGAGTGTTTGCTTTCAGTTTATCCATTCTCCTTGTTATTGCAATGCTTGATGAATTTTTGCAATTCCACCATCCAGACCGCAGCGGGCAGTGGGCAGATGTTTGGCTGGATGGGATGGGCGGACTGAAAGGGATTATTACGGGATTTCTTTCTACTTACGTTAAAAAGAATCGTAAAGAGGGCAAACAAAAAAGCGCAGACTCATCTATGTAGATGGGTGCTGCGCTTTTTTAGTTTATCACCTCAACGTCAACAAATCCCTTAATTCCTCATTATCAAGTTCAGTAATCCAACCCTCGCTTGTGATGATCTGATTGTTCAGCGCCTGCTTGGATTCGATCATCGCATCGATTTTTTCCTCCAGCGTGCCTGTCGCAATAAACTTATGAACGTGGACAAATCTGCTCTGGCCGATCCGGTACGCTCTGTCTGTTGCCTGATTCTCCACGGCCGGGTTCCACCAGCGGTCATAATGGATAACATGGTTGGCTGCTGTCAGGTTTAAGCCGGTGCCCCCGGCCTTCAAAGAAAGCACCAGCACATGAAACTCGCCGTCCTGGAATTCTTGAATCAGCTGATCGCGGTTTTTTTTAACGACACTGCCGTTTAGAAATCTTCCTTTTTCCCCGAGTGAGGATTCTAATGCCTCAATAATCATATTCCCCATGGAAATGTACTGGGTGAAAATAAGGCAGCTTTCTCCGCGTAAACGAATCTGCTCCACTAACTCCACCAGCTTTTCCATCTTACTGGAGCGCATCAAGAGATTCTCTGGAGTTTCCTCTTTCAGATAAAGAGCAGGGTGATCACACACCTGCTTCAACTGGCCAAGCATTTTCAACACAAGTCCGCGGCGTTGAATCCCACCCAACTCTTCCACCTTATCCAAGGTTTCTTTTACGAGCTGTTCATAAATAGAAGCCTGCTCAATGGTCAACGGGCAATATTCCTTCTGCTCCTGCTTGGCTGGCAGGTTCAGTGCCACCTGTTCATCCTGCTTGGTGCGGCGCAGTAGGAACGGTTGAATGAGCATCTGCAATTGTTGAATCTTCTTTTTGTCCTGATCCTTCTCGATCGCCAACACAAACTGCTTATGAAAGGAGCCAAGTGACCCCAAATAGCCAGGGTTAATAAAATCAAAGATTGCCCAAAGCTCTGACAAACGGTTTTCCATTGGGGTACCGGTAAGCGCGATGTGATGGCCACCGCTTAAATTTCGCACTGCTTGAGATTGCTTCGTGTCAGCGTTCTTGATGTTTTGCGCCTCATCCAAGCAGATGGTGCGCCAGCCGATACTTGCCAATTCCTCTTCATCCAGATGCGAAATGGCATAGGAGGTCAACACGACATCTGAATCTAAAACGGCTTCTCGAAAAATAGACCCTTTTCCACGATTAGGTCCGTAATGCAACATAACATCCAAGCTTGGGGCGAATTTCTCCAGTTCTTTTTGCCAGTTTCCAAGAACAGATGTCGGGCAAATGATGAGAACTGGTGGACCTTCTGGCTCTTTTTCCTTGCATGATAAGAAATACGCAATCAGCTGGATAGTCTTTCCAAGTCCCATGTCATCTGCAAGACAAGCCCCAAAGCCGTGATCCCTTAAAAAGGTTAGCCATGCTGCACCTTGCTCCTGGTATGGTCTGAGCTCGCCTTTAAATGTCTCAGGTACATCAAATGGCGGAATTTCCTTGCCTTGATAAAGCTGTTCAATCAAGCGCTCAGCAGATCCTGTTAGCTCGTAGGAGATATCCTGGATAGAATAACTTGCCCCCGCATCCAGCGAGGCATCATCCGGAATTTCCCCACCCATGCCAGCCGCATTGCTTTTCAACAGGTCTTCCATACGGATCCCATTTTCTTCTGCATGCTTCATCATCCGCTTTATTTCTTCAATAAACCCTGGATCAAGCACAACCCATTCGCCTTTAATCTGTACAAGACGGCGGTTTTCTTCCACTAGCGCTAGGAACTCCTCTTCGGAAAGCTCCGTGTTGCGGGTGGAAAAGCGCCATTCAAAGTTAACTAACGACTGCAGACCTACAAAAGACTGAGAGTGGTTTCCTCCCTTTTTGGATCCGTTCACTCTTGCTTTTACCTTGATTCGGGAATCCTTAATAGCTTGCCACCATGGCGGAAGGAAGATGAAGCTTCCGATTGCCAACAGCCTTTCGCTGCCCTCTACAAGAAAACGCCATGCATCTTCTTCCGTCAAATAGGACCGGATCTGGCCATTTGAAAATAAAGAAGGAGTCAGCTGCTGCCACTTTTTGAAGCCGCGGTTCACTTCTTTTTTGTATTTTTTATAAGAAGGAGGGAGGCTATCCTGCTCCCACACATATAATTCTTCTGTTTTCTTATCTTTCAGCAACGTTTCCAGCTTCCAGTCTTGTTCCCCTTTTTCTGGTTCCAAAAGACGGAGCCCTAGCTTAAATGGAGTGGTATCTTTCGTCCAGCCGATGTCTCGAAGCCAGTCTTCTTCATCTAAATATTCTACTAGGGAACCTTCCGCTGCTAATTGGCGCGGGTCCTTTGTATAGTCCATCCAGTATGTTTGGAGGTACCCTTCTTCCTTGCGTTCCATCCAATCTTTCATGATGGCGTCCAACCATTCTTCCATTTTACCGGCATAAGAAGGGAGGAGAGGATTTTGTGCAATCATCTCCTGACCTTCCTTTGTTAAAGAAAACGAAAGTTTGCCTTCTTGCCACGCGGCAAAGCTTGGTTGAAAGGCTCTTTCGTTCAACAAATCAGCGACGGTGGGAGCAATAAGGCGATATTGTTCCGACTGATCACACCACTCCAGCTCGATAAAAGAATTCTCGGTATTATTGGCATACAGTTCAAGTGCGTCACTCGGATTTAAAAATATGCCGGAAATCCCGTCATAAGTAGACTCTTCAAGGACAGAGCCGAAAAAGGACCCCTCATGCCAGGTAAAGAGCAATGGGGTGAAACGAGATGGCGGCAGGACGGAAGAGCGAATTTTCACATACAGAAAAAACTGATTCCGTTCCTCGATGTAGTTCGACTTGGCAAATAACGCCTCATTAATCATAACTGAATCTTCCCTTTTTTAATTCTTCTTGGAAGGAGCGGAGTCGCTTTGTTCCTTCTTTTAATTGCAGTAAATACTGAAGCCAGATGTCTTCAAGTTTCTCTTTTTTATACAGACTATGTAGGGTCTTCAACAGAGATGTAGCCTCTTTATAAGCGGTTTTATTGCGCTGTTCCAATGCCTTGTTTATTGCCACATGATAGAGCGGGAAAAGCGCATAGGCGTCCGTTTTCTTTATCTCTTTTAGCTTATAAGCCTCCAACCCGCTTAGCTCAAACCCCATCCAAAGCTGCAACTCCACCCATTGACGGTAGTTTTTCGTTTCAAACAGATACCATTCATATTCTCCGTAACTATATGGCATCAGCTGGCGCATCGCATCCTTATAAAGTTTGTCTTGCCTTGTTTCCATTGCATAATCCGTCAACAATTTAAGCAAATGTTTCGTCAGTTGCCTTTTGCGGTCATAGGTCGGTTCCGAATGGATATAGGACGTCACAATCGGCAGTGAGATAGCAAGCCAACTTTCCAATCGGTCCTTCGCTTTGGTGGAGACTAGGGATTGTAGCCAATGGAAAAGATATGGCGCATACTGGTTGCCGTTTTTCTTGACGAGCTTCAACGCATCCTCATCTTTTTTTAGTAAAAATAACAAATGGGTTTTAGCCAACTCAGCCTGCAGGGACGTCTCGCCTTCTAGCTCCTTCAGCTCTGAGGACATCCAATTGCGACGCTGGAACACATCATTCCAGGTGAATTGATATACATAAAACATTTCTCTTATAAAAGGTTCCTCTTGTTGCAACAGCTTTTCACGGATCAGTTGCCTGCTTTCCTTCAGCAAAGAGTCAAGTTGAAAGGCGATGGCGCTGTGAAACAAGCCTTTTGATTCCTCTTCCACCGTATCTACAAAACGGTGCAGGATATCAGCGATGTATTGATAAGGCTGGGAGCTATCATAGCTGTCTATCACCTGTTCCATACAATAGAGAGAAGCGTGTAATAAAAACAATGGACGTATTTCCGCTTTTTTCGGAGCCTGTGTACGCAGTTTAGGGAAAAACGCATGTGTCAGCCCGGTCAGATACGTTCTTTTACTGGGAATGGAGCTTTTATATTGTTGATGCTGGTAGTCGACAAATTCCAGCCAGCTTGAAAGGGAGCTGTCCTCATAGGTTGTTGCTTCTTTTTTTATTGTTGCTGATGCAAAAGTTGGAAGGATGTTGTCCGTACTTTGTTCCTTCCAGCCGTCGATAAGGGATGCGATTGTTTTGGATTGTGACCAAACGGAAAGAAAGGTGGCTAGCTGATGGGGGCATAGGGTCGTTGCGCCACATGAACATCTGCTGAGGTCACCGATTTCTTCGTCAAGCAGGACGTGTTTTTGGCCGTTGTCTTGTACTTTTCCGGTCATGCTGGATCCTTCTTGGTAGGCGTGTATGACGTTGCCTTGGCGGAACAGTTTTAGGCCTTCTTTTAGGATGTTTCTGTTGTTGTCGTTAGTGAGTGGGTATGTATTTATCAGCCATGCTGCGAACTGCTCCATTTTTGTCACCATCCATTAGTGTTTGAAAAGTTTCTATAACTCCCTGCAACCTTCCGATCCAGGTGTTCGCTTTCCGCGGGACGGTGCTTGAGCCTCCTCGGCTTTGCCTGCGGGGTCTCAATCTACCGTTACTCCCCCGCTGGAGTCTCACACCTTGCTCTCCAGGCTTCAGGGGGGACTTGTTGCAAAAAACGAAAAGGTCTACTTCATCGCGTAGACCTTTGCCGGTAAAATCTTCTTATTCTATTATAGGTTTTTTGGGTGGCAGTTACAACCTCGTGACACAGGTACTTCTTATTCGACAGTAAAGGTTTCTTTTGCTGTAGCGTGATGGTTTGAATCAGTAAAGATGAATTGGATGGTGTATTCTCCTGGGGGCAAGCTTGCAGTCAAATCGCTGTAGGGGATAGGGTACTCCAATGACTCCCCTGGAGCTAAAATCATCTCTTTTATGGCTTGGGTGTACATCATGCCTTCGGAAAATCGTTTAACTTCGCTGCCCGATTCGTCGTACACAACATAATCGTACTCTTGTCCGGAAGAAAAGTGGATTTCGGCATCTTCCTCTTTGTCGTTAGTAACCTTGAAAAGGAAGTCACGGTTTGTTCGGTCAACATGAACAGCCAATTCTTCTTTATTTAACTTATTTGTTTCTAGCTTCTTTCTAGTTTCTTCCTTTGATTTGATAGGATCTTTTGATTCTTTTGGATCTGTAGAAGAATCATCTACATTCGTCCCTTCACTTACTGGTGTTTTTCCATCTGAAGAATCAGGACTACCTTGGGAAGAGTCTTTCGTCGTTCCACATGAAGACAGTATCAGTAACATTAGTAGTAATGACGTTATTTTATACATAGTTCAACCTCCGTTTTGGTGGTATGGACTTATCGAATGAGCCGTTTCTTCCTCTTACACAACTATATATGACCCATACCCTTCTTTGTATAGTTAGACGTTTAATTATATAAAAAGTTACAAGGAGGTGGACAGGTCATATGCCTGTTTTTGTAAATCTTTTACAAATGGGACATATGATAATAGTACAAATGGTCTAAAATTGTAGAAAGAGGTGGAATGTATGAAAATAGTGTTAGACGCAGGCCATGGATACAGTACCCCTGGAAAGCGTACACCTGATGGAATGAGAGAATATGAGTTCAATAGGGTGGTTGCCCAATATACAAGACAGGAATTACTGCGCTATCAAGATGTGGAGGTGCTTTTCACTCACTCAGACGATAGGGATGTTCCTTTGCAAGAACGCACAGATAGAGCAAATGCCTGGGGGGCACGAGCGTTTGTCTCCATTCATGCAAATGCATTTGGTAATGGAGGATGGAATACGGCTCAAGGAATAGAAACATATACACCTATTGTTCAGTCCCCAAATTCCAATCGCCTCGCCAATATGGTCCACCGCAGACTCATCCAAGCAACAGGTAGAAGAGATAGAGGCATTAAATCAGCCAATTTCCATGTTCTCCGCGAAACAACGATGGCATCTATTCTTTGTGAGTGTGGCTTTATGACTTACTACCCAGAAGCACAGTTGTTGAAAACGGATAGCTACCGTAGAACTTGTGCCTTGGCCATTGCCGGTGGCTTAGTAGAATATTTCAACTTAAAGCTAAAACCAACAACACCCCCGGTAACAAGGGTATACAAGGTGCAGGTAGGGGCATTCCGTGCAAAGGAAAACGCAGACAGCCTTGCCACAGAACTTAACAGAAAAGGCTTTAACACATTTGTGTTCAGAGAAGATAATCTATACAAGGTACAGGCAGGAGCGTTCTCGCAAAAAGAAAACGCAGACCGTTTGGCTGCGACTTTAAGATCCCAAGGCTATACGACCTTTATCAGCATCTAATGAGACCCTTTCTACGGGTCTTTTTTAAATTCGACAATATTTACTTCGAAATTAGGAAAAAAACAGGGAAAATGTACTTATATATCGAACTATAGAAATAGACATAAGAATGGTGTTTTATAGGGGGATATTGAACGATGAAAAATATCGATTGGAAATCATTTTTTAAGAGAACTGCTAATTTCATATGCTTTGCACTTTCACTAATATTATTAATCTACAATATTAGTATCGTGGGGTTCTTTTATTTACTTGTAACTTATGGGGAAACTCAAGGGACCATGATTTATTCTTTAATTAGCGTAGCGGGTATTCTTCTTGTAATCATTCCGCTTGTATTTAAGTTGGCTAGGTTTAAGTTTTATTATTTTGCTTTGATAGGGCTGCATTTTTTTGCCGCATTCCTGCCTATTTTAATGAGAAATCTGTCTGGAGTGTTTGATAGAGTCCTATAATTTGTCGAACAATAGGTGGTTGATGTCTTCCGTATAACAGATAGAATAAATATAATAAAGAAAAAAAGAATGAAGAGGAGACAGGACAAGTTGAAAAAAGGAATGATTGTAGCATTTCTGTTTATTGTTACCGGTATTTCCTTTATAGGGTATGGCCTATTTGAAAAAATCAGTATGGATAGAAAAACGGAGGCGGCCCTTAAAGATGCTGTTTCTATAACTAAGGGAATGGTGGGCGAAAAGGATACACCAGATAAAAAAGACCGTCCGAAAAAGCCCGATGATTTTGCACCTGAGACAGGAGAAGTAGTCGGACTGCTGAAAATACCTAGACTTGAAGCCGAGCTGCCAATAGTAGAAGGAACGGACCCTGCAGAGCTGGAAAAGGGAGTAGGGCACTATAAAGGTGCATCTTATCCAGGTGAAGTGGGGCAAAACGTGTTATCAGGGCATAGAGATACTGTTTTCCTTCGCTTGGGTGAACTGGAAATCGGTGATAAATTTTATGTGAATATGCCATATGGGGAATATATGTATGAAATCTATGACTCTAAGATAGTGGATGAAGATGACAGAACAGTTATTACCCTTCAAAAGGAAAAGGAAGATCTGCTTCTCACCACATGTTATCCCTTTACTCTAACTGGTGCGGCGCCGGAAAGATATATTTTATATGCAAAACCTGTTGATTCAAGATAATAACACCTTGCGGGGTGTTTTTTATTTTTCCTCTTTATCGACAAGAGCCGGAAAATCTTAATAGTTAGAAAGTAGTTATTTGCAAAAACTTTTTATTAAGGAAAACTAAGAAAAACATGCGTAATATAGAATGGAAAAGTATTATTTTCTTATATTGATATAATATTTACGCAATCTCGTATTTTTTAAAAAGATGAAAAAAGTACTGTATTTACTTAATTCGACAAAATACACCCATTCTCAATGATTCTCTACTATGATAATATAAAGGTAGACTATATAAAGAACGATAGATAGTACAAAAGCACTATATTTGGAGGGGAAAAAATGATTGATGTTCATTGCCATATACTTCCGGCTGCTGATGATGGAGCAAGACATATGACTGAGAGCCTGGAGATGGCCAGGGCTGCTGTGAAAGAGGGAATAACCAAAATAGTTGCTACTCCCCATCATAATAATGGGCAATACATGAATTCGAAAATAGAGATCTTGGAAAAGGTTAAGGAGCTTAACGAGCGATTAGCCAAGGAAGGTATTAATATAACTATTCTACCAGGACAGGAATGCCGAATTTCAGGGGAACTATTTGAACAATATGAAAGAGATGAGTTGCTAACTATTAACAATACAGATAGGTATGTTTTTATCGAACTCCCTTCGAGCCAAGTGCCTCTTTATACGGAAAAAATCATTTATGATATCCAGTTAAAAGGATTAACTCCTATCATTGTGCACCCTGAGCGAAATGCAGAATTGATTGAAAACCCAGAAAAGATATATCAATTAGTGAAAAAGGGTGCCTGTACACAGGTGACAGCTGCGAGTATAGCAGGTAAGTTCGGGAAGAAGATTAAGAAGTTTTCTCTGGACTTAATAGACGCAAACCTTACCCATCTGGTCGCATCTGATGCGCATAACCTTAAGAATAGAAATTTTCATATGACTGAGGCATATAGGGTTATAGAAAAAGAGTGTGGAACCGAGGCGAAATTTCTACTAATGGAAAATGCAGAACTGTTAGTGGAAGGTTCGATGATCGTGAAGGAAATCCCTGAGAGAATTAAAAAGAAGAAGTTGTTCGGCTTATTAGGATGATTATAAAAAGGAGAGGGCACCCGCAATATAAAGCGGTTCCCTCTCCTTTTTTAGTTATTACTAGCGATTTCTGAATCAAGTTCAAGATGTTTTTTCAATTGGTTAGAAATTTCGAGACGGTCTTTTTCTGCCACAATTAGATAATAGATATTATTAATTCTTGTGCCTGACCCTGTTAATTGATGTTGGGAAAGGTTATGACGTGCCTCTTTATAATTACTCTGGATATCGATCATTTCATTGAAAGTTAGGTTTGTTCGAACATTGTTACCCAAGACGTCAAGAATATCATCAAACTTAGTGACCGAAGAGATGGAAGCACCTTTGTTGATTACACCTTGAATAATATCTCGTTGTCTTTGTTGGCGACCAAAGTCGCTATCTAATTTACGCATGCGAGAAAAACTTAATGCTTCTTCACCATTCAGCTCAATTTCCCCTAATGGAAAATGATGTCCGCTCTGACTGAACTCTAGTTTATTGTTTACGGTTACTCCGCCAACGGCATCTACAATATCTTTAAAGCTTTCCATGTTGACTTGGACAAAATAATCAATCGGGATATCTAAAAAATTCTCTACAGTCGCTATGGACATTTCCGGTCCACCAAATGCATAAGCATGATTAATTTTGTCGTCAAATCCTTTTCCGATAATCTCCGTTCTTGTATCACGAGGAATGCTGACCATCTGCATTGATTTATCGTTCGGGTTTACTGTCAATACGATCATGGAATCTGAGCGCCCTTTATCGCCAGGTCTTTCGTCCACTCCTAGAATTAGGAATGCTAAAGGGTCTTTTTGGCTGAAATCAACTTCAGAAGGCCTTTTTTCAGAACTTGGTCTTTCTAATGGGGTATGCATGGAAGTTACAGTACTTTCGAGAGATTTATAGACACTGAAAGCAAAAATTCCAACCCCTATAGTAGCAATGCCTAAAATACTAACTAAAAAAACGAACCATTTTTTCTTGAACATTCAGCACTCTTCCTTTTTTTAATAATCGTACAGTTAATTATATGGGTATTCCGACATTTATACAATATAGGAACAGTCATTTACTTCTTTATATTGTAACTTTTTGTAGATTTGGTGAATAATAAGTAGGGAAATTTACATAAGAAGGCCCAATATTACTTTCACATTACATTAAGGGGTGAAAGTGGATTTTCGTTAAGGTTGTACTTATAATAGGACATTAGAGTGAAACTTGTTTTTTCGGATACTTTTCTATATATTTTAAATCAAACTTTCCTTTTTTATATAGAACCAATTAGTTGATGAAGCTATTCATCCAAGGAGGATATAACTTAATGAACAAGAAGATTGCTGTAGTCGGATTAGGTTACGTGGGATTACCTGTAGCGGTGGAATTCGGCAAAAGCCATAGAATTATTGGATTTGATATAAATGAACATAGAATAAACACCTTGAAACAAAGAATAGACTATACGAACGAGGTATCACCTGAAGAACTTGCAAAAGCGGATATTGATTTCACAATGGATGCGTCTGCTCTAAAAGCGGCAGACTTCATTATTGTTGCAGTACCAACTCCAATCAATCAAAACAATCAACCAGACTTGACGCCGCTTGTCAAAGCTTCTGAAACAGTTGGTAGCAACCTGTCAAAAGGAGCTATTGTGGTATATGAATCCACCGTTTATCCTGGTGCGACAGAAGAAGTTTGCTTGCCGATCTTAGAAGAGCGTTCTGGCTTAAAAGGAGGAGAAGACTTTTTCATTGGCTATTCTCCTGAACGAATAAATCCTGGTGACAAAGAACGTACTTTTAGAACAATTACAAAGGTTGTTTCAGGTCAGAATGAAGAGATTTTGGAAGAAGTGGCAGCTGTTTATAATTCAGTAGTAGAAGCTGGTGTGTACCGTGCAAGCTCTATCAAAGTTGCAGAAGCTGCTAAGGTTATAGAAAACACGCAACGTGATGTCAATATTGCTCTTATGAATGAACTAGCACTAATCTTTGACCGCCTTGATATTGACACGGAAGAAGTACTAAAGGCAGCAGGTACAAAATGGAACTTCCTGCCGTTCTCTCCTGGCCTTGTTGGAGGGCATTGTATTGGAGTAGACCCATACTATCTGACATCTAAAGCAGAAAGTGTTGGCTATCACCCAGAAGTTATTCTATCTGGCCGCCGTATCAACGGTAACATGGGGAAGTTTATTGCAACTTCTCTTATTAAACAAATGATACACAAAAAAATGACCATCCAAGGTGCAAAAGTAACCATCCTTGGACTGACGTTCAAAGAGAATGTCCCGGATCTGCGCAACTCTCGAGTAATCGATGTAATTGATGAACTAAAAGAGTTCGGCATTGAGGTGCAAGTTACGGACGCATTATCTGAAAAGGAAGATGCTTACAAAGAGTATGGAATTGAATTAATTGACTACGATGCACTTGAGCCGGCCGATGCTGTTATTTTCGCAGTTCCACATACGGTTTATGTAGAGAAAGGCTGGAGTCAATTTGGAACGCTCCTGAAAGACGGCAAAGGAGTCGTTGTAGATATAAAAAGTAAATTGCCAAAAGAGGAATGCCCTGAAGGGGTTACTCTTTGGAGGTTATAAAAGAACATATCTGAAAGAGAGCCCTAACTTCTATAAAGGAGTTGGGGCTTTTATTTGATTCACGATATAACAAAATCTACTATGAAACTCATATATGAGGGCGATGAACTGTAAGACTGTGAAAAAAATGTAAAACTATTGATTTATTATAGTATAATTACTATGAATAGCTTGAAATATGTTAAGTTTTACCCGTTAGGATAACGTAGTAAATTTAATGAAGGAAGTGAAGACGTGAAGCAACTAGTTTTATGCGTACTTTTAATTTTTTCTCTTATTATTCAGCCAAAACAAATTAATGCTGCATTACCTGTTACACCTCTGTATACAACAGAACAAGCAATAGAACTTTATAATCAAAATCTTGCTGATTATGAGTCTAACGAACGTTTACTTATTAATCAATATCGTGAAAAATACGGACATTTAGAAAATAGTTTAGCGGGTAAGGTAATAGAAAGAGCAATTTGGTATATGGAGAATGGTTATTCTGTTTATGGCCATGGATTGCTGTCATATCATTATCATGGAGTGATGGACTGTTCAGAGTTTACAAAACTAGTTTTTGGTGATTTTAATTTTATCATTACAGATGTTTCAAGAAACTATGCAACGGTAGGCACCCCTGTAGAGGGAGTTAAACCTATTAATATAGATGGAAAATGGAAATTAGAAGGTATGGAAAATCTTCGAATAGGTGATATTTTAACGTGGTGGGACTTTGAAGAAGATGGTACGAAGTATATATCGCATGTAGCGATTTATATGGGAGAACTAAATGGGCAACCTGCTGTAATTGGAACTGCGCCCGATAACCCAACTGCACTTGGAATAATTAATAACTTTGATTACTGGTTTGGGGAGAACCTTTTTTCTGTTCAAAGAGTCCTACCAGAAGGTTCGACGGACCCTACTAAGGAATTTTCCAAACATATTGAAAAAGAGCCTGTTATTCCTGAAAGTTATGTGTTGCCTCCTCAAAATGAAATAATTATACCAGAAGTACCTGAGCAACCTGTAAACACAAATCCAATAGTCATGACAAATTATGGTTGGGTATCAGTTTACGAATTACCAAGTATTAATAGTGGTAAATTAGGGAACCTGCAATTTGGGGAAGAGGCTCCATATATAAGACAATATAACAAATACTGGTATGAAATTCAGTTTGAAAATCAAGTAGGATACATAACTACTAATTCTAAATATACTAATCTTAAGAATGAAGAACCTGTAGAAGAGATAGATTATGATGGTCCTGTAATTATGACTAATGGTGAATGGGTAGGAGTGTTTAAAGGGCCTAGTCTAAAAAGTGAAAGGCTTGGTAATTTAAGTGATACTGAGAAAGCTCCTCTTATTAGGAAATACAACAACTGGTGGTATGAAGTTAAATACAATGGTGAAACTGGCTATATTACAACAAATACGAAATATACGAAGTTGATTGGAGAGTTACCGGAAGAGGAATATGAAGGTCCGGTAATTAAGACAACTGGTGGATGGGTAAGTATCTTTGGGAGCCCAAGTACTAGCAGTAAAAAATTAGGAGCATTAGAAGGTCATGAAGTAGTAGGGGTGATTTCTCAATACAACAACTGGTGGTATGAAGTAGAATACAATGGTAAAACTGGCTATATTACAACAAATACAAAGTATACAAAGTTAATCGGTGAAATACCGGAAGAGGAATATGATAGTCCGGTAATCAAGACAACTGGTGGATGGGTAAGTATCTTTGGGAATCCAAGTACTAGTAGTGAAAAACTAGGTGTATTAGAAGGCCAGCAAGCAGTAACGGTACTTTCTCAATACAATGACTGGTGGTATGAAGTAGAATACAATGGCAAAACAGGTTATATCACGACAAATACGAAATATACACAGTTGATCGGTGAGATACCGGAAGAGGAATATGAAGGTCCGGTAATTAAGACAACTGGTGGATGGGTAAGTATCTTTGGGAGCCCGAGTACTAGTGCCGAAAAATTAGGAGTATTAGAAGGCCATCAAGCAGTAACGGTACTTTCTCAATACAATAACTGGTGGTATGAAGTAGAATACAATGGCAAAACCGGCTATATCACGACAAATACGAAATATACACAGTTGATTGGTGAGATACCTGAAGAGGTATATGAAGGACCAGTAGTAAAGACAAATGGTGGCTGGGTAACAATATACGGAAGTCCTAGTACAGGTGGTGAAAAATTAGGAATTTTAGAAGGAAGTCAAAGTGTGCCATTAATTGAAAAATATAATAGCTGGTGGTATAAGGTAGACTACAACGGAACATACGGATTTATAACAACAAACACGAAATATACATTGGTAATTTCAAATTAATGTAAACACTTATCTTCACGCCCTTGTTTTTTTACAAGGGCATTTTATTTTTATAAAGTAATACACACCCTATTACTCTGTAAGCGGATTGAAAATTTATTGTAAAAAATATGAAATTAGTGTTTATTAATGAAAGTATTTTTGTTATTATAAAAACGGCATAATAAGTGTAATTTTGATATTTTTCAACATTTGTAGAGTAAATTGCTTTTAAGAAAGGTAGAATAAAACTGAAGAAAATAAGAGTGTTATTTTTTATATATCAAATGGGTGCAGGTGGAGCAGCACGTACGCTCCTTAATATTATCAATAATCTGGATCGGGAAAGGTTCAGCCCTGTACTGGTGACTTTAAATTATGAAGGTTCTTATGAAACAGAATTAAAGTCAGATGTGAAGGTAATAAAATTAAATACAAAAAGGTTAAGTAGATCTATATTCAGTCTATCAAAGTTAATTAGAACCGAAGAAATAGATATTGTTTTCAGTACCATCCCGAGAGTTAATACAATTGCGATTATTGCAAACTTACTATCGTTTTCCAAAGCAAAAAATGTAATAAGAGAAGCTGATAATCTTGGAGGTAGTTTTACTGAGAATTTAAGGCTATTGGCATTTGGTGCTATTTATAAATTATCATCTCAAATAATATCTCTTTCTGAAGGCGTGAAAGTTAATTTAATTAATCGATATAAAGTAAAAGCGGATAGAATTAAAGTAATATATAACCCTATAGACCTAGCTGTGATTAAAAATAAACTCACAGAGGCGGAAATATGTCCTATGCATAGGTATATTTTCACAAAAGGAGATTGTAAAACTATTATGACCGCGGGTAGATTAGTTCCCCAAAAGGATCACAAAACATTACTTAAAGCTTTTTCCATAGTAGTAAAAGACTTGAATTGTAGGTTGGTTATCCTTGGAGAAGGACCTCTCAAAAATGAATTGATAGAATACGCAAAAGAGTTAGGGGTTCACGGTAATGTTCATTTTGTTGGGTTTCAAAAAAATCCTTATACATATATGAGAGAATCCGACCTTTTTGTTTTATCTTCCATCCATGAGGGGTTCAGTCACGTGATTGCTGAGGCCTTGGCCACAGGACTTCCGGTTGTTTCAACTAATTGCTTGTCTGGGCCAGAAGAAGTGTTGGATAAAGGGAAATACGGAGTGCTTTGTGAAGTTGCAGACGAAGAGAGCTTAGCAAGGGAGATGCTAAGAGTTCTTACACTTGCACCTAAGTCTTATAAAAAAATGGTTGATCAAGGTTATACAAGGGCAAAAGAATTTAATGCGGAAATTATCGTAAAAAAATACGAAGAAGTATTTTGTGATGTAATAAGTTATCATAAAAGGGATAATCACTGAGGAGTGTAAAAAGGGGTATGGATTTTAAAGATAAAAAGGTAGTTCATATTACAACTGTGCATCATCCATTAGATCCAAGGATTTATTATAAGGAATGTCTGTCTCTACACAAAGCGGGGTTTGATGTCACTCTTATTGTACCAGAGGAAGAGGATGTACAGGTTGAAAGCCCTATTAATATCTTATCGATTAAAAAGAGAAAATCGCGTATTAAGCGAGTAGTTTTATCAACTTTAGAAGCATTAAAACAAGCCCGCAGTCTAAATGCTGATATTTACCATATCCATGATCCTGAATTGCTTTTGGTTGCGTGGTTGTTGAAGAAAAAGGGGAACGTTGTAGTCTACGATATACATGAAGACTATGAAACTAGTATTATGCAAAAGGAATATCTAAAGAAGCCAATTAGACTATTAATGTCTAAGGGTTTTAAATTTGCTGAAAAAGTACTCTCTTTCAACTTAGAATTATGTCTAGCAGAGAAATATTATAAAGAAAAGTATCCAAATGGTGAATGTGTTCTTAACTATCCTATAATAGAAGAAAACACAATAAAAACTGAATATAAGTTAAAAAGAAACAACAATTCAACTGCTAAATTGATTTATACAGGAAATATATCTCAAGATAGGGGTGCCGCTATACATGCGCAATTACCTTCTTTGGATGAAAAAATCTCGGTTCACTTCTTTGGTAAATGCCCGAACAGTTTAGCAAGGGAAATGAATGAAATAGCCGGAAACAAAAAAGACAGACTCTTCATTGAAGGAAAGGGAAGGTATGTACCTAAGGATGAAATTGATCTCCAATATCAAAATGGAGAATGGTTGGCAGGGCTAGCTTTATTCCCACCAACAGAGCACTATATGAAAAAGGAACTAACGAAATTCTTTGAATATATGAGTGCGGGCCTTCCTATTATTTGTTCTGATTTTCCGGCTTGGAAAGAGCTTGTGGAAAAATATAATTGTGGAATAGCAGTAAACCCTCTTGATAACAACCAAATTAAAGAGGCAATAGAATACCTGAAAAATAATCCTGAAGAAGCTGAAAGAATGGGCATTAATGGCCAACAAGCTGTTAAAAAGCATTTAAATTGGGATAATGAAGCTTCAAAACTACAGGAGTGGTATGGAGAAATATTAGAGCGAAACGTCTTCCCTGAGCTTTCGTATCGCTTCAAAAGAAGTAAAATGGCATTAATTAAGCAAAAATCTCATTAACAAACTTCCAAAAAACACCCAAGTTACAATAATGTGGTTTCTAATACACAAAATGGGTGTTTGAATTTTATAGATGTTGTCTAAATCTGTATTTTTTTGTGTTATTATACGTATAGATTCTTTTTACCATAAAGCTACTAAAATGTAGCTTTTTGTTCTGTTTAAGTGATAAAAAATCTGGCGGTGGTCTCAATTTTCGGTTTTAAAAAAATGTCGGTCAATGTTATCGATTGGTTCCTATATACATTCTTAAGTGAAAGCAAAAAAAAACACTTATCCAACTTACTAACAAATAAGCAAAAAAGCTCCATTAAAAATGCTATTTCTCCAGGACAGAAAAGAAAATCATTAAGAGAAATTGAAAGATTAAAACATAAACTTAATAGTTTGGGTTTTACAGAAAAAGCACTCGAAGAACTAAAATATATATGTGCAAATGCAGAAGATATTTTCAAGCGCAAATTAGCATCTTGGGAAATAGCTACATGGTATGCAAATCAATATACTAAAGAAAGCGCATTGTTATGTTTGCAATATCTAGAAATAGCAATAAAAAAAGAGAAAGATAAAGATTTAATTAGAAGAGCTGCAATACTTTCTGCGGAAAGTTACAGACTTCTAGGTGAACTAGAAGCCGCCAGAGAGGTTTTAACTAATGTCTTAAAAAAGCAAAAGCACGAAGACTTGTATTTAGCATTAGCAAGTATTGAAACCTCCTCTTCAAAGAAGTTAGTTTGGATTAACAAAGCATTCGATTTATATGACTATTCACAGGTTAAACTTAAGCAGAATGCTTCACCATTATATGATCAATTAAGTAGTGATTCTAAACAAACATCACTATCATCCGGGCCGAAAGTGACAGTTATTGTACCTGCATATAATGCAGAAGATCTAATTGAAACTTCCATTAATTCTTTGCGAAATCAAACGTGGAGTAATATTGAAATATTGGTAGTTGATGATTGTTCTAGTGATGCTACAGTGAGAATAGTTGAAGAGTATGCGAGGCTTGATGCAAGGATTAGTCTAATAAAGGCTCCTACAAATGGAGGGGCATATGCCTCAAGAAATCTAGCTTTAAAACAAGCGACTGGTGAATTTATTACTATTAATGATGCAGACGATTGGTCTCATCCTCAAAAAATTGAAACCCAGGTTGTCCATCTTCTTAAACACTCAGATATAGTGGGTAATTTTTCTCAGCAGGCGAGAACTACAAACAATCTAACTTTTTATAGAAGAGGTAAGCCTGGGATATACGCTTTTCCTAACATGTCTTCTTTTATGTTTAGAAAAGAGACTGTATTCTCCAAAATAGGCTATTGGGATTCCGTAAGGTTCGGAGGGGATTCTGAATATGTTAAAAGAATTAAGAAGGTATTTGGTGAGAAGTCAATTGTATCTTTAAAAACTGGCCCTTTATCTTTCCAACGGCAATCAGAAACTTCCCTGACAGGTCATTCTGCTTTTGGATTCCCTGGCTTTTTTATGGGAGCGCGGAAAGAATATGCTGAGGCACATGATTACTATCATGAAATGAATGGTAATAACTTATTCTATGATTTCCCACTTAAAAAACGTTTGTTTCCAGTACCTGAACCCATGAAGCCAGATAGAATGAAAAATACAAAGCATTTTGATGTTATTATCGCCTCAGAATTCCGATTATTAGGTGGCACTAACATGTCTAATGCGGAGGAAATAAAAGCACAAAAAAAGATAGGGTTAAAAACCGGTCTCATTCAAATGAATCGATTTGATATAAATACGGTTGGAGCAACTAACTTAAAGATCCGGGAGTTAATAGATGGAGAAACTGTCCAAATGATTGTCTACGGAGAAGAAGTTAGTTGTGATGTTCTCATTATAAGACATCCCCCTGTCTTACAAGAATTTCAACGTTATATACCAAACGTTAAAGCAGATAGTATACATGTAATTATTAATCAACCTCCAAAAAGGGATTATGGGGATTCTGGTGTAACCCTGTACGACTTTGAAACTTGCGCAACTAACTTATATGAATATTTCGGCAAAAATGCTTATTGGTATCCGATTGGACCAAAAGTAAGAGAGGTATTGGATGAGTTTCATAAAGAAGAGTTAGTAAATATTAAACTAATGCCCATAGATTGGTCAAATATTATAGATGTTATAAAGTGGAAAAGAGAGAAGCGGCCACAGCATGCAAACAGAATTCGGATTGGACGCCATTCTCGTGATCAGTATGTTAAATGGCCAGAGTCTAGTCAAGGAATATTACAGGTTTATTCTAACGACTTTGATGTTAAAATACTTGGTGGTGCAAAGTCGCCTAAAAAAATATTAGGTGAAATACCTCCAAATTGGACGGTATATGAATTTGGAGAGATTACTCCCCAAGCTTTCTTAAAAGAACTAGATGTGTTTGTTTATTATACACATAAAGATTGGGTGGAGGCATTTGGAAGAGTTATTTTTGAAGCTATGGCAACAGGCGTACCAGTAATTATTCCACCCTTTTATGAGGAACTTTTTCAAGAAGCTGCAATATATGCAGAACCTGAAGAGGTGAAAGATAAAATACACCTTCTAATGAATGACCGTGAATTATATGATGACCAGGTGGAAAAAGGATTGGATTACTTGGAAAAACATTTTGGATATTCTACACACGCTTCAAGATTGGAGAAATTTCTTCATGGAAGAGAGCAATGAACAGATACTACTAAAAAAAATGCAGACTCGCAACCTAAAGCTTGAACTTGAAATAAAGAAATTAGACCAAGAAGTACAAGATTTAAAAGTGTTAAACCAAGAAAGGTATAATGAATATTATCGACTGAACCAACAGTATATGAAAATTAAGGAAGGCAAGATTCTTGGAATAATTAAATTCATATATAGACAAAGAAAAGTTGCCTCTTCTTTTAAACTATACATTACTGGTAAACGTCACTGGAAACAACTTTTTAATCAGACTTGGAAGATTAACAGAGTAGAAAAAAGAGTGAAGAAATTAAGGTATAAACTATATGAGTTAGGCTTTACTCATGCCGTATTAAAAGAATTGCAACATTATGTGAAATTTTCAGAGGATAGATATTTGGTTCGTTCAGCAGCTTGGGAACTTGCTCTTTGGTATGCCAATAAGCAAACTGTAGACGATGCTAAGTACACTGTACATTATCTTTCGGTTGTTAAAAATGGAGAAAAATCTAAAGATAAGCTCCGAAGAATTGCTATATTAGAAGCTGAATCTATACATTTGTTGGGGGAAAGTACTAAGGGCAAACAGATCATTCATAATGCAATGACAAGAGAAACCCACCCAGACCTGTATTTGGCTGCTGCAAATTTGGAAACAGTTATTTCGGAGAAAATCAAGTGGATTAATAAAGCATTTAATTATCATAATCTAAGTGACATTAATCTGACTAAAGATAACTATTTAGTCCCTTATGATGGATTGTCTTCAAGTGTAAATAATGTAGAAATCGAAACTAATAAACAGTTACCAAAGGTCTCCATTATAATGCCCGTATACAACGGAGCAGAGTATTTACAAACTTCGCTTAAATCAATATTAGGTCAAACTTGGAAGAACCTAGAGTTAATTGTTGTAGATGATTCTAGCAAGGACACTTCTAGATTAATTATAGAAGAGTACATGGCTCTCGATAATAGAGTGAAATTAATTACACTCGATTCAAATAGTGGAGCTTATGTTGCTAGAAACCGTGCACTAACGGTAGCAACTGGAGAGTTTGTTACGGTTAATGATGTAGATGATTGGTCTCATCCGCAAAAAATTGAAACTCAAGTTAGACACATGATGGAAAACGATGACGTAATTGCAAACACTTCACAACAAGCAAGAGCCACAGATCAACTAAGTTTCTTTAGAAGAGGAAAACCAGGAGGCTTTATTTTCTCCAACCTTTCATCACTTATGTTTAGACGGGAAAAAGTAATAAAGTTGTTGGGTTCTTGGGATTCTGTTCGTTTTGGAGCAGATGGAGAATTTAAAAAGAGGTTAATATTGGTCTTTGGAGCAGAGGCAGTAGTAGATTTAGCAACAGGTCCTCTTTCTTTTCAGCGTCAATCCAACTCTTCTTTAACAGGCAATAAAGAATTCGGCTATCATGGGTATTTTATGGGAGCCAGAAAAGCATACCATGAAGCATACAGCGCTTTTCATGAACATAATAGAGACTACTTATATTATTCAGCTGAGTTGAAACAACGCCCGTTTGCTGTACCAGATACTATGCTTCCTAAACGGGAAAATGCATATAAAAGAAAGCATTTTGATGTCATTATCGCTTCTGAATTTCGGTTGCAAGGTGGCACCAACATGTCAAATATAGAAGAAATTAAAGCCCAAAATGCTGCAGGTCTTACAACAGGTTTAATTCAGCTGTCGAGGTTTGATTTTGAATCTCAAAGAGAGATGAATTACCATGTCAGGAATCTGATAGATGGAGAACAAGTTCAGTTAATTGTTTATGGTGAAAGTGTATCTTGCGATTTACTTATTGTTAGGCATCCCCCTGTTTTACAAGAATGGCAGAGGTATTTGCCAAATATTGATGCCAAGTCAGTGAAAGTAATAATAAATCAACCTCCTAAACGAGATTATAGCAAACAAGGTGTAACATTATACGAGATAAAAAAATGTGTAAAGAACCTATATGATTACACTGGTAGTAAAGGAAAATGGTATCCAATAGGGCCGCAAGTAAGAGATACCTTAAATCGCTATCATTCCAATGATTTAAAACATATAAAACTCTCTACTGATGACTGGGTTAACATAATTGATGTTAATGAATGGAAAAGGGATTTGCGAACACCTCAAGTTCAAGATTCTGTGATAAAAATAGGTCGTCATTCTCGGTCCCAATACGTAAAATGGCCAAATACGAAAAGTGAGCTACTTGAGCTATATCCTCCAACCCCCGAATACGAGGTCCATATTCTAGGGGGGGCAGAGAGTCCAAGAAAGCTTCTAGGAAAGCTGCCTGATAACTGGAAAGTGTACGAGTTCGGTGAAATGGAGCCAAAAGAGTTTCTTAAAGACTTGGATGTTTTTGTATATTATACACATCCGGATTGGGTAGAAGCTTTTGGAAGGGTAATTTTTGAAGCTATGGCAGTTGGCGTACCAGTAATTATACACCCTAAATATCAAACTCTTTTTAGTAATGCAGCCATATATGCAGAAGTACATGAAGTTAAAGAAAGAATTAACGAGTTAATGAATGATAGTCAACTATATGAAAAACAGGTTAAGATTGCCCATGAGTTTGTAGAGAGAAACTTTGGACACAGTCAACATATCTCCAGGCTATCAAATCATGTACTAAAATTACTATAATAGGTGATGTCCTTTATGAATACTAATCCAAAAGAAACAAGTTATTATGAAATGTCACAAATAGAGAGTTTGTCAGGGGAAATAGATAAAGAAGAAGAAAGAGAAAGAAAACTGCTCCAAATATTATTGAAAAAAGATGCTGAGAAAAAGAACTTATTAAGAGATAATAAAAGGCTTGAAAAAGAATGTAAAAAAATTAGAAGTACTAAGATTTGGCAAACGTCTAAACATTTAAATAAAATCTCCTGGTTAGTTAGTTTTCTAAGAGACTCTATCAATCCAGTAAAAAAGGGCATAAATGATGAGCTCCATCAAGAGAATAATTATTTAAAGGGTCAAGTGGAGGTCCTAAAGCAAGAAGCTAACAGAAAAAAGCTACTTGAAATATCGGATGTAGACGATGAGGGGTACAATAGGGAGTCTATCTTTATGTTGCTTAAGGAAGCAAAAGATGATGGTAATTTTATCGAATTATTGGATTCTATTATTGACGATAAGCAGCTTAATCAAAAAAAGTACATTGAATCGTTAAAATATGCGGCTAAATTGTTCAAAAATGAAAGAGTAGAACTAAAAAACCTAGTATATAGTCGGGTGCTTTCGGCTTTACCGACTGAAGAAATACCTGAATTTATTTTTCGTACTCAAGATAATGATGTGTTTTTTCCTTTTAAAGAGGTTGGATCGTTTAAGACAAGCATGGCTTTACAAACGAGACGAATTCAATTCATACAAGACAGCCCACAATCGATTCTTGATGATAAACGAATAGCCTATAGCTGGGTAGATTTTTTGGGACTGAGAAGACCCAGCGTACAAGATAAAACTTTTACTTATTTAACTATTCCAAGAGATACAGGTGTAGTTATCAAACCTGTTAAAGGGTCTGGATCGAGAGGCGTATATTTAGTCTTTGAAAAAGACTATATTCAAGATGTACGAAGAGGGAGAATTCTACATGGTTGGGAGGCCCTCACTGTTAGCATGCTTAATGATATAGAAACAAGTTGGGTCGAAAATGATGAATGGATGATAGAAGAACTTATATTGGAACAAACTCAAACATTTACCCCAGCAAAAGATTTGAAATTCTATTGTTTCTACGGAAAAGTAGCATTAATATTAGAGATTCAGCGTTTTCCAACATTGAATTATTGTTGGTGGAAACCTGATGGTACAAGGATTAGTACAGGGAAATACGAAAATGATTTATTTAAAGGGAGTGGATTTTCCGAGTATGATAAAGAAATAGCAGCGTCTTTAAGCTCGGAAATACCAGCTCCATTTATGAGAATAGATTTTTTGAAAACAAATAATGAATTAGTGTTTGGAGAATTTACACCTAAGCCAGGCAATTATGATGAGTTTAACTCGGAAATAGATACGTTGCTAGGTAATTATTATTTAGATGCAGAGTCAAGGCTTTCAGCTGACCTCATTAATGGGAAACAATTTATTCAATATCAATATCTACAGAAAAACAGATATAACGAAAAAATTTCGTTTAGATAAGCAATCTAGGAGGATTTGAAATGGAAGACAATTATGAGGGGCAATTACCACACTTAACAACCGAAATAGTAGCTGACGCACGTGGCCCCGAACTTGATGCATATGCACTTGCGTTGGAAGGTTGGAGACGAGGCCTAGAACTAAAATGGTATACGAAAGATTCGGAGGATTTCTCAGGGATGAAAACCTGGTTTACAGATAAACCAGGTAAATTATTTTCACTGAGTAATGGAGTTAGAGTACATTATTTCTTTAAAACTAGAGGGGATAAGATTGCTAACTCAGCGGTAGATATTTGCACTGATAAAGCTGTAACTAAGAGATGGTTAGAAGAAGCGGGTATACCTATAGCTCCAGGAAAAGGGTTTAAATCAGAGAATACGGATGAAGAAATTGTTAGACACGCTTCTTCACTAGGATTTCCAGTAGTAATCAAACCATCTGACGGAAGCTTCGGTAAAGGTGTTTATACAAATATTAAATCCACTGGAGAATTAAAAGCAGCGATAAAAAAAGTAAGAACTACTCATAGTGCAACTAATATTGTTATTGAAAAACATATTGTGGGTCAGGATTATAGAGTATTTGTTTGTGATGGAAAAGTGGTAGGAGCGATTAAAAGAATACCAGCCAATGTAATCGGGGATGGAAAGCATTCTATAAAACAATTAATTGAAATGAAGAATCAGAAGCGAGAAGATAACCCTAGATTGGTTAGTTGCATGATTAAGCCAAATGCTGAAATGGTTGAGTATATTCTCGCAAACAAATACACATACGAATCAGTTCCAGAGTCGGGAGTAGAAGTCTACTTAACAGATAAGAGTAACATCTCTTTAGGAGGAGATTCTGAAGAAGCATTAAGTTCTCTGTCTACTGATATTAAGGAAATATGTATTAAAGCAATACGAGCCATTCCGGGACTTCCACATGGAGCAATAGATATCATTGTTAATGAAGCAGGAGTACATGTTATTGAAATAAATCCTACTCCTCAAATCGGCTCTTTGCTATTTCCATTAGTAGGAAAAGCGACAGATATCCCAAAATATATTATTGATTTTTATTTTCCAGAAACAAAAGGATTACAAACTGACCGTCAGAAAATCTATTATGATTTTTCAGATGCTCTTGAACCTCTATTTAATAGAAATGCTCTAGTTACAACTGTAAAAATGGCACCGGTAGGGACTATTTACTCGAAAAAATATACAGTTTCAGGCTCTGTTCAAAACAAAGGATTTCATCGTGGCTTAAGGAAGCAAGCTTTTGAGAGAGGACTCGTAGGTTACCTAAGTAATTTAGATAATGGAGATATTGAGGTCGTTATAAGTGGTACAAGCAAAGAGGAAGTTGAACAATTTAAAGAAGCTTTCTATGAAGACACCGAAAGAGCTGAAGTTTTGGAAATTGAAGAAATTGACTGGAATAAACCCGTTAAAGTAGGTTTTGAAATAAGAGCCGATCTGAAAACAGGACTTGAAGACCTTCAAAGGTTAATATCTGAGAAAGAACAGTTAGAAAAAGAAATCAGGTTAGCAAAAAAGGAAATTAGAAACACGAAGAATAGTTCTTCGTGGAAGCTGACTCAACCGGTAAGGAAGGTAACTTTACCTATAAAAAATTATTTTAAAAAGAAGAATTAACTATGGAGGTTGTAAAGTTGAATCAGAATGAAGTAATAAGTCTGCCTCACTTACCTAAAGAAGTGCTCGTAGGTGCAAGAAAAACAAAATTATGTGCTTATTCCGTAGCACTTGAAGGTTGGAGAAGAGGCCTAACTCTTAAATGGTACACAAAGGATTCTGACAAATTTGATCACATGATTACTTTTGGGGTAAATCCACCTGGAAGGTTATTTTCTCTTAGTTCTAAAGATAGAACGCATTACTTCTTTCGAACTAGAGGTGATAAAGTAACTAAGCAAGCCGTAGAGATTGGATCAGATAAGGACGAAACCAAGATTTGGCTTTCTAGAGCGAAGGTACCAACACCGATGGGTAAAAGGTTCACGGAGGAGTCAGTCGATGAGGAGATTATTAATTTCTCTAATACCATTGATTTTCCTCTAGTACTTAAGCCAACAAACGGTAGTTTAGGAAATGGTGTAGTTACTAATATTAAAGATGTTAAAGAATTAAAAAATGCCATTAAATATGTAAGGGAAGAACTAGGGTACCCAGATGTTATACTTGAACGGTTTGCAACTGGGGAAGAATATAGAGTTTATGTCATTGAAGACAAAGTGGTAGCGGCTTACAACCGTATACCTGCCAATGTAGTTGGAGATGGTGTGCACACAATCCGTGAGTTAATAAGTCTAAAGAATAGGCAGAGAAAAAAGAACGCTCGTTTACATGATTGCTTAATTACCATTGACAAGGAGACTACGGAATTCCTTAGTAAGTCTGGATACACACTTAAGAGCATTCCTTCAAAGGGAACATTTGTACTTCTACAGGAAAAGACAAATGTTTCTGCTGGGGGAGATCCCATTGATGCTACGGATCAATTACGTGATGAAATAAAGCAAATCGCCATTGATTCTGTGAAGGCAATACCTGGACTTTACCATGGTGGAGTAGATATTATTTGGGATAAGACCAAACCAATCGAAAGAGCAGCTGTAGTTATTGAGCTTAATCCAACGGCACAAATTGGTGGGATATTATTCCCTGTAGAGGGACAAGCTCGAGATATACCTTCTGCTATTATTGATTATTATTTTCCTGAGACTGTAAACTTACCAAAGTCTCAAGCGTACTTTGATTTAACAAATGTGCTGGAACCATTACAGAATAGATCTGCACTTGAGGTAGAGTTGCCAAAAGCTCCTATAGGAGAACTTTATTCGAAGAAATTAATTCTGATGGGGGATGTTACAAACCTATCTTTCCACAGACAAATAAAAAGAGAAGCAATTAACCGAGGGTTGTATGGCCATATTGATAACTTATTCGAAGGCCAAATAGAAGTAGTTGTATCTGGTACTAATGAAAAAGTATTAGCTGAATTTATAGATGTTATAAGTAATAAAACAAACCATGCCAACATAACAGAGGTTATCGAACAAGACTGGAACCTGGCTGTGAAAATTGGCTTTAATGTTAGTAAGGAAGTTAATGTTAGAAACTTGAAATCAGTAGAAACCAATTTAAAAGCAATCGAGAAAGAATTGGACAGGCTGAAAAAAGTGAAAAGAAAATTAGACTATGAAAAAGTTAAATTGCAACAAAGTAGGTCTTGGAGATATACAAGCATAATTAGAAAGATTGGAACCAAGGTTAAAGGAAAGAGAAGGGCAGTTCCTGAATATACCGTGTAACTAAAAAACTAGTATTATAGTCGAAGAATATACTACTTTGGAGGCGCAACAAAAATGACAGTAAATACCACAACAGAATGGTTACCACACTTAACAAACGCAATACCACAAGAAGCCTACGGATATAAAATTTGCACTTATACAGTAGCACTTGAAGGATGGAGAAGAGGACTAGAGCTGTTTTTTTATAGTAGCTTTATAAATGGGAAGCTGAACTTAAGATACAGTTTAAGTAATGGCAAAAAAACTCATCATTTTTCCGCTACTAGAGGTGACTTAACGACTAAAGGTGCTGTTAAGATTTGTATTAATAAAAATTTGACAAAGGAATTTTTGTCAGATGCAGGAGTATCAGTGCCGCTTGGAGATAATTTTGATGAAACAGCAACAGATGATCAAATCGTAGAGGTTGCAAAAAAAATCGGCTTCCCTTTGGTGGTTAAGCCTTCTGATGGATCTGCTGGAAAGGGAGTTGTTGCTAACATCCAGAACGAACAAGAGCTGAGAGAAGCTCTAGTTTATGTAAGGAAGAATCTTAAACTTCCTGCGGTCATGTTAGAACAATTCGTAAAAGGGGAAGACTTCCGAATCTATGTTATTGAAGATAGAGTTTTGGGGGCTGTAACCAGAATTCCGGCTAATGTAATAGGAGATGGAAAAAGCACTATTAAAGAATTAGTAGAAGCAAAGAATATTAATAGAGATAAAAATCCTTATATGTTTAATAAACCAATACGATTAAATAATGAGGCAAAAAAACTACTGACAGCATTAAATCTTAATTTTAATAGTGTGCTAGAAGAGGGACGAAGAATTTTCTTAGCCGAAAAAAGCAATGTTTCTGCAGGAGGGGATCCTGTAGATATTACCAACACTCTTACGCCTGAAATTAAAGAGATGGCTATTGGTGCTCTAAACGCCATTCCAGGACTGGTTCAAGGTGCTGTTGACATGGTGGTAAATAAAGAAACGAACAATGGGGTAGTTCTAGAAATTAACTCAAAGGCGGAAGTTTCACTTCATACATTTCCGGCGGAGGGAGAGCCTAGAGACTTGCCTTCAGATATTATTGATTATTACTTCCCTGAGACCAAAAATATGGTAAATATCAGAAACACTAAGTTGTTTTTTGACTTTGATAGCATAATACAGCCTATAGAAGCTGGGTTATTTAAAGAAATAAAAGTCCCTAACGTACCAAAGTATAAACATAAAGTAAGAGCTATTCGGGTATCAGGTAAGGTTCAAAATGTAGGTTATAGAAAATGGGTTATGAAAAAAGCTATTAGTTTAAAGTTAAATGGGTACGCGAAAAACTTAAAAAACGGGGATGTACTTGTGGTTGTATCAGGGCCAAGTGATAACTTAGAAAAAATGCGTAAGACATTAGATAAAACAAGTCCAAAAGATGCCACTGTGAAGAATGTTACAGAAAAATCGTATTCTAAGCCTATAAAAATTGGTTTTACTATTATTTAAGAATAGTGTCCGTTGAGAGCTTCTTGACGGACTTTTTAAGTTAGCTGTGGATAATGTTGTAAATTATGTTATTTTTGTTCAATCTATAGTAATTATATCGTATAATATTATTTTGGGGTCCAACTCAAAACTCATTTATATTTCTCGTTAAGCAAAACAAAAAGGAAGTTGACATAATGAAATTTGTTTTACAAATAGTAAGAGAGCAAATATCAAATATCCCTCTAATTTTCCGGTTGGCTGGATACGATATTAAGAGTGCATATCAAATGCATTACTTAGGTACTATTTGGCAGTTCCTTAACCCGATCGTACAAATTCTTGCTTATTGGTTTGTATTTGGTATTGGAATAAGGGGAGGAGCTCCTGTAGGGGATACACCATTTTTTATTTGGTTATTGGTAGGGATTGTTCCTTGGTTCTTTATAAGTTCCTCTATAACTCAAGGATCAAATAGTATATATAAAAAGGTCAGTTTAGTAGCTAAAATGAAGTTTCCAGTTAGTGTATTACCTACAATTACGATAATAAAAAATGCAAACAATTTTTTACTATTATTCTGTGGTTTATTAATAATTTTACTTTTAAATAAGATTTATCCAGGGATTTATTTTCTGCAGTTGCCATACTACCTTTTTGCATTAATTGCTTTACTCTTTTCCGTCACATTATTAAGTTCTACCATTTCAGTTTTGATAAGAGATTTTCAAACTGCAATTAGTTCCCTTATGAGGATGTTTTTCTTCTTGACGCCTATATTATGGGATGCGAGTAGCCTTTCTAATTCTTTGATTAATCTACTGAAGTTAAACCCTTTTTATTATATTATCGAGGGATTTAGAAATACTCTATTAAATGGGACATGGTTTTACGAGGATTTACTATTAACTATTTATTTTTGGTCCTTTGTTCTACTAGTTTTATTTATTGGGGCTTTTTTACACATTAAATTTAGAAATAAGTTTGTGGATTATTTGTAATAATGGAGGCTTGACTTAAATGAAGCCAAAAGTGAAATTTGAAAACATATCTAAAAGTTATCAACTATATAAAAGACAATCTGATAAATTATATGATGCTTTATCATTTAAGAAAAAGAGTAAAGAGCGTACCTTTACTGCTTTAAACGATATATCCTTCGAAGTTTTTGAAGGAGAGGCAATAGGAGTCATTGGAATAAATGGGTCTGGGAAGTCCACTCTATCGAATATTTTAGCTGGCATTATTCCTCCTACTTCAGGAGAGCTAACTATTAGAGGAGAAGCATCACTCATTGCAATTAATGAGGGGTTAAACAAGCAATTGACAGGCCTTGAGAACATAGAGCTTAAATGCATTATGATGGGATTAGATAAAAAAGAAATAGAAGAAATAACCCCTCAAATCATTGAGTTTGCTGATATTGGTGAATTTATAGACCAACCAATAAAAAACTATTCAAGTGGGATGAAATCAAGATTAGGTTTCGCCATTTCAACATTTACAAATCCTGATGTTCTAATTATTGACGAAGCCCTTTCCGTTGGTGATAGAGTTTTTTATAAAAAATGTATAAAGAAAATTAATGAATTTAAGGCAGCCGGCAAAACTATCTTTTTCATTAGTCATTCCATGAAACAAACAAAGTATATATCAGATAGAGTGCTATGGTTACATTATGGTGAAATTAAAGAGTTTGGCGAAACTAATAAAGTATTGGAAAACTACAATGAGTTTATTGAATGGCTAAATACATTATCGAATGAGGAAAAGAAAGCATATAGAAAAGATATGTTGGATAAGCAGGGAGATGTAGCTAAACAAAGATCTTACGCAGAAAATGTAGTTCCTACAAATAAAATGTTTTTAAGTACCTTTTTACAGCTTTCCGTAATATTCCTTTTCACAGTAGTTAGTGCTTTCTTTATGTACACTGAACGATCACCGTTGGCATTTTTTAATTCAGAAAAGGAAGTAATCCCGATAGAACTTCAAGAAGAGGTCCCTAATAATAGTGATCTTGTTCCAGAGAAGGTTGATAAACAAGGGAGGGTAAAAGTAGAGGTTTCTAATTTCTACGATAATGTTGAATTGACAAATAAAGTCACTAACCTAGCGTTTGGAAGTGAAGTGCAGGTACTTGAACAAATTGGAGAGGTGTACAAAGTAAACTACGATTCTAATGTATACTATACCGACCAAAAAAATGTAGAGATCATGAAGGACACTCCTGTTGCGAACTTTACTATTTTAGAATTTGATCCATTGCTTCCCGAAGGATTATCTAGTTCCTACCTATTCTTCTTAGCTCACTTGAATATGGATTTTGAAAATGTGAAAAATCAATTGAACGGCTTAACGAATGAAGGAGTAAATAACGAAGGATATGCTTTCTTAGAATACTCATATGATAATGTCACTTTCACTTTTAACGAAAATGGTATTGGACATCAACTGATTATCTCTCAGATTTATAGTGACCAAGATCTGCTAGATGCCATTAAAAATAATGCACATGTAGTTTCTGAAGATGGAAAACAGATTTTTATACCTATTGATGGATATGATATAGTCATTAATCTGGAGAAAAAGATTTTAATGATTACTGTAAATAACGAATAAGTAAAGATTGGGAGTACAATGATGGGGAAACTAGTAATAAGTATAATTTGTGTATTATCAATAGGGGTAATTGCTTTTGGTATTTTTCAATATGACAAGAAAATTGAAACGACTAGTGAGCAAGCCAAGTTAAAGATTGCTGAAACAGATACTAATGTTGATGAAGAAAAGGAAACTAGTAAGCCTCAACTAATGGATACAAAGGAACTATCTACTCTAACAGCTAATCTACAAGAGCCGTTAGCACAGAAAATTTCAAACGCTCTTGAAGAAGAGAAAAAGCTTACTTTAGTTATACTTGGATCCCAGGCTATTGGAGAGCATGAGGAAGGGACTTCGTGGACAAAACGTTTTGTAGAAGAACTAAATGCATCATATGCAGATCTGTTTGAATATCACATTGAAAACGTTGGAACAAAAAACTCTAGCCAAGTAATCGAGGAAAATATCCATGAAAAGGTTGTCACACTTCAACCAGACATTCTAATAATTGAGCCATTTCTTTTAAATGATTTAGGGTATACCACCATGAAAGACACCCTTTACCATTTAGATATTTTGTTAAGTACGGTAAAAATAATTAAACCAAACGTTACAATAATGCTGCAACCGGCCAACCCAATCGCAGATAATGAGTATTATCTTGATCAAGTAAAGGAATTAGAGAATTTTGCAAGTGAAAATAATTATGTATACCTAGATCACTGGGAAACATGGCCATCTGAAGAGGAAAATACACCTACCATTTCTAAACAAGAAGGTCAGGATATTTGGGCAAGCTATCTTATCAAATACTTTACAAATAAAGAGTAATAAAAAAACTTGTAAGATATACAATTCTTACAAGTTTTTTTGTTTAGGTTAGTTAAATATATTTGTAATAAAAGAGATTACTGATTTATAAACTCTGACAAATACGTTGCTTTCTTCCGCTTCTTTTTCATTAATAGTTTGTTCTGTACTATTTGTTTCTTCTATCTTCTTATCTGTACTTTTTTTGGTTTCTTTATTTGAAATTATTTTAGGCTTTTTTCCTTTAACTTCATTTTTATACTCTTCTCGGAGTTCCATCATCCTATTATATACTTCAACCATTAAAACGGACTGACTTAAAGATTGGAATTCCTCAGAATTAATTAATACATCTAACTCTTTCATTTGCTTATCTGATAATTTTTTTACCAGTTCTTCTAAACTGTGCTCCTCATCCGAATTGCTGCTATCAGACATCATCCTTAAGATATTGTCTAGAATGTAATAATTAAAGGAAGGGTAAGTCGATTGATTGATATGGTATAAGTACAAGGCTTCATCGACATTAAACTCAGTCATCTCTTCTTCCAACACAGTGTCCTCTTCCTCAATAGCATCTGGCTCAGGTTCCAGTTCAACTACTGGCTCCGGCTGTGGAGCAGGTTCAGGCTTAGGCTCAGGTTTAGGTTGTGGTGCTGGAACAGGTTCCGGTTCCGGTTTTGGTTCTGGCTTTGGTTCGGGCTTTGGTTCTGGTTTTGGTTCTGGTTTTGGTTCGGGCTTTGGTTCGGGCTTTGGTTCCGGTTTTGGCTCGGGTTCAGGCTCCGGCTCCGGAACTGGTTCGGGCTCGGGTTCCGGTTCGGGCTCAGGTTCTGTTATTGGATTAATAATAGGACTAGCAAAAGAAAAAGTAGTTAACTTTATAGCCTCCATATTACTATCATTGGTATTGGCTAAAACGGTAGTTTCTTCTTCTAGTAAGTACAGTAGGGAAGAAGCAAACAGGATAGTTAATATTGGTTTAAAACATTTGTTTTTCATAGTTTCCTCCTAATAACTCTTCTATCCGTTATTTTAGCACATTTCTCTCAAAGAATATTTATAGATTATAGAAAAATAAACATTATTTTACATAGTTTAGTATTATTTTGTATAATAACTTGCTATCATAGAACCAGTACAATTATTCAAACTAAAGGGGGAAATTGAGAATTGCAGACTATTAGGTACATCATGTTAATTTTACTATTTTCGCTAACGATGCCAACGTCGATTTTGGGACAAGAATATAAAGAATGTGCGCAACCTAGCTTTAATGAAATCGACGAAAAGCTTACAAAAGAAGCGCTTCTAGCTGACATCCCGCCAGAGATAGTAAAGGCAATTGCGTTTGAAGAATCAGGCTGGTTACAATGCGTGGAGGGAGAACCTTTGGTTGCACCTGACAATGGCATTGGGATTATGCAAATAACGGACCATGCAAATCAGTATGATGAAGAAAGATTAAAATATGACATAGACTATAACGTTCGTGTTGGAATAAGTATCCTGAATGAGAAATTTGAATATAGTGGCGTTGACATCCCTGTGCTAAATGATGGTAACCGCGATACTATTGAGAACTGGTATTTCGCAGTTATGGCATATAACGGGATTAAGCAGGTTAACAGTCCGTTAATACGAGCATCAAGGGAGAGAAATTTTGATTCCTATCAGGATCGTGTTTTTCAACGCATTGGAAAAAGCTCTGATTTAAATTTAAATACTGCTCTAGAAGAAATAGAATTATCTCATCTAACATATGGTGAAAATGGTTCTTTATCCTTTGATAAGCTAGACTATAAGCAAGAAGGAATCGTACATAAAACTAAGCATAAATTTCAACCAAAAGAACTGGTTATAGCAACGGAGGAAGTAAATGTTAGGGATACGCCTAGCGCTACAGGTACAAGACTTGGAAAGCTTAATCAAGAAGTAATCATGATTGAAGATTCATATGTCTATGATACGGCTAATAGAAACTTTAATCATTTTGGTTGGTATCCTATTTCTAACGACTTGGAAGGTAAGGAGAAACATGGGTATGTCGCTTCTTCTTATTTAACTTCTTTTGGTAAGAGAATATCTGGACCAGATAGATATTCTACTGCTAATGAAATTGCCCGCGAAGGCTGGGCTAAGGCAGAAACAATTGTTATTGCTAGTGGACAGAACTTCCCTGATGCTTTAGCAGGCGCACCGCTGGCCTATAAATTAGATGCTCCAATCCTTTTAACTAAAAAAGATAGCTTACCACTTCAGACCAAGAAGATGATAGAAGAGCTCGGTGCGAGTAAAGTCATTTTGTTAGGCGGGACGGGTGCTGTCAGTAATGAGGTTAAACAGAGCATTGAGAATATTAAAGGCGTGGAAGTAGAACGTATTAGCGGTACTACTCGATATGAAACTGCTGTCAGAATTGCAGAACGTCTGGGAGGGACACCAGAAAAAGCGATAATTGCTAATGGTTCCAATTTCCCTGATGCCCTTTCAATCGCACCATATGCAGCGGAAAACGGTTATCCAATCCTTTTAATTAAAGGTGGATCAAAAACAATTAATGCCCCGACAGCGGAATTATTAACAGATAGGAAAATTAGCCAAACCATAATAGCTGGAGGTCCGTCTGCAGTGAGCGATGCGGTAATGAAAGCACTGCCTAAAGCAGAGCGTATTTCAGGTAGTGACCGCTACGCTACCTCAGTGGAAATTATCAAAGAACTTAACTTGCCTACTGAGAATATTTATACTGCAACAGGCAGGTCATTTGCTGATGCTTTGACAGGCTCTGTTCTCGCTGCGAAGAAGGGAACTTCCATTTTACTTGTCGATGACAAAAAAAGATCAGTAGTTTCTGAATTGGTAAGTAATAGAAACATTTCTAACTTCCAAGTGCTTGGAGGGAGAAGTGCGGTCAATGACAAAGCTCTTAATCTACTCTTTAAAGCTAGTAAAGGTGTTTATAATACTGCTGAATTAAGTACTGAGGAAAGAAAAGTAATTGAGCTAGTCAATGTGGAACGTACAAAGCATGGAGTTCCGCCATTATCTACTCATATTCAACTTAGTCTTGTGGCAAGGGAAAAATCATTAGATATGAAAGAGAACGAATACTTCCATCACACAAGTCCTGTGTATGGTAGCCCATTTGACATGATGAATCACTTCAATATCGAGTACACAATCGGTGCTGAGAATATTGCTAGAGGTCATGTAAGTCCTGAGCAGGTTGTTAATGCTTGGATGAATTCAGATGGTCACAGGTTAAATATATTAAATCCTGATTTGACGCATATTGGCGTAGGGTACGAGAAAGAGTTCAAGCATTGGACTCAGATGTTTATTGGAAAATGATGAAGAAAACGAGGGAGAATCTCTTTGAAGAGGTTCTCCATTTTTTATTTAAATATATTAAAATGTTCTTTTTGTGGTAAAAATTAGTGTATTTATCTAGTAATCTTGTTATCATAGAACAGGACAGACAAATTTTAAGGGGGATTTTAGCTAGTGAAAAAAATGAAATTTCTAGTTGTACTATTAACACTTACTCTGTTCCTGCCGCAATCCATTAGTGCACAAGAGAACACGGGATGTAAGCAACCATCTTCATTGAATGAGATTGACCGCATGTTAACAGAAGAGGCAATTAAACAGGATGTACCAGCTGAAATAGTTAAAGCGATTGCATTTGTTGAGTCACTAGGGTGGGCCCACTGTGTTGGTGATAAGGCGATTATCTCTGGAGATGGTGGAATTGGAATTATGCAAGTTACAGATCCTGAAGGTGAGTATAAACTAGATCAGAAAAGATTAGTAACCGACATTCAATATAATATTAAAAGTGGTGTTATGATTCTAAATGATAAGTTTGAGAGATTCAGTGGTAATGTAATTCCGATGCTTAATGATGGTAATCGTATGTATATTGAGAATTGGTATTTTGCAATCATGGCATACAATGGTATTGTGCCTATGAATAGCCCTATTTATTTATCTGATGAAAATAAAGATAAAAAGGGACAAAGAAATATTAAATCTTACCAGGACCGAGTGTTGACAGCATTAGAAAAGGGGAATCCTGGTATTGAATTAAATCGAACATTCGACCAAATTAAACTGGAAGATTTAGAGTATGTTGAAGTTGCAGGTGGGAAAGAAATAATTCGTTTCAAGAAGAAAAGTTACACTACTTTTGGTCCGCTTACACACACAGCTTATTTATTCGGACCAGATGATTTAGTAAGAGTGGATACAAAAGTTAGAAGAAGGGCACAACCAAGAACCATTAAGGATTTTGAACCTTATTTCAATCCGGGTATTCTCACCATAAAAAGCTTGGTGAAAACTGATGAAACCGATAAAGAAAATATACACGGCTCATACAACCATTTTGGCTGGTATTTAGCTTCTAATGGTGGGGTTGAAAATAAATTAACGGGTCATGTCGCTTCCAGTTACTTAAAGCCTTTCGGTAAAAGAATTGCAGGAGAGGATCGATATGAAACTGCTACCAAGATTTCCGAAGAGGGATGGGGAAACAAAGCGGATACTGTCATTATTGCAGACGGAAGCAACTTTCCAGATGCACTATCCGGTGCCCCTTTAGCGTATAAGTTAGATGCACCAATCTTGCTTACTTCACATAAAAAGGCAGAGCTCAATGAATCTACCAAAGCAAAAATAAAAGAGCTAGGAGCAACAGAGGCTATTATTTTGGGTAGTAAAAGTGCCGTGTCTTCTAAGGTTCAAAGCACCATAAAGGAAATGGGGTTAACAGTTAAACGAATTGGAGGGAAAGATAGATATGAAACATCTGCCCTCATTGCAAAAGAACTAGGAGTTACTTCTCAAGCAGTTGTAGCTAGTGGTAGCAACTTCCCAGATGCTCTTGCCATTGCACCTTATGCCGCAAAAAATGGCATCCCTATCTTGTTAACAAAGGGTGGAGGAAGCGAACCTTTAAATTCAGTTGTGGCTAATACCATTAACAACCATAAGGTTACTTCAACTATTGTAGTAGGTGGAGACAATGTGGTAAGTAAAAAAGCATTCAATGCCCTCCCTAAAGCTGATAGAATTGCAGGTAAGGATCGTTATGCTACATCTGTTGCGATTATTGAAGAACTTAAGATGCCAATAGATATGCTTTATGTTGCAACAGGAAAGAGCTTTGCTGATGCATTGACTGGCTCTGTTTTAGCAGCAAAGGAGAATGCAGCAATCTTGTTAATTGGAAATATACAAAACCAAGAGAGCATAGAAACTACAAATCTCATTGCTAAACACAACATTGATACTTTCTATGTACTAGGAGGAGACTCTGCAGTCAATAATGATGTTTTGAGTAGACTTATCCTTAAATAATACAACAATCCCCACTCCCTATAACGGAGTGGGGATTAACTTTCGTGCCAAGCTTTATAATTGAAAAAGTGCAATAATCCAAATAGTGAAAGTTAAAAGTAATACTCCGCTAGTAATTCCAACTACCTTTTTGGCAAGGGTAGTGTCTTTCACATAATACAAAACAAAAAGTAATGGAACTAAAAACCAAGGAATGGAGAGTAATAGAGCAAGCAAATAAAAGGTAAAGATTCCTTCGGTGTGGGCGAATTTAATGATGTATGCCGGCAGTCCCAGTGCCACACTGGATAGGCAAGACACTATAATCATTTGTATCCAGTATGTTTCAAAAAAAACTGAGAAGTTTTCTCTTTCAAAGGCAATGTTTAACTTTGGCCGTTTGAGTTTTAGTGCAGGTAGAAAACGTTTTGTAAATTCCATTAGAAACCTCCCCTTTAATCTTCTATTCTCAACATATGTATGCCATTCTAGTAATATTCCTACTTTACTTTATTCCCCAATTACTAGATTTGTAACATTGATTTCACAACTTTTATAGAAATTTAAAACGCAGTTATTTACATTTTTAGTGGAAACACGACAATATCGGCAAATAATAGACAAATTACCTATTCATTCTCTTGTAATCTATTTGATAAAATTAATACTGTAATGAAATAATTGTAGTTTTATAACAAGGAGGAAAGTTTTTCGTGCAAAAAAGTATTATTGCCGTAAAGTTGTGTTTGTTGCTTTTGCTGGTACTGGCTGTAGATAAAGGCCACGCAGAATGGAAGGGGGAGAAACATTCTGTTCATCCAAGCGGAAATGCTACAGTGTCGCTAGGGAATTATGAAGTAACGGTTTCTAATGGAGAAACTTCTACCGCAAGTGTTTATTTCGAAGGAAAATTGCTAGAGGAATTAGTGATGGATCTTGCTGAATTTTCCTCAGTATCCACTTGGAATGTAAACAATAAAGGGTATGTTTTATTAGAAAATAAAAAACAAGGTACAGGCGGTTACATGCAATTCATCTTATTGGAATTGACAGGAGGTATTTCAAAGCAATTGTACTTATCCGAAGAGTATAAGATGGGTTCTGTAAATGTTGATACTGACGGAATAGAAGTAACCTATGTAGATGCGAATAAAAATCTTATAGATAGTGTCATGCTACTAAAAGATACATATACGCATGCTGATAATGGTTCTTTAATTTTAGTAGAGCAAGGTGAAAAACAAAGAATTACTAAAGAAACTGTTACAGAGAGCTTTTCTTTTCAATCTACTGGGGATAATCGTATTTTAGGTGAGAATCCTTCGAACGCTGAAATGAATAGCATGTTAACACAGGAAGCAATTATCGCAGGTGTTCCTCCAGAACTTGTAAAGGCGATTGCATGGCAAGAAAGTTCTTGGAGACAATTCCGTACAACAGATGATCCAAGTGGTCTGTGGAAAAAGGGAGATCCAGTGGTTTCTTTTGACGGTGGTATAGGTATCATGCAAATTACCGAGCCGAATATGACTGCTGATCGTGAACTTAGGTTAAAAGTGGATATTCGTTACAATATTCAAGAAGGATTAAGGATTTTAAAGGAAAAATGGAACTACAGCAGTTGGGGGCGTATCCCAAAAATTAATGGGAATGACATGGCTGTAATTGAGGATTGGTACTTTGCAGTCATGGCTTATAATGGCATTTCACGTCGAAATGATCCGCAATATTATCCAGATAATACTTACCAAGATGTTATTTATCGTCATATTGAGCGTATGGCACAGTTGACGGTTACAAAGTTTCCAGAATCTCAGTTAAGAAGCGATATTTACTACAACGAATCAGGATCACTTCTTTTTAGAAAAGATCACTATTATGTGAGTGGGCCTTTCACCACTTCCAAGCACTTCTTCTCAAAACATGACCTTGTAAAGGCGACGGAAAGCGGGGTCAGGTTAAGAAAGTCTCCGGAAGGTTCGGAGATAAGAATGACTACAGCAGGTGAGTCGCTTCAAATTGTGGGTCCTTATCAAACAGGGAATAATAGTAGCAACCATTTTGTCTGGTACCCTGTGAAAGATATGAATTCAGATGAAACGTATTTCATCGCGTCAAGTTATCTTGAAAACGTCCGTATTTCAGGACCTAATCGTTATGCCACAGCCGTAAGTATTTCTAAAGCCGGCTGGGATAAAGCAGACACAGTAGTGCTCGCTCGTGGCGACAATTTCCCTGATGCATTGGCTGGAACTCCACTTGCATATAAGTTGAATGCACCTATTCTTCTGACTAAGAAAAATGAACTAACAGAAGAAACGAAAAACGAGTTAGTGCGTTTGGGTGCTAAGAATGTTATTATCCTCGGAGGAACAGGGGCTGTTTCTAATACAATCTCAACAAATGTCCGTAGTATGGGGATAGAGGTAAAAAGAATTGCAGGAGCTAACCGTTTTGAAACGGCTAAATTGATTGCAAATGAAATGGGGACAAACTTCTCCACTGTTGTTGTAGCAAATGGGTATGGATTCCCTGATGCACTTGCTATCGCTCCATATGCAGCAAGAAACGGTATCCCGATTTTATTGACTGAAAAGACCTATATCCCAGGTGCTACGAAAACGATTCTTAACTCAGCGAGTAAAACTATTGTTGTTGGTGGTACTGCTGTTGTGAATAAAAATCTATTAAATGGAATGCCTAAAGCTACCAGGATTTCAGGAGCAACAAGGTATGAAACAGCTTATAAAATTGGCACACAGTTCGACTTTTCATCAAAAGAAGGGTTGGCTGTAAGTGGGACAGACTTTCCAGATGCTTTGACTGGATCAGTATTGGCTGCTAAAAGGAATGCACCACTTCTACTTGTGAATCCAACATACTTACCAACAGAAACGTTGCAGTTGGCACGTGCTAGAGATTTTTCCAGTATATTTGTTTTGGGTGGTACTTCTGCTGTACGAACAGATACCGTTATTAATTTAGTTAAATAGTCTTGGCCCAAAAAGCGTCTATAATATTACATTATAGCGCTTTTTTGTTACTGAATTTTAATATTCGGACTATTTTACTAGTGTTATAATGAGTAAGTAAATTATGTAATAATATGTAGATTTAGGGGGAAAAAATGAAGACTTCAGCATGGAAACGATACATAGTCGCTCTAGTTCTTGGTATGGTCGTTATTGTCACTTTGCCTTCCGTTAATTATGCAAACAGTTTTAATGTTGACAGAATTAATGGGGAAAATAGATATGAAACTGCAGTGGCGGTTTCTAAAAAAGGATGGACAAGTTCTAATACTGTTATTATCGCAGCTGGAAATCAATTTCCTGATGCACTGACCGGTACACCGCTTGCCTATTCACTGAATGCACCTATCTTATTAACACAAAATAGTTCTCTTCCTAGTGAAACAAAGAATGAAATAACTAGATTAAAAGCGAAACATGTCATTATCCTTGGTGGCACAAGTGTAGTGACTGCAAATGTAGAAACTCAGTTAAAAAAAATGGGTATTACTAATATTGAAAGAATTAGCGGCACAGACAGATATTCAACATCTGTTAAAATTGCAGAAAAGTTAGCTGGTCAGACGGATACTGCAGTACTAGTTTATGGTAAAAATTTTCCTGATAGCTTAGCGATTGCTGCGCATGCAGCCAGAAAAGGCTATCCGATTTTGTTAACGAAAACAGATTCTTTGCCTGCTACAACCAAAAAGGTACTCTCTAAATATAAAAATACAATTGTTGTTGGTGGAACAGGCGTGATTTCTGACAAGATTATGAAAGATGTACCAAATGCGAAAAGATATTCCGGAAAAGATAGGTATGATACTGTATCAAAAGTAGTCAATGGTCTTCATGTTAAATTTGGGGAAAATGTATATGTGGCAACAGGTCAAAGTTATGCAGATGCATTAACAGGTTCTGTCTTAGCTGCAAAGAAAAATTCATCCCTTGTATTGGTTCAAAAGGACAAGGTTCCTTCACCTGTTCAGACTGTTTTAAATTCTGTAAGCTCTTCTCAAGCTTCCATTATTGGTGGGACAAGTGCGGTTTCTTCGAATGTGGAAAATGTACTTGGTTTCAACACAGATGCCCTAGTGAACACTGCTAAACAGTACTTAGGTACTCCTTATCAATATGGCGGTACCACTCCATCTGGTTTTGATTGTAGTGGATACATTAAATTCGTGTTTGAGAAACATGGAATTAGTACACCTAGAACTACGCGGGACCTATATTCTGGTGGTAAATCGGTTTCCAAGCTAGAGGTTGGAGACATTGTATTTTTCAAAACAGACCCAAGCTACAATGGAGCTTCCCATGCAGGCATTTATATCGGGAATAACAAATTCATCCATGCCAAATCAGCTGGATCTAATATTGGCGTGACAATTGATGAAATGTCCAATAGTTACTTTTACCCAAGATATCTTGGAGCTAAACGTTATCATTAAAAAAACAGGAGGGAAAACAATTGTTTTCCCTCCTGTTTTTTATTGTTAGTAATGGTACCGGCTTTCCATATTGTTTTTTGCTGAAATAAAGTAATCTGGGACAGAAATTTTGCCTATGGAATAACTGCCGGAAGCAGGATCCCATTTTTCATAAGCTTCTAATGCATCTTTCATGCGGGATTTTTGATCTTTGTTTATAAGTTTTATTTTGTTATCAAAAGGGAAATTTTCGTGTTCTTGGACAGGAAAATAGAATTTTCCATTATGCACTATTTCTTCATCTATTAAGTCTTGAAGTGCCTCTCCAGTGACAGAATGATCAGAGTGAGGATCTTTATCACTCATAACATGGTGTATGACTTTATCATCAAGTTTATCTTTGTGGAGAATGATATGTGATATATCATCTTTGTTTAGTTTTCCATCTGGCAGATCAAGGATTGTGACGTTGGATGCTTTCACACCAAGAGCACTAACTGCAGTCTTAAATTCTGTTGCTCTTGCATCCCCAAACTCATCAACTGAGATTGGAGGTTGGCCTTCCAATTCCAACTGTTCGTTTACTGTATTGATAGCTTTGCTAGCTTTCCCTTTAGACAGTAATACAACATGGACTTCTTTACTTGCAGATAAAGCATGAATGATTGCTGGTCCCAAGCTAAGAACTTCATCATCCGGATGGGGGGAATAAAATACTTCAAGCTGATCATTTTTGGTGGCAGAGCAACCTGCTAATATAATGGTTAATAGAAGTATTAATTTTTTCATCAGTGGTCCTTTCCTGTTCGACAAGTATGCTACAATCATTTTATCAAACTTTATCTATGAAAGTGTAGGAACAAATTTTATGGCAGCCAATAATTCTAGCGCGAAAAAAAGATATAGATCAATAGATATTACTAGGGGGATTGTCGTCCTAGTATCAGTATTTGTCAGTGCCTTGCCTGGAGGAGGGGGTTATGATTATCTCCGCCATGCATATTGGTACGGTTTGACGATAACAGATATTGTGTTTCCAGCTTTTTTAACTGTTTACGGTATCGGTTTAGCTATTGTATATCGGAAGGGTGTGAGGTGGAAAGACCTTTTAAGGAGAACATTTTTACTGGTTCTATATGGCCTTCTATTTAATTTAATAGCTTCTTGGAGTTTTGATTTATCCACTTTAAGGTTTACAGGTGTGTTGCAATTGTTTGCCATAACTGGTTTGGGAGTGGTGATTCTATCCTACTTGGCTAAAGGCTGGAAGAGTATGATGGCCTTAGGGTTACTTATAGCAAGTATTTACTTAACGGTACTAGTACTTTCCGGTGGAAGTTGTGAAGGTGGAGTGCCTCAGCGAGATTGTAATCCTTCAGGAGTGGTAGATGTGTTGGTGTTCGGTGAAAAACATATGTATGCACAAGGAGAGAAAGGATTTGATCCTGAGGGAATCCTATCAATGTTTAGTGCACTGTCTAATGTAGCTTTTGGTTTTGCGGTGGGGCTGGTGTTAAATGGTAGAAAACAGATTCTTCAACGAGTTTTTGGTATCTCTATAGGACTCATATCGTTAGCATTTATTTTTAATAACTTTATAGAATTAAATAAGCGGTTATGGACGCCTTCTTTTGCGATCCTAGCAAGCGGATTGACCTTGCTACTTCTGGCGATCCTCTTTTACCTTATTGATACAAGAGAAAGGAAGCAAGGGAAGCTTACAGGAATCCCTCTTTGGTACTTAGAGGCATTTGGACGAAACAGCTTTTTAATTTATTTTGGGAAGATGCTTGTATTCCTGTTATTCGGGAAGATTGTTATTAATCTATTTGAAAGAGAAGGATCTCTGGCTTCATTATTGTTTGAGTTTTTAGAGGGAAGAGTGGCGTATCCGCATTTCTTCTACAGTGGCTTATTTATAGTGTTCTGGTCCGTCGTTGCGGTGGTCATGCATGCTAATAAGAAATATGTGAGAGTGTAGGTTCTGATCTGAAAAACGTGACTAAGGTTGCGTTCTTTTTTTGTCTGCAAAATTGAGCGATTCTAGCAGGAGGCAGGGGTCGTATTGAATTAAGTTATGAACGGAACAACTCTGCTAGTTAACGATAACGACAAAGTTCTACAAAATGCAATAAATGAATTGAAGCGTCTTTTGAAGAAAGAAGGCAAAGTAATTATCCTTGGAGGAACAAATGAAATTTCTTCCAATATGGAAAAAAGCATAAAAAAGTCCTTTAAAATAGATAGAATCTCTGGTGAAAATAGAACAAAAACTTCTATTGAAATAGCAAAAAAAGTGAAGAAAAATCTACAGGAAATTATAGTAGTATCAGGTTTAGACTTTGCTGATGCTTTAAGTATCGCCCCATACGCATCAAATACTACGACACCTTTATTGCTTAATACCACCAAGATTACTCTGACAAAAGAATTGGAGGATTATGTAATACAAAACAAAATAAAAAAGTCACTGTAGTAGGTGGAAGGTAGGTGGTTACAGAAGATGCGGTAAATAAGTTGAAAGCTGCCGGGGTCAAAGATGTTTCTAGAGTGTCAGGTACTAATAGATACTTGACTTCAGTTGAAGTAGCCGAGTAGTTCTATATAGAAAGTGTAGCTGTAGGAGTAGCAAGCGGCAAAATGTTCCCAGATGCATTGAGCGGAATCAATTTTGCATCCAAGAACAATATGCCATTAGTATTAGTAAATGGGCAAGCGATGATAAATGATCTTACCGGTTATTTAAAAGAAGCGAAGGTAGAGCATTATTACATCTATGGCGGGACAAAGTCAGTAAATGCAAATATAGTAAAATAGTTTTATAAAGGAGCCAATCTATTACTAGAGGTTTCTATTTCTATGCAACAAATAATATTCAAAATATTTAAAAGATAAACAATTGACTAAAAAGTAAACCCTCTGTAAAATTATAGTGTAATTTGAAATCTTATGTAGGAAGAAAGGAGGATTATCTTTTTACGTATCGTTTCATTTTTCAACAATATTTGGGGGAGGTTTTTGTTAGTGCAACTTCGTAAGTACTTTCTAGGCTTTGTGGCTTTCTTACTAGTGTTCTCCAACCTGCAATTTGCTGTTGGGGCTACATCGGTAACGAAAACACCAAATGGGATTGATCTAAAAGAAGTAAGAGAAATGCTTGATGAAAGACAAAAGTTTGAGGAAGCTGCTGACGCGGCAAAAGCTGCTTTTTCAGCAACGGATAAAGTCCGTGTAATTGTTGAGTTGGATGGAGAAGCACCGATTCAATATGCAACAAAGAAAAATGTTCTTTATAAGGACCTTGATGAGTCTACTAAAAAATCTTTGGTAGATACAGTTGAAAAACAGCAGGCTACTGTTAAATCTGCTATTTCTTCTAAAGGTTTAACTGTGGAGTACAAGCACCAATTTACTACTGCCTTCAATGGTTTCAGTGGTGAAGTGATGTTTGGTGACATTAAGAAAATCGAAGCTTTAAATGGGGTAGCGAACGTATACTTAGCAAATGAGTATAATCGTCCAGAATTTGAACCAAATATGACTACTAGTCATGATTATATTCAATCCATGCAAGTCTGGGCTGATGCTCATTTCAAAGGAGAAGGTATGGTCGTTTCGGTAATTGACTCCGGAGTAGATCCTTCTCACAAAGATTTCGTGATAAGTGATGGCACGGAAGAATACTTAACGAAAGACCTAGTAGATGGCCTAGTAAACTCTGAAGGCCTTAAAGGGAAATTCTATACTGAAAAAGTACCTTATGGCTATAACTACTATGACCAAAACTACGAAATTAAAGATGTAGGACCTGCTCCATCTGAGCACGGGATGCACGTCGCGGGTACCGTAGTTGCAAATGGAGAGATCATGGGTGTTGCACCTGAAGCGCAAGTATTAGGGATGAAAGTGTTCTCAAATGATCCTTTATATCCTTCTACTTGGTCAGATATTTACCTAGCTGCAATCGATGATTCTATCAAACTAGGTGCAGATGTCTTGAACATGAGTTTAGGTTCTACTGCTTCTTTCTATGAAGCGGATAGTGCTGAGGATGTAGCAATTACACGTGCAGTAGAAAACGGAATCGTTTCTTCTGTATCTGCTGGTAACTCCGGTCATATCGGATACGGTTGGGATAATCCATTATTCCAAAATCCTGATATTGGTGTAGTGGGAGCGCCAGGTCTTAATAAAGACACTTTACAAGTGGCTGCTTCAGGTAACACAGCTTACTTATATCAACATTCTTTAACTATTGATGGAACAGACTTTGAAGGGGTTGGATACGGCATCGATAGCTGGGAAGACCTTGCAGAGGTGGAACTGTTTTTATTAGATGGACTTGGTCATCCTGAAGATTACCAAGGTGTGGACGTTACTGGCAAAGTAGTAGTAATGTCACGTGGAGAATTAACGTTCTTCGACAAAACGCAAAATGCTGCTGCAGCTGGAGCAGCAGGGATTGTCGTTTACAACCATGATCCAGAAGCATTGTTCCATGAAGACCAAGGTGGTTGGGCTGTTCCGTTCATGAAACTAAGCTATGAGGACGGACAAGCTATCGTAGAAACACTTGAAAATGGTAATACTGATGGAAACGTAGAACAATTGAACCAAAAAGAAAGCCCTGAAATGGGTAGAATGACAGACTTTACATCTTGGGGTACTACTCCAAGCTTAGAATTAAAGCCAGAAATCACAGCACCTGGTGGAAACATCTACTCTACTCTAAATGATGACAAGTATGGAGTGAAAAGTGGTACTTCCATGGCTGCTCCTCACGTAGCTGGTGGTGCTGCACTAGTTCAACAATACTTGAAAACTGATGAGAGATTTACTGATTTGAACGCTGAAGAGCGTACTAGATTAGCAAAAGCTTTGATGATGAACACTGCTGACAGCATCGAAGATTTAAATGGTAATGACTATTCTCCTCGCCGACAAGGTGCAGGAATGATGCAACTTTTTGCAGCAGTCGATACACCTGCATATGTAGTAGAAAAGAATAGCGGTGAAGGTAAAGTAGAATTAAAAGCATTTGATTCCACTAAAGTAAGTTTCACTCTTTCTGCTACTAATATTGCTGATTACGAAGTTTCATACAAAGTTGATACTTCTGTTTTAACAGACTCTTTCTTAGAGCAAGAAAATGGACCAACTCTAAATGCATTAACAACTGGTGCTTTAGAAGGTGCGAAAGTGACAGCTCCTAAAGAGCTTACATTAGCAGCTGGTGAAACGAAAGAATTCACTGTTTCCATAGACTTGGCAAATGCAAAAGTTCCTGGTTACACAGCGGATGGCACACCTACAAGTATGGATCTTGTAGAAAATATTTTTGTAGAAGGTTTTGTAACGCTTTCTCATAAATACGAAGCAGATCTTTCTGTTCCATTCTTAGGTTTCTATGGTGATTGGAGCGAGCCTTCTGTATTAGATGGATTTATGGCTTTTGGGGAAGAAAAGTACTATGACGTTGGCTTCCCGGCTGATGCAGTTTTTGAAGATGGAGTGGAAGATGCACAGTTCTGGATGACTCACTTAAATGATGAAGAAGGAAATGCTTTCTATGGATTAAGCCCTAATGAAGACGGGTGGAACGATAGCATCAATTTCCTTAACGCATACCTGCGTAACGCTAAAGAAGTACACTATAATGTACTTGATGAGAATGGAAAGGAAGTTCGTAGAATTTTATCTTCGAACTACGTAAGAAAGAATTACTTTAATGCTGGAAATGGCACATATTTCTCATTGGATGCTGATCGTGCTTGGGATGGTACGGTTAAGGGCAGTGTAGTTGCAGACGGGAAATATTATTATGAAATCAACGCTCTAGTTGATGGCACGGATAAGTGGCAATCTAAAAAGATCCCAGTTGTTGTTGATACTACTGTTCCTACAGTGGAAATCACATCTTTCAATGAAGAAACTGGTGAGCTTGAGTGGAATGCTACTGATGCAGGAGTTGGTCTTGACTTAATCGTTGTTTATGTTAATGGTAAAGCAATGGTTCTTGACGCTGATGCTAAAAATGTAACATTACCTACTTCTGATATTAATGACATTGAAGTACTTGCAGTTGACAAAGTAATGAATATCGGTTTCGATACCTACACTTTTGGTGATGGTACAGAACCTGTAATATTTATGATGCATCCAGAGCCATTTGGCGCATATGCAACAAATGAGGTTCCTGTGTCTGGTTATGTTACAGATGACGTTCGTGTTGAAAAAGTGATGGTAAATGGTAATGAAGTAGCTACGACTCTTGTAAATGAAGAAGGAGAAGACCGCTACTACTTCGAAACGACAGTAACATATGAAGAAGATGGATATTACGATGTTCTTATCACTGCCCTAGATGGCGGAGGTAATGAATTTGGAATTTCCAGAAAGGTTTTCGTTGACACAACAGTGCCAACTTTAACTGTAGATGTGCCGAAGTTTGTTGATATGGATGTAGAAGAAGTAACAGCTACTACTCTATTAGAAGATAACTTCAACTATGTTTCTCTTCACGTAGATGATAATCATGAATTTGAACAGCCTTTCACAAGTCCTGTTAAAATCATGGAGCCTGCTAGCGTGGAATATGAAACTACTTTAAGCTTAAAACCAGGAAACAACCACTTTGTTTTCACTTTAACAGACCTAGGTGGAAACACAGTAACGAAAGAAGTAACTGTTTACCGTAATGAAGTTGCAGAGCGTGTTGATCGCTTAAGAGGTGCAGATCGTTATGCTACTGCAGTAGAATTAAGTAAAGAAGGTTGGGAACAGTCTGATGTAGTAGTGATTGCGCGTGGAGACAACTATGCAGATGCACTTGCTGGTGTACCGTTGGCTCATAAATACAATGCACCACTATTATTAACAAAAACTGCATCTCTACCAGATGCTACAAAAGCTGAGATTGAGAGATTAGGTGCGAAGAAAGTTTACATCCTTGGTGGAACTGCAGCTGTAAGCAAAGATGTAGAAGATACTTTCAAAGCGCATGGTCTTGAAGTAAAACGTCTATCCGGTTCTGATAGATGGTCTACTGCTGGAGCAATTGCTACAGAAGTTGCACCAAATGGAGCGAATGGAGTAGTTGTTGTTAATGGCAAGAACTTCCCGGATGCTTTATCTGTTGCTTCTTATGCAGCACAAAACGGCATGCCAATTCTATTAACGGATCAAAACGAATTACCAAAACAAACGAATGCAGCATTAATCGCACTTAGCCCTAAACAAGCTATTGTTGTTGGTGGAACAGCAGCTGTTTCTGATAACGTATTGAAATCTCTACCAAATCCTAAGAGAATTGGCGGAAAAGATCGTTATGAAACTGCTGTAAATGTTGCAAAGCATTTTGATTTAGATGCAAATCATTACTATGTTGCAACAGGCAAGCAGTTTGCCGATGCACTAGCTGGTGCGGCACTTGCTGCAAATCACCATACTGGTATTTTACTAGTTGGAACTAGCGTTTCTGGCCATGTTGAAGGTTTCTTAACTTCTGAGGAAGTAGATACTTTAACTGTTATTGGTGGAGAAAATGCTGTATCTGCTTCAGTGTTAGAGCACTTAGCAAAAATCGTAAAGTAATAGATTAATTAAGTTAAAGCCGCTAGGGGGAATCCTCTGGCGGCTTTTTCTATTAAAATTTATTCGATATATATAGTAGATAGTAATCATTTTTACTAGGTAAAATCACCTTGATACGTGCGTCAAGTCTAAGCTTAATAACTATTTTTAAAATTGGTTCAATTTGTAAAAGGAAAAAATGTAAAAAACGACACAATTCTGTAATATACGATGGTATAATATAGCAAGATTCGATAATTTTTTCATTCTTGGGAGGTTAAGTGTTAATTGTGAATTATTTTAAGATTTGTAGTTTGCTAGTGTTCCTATTTTTTATGGCACCGATTGTTTCTTTTGCAGAGAAGGTACTAGTTATTGATCCGGGGCATGGTGGGAAATTCTCCGGTACGTGTGGATTCTCAGGTAACCAAACTGGTTATTGTGAGAAACATGCTAATTTAGATGTAGCAATCCGTTTAAAAGAATTACTAAAGAATACAGACATCAAGGTTTATATGACACGTGAATCCAATAATAAAGATTTCGCTGCAACCTCAAAAGAAGACTTGATTCAAAGAATGGTAGTGGCAAATAACTTTATTAAAGGCAACAATGATGAAAGTTTGTTCCTTTCGATTCACCATAACGCACATCCAACTTCTCAAGTGGCAAAAGGGTTTGAAACTTATTACTATGATTACAGTGCGATGAGTGAGTCGGAAAAGCAATATCCACCAGACCCAATACAGATCGGATTAGCTGAAGAAAGTGGAAAGTTTGCTAGATTAGTACATAATTCAACTCTAGGTAAAATTAGACAGTTTGAAAAGGGATACATTGACAGAGGTATTCACAACCACCAAGCATTTTTCGTTATTAGAAATGCGCAAATGCCATCTGTACTTGTTGAGCTTGGCTTCATGTCGAACAAGGACGAAGAGAAGATAATCAAAACTTCTCAATTCCAGCAAAATGCTGCTCAAGGATTGGCTACAGCGGTCATCAATTACTTCAAAATTTATGAAGTGTATGATAAAGATCGCAATAAATTAGCTACTTTTGATAAAAAAGAAGATGCACTGAACTATGCAAAAAAACAAACTAAATTTGTTGAAGTTTGGGACAAAGATAAGCAACAAACCATCTTCACAAGTGATAAATATAAAGTTTACGATAAGGTAAATGGTTTATTGCAAGAGTTCTATACAGAACAAGATGCCATTAATTTTGCAAAGAATCGAAAAGATTCAAGAGTTATTCAAGACAAAACCGGGTTCATCGTTTGGTCGAACTATATAACTCCTAAATATGAAGTATACAGTCAGGATAAGCTTCTAGGAAACTATCTTGATTATGATTATGCACTAAGTAAGGCTAAGGCGAGCTCCAATTCCAAACTTACTGTTATCGGGACAGGCGAAGTGATTTGGACAAATATCAGCGGGGTTCCAGTCAGTCGTGTCGTAGATGTAGAGAGACTTTCTGGTACAGATAGATATTTGACTGCTATTGAGACATCAAAAAAAATCTATCCAAATGGTTTTGACGGAGCAAAAGAAGAAAAAACGGTCATCCTAGCAACTGGTAAAACATTTGCAGATGCCCTTTCTGCTGGGCCGCTAGCTTCAAAATACGGAAATGCTCCAATCTTACTTTCTAGGAATACAGAACTTAACAAAGAAGTATTCGCTGAAATTACTCGTCTGGGAGCAAATAAAGTGGTGATTATCGGAGGACATGGTGCGGTTCCCGAAAATGCGGAAACCACTCTCCGCGATAGCGGTTTAGAAGTAGAGCGTATTTCAGGTAAAGATCGCTATGAAACGAACAGAGCCATCCTATCTGAACTAGGTGATGTAAGTGGTGTGTTTTTAGCATCTGGTCAAGGATTTGCTGATGCTCTTGCGGCTGCACCGATTGCAGCTAAAAAGGGCTGGGGAATTCTCCTCACAGAACAAAGCTGGATTTCGCAACAAGCAATCCCTTATTTGGCAGGTAAAGAAGTTGTCATTGTTGGTGGAAATGCAGCGGTTTCAACTAAAGTAGAAGGTTCCATAACAGGTGCAAGTAAAATCTCCAGATTATCCGGAGCAAATAGATATGAAACATTGGCACAGCTATTGTGGCATTTTTCAAGTGACCTTACAGGTGAGACGGTTCTTGTGTCAACAGGTCAAAACTTCCCTGATGCTTTAGTTTCTGCCCCATTAGCCATTCATAATGGTGCTCCACTAGTATTAGTAGGAGACAGCAGAAACAGAAATGTTGAGTCATTCCTTATGGCTTATACAAATGATGTCCGTGTAAATAAAGTAGAAGTTATCGGCGGAACAAGCGCGATAAATAATACTCAAATTTCTACTATTACTACAAAATTAAAATAACAAACAGAAGACTCGATAAGAATCATCTTATCGAGCTTCTTTTGAAAGGTGATTGTTTTGCAAAAGTCTTATCTATTAATTGTTTTAACTTGCTTATTATTAATTATTTCTGCTTGCTCAAAGACAGAAGAAAAAGAAATCGTAACAAACAATGAAAGTAGTGAAGAAACGAGAGATACCACTTCAGAAGATACCGGTTCTGCCGATACTAATGAAGAGGAAACTACTGAAAAAGAAGAAAAGCCTGAAGAAGATTCTTCAACCGAAGAGGCAGAGGAAAGTGAAGCTCCCTCAGATCCTGGCTTAAAGGTTTATCAACCAAGCGTTGGCTGGGAAAAGAAATTCACCGATGGCGAGGACATTGTCGTTACAGAAAAAGTAATTGCTTCAAATGAAGAATATGTACAACTTGCTATGATGGTTGGTGGAAATCAATCTATTCAAATCTATAAATGGACACCATCTGAAGTGGCACTAGTTTATGAAGAGGTTTCCGTGGATGATGCTTCTGTAAACATGCTAGATTCCTTTACACCAAATGAGAATCCGGAAGTGTTGCTTTCTGAAACAACAGCACAATGGGAATTAGTAGAAAGCGGAGTTAAGCTAGATGTAGAATATGGTTCATTTGAGGATGTCTATGTCATTCAGAAAGTGACAGATGAAGTAGAAGATGCTGATACCATTTATACACGCTATTATGCTCCTGGATATGGCTTAGTAAAAGAAACATATGAGGTAACAGGAGAATATGGTTATTCAGGAAAATCCGAGCTTGAAGTTGTAGAAAAATAAGAAGAGAAACACAATGGGGGAAGAGAAATGAAAAAGTGGATTGTTTCATTGCTAGTGGCTTGTCTTGTATTCCTGCCGAGCCTCACACAAGTAGAGGCTTCATCTGCAGCTTCCATTCCAAATGAAGTTTCAGTGAAATTGAAGTACCATCTGAAAGAGAAAAAAGCAATTCCTTTCAATTTTAACGGAACGTATCAATTGGTAGATAGCGGTTTTGAGCTTAAGCAAGATAGAACTTATGAAGTGAAATTAAATGGCAGTGTCATTGAACTTTATGAAAATAGCAAAAAAATTAAAAGTTTTAATCAAACGTTTGAAATAAAGCCTGTTAAGTACGGAAAAAGCAATTACATCCGCTTAAATGGTCGTCCCTATCTAGGAAGCATTCGTTTTATGATTGAAAATAACTATCTGGTACCTGTTAATAAATTGCCGATGGAAGATTACCTTAAAGGCGTTTTGCCGAGTGAGATTTATCCTAGTTGGAATATTGAAGCTCTAAAGGCTCAAGCTGTTGCGGCAAGGACTTACGCTATGAAACGAGTCCATCAAGTAATGACGGATGATGTTGGTTCCCAACGTTATGATGGCTACATCTGGTGGGATCATACGAAGTATGAGAATACTAATAGAGCTGTTAATGAAACAAAAGGACAAGTCCTTACATATAATGACCGTCTAATCGATGCAGTATTTAGCTCGAATAACGGAGGTTATATTGAAAGTAATAAAGGGGCGTGGCCAGGTGGTAGCCAGTTAGACTATTTAATTGCAAAAGAAGATCCAAACGATCCAGCTTTTGATTGGAATCTTTCTCTAAGAGAGCAACAAATCGAAGTAAAGGAGCTTGACCTTAAAAACCCTCAAGACTGGTGGGCATCCACTCAAGAAAGTGGATTGAAAAACCCGTTGAAATTTGCTAATACAAATGAGTCAAAAGTGTTAACGAACGTAAAGAATTATTTAAAAAAGGAAACTTCGGATCTAAAAGATGCAACTATTAAAATAATTTCAATTAAAGATGTGGCTGTTTCCAATACTACAACACCAGGTCAAAGAAGAACACATGGTAGTTATACTGTGGAGTATATGGTTCAACATAAAGATGGAAGCTTTGTAATGGAAACAAAGGAAGTTGACGGTGAAGAGCACACAGAAATCAAGGTGCATTCTTACCAACAAGTGAACAGCCCAATCACTAACATGCGTTCCATCTTCGGAATAAATGATTTTAAAAGTCACTTTGTCACTACGATTTCTTTAAAAGATGGCGTGTATGACATTAAAGGTAAAGGCTGGGGGCATGGCGTAGGAATGAGTCAATACGGTGCCAAGGCAATGGCAGATCAAGGAGATTCCTATGTTGATATTCTTGGTTTCTACTATTCTGGAACTACTTTTTCCAATTATTTTATGGATCATATTAATAATAGTTTAAGAGGCTCTGATCGTTATGAAACAAGTACTGCAATTGCTGAGTATGGCTGGGATAAAGGGTTCCAAACAGTAGTTATTGGGCGCGGAGACAATCCTGTTGATGCGCTGACTGGAAGTGTGTTGGCGAAAAAGTATGATGCACCTCTATTATTAGTGAAAACAGACGAAATTCCAAATTCAGTTAAAGAACTGTTAGCAACACAAACCATTCACCAGATTTTTGTTCTAGGTGGACAAGCTGCTGTTTCTGATAAAACAGTAGCGGAATTAAGAAAATATGCTACACAGGTTATACGAATTAAAGGTAGTGACCGTTATGACACTTCAGTGGAAGTAGCAGGTCAAATTGATGCTAGAGGGGAAGTTATCATCACATCAGGTAGCTCTACTTCACCTGATGCACTATCTGTTGCATCTCATGCTGCTTTGAACCAAATTCCGATTCTCTTTACCAAGGTTGAGGAAGTATCGTCAAGTGTCGAAGAGTATTTGAGAAATAACAATGTGAAAAAGGTCACCATCATTGGTGGTAAAAGCGCAGTGTCGAATGAAGTAGAAGCGAAATTGTCCAGCCTTGTTGATGAAGTGAAGCGTGTCAGCGGTCCGGACCGCTACGCAACTAGTGTAGCCATTGTAAATGAGTACAATTTAGATCCACGTAACCTTTTCTTTGCACGCGGAGAGCAATTTATTGATGCTCTTCCAGGATCGGTTCTTGCAGCTAAAATGGAGGCGCCGCTTTTATTAACGAAAAAGGATTCATTGCCAGATGCTGTTTCTGGCTACATTAATACAAACATTCATTACGTTCCATCTGTACATTATTTGGGTGGAACAGGTGCAATTTCTGAAAGTACCAGAAGCGAAATTGAATTGAATATCTTGAAATAATTAGAAAAGCTGTCCTTATGCAGGGCAGCTTTTTGTGTACACTTAAGTTAATAAATCCCCTATTAGTAAATATGACTCAAAGTTTTAGTTATCTCTACTTTTATGTATAATAAATGAGGTATGAATGGAATTGTATTTGATGATGTGGAGGAACCATTTTTATGCTATCAAAACATGCTTTTGCTTATTTTTTATCACATGGTGTACCGGCGCTTGTCAGCTTTGCCAGTATCGCCATATTTACTAGATTATTAAGTCCTGAAGAATACGGGATGTATGCGCTAGTTTTTGCGGTTGCCGGGATGGTGAACGCAGTTCTATTTGAATGGCTCAAGTTGAGTTTGCTTCGTTATTATCCGAAATTTAAAGAAGATAATCGCTTTTTGGAGACCATTAAACTATCTTTTTTAGCCTTAATTGTAGCGACGTTTGTTGTTGGCCTCATTACCATGTTCTTTTTTCAGGGGAAAGAGTTTTCTCCAATATTCATCTTCCTCACCCTATTATTCTCATGGACACAATCATGGAATAGTATTAATCTTACGCTCATGCGTGCTAAACTATCACCCAAATCTTATGGTATGTTAGCGTTCAGTCGTACAACATTAGGGTTGGTTCTTGGTACAGCTTTCATCTATGCCGGATTTGCTGAGATTGGTTTGCTATCGGGACTCATTCTGGCATTTTGGATTACGCTGTTGATGCCGACATTGAAGTATTGGAAGCTAGGTGTTAACCTAAAGGCTTTCCATTCGGATTATTTAAAACAATTTTTGAAATACGGAATGCCCTTAACGATAACATTGTTGATGGGTGTGATTATTCATAACTCTGATCGCTTGATTATCAATTATTTGTTGGACACAAGTGCAACCGGTATTTATGCGGTAACGTATGACCTTTCTGAACAAACAATCTTTACCTTGATGATGATTATTAACTTGGCTGCATTTCCAATTGCTGTGAAAGTGATGGAGGAAAAAGGGGAAATCGCGGCATATGAACAGGTCAGAAAAAACACTAGCTTGATATTTTTAATCGCATTACCCGCGGTGGCGGGGTTTGTTCTAATTGCAACCAATATATCTCATCTTTTCTTAGGTGAATCCTTCCGTGAAGATGCGCTTGTCCTTATGCCATATATTGCAATAGGAGCTTTGTTAAAAGGATTCAAGTTGTATAGCGTGGATATTATGTTCCATTTAAAACAAAAAACGGCCCTACAAATTTTCCCGGTTATAGTAGCTGCTGTGCTCAATGTTGCACTTAATTTCCTTTTAATTCCTAAATGTGGAATAGAGGGAGCGGCAATAGCTACTGTGGTTGCATATGCAGCAGCCGTGGTGATGAGTTGGATTATTGTTCATATTCAGATTCACCCACTTCCTTTTCCAGCAAAAGATTTCATCAAGGTTGTGACGGCATCAACTGCGATGGGACTTGCCTTATGGCCGTTACAGGATAAGACTGGTGTGCTTTTCCTTATCGGACAACTGGTTGTAGGGGGCATCACATTTTTGTTAGCGGCGATTGTATTAAATATCATGAATGCACGGACTATATTAATGAAAAGATTGAAAAAAACTTTGTAAAGATTTGAGGGATACACCATGGAAAAGAAAAGAATTAGCTTTATCCTAGCAAGCCTTGGCGGAGGTGGAGTGGAACGGATGACGCTAAATCTTGCAGAAGAGTTTACAAAAAGAGGATATGAAGTGGATCTTCTCGTGGCGGACGCCAAAGGAGAATACATGGACCTTGTTCCTGCAAGTGTGAACCTAATTGATCTGAATAAGCCTAGATTGCTTTCTTGTATTCCAGACATTAAGAACTATATGAAGGAAAAAAAGCCAGATGCTTTTATTTCTGCAAAAGATTATATAAATCTCACGGTCATCATGGCAAAGTTGCTTGCAAGATCTAAGACCAACTTAATTGTAAGTACCCGTGTAAATATTAGTCGTCAATTAGAAGTGTTGAATTCTAGGTCGTTTAAAGTTATAGCGCGTCTTGTGAAATATTTCTACCGTTTTGCTGATCACATTGTCGGTGTTTCAAAAGGTGTAGCCGATGATCTTTATAACATTACGGGAATTGATAAATCTAAGATACATGTTGTTTACAATCCCGTTGTAACGGAAGAATTACTTGCTAAAGCTCAGCAGGAAGTGGACCACCCTTGGTTTAGGGAAGATATTCCTGTTGCTGTTACCGTGGGAAGATTTGATAAGGCTAAAGATTATCCTACTCTGTTAAATGCAATGAGAGTTTTGCAAGATTCCAGAAAAGTACGATTGATTGTGGTAGGCGATGGACCGGAAAAAGATCATCTTTTATCACTTGTCAATCAATATAAACTTAAAGATGTGGTGGACTTTGTAGGCTTCCAATCCAACCCATATCCTTATATGACAAAGGCTGATTTATTTGTACTTTCTTCTGCGTATGAAGGATTTGGGAATGTGGTGGCAGAAGCACTTGCGGTGGGGACTCCTGTTGTATCCACAAATTGTCCAAGTGGGCCTGGTGAAATCTTAGAAGGCGGAAAGTACGGTACATTGGTAAAGGTAGGAGACTATATCGCTTTAGCTCGTGCGATGGATGCGACCATCAAGAGTCCGTTGCCTAAAGAAAAGCTGCTTGAAAGATCGTTGTTCTTCACGATAAAAAATAGTGCGGACAGTTATGAAAAACTGATCTTGGATAAAAGGAAAACTAAGTGATGTATATTGCTTTGTTTATTCCGGTTCTGACATTTGGTGGGGCAGAAAAAGTAGTCATCTCTTTGGCAAATGGTTTGGCAGAAAAGGGACATAAGGTAGATTTGGTTCTGATTGAACGAAAGGGTCAGCTGATAGAAACCGTTTCGGATAAGGTGCGCCTTGTACCACTCAGCTCTAAGAAAACTTTTTTAAGTGTATGGAAGTTGCGGAATTACTTGCAGAAAAACAGGCCGGATATTTTTTTGTCAGGACTTGATAATGCTAATATTGTATCGAGTCTTGCGATGAGAATGGCAAATGTAAAAACAAAGCATATTATTACATTGCATACTAACCTTAAGCAATCTTATTTACGTCCAAGAACGAAATTGCATCGTTTTTACCCGGTAATGATGCGGAAGTTATTTCCACGTGCCGACCATTTTGTTGCTGTTTCGAATTGTGTGGCAAAACAATCCGGTAACTTTTTAAGGCTGACTAATGATAGAATAGAAGTAATCTACAATCCTGTCATTAATAGTAAAATAAAGGAGAAAGCGCTCGAAGCGGTAGAGGATCCATGGTTGAATGACCCTAACTATTTTACAATGGTGGCGGCGGGGAGGATCTTTGAAGCAAAAGATTATCCTACTATGTTAAAGGCGTTTGCAAAAGTTCTCCCAAACGCACCACATGCACGTTTAATTATCCTGGGAGACGGGAAGCAGACGATAAGAAGAGAGATGGAGAATATCATCTCCAAGGAAAAGATGGATCATGCGATAGAACTACGAGGATTTGTTCATAATCCTTATGCCTATATAAGCAAGGCATCTTTGTTTGTGTTAAGTTCAAAATGGGAAGGCTTCGGAAACGTACTTGTCGAGGCACTTTATTTAGATAAGCCGGTCATATCGACAGCATGTGAGTGTGGTCCTGAAGAAATTCTTCAAAAGGGGAAATTCGGTTCTCTTGTTCCGGTAGGGAATCCAGACGAGCTTGCTAAGGCCATGTTAGATCAGATACAAGTAAAGGGTTCTAGAGATAAAGAGACACTCGCTCTACATTTGATGCAAATGGAGGAGGAGTATGTTGTCTCCAAGTATGAAGAGTTTTTAATGCAGAGGGTAGAAGAAACGAAGGGTTAGGGTGAGAGTATATATGAATAATGTATCTGTCATCATCCCTACACATAATAGACCGCAGCTTTTGCTTCTGGCCTTGCAAAGTATAGAGGTGCAAACGGAAAAGCCGGACGAAGTTATGGTGGTTATGGATGGTGAGGACGGAGAAACGGAACGGTTCCTGAGCGGATATGAAAGCAATCATTTTACATTCCGATACCTCAAAATACCTAAGAGTAAAGGTGCTTGCTATGCAAGAAACCTTGGTGCCGAAAATGCGACAGGCGATATTTTGATGTTTTTGGATGATGATGATACGTGGGAGCTTGAAAAGATTAAAAGTCAACTTCAGCAATTTAAGTTGGATTCTAATGTGGGCTTAGTCTACTCCGGAAAGTTAGTTGTATACAACACAAACCGTAAAAAGGTTATTAGAAAGATTCCTGCTACAATCAAGGGAAACCTGTATCCGAAAATATTCGAAGATAATTATATCGGAACCACTTCATCTGTAGCAGTTAAAAGAGAAGTATTCCAAGAAGCTGGTGGCTTTGATAATAATTTGCCTGCCATGCAAGACTATGATTTATGGATAAGATGTTGTGAACGTACAAAGGTTGCACATGATAATCAGTATAATGTGAGATATACTATTGCAAAGAATGCATCCAATCAAATTAGTGGGAAAAGCGAGAATCACCACCGAGCATTAACGTATCTTTTTGATAAATACCGTAAAGTACTGGAGGGAAAATCCTCTACGCTTCAAAGAAGATTCAAGTCATCAAGATTCTTGCATCTTTCAAAGGCAGTTCATCGAAATAATTATCTATATTCATTAAAGTATTCGTTTAAAAGCATCTACTATTATCCAAATATAAAAGCGGTAGCATTATTCTTACCGCCTTTCTTACTTGCATTTATTTCATTATTTCAACCAGGAAGACGCAACTGACATGCATGAGGTTTTAAAACAGAAGATGGTGAGGGCGATAAGAAATGATTAGTGTTGTCATACCTACACTAGGAACGAGAGAAATGGAATTAGAACGATTATTTCAAAGTCTCAGTGACCAGACGTATCAAAATTTTGAAGCCATCGTGGTTTCTCAAGATAATCATGAAAAAGTAAGCACCCTTCTTGCTAATTATTCATTTGCTTTTGAGCATGTTTCTTTAGATAGAAAAGGGCTGTCTTACTCAAGAAATATGGGAATTAACTATACAAAAGGTAATATTGTTACATTCTCTGATGATGATTGTTGGTACGAGCCTCATGCATTTTTGGAGGTTCATAACTACTTTGAAGAAAACAATGCGGGAATTGTTTGTTACCAAATCTACGACCCGGAGAAAAAAGAGTACTATAAGGATTATCCGAAAAATGCTCAGGAGAGTTTAAAGTTCCAAGATTTATTTAGAAAGTCTTCTATTGAAATTTTCTTGAATCTTCAGATTGTAGATAAGGAAAAGGTTTCTTTTGATGAAGATTTCGGGCTTGGAGCAAAATACCCAAGCGGAGAAGAGAACATTTTCCTTCACATGATGCATAAAGAAGGGTATCAAATCAGTTATGTACCAAAGGTTGTCGTCTATCATGGCAAGCCTAGCATGGACACGAGGTTAAATTTTAAAGCATTCTCCAGCAAAGGGCCACTGTTTAAAAGAATTTTTAACACTCCAGTTGGATTTGCTATGTTGACCTTTTTATTTATTAAGAAGTTCAATCATCTCGAAAGACCATTTCCTTTTTACATTGCGTCATTGAAAGAGATGTTTCAATACAAAAAAAAGTAGAAAACGTCCGCTAAGGCCGTTTTCTACTCCATATTACCGGTTGTATCATAATTAGGAAATTCCAATTTCTCTAATTTATATTCACCGTTTTCTTCTTTCCAGTCTGTATAATAGACCATCTTTCCATTTTCATCAAAACGATATAACTCATCAGAAACCATGATATAGCGGGTTTTGTTGTAGTGTTCTAATGTCCACTTTAGTTGATTGAAGTCGTCCTCTTGGATGTCGCTTTCACTGGCAACCATGTCTGAGAAGTGACTCCATTCAAGAGATTCTATATTGCTTCTCACATAATGATCACCTTCTAGAGGAGTTCGAACAACAAGGACACTATCCCCGCATGCGGTTAAGAATATTGATGTTATTGCGAATAAACTAAACAGTTTTAACTTCATTTTCTTCCCCCATAAGCGTTATTTCTTAGCCGTACTATTTGACCAGATGGGATATATTCTTCCCATATTATATAGTTTTTTTTCTATAAATCAAATGAGTTGTGGCAAAGTGGGCAAACTATTTAACGTTGGAACGGTATGTGCTATTATATCTAATTAGGTAAGTCGAAAAAAGTAGAAATAGATCAGAAAAGGATTGGTAATATTAAATGGGTTATTTTCTAACAGCATTGAAACAGCATAAGGAAAAAATAATTCTTATTATCATGGGATTATTCATGTTCTTGGCGCCTTATTCCGTTTCAGGCATCTATCAAAAGTTGACACCAGTTCCATCATCCGTCTTAGCCACTTTTTTAGCAACAGGGGTATTGTTTCTTTTGCTTCTTGTTCATTTTAAAGACAGAAAACAATTGAATCCCTTAAGCCTTGAACAAAAAGCGTTTTTAGGCTCCATTTACATACCGGGTATTCTTGCTATATTGGCAGCTTTCTTTAACCTGACAGTGATGTTATCTGTTCATTATGTTGACTACATCACACAGGCGTTACCCAACAGGGTAATTAATTTAACATTATTTTTAATGTTGTTTTATACCTTCTTTAAGCTGATATCCTTTTTGGACAACAAGGTGCTTTTATCCATTACTAGATGGTATTTATTCGGGGTTTTAATTGTAACCGCAATTGGGATTTGGCAATTTCTCCATTTCATGTTTGGTTATCCAATGATTGATTTGAACACTCGATCTTTTGTACATAGCGTTGAATCGGATGTGCTGTTTAATTTCCGATTAACTTCAATCACTGATGAACCAAGTTATCTTGTACCGTTTTTAATTGATGCTCTCATTATTGGGCTAGTTTTATATGCCAGTAAGAAGAAATACTTTCTTCTTGTCTTCATCCCATGCATGTTCGTGTTGATTTTTTCTTTTTCTGTCAGCGGCTATGCGAATATTGCTCTATTAGTAGGCTTTATAGTGGTCATTTTCTTCACAACAAAGCTGGAAAATAAGAGAAAGATACTGAAGTACACCCTTTACGGGCTTATTCCAGTCGTAATCCTTATGATCATACAGTGGGATTTCGTCTTGCAATTGTTACAGCCTATTACAGGTAGGTTTGATACGTTGTTTGATATTCACAGACATAGCAGACTGTATATGCTTGTTATGCCTATTGCTTGGCTCTTTGACTACTCTTGGGTTAACAGTATCTTCGGATTTGGTCCGGGAAGCTATTGGTTCTTGGCACAAACGAAATTCTTATACCACCAAGGTCCGCTTAGTGTGACATCCAATAATATTTTTATTGATTTACTATTTGAACACGGTGTTTTCGGATTCCTACTAATTACAGCAATGTTTGTCTATGTATTTTATCGTTTATTTAAAGTACGTAATGAACATAAATACTTTTTATATTCGCTCATACTCTGGGTGCATTTGGCTATCACATCCATGTACCGTTCAGACTTTGTATCACCAAGATTTTGGGCAATTGTAATTATTATCTTTATTTTTGTGGAATTAGGGAAAAGAGATAAAGGAATGTCTACACTATCAAGTTTGAAAAGTAGATGATCTAAATTTACACAACTAATTTAAAGGATTGAGGTGTCGGGATAATGAAAGTGAAAAAGGCGATAATTCCTGCAGCTGGTTTAGGAACAAGGTTTCTGCCAGCAACAAAAGCACAACCAAAAGAAATGTTACCCATCGTGGACAGACCGACGATTCAATATATTATTGAAGAAGCTATTCAATCAGGAATTGAAGAAATACTTATTGTAACAGGTAGAGGAAAACGTGCAATTGAAGATCATTTTGACCGTTCCTTGGAACTTGAAGAAACGTTGTTGGCAAAAGAAAAGTTTGAACAGCTTGATGAAATTAAAAAAATCTCGGAAATGGCAGATATCCATTATATTCGACAAAAAGAACCAAAAGGTTTGGGACATGCCATTTGGTGTGCAAGGAAATTTATAGGTAATGAACCATTTGCCGTTATGCTAGGGGACGATATTGTTGTTTCCAAGGATCAGCCTTGTTTAAAGCAATTAATAGACGAATTTGAAGCGAAAAACGCCTCTGTTATCGGTGTGCAGGAAGTTCCTAACGAAGATTTATCCAGTTATGGAGTAATTGACTATGATCATGATGAAAGTGGAAAAGACTCATTTAAAGTTAAGTCGCTTGTAGAAAAACCTTCTGTGGAGGAGGCCCCTTCTAACTTGGCTATCATGGGTAGATACGTGCTGACTCCTGAAATCATTGATGTACTGGAAACGATTGAACCTGGAAGAGGAAACGAAATTCAATTGACGGATGCACTTCAAGAATTAACGAATTCCCAAGATGTCTATGGATTCCATTTCAAAGGGACGAGATATGATATAGGAAATAAATTCGGTTTTATTCAAGCTCAGATTGAATTTGCACTAATGAGAAATGATCTAAAAGAGCCTGTTGAAAAATACTTAAAAGATTTAGTCCGCAACTTATAGAATAGCGAGCGAGGGATTAAGATGAATATTTGTGTTATTGGAACAGGTTATGTTGGACTTGTTTCTGGAGTCTGTTTTAGTGACATAGGAAACAAAGTCACTTGCGTGGATATTGATGAAAATAAAATCAGCAACTTAAAAAAAGGAATTATCCCTATTTATGAACCAGGTCTAGAAGAACTGGTACTGAAAAATATTAAAGAAAATCGTCTTTCTTTTACAACTCAGTTGGATAAGGCTTTGGATGAAGCAGACGTTGTCCTTATCGCAGTAGGTACTCCTCCGAAAGAAAATGGGGAAGCAGACCTCAGGTTTGTTGAAGCGGTTGCTACGTCAATCGGGAAGAACCTAAATGGTTATAAAGTGATTGTTACTAAAAGTACGGTACCTGTTGGAACAGGGAAGTGGATTAAAGGTATTATTGAAAAAGAAGCCGGCCATTCTAACTTTGATGTAGCATCTAACCCTGAATTCCTTCGTGAAGGTTCTGCTATTTACGATACGATGAATATGGAAAGAGCAGTAATAGGTGTGGAAAGCGATAAGGCGAAAGAAGTGCTTACAGAGCTTCATAAACCTTTTAATACAAATATTGTCGTTGCCGATATTGAGACGGCAGAAATGATTAAGTATGCCGCTAATGCATTTCTAGCGACTAAGATTAGTTTTATTAATGAAATTGCCAACATCTGTGAACTTGTCGGAGCGGATGTAACAAAAGTAGCAGAAGGCATGGGATATGATAATAGAATTGGAAAAGCCTTTTTGGCTGCCGGGATTGGCTATGGAGGATCTTGTTTCCCTAAAGATACTAATGCTTTGATTAATATAGCAGCAAACGTAGGTTATAACCTGAGAATAGTAAAAGATGTGGAAAACGTTAATGCCATGCAGCGATTCCGTGTATACGATAAAGTAAAAGAAGCATTCAATGGGGAACTAGAAGGGAAGAAGCTTGCTGTACTTGGATTGGCATTTAAACCTAATACAGACGACATGCGTGCTGCTCCTTCTATTGATGTTATACCGAAATTATTGGAAGACGGTGCAGATGTAATTGCGTATGATCCGGTAGCAATGGCAAATGCCAAAAGAGAAATTGCAAACTTAAATACTGTGAATTCATATGAAGAAGCTGTCCAAGGTGCAGATGCAGTAATTGTCCTTACTGACTGGAAGGAATTCAAGGATCTTGATTTAGCTGATTTAAAGAAAAAGCTGAAGCAACCTGTCTTGATTGATGGTAGAAACATGTTCGACCTCAATCAAATGGCGGACCTTGGGTATTATTATGCATCGATCGGAAGAAGGACGGTCAACAAGCTTTAAAAAGTATAAGAACGAAAAAGGAAAGGTGTGCAATATTTGCACATCTTTTGGTCTTGTATAGAATAAACGCATTAATGAGGTGTGTTGGGTGAAAAAACGTTGGAGAAATATATTGCTATTGCTTTTTATTATTATCTTTATTTCAGGCTTTTTCTTTTTAGATAGTGAAGAGGTCCTTTACAATCAAGAACCACAAGAAGAAGAAGAAATCAGTGTGGGTCAACAGCGGAATATCATGTCTTATATTGAAATTGCTAAATTTAAATTTCATAATCTAACAGTAGAAGAGCATTATCCAAATCCAGAGGACTTGACTCGTGAGGAATTAGAAGGATATTTATCCAATTATTTTGCAGAACCGATGTTAAGTGATCTAGTCGATTATTGGTCTGGAGAAAACGAAGAGATGGGTGCCTTTATCGAACAATTTCTTTCTTTAAGTTCTGAAATTGAAGAAGCAGAATATATCCATTTAGAAGATAAAGAAGTGCTCGTACGTTGGGTAGATGAAGCATTTAATATTGAGGTTAACCTCACAGTCGAAAGAAACGGAAACGGCTGGATAATTAAAGACGTAATGTTTATCTAAATAATTAACAATATAAAACAGACAAAAGAGAAACTAAGGGGTATTGGGGAGAAAAGACGATGAAAAAAAGCTTAGGTTTAATTCTGGTAACGCTCTTGTGCTTTACCCCTCTTTTCGACAAAGAGGTTGTGCAAGCTTCTCAAGATGAGCACATGAGGATAATTGTCAAATATAAAGATAAAGACAATTATTCTTTTAGTAAAGCAAAACCACAAATAAAAAACATTAAAAAGAAAGACTTTAACAAAATTAAAAAAGATCTTGAAAGCCAAGATGAAGTGGAATACGTAGAAGAGGATAGTTTCTTCTATTATACAACCACAAATACCAGTATAGACGATCCCCACTACCCATTTCAAAAGGATTACTTACAAGTGATGAATGTACAGGAAGCGTGGTCAGTATACGAGCAACAATATAAGCCTATCGTTGCTATACTTGACTCAGGGGTAGACCTTGATCATCCGGATCTTAAAGATAACATGGTAAAACCATATAATGTCTTGTCATCAAGCAGTATGCCGGTGGACGAAATTGGCCATGGGACCCATGTTGCAGGTATTGTCGGTGCCAAAACCAATAACGGGAACGGCATAGCATCTATTGTTAAAGATACATATTTAATGCCAATTAAAGTAGGAGATCGCCAGGGTGCTTTTGCGTCTGATATTGCCTCTGGTGTTGATTATGCGGTTGAAAATGGTGCAGACATCATCAACATCAGTATTGCAGGTGAGAAACAAAACAATACGTTGAAAGAAGCGATTGATAAAGCGGTAAAGAGTGGCGTGATGGTAGTGGCAGCAGCCGGAAATAATTCTTCTAATAAAGTAGAATATCCAGCAGGCTATCCAGGAGTAATGTCTGTAGGGGCATCTAATTTAGCAGGTGGAATGGCTGATTTTTCAAATTATGGTGACTCTGTCGCTGTAGTTGCTCCTGGAGTTGAAATATTTAGCGCACTGCCTATTTCTTTTTCAAATAGCATTAGCGGTTACGGAAAAATGAGCGGTACAAGCATGGCAGCTCCATTAGTTTCTTCGCAAGCAGCTATGCTAAAAAGTACTGACAAGAATCTAACAGGTCGACAATTAAAGGAAATCATAGAAGAATCAAGCGAAGACGCATCAGCCTTTCCTGTCCGACTTGGACAAGTAAATGCGGCAGGTTCTCTTCAGTATTATCATGAAAAAAACAGGATATCAGGAAAAAATTCGTTGGAAACTTCAGTTGAAGTTGCGAAAAGAGGCTGGGAAACTGTTTCTACATCCACACTGACAAATGGTAGCCGTGTTTTGAAAGGGAAATTCGCTATTTTATCCAGCAACAAAACTTTTGCAGACAGCCTATCGGTAATTCCTTTATCTTATAAAATTAATAGTCCTATCTACCTGTCAGAGAAAAGGTTTCTACCACAAGGGACCATTGCTTCCATGAAAGAAATGGGAGTGGACCATGTGATTGTAGTCGGAGGAGAACAGGCTATAAGTAAAAGTGTGCAGGATAAATTACACGCTAATGGAATGAAATCAACACGGATTTCAGGAAAAACACGTTATGATACAGCTGTGGAAATAAGCAAGTTTGTAGCGGAAGAAAATGGGGAAATAATGATAGTGAATGGAAAGAGTTTTCCTGATGCGTTGTCTGCTTCAGTTGAAGCGGCAAAACGAAATATGCCAATAGTATTTGTAGAACAAACATGGGTCCCAAGTGCTACAAAAGATTTTCTTCAGTCCCATAACTTTACTCGTAAATATATTATTGGTGGCACTAAACCCATTAGTGAATCCGTTCAAGAAGAAATACAAGCGAAACGAATTTCTGGAGCAGATCGTTACAAAACTAATGTAGCTGTTGCCGAATACTTTAATTCATCCTATGATGGGTATTATTTTGCTACAGGAGCAGATTTTAAAGATGCCTTGACAGGAGGATTGCTGGCTGCGAAGCAAGATAAGGCATTGATGCTTGTACGTCCTGAAGATATTGATTCTTCCACAGAGAGTTATCTTGAAAAGGGAGAACAAGAAGACTTCGGGGTATTCGGAGGTAGAAAGGCTGTTCACTCCAGCGTGTTGTGGAAAATTGACAAAATTCTTTTGGGCAATTAATATTTATAAAGATTAATAGATGCTAGGTTTTAATGGCTATCGATTTTCGGTAGCCATTTGATTATTTTTGTAAGGAATGTAAAAGAAAGTATAGGTAAACATAATTAGTATCATTGCTTAATTTTTGGTAGGAGGAATTAATCATGAATGACAGAAAACATTCTCCTTTAGTGACAGTTGTTACACCTGTATATAATGCAGAAAAACATATTGGAAGCTGCATTGAGTCTGTGCTTAATCAAACATATGAGAACTGGGAAATCATCCTTGTAGATGACCAATCAAGGGATAACAGTGTTTCTATTATAAAACAATATGCAAAAAATGATGCGCGAATAAATTTAATACAACTAGAAGTCAACAGTGGTGCTGCTGTAGCTCGTAATACTGCCATTGAAGCTGCAAATGGAAAGTATGTGGCATTTCTTGATAGCGATGACATGTGGGTGCCCACAAAACTCGAAAAGCAAATTGCATTTATGGAGGATAAGGACATTGCCTTTTCATTTACTAAATATTCCATTATTGATGAAGAAGGAAATGACCTAAATAAAGTGGTCGGCATTCCTAATCAAATTGATTATGACGGTTATTTAAAGAATACAATTATTGGTTGCTTAACTGTTGTGCTTAATATAGAAAAAATTGGCAAGATGAAAATGCCATTGATTAGAACCCGACAGGATTTTGCATACTGGCTTTCTATCCTTAAAAAGGGCTATATTGCTTATGGTATTCAGGAGGATTTAGCTAAATACCGCTATGTCGAAGGATCTATTTCCAGTAATAAATTAAAAACAGCGAAACGAAATTGGCAAGTATATCGTCAAATAGAGAAGCTGGGGTTTTTTAAGTCTGTATGGTGTTTTGTAAATTATGCTTACAATGGCGTTCGAAAACGGGTTTAGTGGGTATATGACTAAGTAAAAAGCGAGTGCTGTTTACGCGTAAGTCATCCATATTACAACGGACACCTAATATTACATTTACACATTTATATTTTCAATGCAGAAAATATCTGTTAAAATGACAAAGGGTGCGATACAAGCAATTGGATAATTAAACTAGACATGTTTGTTCCTCAAATATGAAATGCTAAAAATAAGAACAAGAAATTAGGTGACGACAATGGATTTACAATTAATACTTGCTTTCGTAGTGTCATTCATCACCGTCCTCGTTATCACGCCATTGGTCATAAAATTCGCTCATTATATAGGAGCAACCGATAAACCGAACCATCGAAAAGTTCACCAGAAGATCATGCCTCGTCTAGGGGGACTAGCGATCTTCATTGGTGTTGTTGTAGGATATATATTTGTTGGTCTATATGATCAAAGAATTACCGGAATTACCATAGGGGCATTGATAATTGTCCTGATTGGAGTCTTTGATGATAAGTATGAATTAAAAGCAAGAACAAAGCTTGTAGGGCAAATAGCCGCTGCAGGTGTTATAGTTTATACAGGACTTAAAATTGACTTCATTACCATCCCATTTATCGTGGAACGCCTTGAATTAGGCTGGTTGTCCATCCCTATTACTATTTTGTGGATTGTCGGGATAACAAATGCGATCAACCTTATTGACGGATTGGATGGGCTTGCAGCAGGTATATCAACTATTGCTATTGCGACTATCGCAGTAATTGCAGGTCTTGGTGGTAAAGAGTTAATTTTGACGCTATCCCTTATTATCTTGGGTAGCACCATTGGATTTTTGTTTTATAATTTCCACCCAGCTAAAATCTTTATGGGAGATACAGGTGCACTGTTTTTAGGCTACTGCATTTCCGTATTATCACTACTTGGGCTTTATAAAAGTGTGACTCTTTTCAGTTTTGTCATCCCGATTATTATCCTCGGTGTGCCAGTATTTGATACAGCATTTGCGATCATTCGCCGAATCTTGAACAAGCAACCGATATCTGCACCTGATAAAAGTCATTTACATCACAGGTTGTTGGCTTCGGGTTTGTCCCATAGGAATACGGTGCTTGTCATTTACGGATTCGGTATCATCTTTGCAGCATGTGCAATCTTTTTAACTTCTGCAACCATCTGGGGTACGATTTTAATTACCGTACTGCTTATCATCTTGATCCAGTTTATTGCAGAACTTGTAGGTATCTTTAACGAACAGAACAAGCCGTTTATGAAGTTTTACAGGAAAGTATTTGGAAGACATTAATTAATCCATAAGTCACCTATCAAAAAATGATAGATTGATAGATGTTATTTGAGCCAGACCCTTTGTTGGGTTTGGCTCTTTTATTGTGCGCGTTGTACACGTGGGCGTGGGGACAGGAAAAAACCTCCCCGGGGAAAGGGAAGGCTTGTATTATAAATCATCTTCTGCAGGTTGTATTTCAAGGTGAGAGCGGATCGAACTGCGAACTTCCTGTATACTTTCATCGTAAGGGACGAAGTAGTACACACCACCAATATAAGAGTCTTCTCCCTCAATATTAATGGTTTCGATGTCATTGGATTTAAAGTTGGCGAACTGCTGTGCCAATCCGAGTCCTTGAGACATTCTTATATTTGTTTCAACATTACTTCCAAGTTCTCCAGCAATTTCATCCACTTTAAACACATTTCGTGGTGATAAGATTTTGTCGATGACGGCTGCCATGATCTGACGTTGTCTGTCATTACGCCCAAAGTCACCCCTAGGATCTTGTTTTCTCATTCTTGCATAAGCAAGTGCTTTCTCGCCATCTAACTCCATTTTACCTTCATAAAAATTAAGTCTTTTTCCTGTTTCATCACTTGTTTCGTAAAAATCAAAAGGAACATCCACAGTAACACCATCAACGATGTTAATAATATTTTTAAAACCTTCAAAGTTTACTGTTGCGAAATAATCAATCGGAACATCTAGAAAATACTCAACTGTCTCAATGGTTAAATCTTTCCCGCCATATGAATGAGCATGATTTATTTTTGTTTCTTCATTTCTGTCTGGTATGGTTACTAAGGTATCACGAGGGATACTGAGCATTTTCATGGTTTTGTCTTTAGGGTTAATGGTTGCAACAATGAGGGTATCCGTTCTTCCATTTTCGCCACCTGTTGAATAATCTTCCACACCCATAATTAATACTGAAAAAGGATCTTTACCTATTTCGACTTTTTTGTCACGTAGATTCGACTTCTCTCCACGATCTATTTCTGTATAAGCGCTATTCGCAGCTTGGAACGTTTGATAAAATACATAGCCACCATAAGCAACTACAGAAAGAAGAACAATAACCAAAAACATAAGGACGCGTTTTAGGACTTTCTTCTTCCTATTTCTTCGTTTTATTCTTGAGTTATTCAATGTTTAGTCTCCTTTAGGCTAGAGTACCACATCTGTCTCTCTATACAATAGCTTTCCTTCAGTTGTGTTATTTTTTCCTTGTGTTAAATCAATTATCCAATTAAGGTAGTCTTCTTTATTCGATGCTGGGATCAGGACGTTAACTTGTACATTTTCTTGGTAATCAATATGGTCAATGATATAGGTGGATGAACGCACTTCGTTTTCTACTTTACCCAGCAGTGTGTAATCAATAGTTGTATGCATTATTTGCATCAAATTGCGCTCCACTAGCCCTGTAGCAGATAGGCCCTCAGAAGCAGCCTTACCATATGCACGAATTAATCCGCCTGCACCAAGTTTAATTCCACCAAAATAACGGGTAACTACAATTACCGTATCTTTTAGTTTTTTCTTTTTTAAAACTTCAAGCATCGGGACTCCGGCTGTACCACTCGGTTCACCATCATCATTGGCTTTTTGAATTTGATCATGTTGACCAATAAGGTAAGCAGAGCAATTATGGGATGCATCCCGATATTTTTTCTTTATTTCTTGTATAAAGTTCAAAGCTTCATCTTCAGTTGTCGCACGACTAACGCTAGCAATAAATCTTGATTTTTGAATAATTATTTCATGCTCTCCATGACCTTTTACGGTATAGTAGTGAGATAGCAAACCGGCAACTCTCCTTTTCCTGCTCAAAACATTTGGTGACAATAAAAGAGCCATACTATACATTATAAATCGAGATAGGGGTCTACATCAAATAAAATATAGTGCTTAACTCCTTAGGTTGGCAAGATTCGACAAACTTTAATCCGATTGTAATAATAATGTTATACAAGTAAAACTTCGGTCCGATATAATAAGGTGTGGACAATTTTCGACAGGTACCCCCACAAAGGATTGGAAGATTTGGAATGATATAGCATATAGTGTCTTTCTTCCGTTTGGGTATAATGTACTATGACAATAAAGAAGTATTCACGATATTCTTTTAAGAATACAGGGTCTTTTGGAGGATGTCCTATGTCTCGGAAAGTTATAAACTCTAAACAATTAGACATGATTATTGAACAGATGGTGAAAACCGTTGAAGTGAGTAAGGACGAGATTTTCGAAATCGGGGAAAGCTCCCGAAAAGAATTCGAGAACCTTGGGAAAGAATTGAACGCGGTCAAGCTGGAAGTGGCGCAGCTAATCCAAAAACAGGACAAGCTGGAAGTTCAAGTCCGGCATGCAAGAAACCGTCTTTCAGAAGTGAGCAGGCAGTTTAAAAATTATACAGAAGATCAAATTAGACAAGCATATGATCATGCACATGAGTTGCAGTTGGAACTTCATACGATTTCGCAAAAAGAGGCCCAACTTCGCAACAGAAGAAACGAGATAGAGCGCAGATTGTTGAATCTTGAAGAAACCATCACGAAAGCGGATCGCCTTGTTAGTCAAGTTTCGGTGATTTTAAACTATGTCACAGGAGATCTTCAACAGGTCGGCCAGATGATTGCCGATGCCTCAGAGAAGCGTGATTTTGGCTTTAAAATCATGGAAGCGCAAGAGGAGGAACGCAGGCGACTTTCTCGGGAGATTCATGATGGACCGGCGCAAATGCTGGCCAATGTGATGATGCGCTCCGACTTGATTGACCGGACTTTCCGGGAGCGGGGCCCTGGGGAAGCTCTTTCAGAGATCCGCTCCCTGAAAGTAATGGTGCGCTCCGCTCTATATGAAGTGCGAAGGATTATTTACGACCTTCGACCAATGGCACTCGACGATCTTGGGTTGGTGCCTACTTTAAAGAAATATATTTCGACTATCGAGGATTATCATAATGGATATCCGCAGATTGAATTTATGAACCTCGGAGTGGAACACCGTATTTCCTCGAACCTTGAGGTAGCAGTGTTCCGGCTTGTCCAGGAGTCGCTGACAAATGCCATAAAGCATGCTGAGGCAAGCTCCATTTATGTAAAATTGGAAGTGAAACCTACTCATATCATTGTCATCGTAAAAGATGACGGAGTAGGATTTGATACGACAGAAAAAAAAGAAAAGTCGTTTGGACTAATAGGAATGAGAGAAAGAGTGGAACTGATCAGCGGAGAAATGGACATCCAATCCTCGTCTGGAAAAGGCACCACCGTTTTCATCAAAATTCCGTTAGGCTAAAGATGTATTTGGGAGGATGAGAGGAATGGATACGACAAAAATCGTGATTATTGATGATCATCAGCTTTTCCGTGAAGGAGTTAAACGCATTCTGGATTTTGAAACTAACTTTCACGTTGTGGCAGAAGGTGACGATGGAGAAGAAGCGCTTGACCTAATGGAAAAGCATGATCCAGACGTCTTCATCATGGACATCAATATGCCGAAAGTAAACGGTGTGGAGGCGACAAGGCGTTTAGTGGAAGCTAATGCGGAAGCAAAGGTCATCGTACTATCCATTCATGATGACGAGAATTACGTTACACATGCTCTTCAAACAGGTGCACGAGGTTATCTATTAAAAGAAATGGATGCTGATGCATTAGTGGATGCAGTCAAGGTGGTTGCGGATGGTGGGTCATATCTTCACCCAAAAGTTACGCATAATCTTGTAAGAGAATACCGTCGCTTAACGGAAAATGGTGTGCGAAGCGGTTCACGTGGAGGCAGTGGAGGTAGTACTGCAGTTACTACTTACCAACAAATTGAAATTCGCCGCCCGCTTCACTTGTTGACTCGCCGTGAGTGCGAAGTGCTTCAGTTGTTGGCTGACGGAAAGAGCAACAAGGCAATCGGGGAAGCGTTGTTCATCAGCGAAAAGACGGTTAAAAACCATGTAAGTAACATCCTTCAAAAAATGAATGTAAATGACCGTACACAAGCTGTTGTTGTTGCAATCAAGAATGGCTGGGTAGAGGTTAGGTAGCCTTGGGGATTTAGTTCTCCAGGGTTTTTTTGTGGGGTTGGAGGGGGAGCGGAAGCGGAGAAAGGTCGGCGGGAATTGTCTGTTGGTGTCGAATGGTCGATATATAGACCCAGTTGGTTGATAAAAGTAAAAAAGTGGTTGATATATCACCTCCCCTTATAAAAATCAAACAATAGATGAAACTTATTGTCGTTTCATGTACAATCTATAATAGATAACAGAAATACTTTAGTATAAGGAAGGTCTACAATATGAAAACGGCGATTGTTACAGACAGTACTGCCTACATCTCAGCAGAATTACGCGAAAAGCATGACATACATATGATCCCGCTAAATGTAATCTTCGGGAATGAATCGTACCAAGAAGAAGTGGACATTAAAGTAGAGCAATTTTACGAAGAGGTTAAGAACAGTCGCGAACTCCCTTCAACTTCCCAACCGGCAATTGGCGAGTTTGTTTCCCTTTTTGAAAAACTTGCTAAGGACTATGATGCCGTTGTGAGTATTCATCTTTCTAGCGGCATTAGTGGTACTTTTCAAGGTGCAGTTGCAGCTGGAGATATGGTGGATGGGATCGAAGTATACGCATTTGATTCCGAGATCAGCTGCATGATTCAAGGCTTCTATGCATTAGAAGCGGCGGAATTGGCTGCAGAGGGAAAGTCTCCTGAACAAATAATGGAACGATTGAACGTTATGAAAGAATCTGACCGTGCTTACTTTATGGTAGACGACCTTTCTCACTTACAACGTGGTGGACGTTTAAGCAGTGCCCAAGCGATTGTTGGAAGCCTTTTGCAGGTGAAACCACTGTTGCATTTTGTCGATACGAAAATCGTTCCGTTTGAAAAGATTCGTACTCGCAAAAAAGCGGTCAAGCGTATACATGATTTGTTTGATGAAGATGCTTCATTGGGAGTGCCAATGCGCGCGTGTGTGATTCACGCGAATCGTGAAGCGGAAGCTGAAGAGATGAAGAGAGAGCTTGAACAGAAGTATCCTCATGTGGAGTTTTTCTTGAGCTATTTCGGTCCGGTAATTGGAACGCATTTAGGTGAAGGCGCTTTGGGGCTTGGGTGGTATAAGCGATAACTTTATATTCACGTAACATCATCGAGAGATTGGAGAGACATCAGGAGCAGTGGGTTGCTTGTGGTGTCTTTTTTTATTTATTGGGGAGATTTATTGTGAAGTGACGAGCGTTTATCCGTATATTTCCATCTCAGTAACCGTTTGAAGTGAAGTAACAGTGAAACGGGTGTAGAGGAGACGTCTCTGTGACCATTTGATGAAGAAAACCGACAGAACGGTCGTAGAGACGGGTTCTCTGTTACCGTTTGAGGGAGAAAACCAACAGATGGGGCTTAGAGAGGGCACCTCAGTGACCGTTTAAACAAAAATAACAACAAAACGGGCAGAGAGAACGCCCATCAACTACCGAAATTCAAAATCAAAGGAGGTAACTAATGCTTTTCAGTCAAACAAGCAATAACCAATTAAAAATCACCAACCAAAAATCAGAAGATATCCAAAGAATATCTGCTGTCCCTAACATCCCGCATCCTCCCATCCAGACAACATTCCCCTTTGACCAAAATCTCCAATACTTCCTCTCCGGCAAAAGACTTCTAGCAGACGAACTTCCATTCAGCCACGACACACTCCAAACACATTATCAAAATGGATATATAAAACTCGATTTCGGAGTCCAATCCACCAATTTAGGCACTAACAACTGTAACCGATGTGGTAACATAGATCAAAACCTGTTTGCTTCGTTTAATTGTGCCCGCTGTCACCAGAAGTGCACCTATTGCCGCCATTGCATCATGATGGGGCGGGTAAGTGAGTGTACCCCACTCATCTCGTGGAGTGGGCCACGACTAGACACCGCTGACCAAGACACCACCCTCGCTTGGGACGGCACCCTCTCCAAAGGCCAGCAACTCGCCTCAAAAAAAGTCGTCGAAGCAATCAACAACAAAACATCCCTCCTCGCCTGGGCGGTTTGCGGTGCAGGGAAAACAGAGGTGCTTTTTAAAGGAATCGAAACGGCATTAAGTAAAGGTGGCCGCGTTTGTATAGCAACCCCAAGAACGGACGTAGTGTTAGAGCTATCGCCAAGATTAAAGAAAGTTTTTCCTCAAGTCGAAGTCGCCACCCTTTATGGGGGCAGCGAGGATAGAACAAAAAATACCCCACTCACCATCGCCACCACCCACCAACTACTTCGTTATTACCGCGCATTTGATACTCTCATCATAGACGAGGTCGATGCTTTTCCTTACAACATAGATCCAACACTTGAGTATGCAGCGAACCAGGCACGAAAGGAAGATGGGAGCCTCATCTACTTAAGTGCCACTCCATCGAAAAAAATGCAGCGAGATGTCCGTGCAAAAAAACTAGAATCTGTAGTGATTCCAGCCAGATATCACAAACACCCACTGCCTGTTCCTACTTTAGAGTGGTGTGGGAAATGGGAGAAACGGATTAAAAAAGACGAACTTCCGGCGAATGTCTCGAAATGGGTCAGAAAACATATGAAAAATGGAAGCCCCATATTTTTATTTGTTCCTAATATCGATGTCTTAGAAAAAGTAACTGAAATCTTTGCAAAAGAACACGGCGAGCTCGTGGCAGGTGTGCATGCAAAAGATAAGGAGCGTAAGGAGAAAGTCGATAACTTCCGAAAAGGAAACATAAAAATCCTGGTGACTACAACAATCCTAGAACGTGGCGTGACGGTAGCGGATGTGCAAGGAGGAGTACTTGGAGCGGAGGATGACGTCTTCACGGAAAGTGCTCTTGTGCAGATAGCTGGAAGGGTTGGCCGCAGTAGCCAATTTCCAAGGGGGGATGTTCGCTTTTTTCATTATGGCAAGACAAATGAGATGGGTGCCGCCGTTGACCAGATTATAAGGATGAACTATAACGCACGGAAGGGAGGCTTTTTCCAATGAAGAATTGCTTGATTTGTCATGGTGATGTTTCAACTTTGTTTGGATGGGGCGCATTCCTAGGATTGCAACAACATACCCCCATTTGTGAGAAATGTGAAAGTGCTTTTCAAATAATTACGGGAGAGCTCTGTAGAATTTGCGGGCGGCAGTGGGCCATGGTGGCACCAGAAAACCGCGTTGAGGATTTATGTTCCGACTGTTTCAGATGGGAGGAAGATCCATCCACAGCTGGTCTGCTTCAACAGAATCGGTCCGTTTACCATTACAATGAACATATGAAAGAAGTGTTAGCGAGATATAAGTTTCGCGGGGATGCCGTTCTGGTTCAAGTTTTCCAGAAAGCGTTCCGCCATACGTTTGAATCGTTATGGATTAAAGACCGGCCCATCCTTGTCCCCATACCATTAAGCACAGACCGCAAATATGAACGTGGCTTTAATCAGTCGCTACTTTTGGCGGAGCTTTTACTTAGAACCCCAGAAGAGTTACTCTCCAAAACCAACTCAGAAAAGCAATCAAAAAAGGCGCGTAAAGAGAGAATGGAACGGGAGAATACGTTCTATGTGCCGGACACTGAGGCGGTGAAGGATAAAAGCATTCTCCTAATCGACGACATCTACACAACAGGAACAACCGTGCGCATGGCGGCAAAGGTCCTTAAAGACGCTGGTGCAAAGGATATTTACTCCTACACACTTGTTCGCAGTTAACATTTTGCCGTCTCTTACGATATAAAGAATAAGAATTTATTGCTCGAAAGGGAGTTGCGTTATGTCTCAACTAGATAATTGCCCAAACTGTGGTCAGATTTATATAAAAAATGCGTTTCGGGAAGTATGTGAAACGTGCTATAAAGAAGAGGAAGCAAAGTATAATACTGTTTACAAATATATCCGTCAACGAGAAAATCGGACGGCGACGATGGACCAAGTGGTGGAAGACACGGGGGTTGAGGAATATCTGATTATCAAGTTCATCAGAAAAGGTCGGATTCAACTCGCTCATTTTCCGAATTTAGGCTATCCGTGCGACCGTTGTGGTAGGATTATTAGAGAGGACAAGCTGTGTCAGAACTGTAAAAAGGATATACACGGACAGCTTTCTCAATTAGAACGCGAAGAAGAAAGAGAACGTGTAATACGTGAAGAAGGAAAAACATACCACGTTATAAATAAGAAGTTTTAATAAACATTCTGGCCAATGTGTCGATAAAATAAATAGACAAACTGTTCGGAAGGAAGGGATACCAAATGAAAATAAATAATTTAGGACCTTCAGGGATTAACCCATATAAAAATCAAATGAAACAGCAACAAGCTGCAAAGGCAAACCAGGCCAAAAGCGACCAAGTAGAAATATCGAGCAAAGCAAAAGAGCTTCAAGAGCGTTCCCAATTTGCTGAAGCTCGTCAGGAGAAGATCGCTAAACTAAAAGTCTCTGTGGAGAACGGCACTTACCAAGTAGACTCAAAAGCTGTAGCCAACAAGATGATCGATTTCTATTTTAATAAATAATATTGCTTCAAAATAAGGAGAACTTATGTCGATTCCAACCATCATTACCCTACTTGAAAAAATGCTTACCTTGCATGCATACCTCTATGAACTCACCGTACGGAAAGAAGAGATTGTAAAAGAGAACAAGGTTGAAGAGCTACAACAGATTACTAGAGAAGAAAAGCAGTATACGAGAGCAATCGTCCAACTGGAGAAGCAACGAGCGGACCTGTCAGAGGGAAAAACGGTTACGGAGCTTGCAGAAATGGGCACCCCTGAGGAGAAAACTCTCTTGCATGACTTGAAACAAAGGCTAACTGATACAATCAATAATATTCAAAAACAAAACGAGCTTAATCAGCTCCTGCTTCAGCAGTCCCTGCAATTTGTCACGATGACTTTGAATACCTTAAATCCGCAGCCAAATGCTGTGAACTACGAAAAACCTGCGAATACGAAAAAAAGTGTCAGTGCCCCAGCGCGCTCGCTGTTCGATTCAAGAGCTTAGGAGGAACATCCATGCGTTCAACATTTCATAGTCTCGAAGTTGCGAGACGTGGTCTGGTTACCCAGCAAACTGCCCTTCAGACGGTTGGTCATAACATTGCCAATGCCAATACCCCAGGTTACACACGACAAAGAGTTAACTTTGAACAGACAGAGCCATATCCTGCTCCATCATTAAATCGTCCGCAAATTCCAGGGCAGATTGGGACTGGAGTAGAGGCAGGCAGCATCCAGCGAGTGCGAGAGAGTTTCCTGGATATCCAGTATCGCGGGGAAAACAATAAGCTTGGCTATTGGGAATCACGTGCGGATTCTTTGCAGAAGATGGAGGGAATCATGAATGAACCATCCGAGACGGGGCTTTCAACGACATTAGATCGCTTCTGGCAGTCGTTTCAGGACTTAGCAGTTAATCCGACTAATGCAGGTGCACGTTCTGTAGTGAGGCAGCGTGGTTTGGCGGTTTCGGAAACGTTTCGATTCTTATCTGATTCCCTGACCTCGGTTCAAGGTGATATTAAAAATGAGATGGATGTCACGCTGAAGCAAGTTAACGCACTTAGCGAGCAGATTAACAATGTCAACAAACAGATTGGTGAAATTGAACCTCATGGCTATCTTGCCAATGACCTTTACGATGAAAGGGACCGTCTGGTGGACGAGCTTTCCCAGCTTGTGAATATCAAGACAACTCAAGTGGGAACAGGTGGGAGCCCAAGTGCACTTGCAGAAGGGAAACTTACCATTGATTTAGTGGATGACTCTGGTCGCAAAATCGGCAACCTGGTTGATGCAACAACTCTTAAAGTGAACAGCCTGTCTCTAGATTATCGTAATGATACGGAACTGGTGGACGGATACAGCCTTGGTGATACAAGCTTTGGAATTGGCAGCATGCAGGCTTCCGGTAAACTGCGCGGCCTGATCGATTCCTACGGCTTCATGGAAGGCAACACAGAAAAGGGTCTATACCCTGATATGCTGAACCACCTTGATACAGTGGCCTATGAGTTTGCCCAAGAGATCAACAGGGTCCATGAATCCGGCTGGAGCATTTCAAGTATGGAGACTGGAGAGCACACAGCGTTTAAGTTCTTTGAGTTTAAAAATACAGATATTACTGCTGGTAATAAAAAGGATGCTGCAAAGCTGTTTACCGTTTCAGCGGATATCGTTCAATCATTGGACAATATTGCGGCTTCCGGCTACAACAAAGGGATCATCACAACCGGGGAATTTCTTGGTTATAACGGCGTCGAAAATATCTCTGTATCCGTTCAGTCGACGGTAGATGCAGCTGGGGTTCAGCAGTTTACTTATACGGTGTATGATGCGGCGCAGTCGCCGAAACAAGAAATGAAAACATCAGGGAATTTTGCTAGTTTGGAACAGTTGGGACAGGGCTTGTCTGAAGAGTTCACGGACGAGAGCGGAAATTCATCGGTCAATTTTAATTTAGACAAGGTGCGTCTTGAAGATGTTTCAAAAGGGAACTTTATTAATATAGACATTCCAAAAGTCGGACAGGTTGGTGGACGTGTAGGGGATGGCAGTAACGCAGTAGCTTTAGCAGAAGTAAAAGCACGCTCGCTGCAGTTGAACGGTGTATCTACTACTTTCCAAAACTACTATGAAAGTGTAATTGGCGGATTGGCTGTAGATGCTCAAGAAGCAAACAGACTATCACATAATAGTGAAACTTTACGATTGTCAGTAGATCAACGTCGTCAGTCGGTAAGCGGCGTCTCCCTAGATGAAGAGATGACAAGCATGATTCAGTATCAGCACGCATATAACGCTTCGGCACGAATGATCACGTTAACAGATGAACTTTTAGATAAAATAATAAACGGCATGGGAATAGGCGGAAGGTAGGTTAGAGAAATGCGAGTAACACAGAGCATGCTGACGCAGAACTCACTGCGTCAATTGAGTACAAGCTACAGCAAAATGGGCAAGCTGATGGAACAGCTCTCTACAGGTAAAAAAATCTCCCGACCATCCGATGACCCGGTCGTAGCGATGAAGGGGATGTACTACCGTACAAATCTGACAGAGCTTGAACAATACAAACGAAATCTGAGTGAATCCTATTCATGGATGGAAAACTCAGAAGCGGCATTGGATCACGTACAAAGTGTCATGCACCGTGCGCGTGAATTAGTAGTGCAGGGTTCGAATGAAACGTATTCCTCAGAAGATCGGCAGGCGATGGCTAAAGAGATCGAGCAGTTGAAACATGATTTTGTACAGGTAGCTAACACGCAGGTTGCGGGAAAATACATTTTTAACGGCACGGCGATTGATAAGCCGCGTATTACGGATGCGAATGATCCAACTTCAGTAAGTACCGAAAACTCCCCGTTTGAGGTCGAGGTATCCCGTGGAATCAAGCTGCAGTCCAATATTAATACAGAAAATGTATTCAATAAGGACATGATGGAGATTTGGAATGGACTTCAATCTGCACTTGAGACGAGTGATACAGATGCGTTGAAAGATTTGATGGGACGATTTGATAATGCTGCAGATACTGTTTCGGCGGAGCGTTCGGAGCTTGGTGCGCGTTATAACCGGTTGGAGATGGTGGATAATCGTATTGGTTATCAGGAAGTGGTGGCAACACGCATTTTGTCTGATAATGAGGATGCGGATATTGAGAAGGTTATTACGGATTTGACCTCGCAGGAGAGTGTGCATCGTGCTTCGCTTGGTGTGGGTGCGCGTGTGATTCAGCCTTCGTTGTTGGATTTTTTAAGATAGGGTGAGGAACTGTCTTGGAGGGAGCTGTTTGATGGCAGTTGTTTCTGGGGCAGTTTTTATTTTGGAATTAAGGAGCTGGAGGATACATGCTATTTCCCCAAATAAGGTTGCAGTCGACATTTGCGCAGACAGAGCTGCAAATACAGAAACCTGTACAACAAATCGAACAGCCTGGAGCGGAGTTGAGCATTGAGCAGCCTAAGGCGGAGTTGACGATGAGGCGGATACCTGGGAGATTGACGATAGATCAGAGGCAGGCGAGAGAGGATATGGATTTGAAGAGTGTTGGAAGGCGGATTGAGGAAGCGGCACAGCTTGGACGTCAGGACTGGTTGGCAGGTCTGGCGCGGGTTGCACAGGACGGGAATGAAATGATGCGGATTGAAAATGGTGGTGGAGCCATCACTCGTCAGGCTAAGAGAAACAGCGAGGGTCCCCAAAAAGAATTCAATATCGGCTGGATTCCATCACACTTTAGTGTGAAAATTGATTATGAGCCTGGAAAAGTAGATATTGATTGGCAGAACCACAAGCCTGTGATTGATGCAAAGATAAATAAGCTAGTACATGAGTACACACCAGGTACCGCACAGGTTAACTTGGCCAACCATCCGTCATTGGAGATAGATTTTGAGAACCTGCGCCATGTCGGTACAGGCGGCTACGAACAAAAAATATAAGGTTGTGAAACGATGAAAATAGAAACGAAGTATCATGGATTGATAGAGTTGCAGGAAGAAGAAGTGGTAAAGTTCCCGAATGGATTACCAGGTTTCTTGGAGGAGAAGAAGTTCGCGATTTTCCCTTTCACTGAGGACGGAACGTTTTATATTTTGCAGTCGGTCCAGACACCTGAGCTCGGCTTTGTGTTAACAAACCCATTCGCATTCTTCCTTGATTATGACTTTAACCTAGAAAATCAGGCGGTGGATGCCCTTGAGTTGGATTCCCCTGAAGATGTAACTGTCTATACAGTTTTGACGATGGCAGATCCTTTCCATCTAACAACTGCCAATCTGCAAGCACCAGTCGTGGTGAACGCGAAAAAGAAGCTTGGTAAACAAGTAATCCTGACAGGCAGCCCATATCGGACGAAGCATAATCTGTTTCCGGAAGCGATAGCAAAATAGAGAGGAGGAGACCGCATGCTAGTACTAACACGTAAGAAAGACGAGGCAATTAAAATTGGCGATGACATCGAAATCACTGTCCTGAGTATTAATGGCGACCAGGTGAAGCTTGGCATCCAAGCACCAAAGCATATCGAGATACATAGAAAAGAAATCTACCTTTCCATTCAAGAGGAAAACAACGCAGCATCCCACTCCTCTCTTGATTTACTGCAAGCTTTAAGCAACCAACTAAAAAAATAATTATATTTGTAAAAAATTCTCTCTCTCCCTATAAACAGTTGTCGAGACAGGTCGATATAAAACATGTAAGCAAATAGAATCAAAAGGCGGCCGACTTTTGACCTATCTGCAAATCCAACACCGATTACACAAGGACGTGAAATCGGCGACAACTCAAGGAGGAAAAATGTAATGAGAATTAATCATAATATCGCTGCGTTGAATACGCACCGTCAATTAGGTTCTGCAACTGCAGGGCAAATGAAGTCTATGGAAAAATTGTCTTCAGGTTTACGTATTAACAAAGCTGGGGACGATGCAGCTGGACTTGCTATTTCTGAGAAAATGAGAGCGCAGGTTCGTGGATTGGATCAAGCTTCTCGTAACGCACAAGACGGTAAATAGAAATGCCGCTTTAAGCAGCAATGCTTAAATGAAAACTCCGTGAATTCGGTGGAACCCCAAACCAGCTGTAAAGTGGATGGTGGGCAATACCGAGCCGAGCCTAGTGAATCGGGAAAGCAATAGCTAGGAAGGTGTGACGGTCAGGTGGTGAGGAACCGTACCGATAACCCACCCACGAGCGCGGGGCACCCTACCGGGGTGAAGATATGACCTGAACTTTATGGAAACATAAAGAAGCAGAGGATAAAAAGCCACTGCGATAACATAATTTGATTTCTATGATCCAGACTGCTGAGGGAGCATTAAATGAAACACACGATATTCTTCAAAGAATGCGTGAACTAGCAAACCAATCTGCTAATGGTACAGCAACAGATTCTGATAGAACAGCTATGCAAGATGAGTTAAATCAATTAACCTCTGAAGTTAACCGTATCGGTAACACAACAGAGTTTAATACTCAAAAGTTACTAAATGGTGGAGTAGGTTCTTCTGATAGTGCCAAAATAACTAAAGCAACAAGCGCTGAAATAGTTGGAGCTACAACATTTGTAGGGAATGCAGATGCTGCAGCATTAACAAGTGCAACAATTGAAGTTGACGGTACTACTTTTGATATTACTTCTGTATTAGACAAGGACTTCAGTCAGGCTGGACCACCTGCTACTGCGGTAACTAAAGCAGAACTAATTGAGCAATTAGGTAATGTAACTTCAGGAGGTACTAAATTATCAGATCTAGTTGAAATTACTGATAATGGAACAGCTTTAAGCTTTAAAGCGAAATCTGAAGGTGCAAATAGCAGTATTACAATTACAGCTGACAATGATGAGGCTGCTGTAATGTTAGGATTTGCGGATGCATCAGCTACAGGTACGGAAGTTAAAGGAACACCAACAACAGTGGAGCGCCACGGTATTCAATTAACCAATGCTTTAAGTAGTGCAACTACTGTAGCAGCGGATTCAAGTTTCAAAGTAGCTGTAGGTAGTGAAAGTGCTGTTACTGTAAAGTTGGAAGAAGGAAAAACTTATGATACTGGTAATTCCGATGCTAACGTAGCGAAAGCAGCAATGGAGGACTTAGTTAAAGACCTTAATGCTGCTTTACAAAATGCCGGCGTATCTGATAAAGTCACAGCGTCTTTATCCAAAGACAATGAAATTCAATTTATTTCTGAAACAGGTAAAGACATCGTTTTAACTGATGGTACAGGTGGACCTTTAGCTGCTATTGGAAGTACTGGATCGGAAACAGTTGAAAACGTGGATCAGGTTGTTGGTTCTGGAGCACAGGGTACAGGTTTCAACACCAAGTTCCAAATTGGAGCAAACACTGGACAAAGTATGTCATTAAACATTAACGATATGCGCTCATCTGCTCTAGGATTAACAGGTAATGCAGGACAATCTGGTTACACAACATCTAACTCTGTTACAAACGGAACAAATGATGTGCAATCTGAAGCTGCATTGAATGTCTCCAACAAAGAATCCGCTTCAAAGTCTATTGAAGTAATTGACAATGCAATTTCTAAAGTATCTTCTGAGCGTGGAAAACTAGGTGCTGTTCAAAATCGCTTAGAACACACAATTAACAACCTAGGAACTTCTTCCGAGAACCTAACAGCTGCGGAATCTCGTATCCGTGACGTTGACATGGCGAAAGAAATGATGGATCAAACAAAAAATTCTATTCTTTCTCAAGCGGCACAAGCTATGTTAGCTCAAGCGAATCAGCAGCCTCAGGGAGTTCTACAACTTCTTCGTTAATTTTAATATATATGAAAGGGGCTCTAGTTTTGCTAGGGTCTCTTTTATTAGTTAGTCTGACATTAAGTGAGGTGAACTAAGAAATGAACGGAATGAGATACGAATTATTTATACGAGGAGCATTTGGTAGTGAGGTGGAGCGTATGGGTGATCCTGCTCAATTAGCAGAGGCGGGGTTGTTTAATATATCGGCAGAGATCAATAAGATTAAAGCCGCTACTGCATATGCTATGGTTATCTATAAAAACAATTCTCGGGATACTGATAGTGAACGCATGGAAGAATTTATTGATGAAGTTATGTATGCTACTGACTTTGAACAAATAGATTCTATAATCAGGGAATTTAATATATTAAGAGAAAATAGTTAAACAATTAAACCCACGTTTTAATAGGATAAAGATATAGTCTATTCTAGATTGAAAGAAATAGTCACAAAGCAAGCGAATCAACAACCACAAGGAGTTTTACAACTTGTTAATAACATTTCCAAAAGAGACTCTGGATTTGCTAGAGTCTCTTTTTCTGAAAAATAGCTACGAAAGGAGACCTTAATGGAAATCGCAATGCTTTTAATGTCCCATAGTCAAAGTCAGGTGCAGTACCAAACTTCCATTTCTGTTTTGAGAAAAGAATGGGAAATGCGGAGCACCAGGGAAGCGCTATAAAGGATTTAATTCAATCCAGTAGTGTAACTCAACCTGCCGTTGTATCCCATGCTCATTTTGGGAAATCCATTGATGTGAAGCTATGATTTTTTTGAAGGGGCCGGATTTGTTTTTGGTCTCTTTTTTTATATATTAAAATTAGAACGTATGTTCTTTATGGGGTATAATGTAAGTAAGGGGGTTTTGTTTTTGCATGATGAGCTAAATATTTTTCGCTCAATGCCAATGGAAGTAATAATAGAAAAAGATATAATAAAACATTATTGCCAAGTAATTGACGGGAAACGAAAAGCTTTACCAAAGGGTTTATTAGATGAGGACAGCAACATCATTATATTGCTCAGATATGTGTTGGAATCCAAGCTTGGATTAACGCATAATGAAATTCCTATGGTATCTAGCAAAATGATAAAAGAGAATAAATTATATGGTCTTTTAAATCATTATCGCTCGTTTCCTAAATTGATAAAGTTCGTTTACGAAGGATGATATGAAGAAACAGATTTTCAAAGAGTTTCAAGGGACTATTGGTCCGATATAAAAATATAAAGAGTTTTTTTGAAAAGTGTTTAATTAAATATGGATATACTAAAGAAGATATCCCGCAAATTGCAAAAGTTAATTTGCTAATAGAATGGGGATTTTCGAATCCATTAAAGCGATATGGTGATTCACCATTTCGGTTGATGAACGCATTATATCCAGGAGAATTTAAAGTTTTTGATTTTGATAGCGTTCCTCAGAGATTTTGGGATAATCCCATTAATACTAGAGAAAGAATTTTGGAAATGATAGGTCAAGAAAATATAAACTTCAAGAACATCCCCTCACAAGTTACGCAAGAAATGCTATACAGATATGGATTTTCACGCTGTTGAAAAAATATAAAGGCTCTTCTGCAAAGTTATTGATTTCACTTTTACCTGCAGATTTTAAAAAAGAAGAATTTACTAAGCCTAATGGATATTGGAAAGATATTAATATTGTTAGAAGAACAATTGATTTATTGTTAAAAAAACATAATATTCAACTTCACGAAATTCCAAAACACTTCACTAAAACCTTCTTCCAAGAACAAGGTTTGTACGGCCTCATCCAAGAATATAACGCTTCTCCCATAGAACTAGTTAACAAACTCTACCCAGGAAAATTTGATGTTACAGAATTTTAACGAGTACCAAATCGTTATTGGTACAGCAAGGAAAATAGAGTGAAGGCTCTAAGGAACTTTTGTTTGAAAAGAAATATTTCTCGTGAGGACCTTCCAAAACTTTCAAAATCTTATTTCAGTAAAGTCTTTCCGAGATTCATCAGCATAGTAGATCGACACTATGACAGTAAATTCTATTTATAGTTTCTGGAAGCTTTTCTTGAACATTCTTTTTTGCCGGAAGAGTTTAATCTTTTAATGGGATTGGATGGACAACTATGTGATTCCGTGGAAGAGTTGCAGATTCATAATTTCCTGTGTGAATGGTTGCATGATGCACAAATAAAAAGAGAGAAAATTAAGTTCGTAAACCCTAGTACGGAAGAACGTTACTTTCCAGACTGGATTATAGATTTTCAAGGTGACACCTATATTATTGAATACTTCGGATTATACCATAGCAATAAATATAAGGGTTACCGAGAAAAAGCAAACCGAAAGATTGCATTTTATCAAAACCTAGATGGATATATCTTCTTACCTATTTTCCCCGAGGATTTTAAAGGTGTAGGATTTGATGGTATCAAGAATAAATTTAATGCTCTACTTTAACTTTGAAGCTTTCAACCGATATTACTACTAGAATAAACATTTCGGGAGGGGACCCGTATGTACATTTCGCCAATTGGAGGCGGCAGCATAGATCCCACAACTAGAACGCAAGCTCAAGGTACAGTTTCAACTAAAGTAGATGTATCAATTAAGGAAACAAAGCAGGCTCATCCGGAACAGAGTAGAAAGCAGATGGAGACGATTGTCGACGGCATGAATGATTTTATGAAGCCGATGAATGTGTCTGTAAGGTTTGAGTTGCATGATGAGTTGAATGAGTATTATGTGACGGTGGTGGATGTTGCCACTGATGAGGTTATACGGGAGATTCCTTCCAAGAAGTTTTTAGATATGTATGCGGCGATGACCGAGTATATGGGGTTGTTTGTTGATAAAAAGATTTAGGTGGTGAAGGATATGCGCTTAACTGGATTTCAAAGTGGGTTGGATATAAATCAAATGGTTAGTGATTTGATGAAGGCCCAGCGTATGCCAATGAACAAATTGACACAACAGAAACAACTGTTGGAGTGGAAGCGGGATGATTACCGCGAAACGAATAGATTGTTGAATGATTTTCGTAATCTTTCTTTTGATATGACGTTGCAGAAAACTTATTCACAGAAGACTGTCACTTCTACAAACGATAAAGTTTCAGCTACTGCAAGCTCCTCGGCTTCCAACGTTTCGTATACGCTTTCGGATGTGCAGATTGCAAAAGTGGCTACCAATTCCTCTACTACATCGGCTATGAAGGATGGTACCACAAAATTAGATACGACTACTAGTTTATGGGAGCAACGAGATAAGTTTGGGGACTTTCAAACGAAAACGGTATCGGATGCTGCTGTAGCTAATGGGGAGTCCACCTTTACTTTAGGCGGGAAAGTGGATGGAAACAGTTTAGATTCCATTACGGTAAGAAGGGAAGATGGAACGACGCTGGTTGATTTTGAGGTCATTACCAGCTCGGAAGATGACATTGTCGGAAACCAAGTCTTTCTAAACGAAGAGACAGGGGAATTTACTTTTGGGTCTGCCTTTACGGAGAATGTAACAGTAGAGCCGATAAATGTTTCTGCATTTGATTTTGATTTTGAGATTACGACTTATAACCAGGCAGGTCAAGCGGTACCGCAAACGTTCTCCTTTAACGGCGATCAATCAATGGATGATATTATAAAAGAAATCAACAACTCTGACCTTGGCCTTACTGCTTTTTATGATGAATTTAAAGGTGGACTGGTTCTTGCGAAAAGGGAAGCAGGTTCCTTTAATCCCTCAGATACAGGAAAGGAAATTGAATTCCAAGGTGATTTTTTAACAGGTGTCATGAACCTAGATCAAGCTATCGAAACTGGGGGTACACCGGCAACAGTAACCATAAACGGAGTTGTAACGGAGCGGAATTCTAATACATTTTCCATTAATGGCGTTACTTTCACCTTGAAAGAAGATATGCCTGGTCAATCTGCCGTTATCAATGTTGCAAATGACACGGACCAAACGTTTGATGCAGTGAAAAATTACATTACCAAATACAACGAATTAATTGAAAAACTTAATGCGAAGACAGGTGAACCTGTTTATCGCGACTATAAACCACTTTCCGATGAAGAAAAGGAATCCTTGTCGGAAAAGCAAGTTGAACAATGGGAAGAGAAGGCTAGAAGCGGATTGCTTCGAAATGACTCCATCTTGACTTCGGGATTAGGAAAAATGAGATCCGCTTTGTATGAGTCCGTTTCAGGCTTAACTGGGCAATATAATCAGCTCGCGCAGCTCGGGATAACAACAAGTTCGAATTATCGTGATAAAGGAAAACTTATTATTGATGAAGATAAGCTGAGATCGGCAATTGCTAACGATCCTAATTCAGTGATGCAGATGTTCACTTCGAATGGTGAAAACGATACAGGACTCGGGATAGCCCGCAAGTTACGTGATGCAGCAGAATCCACCATTTCTGGAATTGAAGCACGCGCTGGAAATGCAACCCGTACTGCTCAACAATTTACCATCGGCCGTGAACTACTAAACGTTGATCAACGAATTTCCGCATTCGAACGCCGCATGCAAACTGTGGAAGACCGCTACTGGCGCCAATTTACCGCAATGGAAAAGGCAATTGGACAATCAAATCAACAATCAATGCAACTAATGAGTCAGTTTACCAATGGCTGATAACTAGGAGTGAACGTATATGGCAATGAAAAACCCTTACCAAGCCTACCAGCAAAATTCCGTCAACACCGCAACGCCTGGTGAGTTGACGTTGATGCTTTATAACGGGGCTATCAAGTTTATGAAGCTGGCCAAAAAGGGAATGGAAGACAAGGATATTGAAATGAAAAATACGAACCTGATCAAGGCGCAGAAAATTGTTCAGGAATTGATGGTTACATTGGATACTAGTCATGATGTAGGGAAGTCGATGATGACAATGTACGATTATATGAACCGTCGCCTGATTGATGCAAACTTGAAAAACGATCCTGCAATTGTGGATGAAGTGGAAGTTCATATGATGGAGTTCCGAGATGCATGGAAGCAGGTTATTCAGGTGAACCGCCAGCAGGCATTTGCTCAAGGTGAACAGGCGTAATGAACGTCGTCGAAAACCTAGATAAAGTCACTACACATCTTTTGGCGCTGCTTGATGGGCCTTTACCTGCCGAAGAAAGCAGGGACGCCTTTTTGGAAGAAATAGATAAGGCGTTGCAGATCAGAGATTCTTTACTACAACGCATAGCACCACCTTTTTCAGAAGCTGAAATGTCACTCGGTAAAAAGGTGGCCCTTGCCAGTCAACAAGTGACTCCAAAGCTTGAAGGATTACATAAACAATTGAAACAGGAGTGGGGCCAAATTCAGCAGTCCAAAAAGACTGCGAAGGCATATGGCCAAGCGTATAGCTCTCCGACAGCAGACGGAATGTATTATGACAAAAGAAACTAGGTGTACAGGATGACTGATTTGACAGAAGGTGAATTTTTATTTTTAAAGAAGTATAATTCCTTACTTGAAACGGTGGAAGAAGCTTTCTACTATTTGAGTGACAAAAATCAAAACGCGTCCGCACCTGTAACGCGCCAAGTCATGCTGGATAGCTATGAGGCAATTGGAAAAATTGCAGAAGCGCATGTGAACCTCGTTCTTCTTTATGAAAAGAACGAAGAGGCCCTTCAGATCATTGCTCAATTTGGCGACCTTGTAGATGAACTCGAACAAATAGGCCATTTCGAACAAAACACCGCACCAGAAAAAGAAGCACTACAAACCTATATCAAACCAGCATACGAAACCTGGAAAAATCAAATCCAACACCACATCCTCCCACACATCGCCCACTAACTCTCCAATACTTTGGAGAGTTTTTATTATTAATTTCGCTATATCGTGAGGTGTTATTGAGTAAGCTATCTACCCTGTTGACTGAAGTGCAAGACGTGAGACTCTGGAGGGGGATAGCGTTAGCTTGAGACCCCACAGCGAAGCGAGGAGGCTCAAGCACACGCCCCTCGGAAAGCGAACGTCTGGAACGAAAGGAAACAGGGAGTTAAATAGAATAATCAATTTTAATGAAATTTTCCCGACCCCCACGCATATACTTGTTTCACCCCACAAGAACAAGCCAATCCAATACAATTCACAAATTCTTAACAATACTTTTACGTTTAGGCAGGAATTCTGTTGGGTATTGTAGAAATATGTTTACATAAGCTTAATTCAAGCTTAACCTTCCAAAAACACCGGAAGGGAATGTAGGCAGATTGTTTGGATGCAAGGAAAATCCAAACAGGAACAAAAGGAGGAGTTCATTTTATGAAGTACAACGTACGCGGTGAAAACATTGAGGTAACTCCAGCAATCCGAGATTATGTAGAGAATAAGATCGGAAAGATTGAACGCTATTTTGATTCCACAGACAATGCAGAATGCAAAGTGAATCTGAAAGTCTACAACAACCAACAAAAAATTGAAGTGACCATTCCTATGACAGGCCTAGTATTACGTGCAGAAGAAAGTCACGATGATCTCTATGCAGCGATAGACCTTGTCGTAGATAAACTAGAGCGACAAATTCGAAAACATAAAACGAAGGTCAACCGTAAGCTTCGCGATACAGGTTCACCTAAATACTTATTTAACGAAGTGATTGATAACGGTGCTCCAGCCCATGTGGCAGTGGAAGATGATGAGGACGAAGCAGACTTGGTTCGTACGAAGCGATACAATCTGAAGCCGATGGACAGTGAGGAAGCGATTCTTCAAATGAACTTGCTCGGCCATAATTTCTTCGTATTCTTAAACGCTGCGACTAATGAAACCAACGTTGTTTATAAGCGTAATGATGGAAAATATGGATTGATTGAGTCTTATTAATAAGTGAATACGTTAAATTAAAGGGGTCCTATGTGGGCCTCTTTTTATGTCGTAATTTCTCGGGAAATGATGCAGGTATTTGTCGGAAATTAACCATTTATCACTTCTCCGTGTGATAAGATATTCTTGAAGAGTAATGGAGGATAATGGTTCTCTTTAGAAAAAGGGGAGAGAAAGAATGTTATTGAGAAAATTAGTGGCAGCATTATTTTCAAGTATTATTTTATCACTATGTCTATTTCTTATGAGCTCATGGGATTCAGAACAGAAAGGGTTTATTTTACTTGTTCTGATTTTTGCCTTATTCGGAAATTTTATATATGGTATACCAGTTTCGTTTATATCTGAAGCCCTAACCAAAAGTTTAAAGAAGAGCAGGGCTTTTGTTGCAGGTTTTATATATGTGTTTTTAGCTTACATAACAGAGGTCGTGATAGAAGGTCTTGCAATCTTTTCTATTATTAGTGCTGTATTATTCTATCTTATTGATGAGGGAATCAAGGTTGTCAAGGAAACACCAAGTGACAAAAGCAAGAAGCTTCATTTCTTAAAGTTGTTAAGTGTTATTCCTTTTGCTGCTTTGGCGATTTGGGGTGTGCATGTTCAAACAACTTCTCACTTGGAGGAGACGAATAACGTCTATTTAATTCCGGAGGAGTATGAGGGATCCATTGTTGTTTTTTATAATATGCCCAATGAAGATAATATCGCAAAAGAAGGCGAGTTCTTCAAGATTCCTCTACGCGTGGAAGAACTTCCAACTTTAAAAGGTTCAGGTATAGAAGAGTATGCCATTTTCCAGACATCTAGTGAATGGAGGTCTGGGAGGGTAACGGATAAATATTTTTATGTCGATGAACTAGGAAATAGGTCGGAAATTAAAAAGTCCTGTATTCATTATGGACCTGGTAGTTCAAGTATGGGTATGAAATATGAAGTTTTTCAAATAACCAATTCTAGTTGTGGTGAGGATTTTCAGTGGTCTGGGAAAGAACGCTATGACGCCCAGACGAGGGAAATACTGAGGTATTGGGGTTACTACTAGGAAAAACGATAAAGCACTGCGCATATGCAGTGCTTTTTCACGTTTATATATTAGTCACGTAGCAATTGATCTACTACAGATTCAGGTACAGAAGCTTCTCCACCTAAAATAGTAAAGCTGTTGATGTTGTACTTTTCTACAGCCAACATAGTAGCTTCAGGAGCTTCCTCTGGATTAACCAAAAGAAGTGGGGAACCGTAGTAACCTGCAAGTACAGAGCCTGTTAGAGCATCTGCAAAGCCTCTGCCGTTTGCAACAAATACATGCATAGGATCCATTTCTAATTCTTCCATAACATTTGCTGCAGTTTCGTAGCGGTTCGCACCAGAAATTCGAGTGTGGTTCGGAAATTCTTGTTCAAGAGATTTTCCAATTGCAGCGTGCCCACCGATAACAAGAGTTTTATTAGCTTTACTTAGTACTGTTTTAGTAGAAGCTGGTACTTTATCAGGAGCTACTAGAAGTATTGGTAATTCATTCATCGCTGCATATGGTGCGATAGATAATGCATCTGGGAAGTTCTTCCCGCTCACTACTACTACCTCGTCATGTTGAGAGCCTAAACGATCAGCAATCTTTTTAGCTGTTTCATATCGGTCAGCCCCGTTAATACGATCAATTTTAATGTCTAATGCTTTAAGTTGATTTTCCACTTTTTCCGATACTGCTGCTTTTCCGCCTAGAATGACTACTTTCCTTGCCCCTAAACGAAGTATTTCTTCTTGTGTTGCTGCATGTAGAGTTTCAGGGCGAGTTAATAGGATTGGTGCATCCATCGCATATGCCAAAGGACCGCCAGCAAGTGCATCAGGAAAATTTAAGCCGTTAGCAAGTACTACTGTATCTGCTTCATACCAACCTGTCATGGAGATCTCAACAGCTGTTTCGAATCTAGATTTTCCGGAAAGGCGTTCTGAAAATTTAGAGCCGTCATGGATGATCATTAGATTTTCATTTTTTTCAAGTTGTTTAATCAGTTCCAAGGATTTTTCATTCAATGGGTTTTCAAATAAGAAAACCATACCTTCTTTCATATCTTTAAGTGGAGTGATATCAGTGATATTGTTTCCGGAAAGGTCCACCATTCCAGAAGTCCATCCTTTAAAGGCGGAAATGTCTGATATGTTGTTGTATCCAAGCGATAAGAAAGTCTCGTTTAATCCACTAAGTGGTTTGATGTTTTCAATATTATTTAAGGAAAGCTCCAAGTGTTGGATTTGCTTTAAGTTTGTAAGTGGTGTTAAGTCAGATATATTGTTGCTGTCTAGAAGTACGAACTCAAGGTTAGTTCCGTAAGTCTCTAAACCTTCTAAACTATCGATTCCATAATCAGAACCGTGTAGCTCTATGAAATCTGCGAAACTGTTCTCATCTAGTTCGTCCACTTCAAGACTGTCCATTACTGCTTGTTCAAGATTTGCATCTTTAAAAAAAGAGCTTGAGGCATTAGCACCAGGAGTGGAAAGTGAAGAAAATACAAAAATAAAGGCCAGGGCAACGACAAAAAATTTACTTTTTAACACGCTTTGTTCCTCCGATTTTGTCAAATATATTGTTGTGACAGAATGATTATAGGGCCATTTTACTAAAAATGGAATAGCCAATTACGAAAAATATATTTGTTGTTTCGACAGAAATCTCCTTGACAATTTTCGAGAAATGGAAATCGTTGTGGCGAATCCGGTAATAAGTTGTACCCACCCCTAATAAGTGTTAAAATTTATATATTATTTAGGCTATAAGACTATAGTTACAGAGGAGCGTTTGTATGCTTGGTTTATTAAATAAAGTGTTTGATATGAATAAGCGTCAGTTGAAACGTCTGGAGAAGATGGCGGATCAGATAGATTCCTTGAGTGCCGATGTGGCAAGGCTTACGGATGATCAATTAAAAGAGAAAACTGCTGAATTTCAAAGTCGTTACCAAAAAGGTGAAAAGCTAGAGGACATGCTGGTAGAAGCGTTTGCGGTTGTTCGTGAGGCGGCTAAACGTGTACTCGGACTTTATCCTTATAAAGTGCAGCTTATGGGTGGTGTTTCCTTACACGAAGGAAACATTTCCGAGATGAAAACGGGGGAAGGTAAAACGTTGACGGCAACCATGCCTGTTTACCTGAACGCGATTACTGGAAAAGGGGTACATGTTGTTACGGTCAATGAATACTTGGCGAGCCGTGACGCGACAGAAATGGGTCAGCTTTATGAGTTCCTTGGCCTTACTGTCGGGTTGAACCTGAACGGACTTTCCCGTGATGAAAAAATTGAAGCGTACAAAGCGGACATCACTTATGGTACAAACAATGAATTCGGATTTGATTATCTGCGTGACAACATGGTGTTGTACAAAGAGCAGATGGTACAGCGTCCTCTTCACTATGCCGTAATCGATGAGGTTGACTCGATTTTAATCGATGAAGCGCGTACGCCGTTAATCATTTCTGGTAGTGCCCAGAAGTCTGCAGCCTTGTACATCCAAGCTAATGCGTTTGCTCGTACATTGGTGAAAGATGTAGATTACACGTATGATGTGAAAACTAAAGGTGTGCAGTTGACAGAGGATGGAATTACTAAGGCGGAGAAAGCTTTCGGCATCGAAAATCTGTTTGATATTGGCAATGTTACCTTGAATCATCATATTAATCAGGCATTGAAGGCTCATGTAACGATGCATCATGATGTGGATTATGTCGTGCAGGAAGGCGAGGTTGTCATCGTTGACCAATTTACAGGCCGTCTGATGAAAGGACGCCGCTATTCCGATGGACTTCACCAAGCAATAGAAGCAAAAGAAGGCTTGGATATCCAAAACGAAAGCATGACACTTGCGACAGTTACATTCCAAAACTACTTCCGAATGTACGAAAAGCTTGCCGGGATGACTGGTACAGCGAAAACAGAGGAAGAGGAATTCCGTAATATCTATAATATGAATGTTATTGCGATACCGACAAATCAGGACATCGTGCGTGATGACCGTGCCGATCTTATTTTCAAAACAATTGAAGGCAAGTTCAATGCGGTGGCAGATGATATCGCAGAGCGTAACAAAAATGGACAACCTGTACTGGTTGGTACCGTTGCAATTGAGACGTCTGAGGTTATCTCTAAACTTCTGACGAAACGCGGCATTAAGCATGACGTGTTGAATGCGAAAAACCATGCTCGTGAAGCGGATATTATCCTTGGGGCTGGTCAAAAAGGTTCTGTAACAATCGCAACGAACATGGCCGGTCGTGGTACAGATATCAAGCTTGGCGAAGGCGTGAAAGAAGTTGGCGGACTTGCTGTTATCGGTACAGAGCGTCATGAATCCCGTCGTATTGATAATCAGCTTCGTGGTCGTTCCGGACGTCAAGGAGACCCAGGTGTGACGCAATTCTATCTTTCCATGGAAGATGAATTGATGCGCCGTTTTGGTTCTGACAATATGAAAACCATGATGGAGCGTTTGGGTATGGATGATACGCAGCCGATCCAAAGTAAAATGGTTTCCCGTGCGGTTGAATCCGCTCAGAAACGTGTGGAAGGGAACAACTTTGATGCGCGTAAACAGCTATTGCAGTATGATGATGTTCTTCGTCAACAGCGTGAAGTTATTTACAAGCAGCGTTTTGAAGTGTTGGATTCCGAGAACTTGCGTGAAGTGGTGGAAAGAATGCTTGTTTCCGCAATTGAACGTCAAGTTGGACTATATACTCCCAAAGAGGAAGTGCCAGAGGATTGGAACCTGCAAGGAATCGTTGATTATGTAGATGCGAACCTTTTAGAAGAAGGCGCAGTTACGCTTAATGACCTTCGCGGGAAAGAACCGGAAGAAATGTCTGAGCTTATCGTCGAGAAAGTAAAAGCTCGCTATGACGAGAAGGAACAGGAGCTTACTCCAGACCAAATGCGCGAGTTCGAGAAAGTTATCGTTCTTCGTGCGGTGGACAGCAAGTGGATGGATCACATCGATGCGATGGATCAGCTGCGTCAAGGAATCCACCTTCGTGCTTACGGTCAAATTGATCCGCTTCGTGAGTATCAGTTTGAAGGGTTTGCGATGTTTGAAACCATGATTGCTTCCATTGAAGAAGATGTGGCAAAGTATGTCATGAAGGCTCAAATCCGCAATAACCTGCAACGTGAAGAAGTGGCAAAAGGCCAAGCGGTTGTTCCAAAAGAGAGTGGCGGAGAGCCTCCAAAGAAAAAACCAGTGAAAAAAGTAATGGACGTTGGCCGTAATGATGCTTGCATCTGCGGAAGCGGAAAGAAATATAAAAACTGCTGCGGGAACTAAAGGCAGTTTTGGGGAGAGTGGGGCTTAACCGGCCTCACTTTTTCCATGTTAATAGAGCGCTTAGACATTTTCTGAAATAGCGATTTTTAAACCAACGTTTGAATAAGTGAAAATGGAAATGTAGGAATCCCAATGGACCCAGCCGTTCTGTTTGTGATTAGCTTTTGAAATAGCTATTGCAGGATAAAGTGCTGAATGACTGTTTTCCGGAGTTTTTACTACTTTAAGATAGTTCTTTTTAAACCAACGTTTGAATAACCGAAAATAGAAAATTAGTACTCCCAATAGGTCTAGCTGTTGTATTTCAGATCAACTTTTGAAAAAGCTATTTTAGCAAAGGAAATATTTGCGTTACCCTGTAATTCTTGCTCCATCTTTTGAACACAATCACTCAGGTACTTTTTTATTTTGGTGAAATACGATAATATAGACTATTAGTTGCCCTGTTCGTTTATTGAGGGTTAAAATCCGTGTTAGTGAAAATTTTATGAGGTGAAATAAATGGAATTAGTAGAGATTCGTCACGAGTTAGAAAAAATGGCTAAGCGATTAGTCGAGTTTAGGGGGTCTCTTTGACTTAGAGGCCAAAGAACGACGTATTGCCGAGCTTGATAATGAGATGTCCAATCCGGAATTTTGGAACAATCAGAGTGCTGCGCAGGTTGTCATCAACGAAGCGAACGCATTGAAAGAGCCAGTAGGACAGTTTCATGAGTTGAGTGAGAACTATGAAAACCTGCAGCTCACATATGAATTGGTAAAAGAAGAGCCGGATGCGGAGCTGCAAGCAGAGCTAGGCAGCGAAGTGAAAACAGTAGCAGAGGATTTCAACAAGTTTGAACTTCAGTTATTGTTAAGCGGTGAGCATGATAAGAACAATGCGATTCTTGAGTTGCATCCTGGCGCTGGTGGTACGGAGTCACAGGACTGGGGTTCCCTGTTGTTGCGTATGTACACTCGTTGGGCAGAGCGTAAAGGTTTCAAGGTGGAGACGCTTGATTACCTGCCAGGAGATGAGGCGGGAATTAAGAGTGTGACATTGTTGATTAAAGGTCACAATGCTTATGGCTATTTGAAAGCGGAAAAAGGGGTACACCGTCTTGTACGTATATCTCCGTTTGATTCTTCCGGCCGCCGCCACACAAGCTTTGTTTCTTGTGAAGTTATGCCGGAGTTTGATGATAATATCGAGATCGATATTCGTACCGAAGATTTAAAAATTGATACGTACCGTGCAAGTGGAGCGGGTGGACAGCATATTAATACGACCGATTCCGCGGTCCGTATTACTCACTTACCGACAAATGTGGTCGTGACGTGTCAAACAGAGCGTTCCCAGATTAAAAACCGTGAGCGCGCGATGAAAATGTTGCAAGCAAAGCTTTACCAGAAGAAGTTGGATGAGCAGCAGGCGGAACTGGATGAAATCCGCGGCGAGCAGAAGGAAATCGGCTGGGGTTCCCAGATTCGTTCCTATGTGTTCCATCCATACTCCATGGTAAAAGACCACCGTACAAACACGGAGGTCGGGAATACGCAAGCGGTTATGGACGGGGATTTAGATCCGTTTATTGATGCTTATTTGAGGTCGAAACTGTAAGAGATGATTTTTAGACACCCTTGGCCCTTGTTGGCTGGGGGTGTTTTATGTTAAGGGGAAAAGGAAGCAAAGAGCCGCAATGTATGTTGCCCGGAATCAAGGGGAAATGGACTTAGGGGTAACTAAAGAGTGTCTATGGTGCCCGGGGGAAGCGGAATATGAAGTTAGGGGTAACCAAAGAGTGTTTATGGTGCCCGGGGGAAGCGGAATATGAAGTTAGGGGTAACCAAAGAGTGTCTATGGTGCCCTGGAGAAGCGGAAAATAAAGCTAGGGGTAATCAAAGAGCCGCAATGGTGCCCAGAATCAGAAGAAAATGGAGCTAGGGGTAAGCAATCAGCCACAATCAGATCAGGGTTTCTTGCCAATTTGAATAGTGCCCAAACAAATGGAAATCCTACAAGGAATGAATGCGTTATTTTTACCACTGATATACATTTTGCATTAACGCTTTACCACGTTATACCAATGCCATTTACACCCTTATAATCGCGTGCTATACTCTTGCTCGTTGTGTGTATTTTAGAAAGATTCTGGGGGGCTTAAAGTTGAGTCGTAAAAATAGAAATGGGTATCAAGTGAATCCCGTGTATCAGCGGGTGAAAGAATATACATACGTGGTGTTAGGGTCTGCGATTGTTGCGCTGGCATTCAATTTGTTCTTACTGCCGAATCAGGTTGCTTCTGGTGGAGTAAGTGGAATCAGTACCATATTAAAAGCGCTGCTTGATTGGGAGCCAGGTATCGTGCAGTTGTGCTTTAACATACCGCTCTTTTTAGCAGGGGTGATTCTTCTTGGAAAGCAGTTTGGGCTCAAGACATTAGTCGGTACCATTACATTGCCTTTAATTGTGCTTTGGACGAGTAATGTTGCACCTGCCACTGAGGACCCATTGCTTGGTTCATTGTTTGGAGGAATAGGTGTCGGACTTGGGCTTGGACTGGTTTTCCGTGGTCGCGCCTCAACAGGCGGAACGGACCTTGCCGCACAAATCATTCACAAATATACGGGGCTGACGCTTGGGGCATGTGTCGCGATGATAGACGGCCTTATTGTTATTTCTGCAGCAGTAGTTTTTGACCTAGAACTTGGAATGTACGCACTCATTGGGCTTTTCGTCACATCCAAAACCATTGACTTCGTACAAGTAGGTCTAGGATATTCCAAGATGGCCATTATCATCACCAAAAAGGAAGAGGAAGTTAAGGACGCCATTCTCACAAAAATCGATCGTGGCGTGACGAAGCTTGCTGCTTACGGGGGCTATACGGAAAACGAATTGCCTGTTCTGATGTGTGTGGTGGATCAAACGGAATTCACAAAATTGAAACAAGTGGTCCGGACCATTGACCCTGCTGCATTTGTGGTCGTAACCAACGCTTCTGAAGTGTTAGGTGAGGGTTTTAAAAGAGAGTAAATAGGATATAATAAAAACAATCTTGGTAATTATTACATCTCAAAATTGGGGGACCTACCTATGAAAAAGTATTTTATGGCTTTTGTTCTCGGATCTTCTTTATTAACACTTGCAGCATGTGGCGGCGGTGACGAAGAGCAGGAAACATCCGGCGGTGGCGAATTCACTATGGTGGAAAATGAAGAAGCGCAACAACTTTACCAAAGCTGTATTGGCTGTCATGGCAACAACATGGAGGGTGCAAGTGGTCCAAACCTTCAAAAAGTGGGAAGCAAATACAGTCAAGAAGAAATTGAAAGCATCATCAATAACGGTCAAGGAAACATGCCTGCTGGTCTAGTACCAGAAGAAGATGCTACTGTTTTAGCCGAATGGTTGGCACAGCATAAATAAGAATGATCGAACTCTCCTAAATAATGGAGGGTTCTTTTTTATGTTCTTTTTTACCTATTTATTTGGAATGTAAAGTAGGCTATTCAGCGTGTTTTTGTTGGGCATTTGTGGAATTTTGTCGGTTCTTTATAACTGAATTGTCTGAATTGTTTGTTTAATGCATTAAAGGATATTGAAAATTTATATTTTTAAAATATAATTTGGTTTGTAAAGATTTTGGACAAACGTAAGTAATTGGTACTTAAGTATTTGTCTAGAATTTTTTACATAAGTCGTAAGATACAACAAAAGGGGAGTGGGATGATTTGAAACAGAAATTAATCGCAGCATTCATGCCTTTGTTGGTTTTGGTACTTGTTTTCAGTACTTTTGCTACAAACGGTGTCTCTGCTAACACAGGGAATGAAAACCTTGAGTTAGCAACATTACAAGGAGATTTTGATTTATCATCCTCCAAAGCAGTTAAGGTTATGGTTGAATTACAAGAAGAATCAATTGTTGGAGCAAAGCACAAAGGGAAGAAGCAGTCTAAGCAGAATCTGAAAAGTGCTCGTGATAAAGTGAAAAAAGAAGTAGCAGACCGCACTTCTAAAAGTAAAGTAGAACGTGAGTATGACTATGTATTCTCCGGTTTCTCTCTTGAGATTCCAGCCAATGAGATTCCTAGTTTACTAGCGGCTCCTGGTGTAAAAGCGGTATATCCGAATGTGGAGTATACAACTACTGAGGTTGTAATGGAAGAGGAATTCAGCCCGGAAATGGTTGATTCCGCGCCATTTATTGGTTCTAACGAAGCTTGGGATCTTGGTTTTACAGGTGAAGGTGTAAAAGTTGCAATCATTGATACTGGTGTAGATTACACACATCCAGATTTAGATCAAAACTTTGATGATTATCTAGGTTGGGACTTTGTAGATAACGATGCAGATCCACAAGAAACTCCAAAGGGTGACCCTCGTGGAGCTGAAACAACTCACGGGACTCACGTTGCAGGAACAGTTGCAGCGAATGGACAAATCAAAGGTGTGGCGCCTGACGCTACATTACTTGCATACCGTGTTCTTGGCCCTGGTGGAAGTGGATCTACTGAAAACGTAGTCGCAGCTATCGAGCGCGCAGTTCAAGATGGAGCAGATGTTATGAACCTTTCATTAGGAAACTCTTTAAACTCTCCTGACTGGGCAACTTCCATTGCACTAGATCAAGCGATGGCTGAAGGAGTAGTAGCAGTAACTTCAAATGGAAACTCAGGTCCAAACAACTGGACAGTAGGTTCTCCGGGAACTTCCCGTGAAGCTATTTCTGTAGGAGCGACTCAGCTTCCTTACAACGTGTATGATGCTTCTATTTTTACAAGTGAAGGAGTAGAATATCCTTCATCAAAAGTTCAAGGCTTCCCATCTGATGAAGCATTGACAGATTTAGACGAAAATGAATATGAATTTGTATATGTAGGATTGGGAGCTTCACAAGACTTTGAGGGGAAAGATTTAGAAGGCAAAATCGCCTTGATTATTCGTGGAGAATACCCATTCGTAGATAAAGCAACTGCAGCGAAAAATGCTGGTGCAGTAGGTGCAATCATCTACAATAATGTAGCAGGTGAAATGCCTGAAGTTCCAGGCATGGCTGTTCCTACTATCATGTTAACGAATGAAGATGGGCTTAAATTACAAGAAGAGTTGGCTGCAGGTAATAACACAGTTAGCTTTGACATTGAGTTTAACCAAACAGTTGGAGAAACAATGGCAGGATTCTCTTCCCGTGGTCCAGTAGTGGACACTTGGATGATCAAGCCTGACGTTTCTGCTCCTGGTGTAAACATTGTAAGTACAGTACCGACTTTTGACCCTGCAAACCCACATGGCTACGGTGCAAAACAAGGGACAAGTATGGCGGCTCCACACGTAGCTGGTGCTGCAGCAGTAATTTTAGAAGCGAACCCTGAGTGGGGCGTATATGAAGTGAAATCTGCATTAATGAACACAGCAGAAAAATTGATTGATCCGGCAACAGGTGAAGAATATGCACACAATTCTCAAGGTGCGGGAAGCATCCGTGTGGTAGATGCGCTTCAAGCGGAAACACTTGTGAACCCAGGAAGTTATTCTTTCGGAGTATTCGACAAGAAGAAAGGTAAGCAAGTAGAACGTCAGCAATTCGAAATCCAAAACCTTTCAAACAAAGCAAAAAAATATAACATGGAATTCTCTTTCAAAGGAGAAGTAGGGAAGCACGTGAAGGTAAGTACAAGCAAAAACCTTCGTGTGAACCCTGGCAAGACGCAAAAAGTAAATGTGAATGTTCAAGTAAATGCTTCAAAACTTGAGCCTGGTTACTATGAAGGACATCTTGTAGTAACAGAAGGCGACACAGAAATTCAAGTGCCTACGATTCTATTTGTAGGGCAGCCGGACTATCCACGTGTTACAATGGTCGGAGCAACTGCACTTGGAAATAACGAATTCGAAATCTACTCCTACTTACCAGGTGGCGCAGACGAATTTGAAATCTGGGTATTCAAAGCCACTCCAGATGGTGGCTTAGGTGATTACGTAGGTGATGTTCTTTACGACGCAGACCTAGGTAAAGGCTATAACTACCACGACTGGGACGGCACACTAGTAGACGGCACACAGCTGCCAGCAGGCGACTACATCCTAGCAGCATACGCTAAAAAAGGTAACCTGGATTACGCAGTAGCAGCTGGAGACGTCTTAACAATCGAGTAACCTTATAGTATTCTACAAAACTTCAAAAACACCTATGGGGGTCTGACCCCCAAAGGTGTTTTTTTTCTTTCCCCATAAAAATCGACAAATATTGTTCGACATCTTTCTGCTTTTAGGAAAAAAATCCCTACGTTACCAACGATGACTTACATTTGAAAAGAAACTGTAATAATAAAAACTCTTATTTTGTCGAAATAGATGATATAATAATAAAGTGAATTTATGCGGAAATTTTAGATAAATATACATATTGCAAATTTAATGTACTAGTCTTATCGACCTTCCGCAATTGCTTAATGAATACTCCTGACTCATTTTTAGAAGTGAGAAGGAATGCAATGATTCAAATCTTTGACCCAACAGGTGATTAAATGATTGAAATGCAAGACGTCTATAAAAAATACCCAAACGGCGTACAAGCTGTGGATGGTATTAATATAAGAATAAAAGCGGGCGAGTTTGTCTATGTAGTAGGTCCAAGTGGAGCTGGTAAATCCACGTTCATCAAAATGATGTACAGGGAAGAAAAGCCCACAAGCGGAAGCATTGTCATTGACGGAGTAAACCTTTCAAAGTTGAAGGAAAGCAAGGTTCCCTTACTTCGTAGAAACATTGGAGTAGTATTCCAGGACTTCAAACTTTTACCTCAGTTGACAGTCTATGAAAATGTAGCCTTTGCCTTAGAAGTAATAGAAGAAAGTCCAAAAAATATAAAAAAACGTGTGATGGAAGTTCTTGATCTTGTAAAACTAAAGCACAAGGCACGTCATCTTCCAAACGAACTTTCAGGTGGAGAGCAGCAACGTATTTCGATTGCGCGTTCCATAGTCAATAAACCGAAAGTAATGATAGCCGATGAGCCAACAGGTAACCTTGATCCTGACACCTCATGGGAGATCATGAATATTTTTGAAGAAATTAACGAAAAAGGTACGACGATAGTAATGGCAACGCACAACCGTGAGATTGTAAATACTATCAAGAAGCGTGTAATTGCCATTGAAAATGGGAAGATTGCGCGTGACCAAGCAGAGGGGGACTACGGTTATGAAGCCTAGAACTCTACTGCGACATTTTAAAGAGAGCTTTAAAAGTTTAGCGCGTAACGGATGGATGACTTTTGCATCTGTCAGTGCCGTGACAGTTACCCTCCTATTAGTGGGTGTATTTCTTGTACTAATGATGAATTTGAACAATGTCGCATCGGAAATTGAAAGTGATGTAGAAATTCGAGTTCATATAGACCTTACAGCCAATAAGGAAGATCAAGAAGTCTTAAAACAACAGATACAGAACTTACCCGAAGTGGAAACAGTCGACTTTTCCTCGAAAGAAGAAGAGTTAAAAGGGTTGGTAGATAGTTTTGGTGAGGACGGCGGAGCTTTTGAGCTGTTCGAACAAAATAATCCACTGTATGATGTTTTCATCATTAAGACAGCAACACCACAAGAAACCATTACAGCAGCCAAGAAAATTGACGAGCTGGAATTTACACATAAAGTTATCTATGGTGCAGAAACAGTGGAAAGATTATTCAAAGTGTTTGAGATTGCGAGAAACGTTGGCCTTGCTCTAATCCTCGGACTAGTATTTACAGCAATGTTCCTAATATCTAACACAATTAAGATCACCATATTTGCACGAAGAAAAGAAATTGAAATCATGAAATTGGTTGGAGCAACAAACGGGTTCATTCGTTGGCCATTCTTCTTAGAAGGGTTGTGGTTGGGAATTCTCGGTTCATTCGTTCCGATTGGAATTATCCTAACGTCCTACTATTATTTAATAGATCTTGTTCAACCAAGAATTCAAGGTACATTTATTCAAATGCTTCCATTTTATCCATTCGCATTTCAAGTCATTGGAATCTTAATTGCAATTGGTGCGTTTATCGGTATGTGGGGAAGCATGATGTCTGTTCGAAAATTCCTACGAGTTTAAGAGATTACTATAGTTTTATTACCCACTTAGAAAATACAGAAAACCTGAAAGGAACATCCAATTTGTTCCTTTGAGGATACATAAGAGTTTAGGGGGAAGTAAGGGATGAGAAGAAAGATTGGTACAATCGCTATTGCTGCAGTCATTGGCTTTTCCGGATTTTTCGCTTCGGGATTATCCGAAAAGGCTTTTGCGAACGAGATGCAACAAAAGCTTAACGAAGTAAAGGATCAACAATCATCAAATGAATCTACCAGAACTGAAAAACAAACTGAAGTAAATCAACTGCAAGCGGAGCAACAAGAAATTAGAGCAGAAGTAGAACGCCTTGATAAAGCTGTTGCAGAAACAAAAAATAAAATCAGTGGTAAAAAAGAAGAAATCGATACAACTCGTAAAGATATTGAAAAACTTAAAGAAGAAATAGAAGTACTAAAAGAGCGTATTGCCAAAAGAAATGAGCTTCTAGAAGATCGCGCTCGTTCCTTCCAACAAGGTGGAGGAGCCGTGAATTACTTAGATGTATTGTTAGGTGCACAAAGCTTTGGAGATTTTCTGGACCGCGTTGGCGCGGTAGCAACAATTGTTCAAGCAGATCGTGATATTCTACAAGCTCATCAAAATGATATGCAAGAACTGGAAGCTAAGGAGCTGGAAATGCGTGAGCAGTTGGCTTCATTGGAACAACAACTAGTTGATTTGGAAAATATGGAAGTTCAATTAAAAGGTCAGATAGCAGAAAAAGATAAGCTACTTGCTGAATTGAAGAAAAAAGAAAAAGAAACGATGCACGAAATCCATGAACTGGAAAATGAAGCAGAAGTATTAGCTTCTCAAGAAAAAGCAATACGCGCTGAAATTAAAGCTGCGGAAGAGCGTGCTAAACGTGAAGCACAAGAACGCGCGAGACAAGAGGCGGAAAGAAAGCGTCTTGAAGAGCAACGTAAAAGAGAACACGAAGCAGCGGTTGCGGCAGCAAAGGCTAAAGGAGAACCTGAACCAGCTCCTGAACATGTTTCATCACCGCCACCACCAGTTTCATCCGGATCTTGGACAAGACCGACAACTGGTAGTGTAACATCTGGCTTTGGTACTCGTTGGGGCTCCCAGCACTATGGTATCGATGTTGGGAAAAACGGAAGAAGCGGTAACGTACCTGTCGTAGCAGCAGGAAGTGGTACAGTATTCCAAGCTTACTACTCCAGCTCGTACGGTAATGTAGTTTTCATCACTCACTACATTGATGGTCAAACTTGGACAACGGTTTATGCTCATTTAGAAAGCTTGGGAGTAAGTGCAGGACAATCCGTATCTAAAGGTCAATTCATCGGTAACATGGGGAACACTGGATTTTCAACAGGACCTCACTTGCACTTTGAATTGCACAAAGGTTCTTGGAACGGATCTAAATCCAATGCAGTGAACCCTGCATCTTATATTAACTTTTAATTTTAACCAACACAATCTCGCTGTTCAGTCTAGGCGGCGGGGTTGTGTTTTTTTACGCCTTGTATTACTTTTCCTGATTTCATCACATAATATGTGCACCCACCACATATACTTACACTATAAAAGGCATTACACTTCCTGTGTGATGCCTTTTGCTTCAGGAACGAGGGAATTGGCGAGTGGGACAGGCATATCTATGGACGGTCCCACATTCCGCAGCCACTTACATAAGTTTTAATAATTTTCAACCAACGCCGGCTATGGTACAATTGCGTCATATCTATCGTTCGGTACGGGGTATAGGATGAGGAGGAGCTTTCATGAATCGCAAAATTGTTACAGTATTAATGGTTGTATCAGTTCTAGTTGGAGCGGCAGGAATGTATGCAGGATTACAATGGTTTGGTCATGGACCAGCAGCAGCTGTACCTTCCGTGCAAAATCCTCTTACTGATAACACAGAGCAAGCTGCACCGCAGGAATCGCCGAAAGAAACGGCGGCACAGATGGAAAAGATTCAACAGGCATATGAACTTATTTCTTCTCGATATGTGGAGGAAACTGAATCAGAAAAACTGATACAAGGCGCCATACAAGGGATGGTCGATACACTGGAGGATCCATATTCCGTGTATATGGATAAGGATACGGCAGAGCAATTTACACAGTCGCTCGAATCTTCTTTTGAAGGGATTGGGGCAGAAGTGGGCATGCAGAACGGGAAGGTGACCATTGTGTCTCCATTCCGCGGTTCCCCTGCTGAAAAGGCTGGACTGCAACCAAATGACCAAATTCTTAAAGTAGATGACCAAGATATAGAAGGCTTGGATTTATATGAAGCAGTACTTAAGATCCGCGGTGAAAAAGGGACGGTTGTGACATTAGAAATCCAGCGTCCTGGTGTTCAGGAACCGTTCAATGTAGACGTGACACGTGATACGATTCCAATTGAAACGGTGTATTCTGAAACGATTGAACAAGATGGCAAAAAAGTGGGATACATCCAGATTACCTCCTTCTCACAAGATACCGGGAAAGACTTTCAAGAGCAGTTAGCAGCACTGGAAGAGCAGAACATTGAAGGATTAGTGGTCGATGTCCGCGGTAACCCAGGTGGACTTTTAGATCAAGTTCAGATTATTGCTGCAGAGCTTGTGACAAAGGAAAAACCATATGTTCAAATTGAACAGCGTAATGGGGAAAAGCAGCGTTTCTTCTCCTCCTTAACAGAGAAAAAGCCTTATGAAATTGTGACCCTAATCGATAAAGGAAGTGCGTCTGCGTCTGAAATTTTAGCAGGTGCATTAAAAGAAGCAGGCAACTATGAGGTCGTTGGGGACGCTTCTTTCGGTAAAGGGACTGTTCAGCAAGCACTAGAGCTTGGTGATGGCAGTAACTTGAAGCTTACACTTTATAAGTGGTTGACACCTGATGGGAACTGGATTCACAACGATGGAGTGGAGCCTACAATACCTGTCAAACAGCCGGATTACTTCTATGCAAATCCAATAAATATGGAAGAAGAGGAAGAGCTGGCGCTTGATGCAAATAGTGAAAAAGTAAAGAATGTACAAGTGATGTTGAAAGGCCTTGGCTTTGACCCAGGACGTGAGGATGGGTATTTCAGCAAGGAAACGGAAGATGCTGTGAAGTCTTTCCAAGCTGAAAATGACTTATCCGCATCTGGAAAAGTTGACAGCCAAACGGCAGAACAGTTGCAAGCACAATTGCTTGAAGCGGTACGCGCAAAAGAAAACGATGTACAACTAAAAGAGGCAATCAAAACACTGATGAAATAAATTAATACAGTCAGCTTCCCTTATGGTGGGAGCTGACTTTTTTGTGGTAAAATAAAAGAAAAGTTTGTATGTTTAGGCGGTGATCGGGTGATGGAATCATGGTTTTGGGAATTGCTGATAGGAGTGGGTCGCCTTTTCATCCACCCTGTCCTTTATGTGACCTTAGCTGTTGCAGTAATATTGGGATATTTTCGCGTCAAAAGAGAACGCCATGACTTTCATATACGAGTGGAATACGGCCTGACGGAGTTTCAAAAGGCTTGTAAGAGTCTTTTGGTTGGACTAGCTTTATCTGTGCTTACAATTGGTTTGGGAGTGATTATTCCTTTTGGAACAATTGTGCTCCTCAGCTTCTTTAGCATTATTTTTACCCTTTTCATTAAGCCGAGATGGCTTTCGACTGCCTATATATTCGGGTTCACTATCTTGGCAGTAGTACTTTTACCAAAATTGGAGACGGGTGTCACCACCTTTCAGCGCTTGTTTGAATCTGTAGAAGCAACGCATTTACCGACACTGGCCATTCTGATGGGGATACTTATGGTTGCTGAAGGACTGTTCGTCTGGAAACAGGCACCTGTGCAAACCTCTCCGCAGCTTCAAAAAAGTAAGCGTGGGTTGCCGGTTGGTACACATGTTGTCCAAAGAGTATGGATTCTTCCGCTATTCTTATTTGTGCCCGTCGGTTCTGGAGAAATCGAGACAAGCTTTCAGTGGTGGCCTGTCCTGCAAATGGGGGAACACACCCTTTCCTTGTGGCTTGTTCCATTCAGCATGGGGTATTATCAACGACTAAAAGCAAGCTTACCGTTAGATGCAATCCCGATCGTTGGCAGACAATTGGTTCTGCTTGCAGTCGTGGTCTTGTTGACTGGAGTTGGCAGCATATGGTGGGAAAATGCCGCCATCCTTGCAGCAGTTGTTGCTGTAATTGGTAGGGAATGGCTGAATTACAGGGCCAAAACAGAGGACGAAAAGCACCAGCCGATCTTTGTTCAACGTGACAAAGGACTTGTCATTCTAGGGGTAATTCCAGATAGTCCGGCTGAAAAAATGAACCTCCAAATTGGAGAAATCATTACAAAAGTAAACAATATCCCGGTAAATTCCGTTTCGAATTTTTATGAAGCACTTCAGCAAAACAGGGCATTTTGCAAACTGCAAGTTGTGGATGCAAACGGTGAAGCACGTTTTGCTCAAACTGCTTTGTACGAAGGAGACCACCATGAACTGGGGGTACTATTCGTTCAGGTCGGGAAGAAGTGGAAGCAGACGGAAGCTGTATAATTAAGTTGATTGTGTTTAAAATATCGGATAATACTTCATACTTAGTGCAGGCTCTGTTGTTGAGGAGTTATTGTTTTAAAGCATGCCGATCATTATTTTAAAGGCGGAGGGATAATATTGACGGTAGGAAAACGTGAAATGGTTTGCGAACATGGACATAAATATTATAAAAGTAGTGATTGCCCAAGTTGCCCTACTTGTAATAAAGAGAATAAACCTAAAGCTAGTTTCCTTTCAAAACTTAGTTCACCGGCAAGAAATGCATTAATTCAAAAAGAGGTCGACACTGTACAGAAACTATCAAAGTACACTGAAAAAGAAATCTTAAATTTTCATGGTATTGGACCAGCCTCCTTACCTATTATGAGAGCTTCATTAGAAGAAGAAGGGTTATCATTTATGGATAAATAATTTCCAATAAGAAAAGGCATGTGCAGAAAGAAGCGCATGCCTTTTTTCTTTCATTTCACCTGGTTGTTACATGGAAACCTTACTGATTTCTTTATCTTTATTGGAGGGTGTTTCCTTTTTCTTAAATTTTACCAATATCCCTCGGATCTGCCCGGAACTCCCCTAATGCCTGGCCGGCTGATTTCCCAAGTCTATTACAATATGTCTTTTACTTCCGATATTTTTGTCAGTCAACTTTAAAAGGTGACGAAATGAAATGATATAATGGAAGTATGCGCAGATAGGAAGGAGGGAAAACATGAGAAGTTTGAGTGTATTTGTTATTGTACTGGTTTTAGGATGTATGCAAATGTTTTCTTTCGAAACTAGCGATTGGAATGGTGCTGAGCATTTTGATTCTATTGAACAGGTAGGTAAAGAAGTTAAGATTACTGCCTCCCTTTCAAGATCAGGCATATACGCTACTTTATCTACAAAATTGAAAAATAAGAAAGATATACTCTCAGGCTTACCTCCTTCCACGGGTATGAATATGTCCCTCCCTGTTTCATCATTTTTTTACGTAAACACGGATTTTATTTGTGCTGTCTTCCTTAATCTCTTCCCAAGAAAATACCAATCGAATTACCTCTCATCATAATGCAAAAGCATTTTACCAAAACCCACAATTTCATACATTGATAACTTGGAGGAAAAAACTTGTTCGAAGAAATCATTTTAACTTTCATAGAATCATTTAAAGGCCTATCTTATTTTGGTGTGGTCTTAGCCTTGACGTTTGAATTCATTCCGGCAGAGCTTGTTCTACCTCTTGTCGGTTATTGGGCTTATCAAGGGGATATGAACCTTATTCTTGCAATTTTAGCAGGAAGTATAGGCGGGGTTACTGGTCCCTTGACACTATATGCCCTTGGTAGGTTTGGAGGCAGGCCTCTACTCGATAAGTATGGAAAGTATTTTTTTATTCGTGAAAAGGATATGGCAACAGCGGAGGGTTTTTTCGTAAAATATGGTGCCGTCATTGCCTTTCTTGGCAGATTTATTCCTGGGGTGCGGACCGTTATCTCGGTTCCGTGCGGGATGGCAAAAATGAACATAGTGTTATTTATCGCTTACACTTATCTTGCGATGCTCCCAATAACGGCAGCCTATGTATACGTGGGATTCCGTTTTGGTCCTCAGTGGGCAGACGCGGCATCTGTCATTTCCGTCTACCTAAAACCTTTAGGAATCGGGATATTGCTAGTGCTGCTTGTTATACTAATTTTTAGATATAGAAAAAACCAAAAGGTGAATAAGACCCGTGAAAAGTACAGTTGATGCCCAAAAGTTAAAGGGCGTTTCCTTAGAACCCCAGTAAACTCCAGGCATGTTTGTCCAATAACTGCATATACATGAACCGTTATCTAAAGAATTCTTCAGACAGCGGGAGTGTGAAAAATGGATTTCGGACTGATATCGATTTTTCTGGTCGTGTTACTGGGACCTTTACTTATTAAAAAAATAGAAGAAAATATGGAAGTATTCTTGTTGAGCATGGGGATCCTTGCCAGTATGGTTAGCGGGGTCTACAATGAACACCTTTTCTTCATTGCTGCAACTGATCCCATCTTCATTTCACTCGCCGTCTTAATGGCGGGCCTGGTTTTCAGATGGTTGCAGATGCCGTTTAGTCGAATTCTCCACTTTTTGAAAAATAGAGTCCCATTTAAGTTATTTATCTTTTTACTTGTTGTGTTTCTTGGACTAATCTCAAGTGTCATTACCGCAATTATTGCTGCGCTCCTATTAGTATTCATCGTGGTAGGACTTGATCTGGAAAAGAAAGAACAAATCAGGCTGACCGTCCTTTCTTGTTTTTCCATAGGACTTGGTGCAGCACTTACGCCAATCGGAGAGCCTTTATCCATTGTGACAATCAGTAAATTGAACGGGGATTTCTTTTACCTATTAAGGCTGATTGGCAAGGATGTCCTATTATCTTTATTCTTGTTCGGCTTGCTTGCTGCCTTCATGGTGAAAGCACCAGGAGCTAACGAGATGGTGCGCAGTGCGAAGGACAGGGAAAGTTATGAGGAAATCTTTGTTCGAGGCTTGAAGATTTACTTCTTTGTCATGGGTCTGACTTTTCTTGGTGCAGGATTTGAGCCATTTGTCTCCACCTATTTTTTAGGAATGGATCCTTCTGTTTTGTACTGGTTCAATATGTCCTCGGCCATTTTGGATAATGCGACATTGGCGGCCGCTGAGATTAGTGCCGAGCTGGATCCGGCAGTCATTCGGGTGATTTTACTTGGCCTCATGATAAGTGGAGGAATGTTGGTGCCTGGAAATATTCCGAATATCATTGCAGCTGGAAAACTTGGGATTACAAGTAAAGAGTGGGCAAGACATGGGGTTCCAGTTGGACTTGGAGCGATGGTCATTTATTATTTTATTGTCTTATAGAACTAAAAAAACACGGAAGTCACTTTGATGACTTTCGTGTTTTTTGTGTGAAGCCTATACGCGCTTCACCGATATCGCAGCACGCACCTTCTGCAAAGCCTCTTTTCCCTCATCCTTTTTCGCCATAAGCACATTTACATAAATGGCATCAATCATGGCAAGCTGGGCGATACGAGAAGACAGTGCCTCTGACCTGTAATCCGTTTCTTCTGACATTGTGTACAGTGCGATGTCCACTCCTTGGCTTAACGGAGATTTGGCAAAATTGGTGATGCCGATTGTCTTCACTCCACTTGCTTTCACCACTTCAAGAATGTGCATCATATCCTTGGATGCCCCAGTATGAGAAATGATGATGGCCACGTCTTCATCTGTCAGTTGGCTGGCAGACATAAGCTGCATGTGGGTATCAGACTGAACGTTCACCGAAACCCCTGTCCGAATAAGTTTATGATAGGCGTCCATCGCGATGACATTAGAACCGCCGCTTCCGAACAACTCCACTTTTCGTGCTCCGAGAATGGCGTTGATAACCTGGTGAAACGCTTCGTCATCAAGGATCTTCAACGTATCTTCAAGCGTTTTAATATTGGAACGGAACACTTTTTCCGCAATCGTTTTTTCGCTGTCATGTTCCATAATATTTTCATGAATATCTTGAATAGGTTCGACAATTTCCGTTGCGAGTGCAATTTTCATTGCCTGATAGCCCTTAAAGCCGATCCGCTGGCAAAAACGGAATACGGTGGAGTCCGCTACACCGAGATCATCCGCAACCTGATTGATGGTGCTGTGGACAATTCTTTGTGGATTATTGAGGATATAGTCCGCGATGACTTGCTCCTTCCCCCTGAATTGTGGATAGTGGGAACGTATGCGCATCATGCAGTATTGCGATTCTTGTCTGTTCATGGTGCGACCCTCCAGAAATAGTAATCTACTATCTATCATAAAGAGGTTTCAAAAAAAAAGAAACTATTTTTTGATAACGCTTGCATTTCGGGGAATTTTTTTTCATAATAGGGACAAGACAAAAAATATTTTTCGATACTTAGCTTTGAATGAAGAAGGGAGTTTCAATTTTATGAAACTAGCAATGATTGGTTTAGGCAAGATGGGATACAACCTTACATTAAACTTAATAGATAACAAGCATGAAGTAGTTGCGTTTGATGTCGATAATGAAAACGTTGTCAAAAGCGAACAGGCTGGTGCAACTGGTGCTTACTCCATCGAGGAAGCATTAAGCAAACTGGAATCACCAAAAGTGGTATGGATGATGGTGCCAGCTGGTGAGATCACAGAAAATGTGCTTTCAGAGATTAGTAGATTAGTAACAGAGGGAGACATCATCATCGATGGAGGAAATTCCAACTACAAAGACACATTAAAGCGTGCCGAAGAGCTTGCTGCAAAAGGAGTCCACTACTTGGATGTAGGGACAAGCGGCGGGATGGAAGGCGCTCGCAACGGAGCTTGCACCATGGTCGGCGGAAATGAAGAAGCGTTTAAACACGTGGAGGCACTTTTCCAAGATATTTGTGTAGAAAACGGATACTTATATGCAGGAAAATCCGGTAGTGGTCATTTCTTGAAAATGGTTCACAACGGTGTGGAGTACGGCATGATGCAAGCAATCGCAGAAGGCTTCGACATCCTTGAAAAAAGTGATTTCGATTTTGACTATGAGAAGGTTGCGAGAGTTTGGAACAACGGATCCGTCGTTCGCTCATGGCTCATGGAACTAACAGAAAATGCTTTCAGCAAAGATGCGAGATTAGAAGGCATCAAAGGCGTTATGCATTCATCGGGTGAGGGTAAATGGACAGTAGAGACTGCTCTTGACCTCCAAGCCGCAGCACCAGTCATCGCCCTATCCCTAATGATGCGCTACCGCTCCCTTGAGCCCGATACCTTCTCCGGAAAAGTAGTCGCAGCACTACGAAACGAATTCGGCGGACACTCAGTAGAGAAGAACTAAATTATTTTAAGTAGATTACGAGAGACGTCATAGTTAATGAAAATTCCTCCTGATGACTGGAGTGCAAGATGTGAGACTCCAGCGGGGGATAACGGTAGCTTGAGACCCCACAGCGAAGCGAGGAGGCTCAAGCACACGTCCCGCGGAAAGCGAACATCTGGAACGGAAGTCATCAGGAAGTATACGTAAAAACATTACTTTTTCTAAATAGAGCTAATTAACAAGGAGGAACAAATCATGTCAGGATCCATGCTAATCCTAATCGCAGCAGCAGCAATATTCGTCCTACTATTCCTAGTCATCCGCACCAAACTACACGCATTCGTAGCCCTGCTGTTAGTCAGCTTACTAGTAGGTATCGCATCAGGCATGCCGCTAAATGAAGTCACCGCATCCGTCCAAAACGGAATGGGAGGCACCCTCGGGTTCGTTGCAGTCGTAGTCGGACTAGGTGCCATGTTCGGTAAAATGCTAGAAGTTTCAGGTGGGGCAGAAAGACTTGCTCAAACACTAATGAAGAAATTCGGTGAAGAAAAGTCCCAGTGGGCACTTGGTATCACAGGTTTCTTAGTGGCAATCCCAGTATTCTTTGATGTAGGTTTCATCATTTTAGTGCCAATCGTGTATGGCTTGGCGAAAAAAACAGGAAAGTCCCTTTTACACTACGGTATTCCGTTGCTAGCTGGTCTTGCTGTAACGCACAGCTTCATCCCGCCAACTCCGGGACCGATCGCAGTAGCTGATTTAATCGGTGCAGATCTTGGATGGGTTATCCTGTTTGGTGTTATCGCAGGTATTCCGGCGATGATTTTAGCTGGTCCAGTGTTTGGTAAATATATCGGGAAGAAAATTCACGTTGTTGTACCAAAATATATGGAGATTGATGAAGATAAGGTATATGAAAAGGATCTACCAGGATTCGGACTTATTGCTTCTATTATTTTAGTACCATTAGTGTTGATTTTAGTGAATACGTTTTCAACGGTTATGTTTGAAGAGGGTCACATCGTTCGAGAGATTACGACATTTGTCGGTCATCCGTTCGTAGCATTGACTATTGCAACATTATTGACGTTCTACTTCCTTGGAACGAAGCGCGGTTATACAAAACAAGATGTACAAGATATCGCAACAAAAGCGCTTGAGCCAGCTGGTATCATCATCCTTGTAACAGGTGCCGGTGGAGTGTTCAAGCAGGTTCTAATCGACTCTGGTGTTGGTGATGTTCTTGGTGAAATGATGGCAGGATCTGCATTGCCTCCAATTGTCCTAGCGTTCTTGATCGCAGCGGCAGTCCGCGTGGCGCAAGGATCCGCAACCGTTTCAATGGTAACGGCAGCAGGACTAATCACACCATTAATCGGAATCATGGGTCTGGAAGGGCCTGTACTTGGTCTAATCGTTATCTCGATTGCTTCTGGAGCAACGGTTCTATCCCACGTAAACGACTCCGGTTTCTGGTTGGTAAACAGATACTTCGGCCTTGATGTAAAAGATACATTAAAATCTTGGACGGTCATGGAAACCATCATCGGACTCGTAGGTTTTGCAGTAGCGGTAATTATTGGTATATTTATAGGATAAGTTAAAGTAGGGTCAAGGAGCTATTTCCTTGGCCCGTTGTGATTTTGAATCAAGGAGGACATCACCATGACAACATACATGCTAGGCGTTGATATAGGAACAACAAGCACAAAGGCGGTTCTTTTTACGAAGAATGGTAAAGTAAAAAGCCAACATGCCGTGGAATATCCTTTGTACACTCCAGAAATGGGTGCAGCAGAACAGGATCCCGACGAAATTCTCGAAGCGGTGGCTGTTTCGATTAGAGAAACTATTCTCAAAAGTGGCATCGATACCACAGAGCTTTCCCATGTGAGCTTCAGTGCAGCGATGCACAGTCTGATTGCCGTAAATGAAGCAGGAATTCCGTTGACGAAAAGCATCACGTGGGCCGACCAGCGCAGTGAAAAATGGGCGAAGAAAATTAAAAACGAATGGAATGGCCATGAGATATACATGAGAACCGGGACACCGATTCATCCGATGTCTCCTTTGGCAAAACTTGTTTGGTTGCGAAACGAACATCCAGAAACGTTTGAAAAAGCATCTAAATTCATCTCCATCAAAGAATATGTGTTTCACAAGTTTTTTGGAGAGTATGTAGTGGATCATTCCATTGCGTCGGCAACAGGAATGCTGAACTTAAAAAATTTGAATTGGGACGCGGGCGCACTTGGAGTTGCCGGTGTGACACCTGGCAAGCTTTCCCGACTTGTCCCAACAACAGAAATCATCACAGGATTGCAACCAGAGTGGGCAGTAAAACTTGGCTTACATGCTGATGTAAAATTTGTAGTTGGTGCAAATGACGGCGTGCTTTCCAACCTTGGGGTAAACGCAGTTCAACCAGGCGTGGTCGCGTTAACCATTGGAACAAGCGGGGCGATCCGTACCGTTGCGGACAAGCCGGTAACAGATCCAAAGGGTAGAACATTCTGCTATGCTCTGACAGAAAATCATTGGGTAATTGGTGGTCCTGTCAACAATGGCGGCATGATTATGCGCTGGCTTCGTGATGAATTTTGCCAAGCGGAAGTGGAAGAGGCGAAAGCACTGGGCGTTGATCCTTATGATGTCATGACAGCAAAAATTGCTCAAGTGAAGGCGGGTTCAGAGGGCGTTCTTTTCCATCCTTACCTGACAGGTGAACGTGCACCGTTATGGAATGGAAACGCACGTGGATCCTTTTATGGACTTGGCATCCACCATAAAAGAGAGCATATGATGCGCGCGGTATTAGAAGGAATCAATCTTAACCTTTATACAGTCTTGTTGGCATTAGAAGAGATTATCGGAATTCCTGAAAAGATTCATGCTACAGGCGGATTTGCCCGTTCAAAAGTATGGTGCCAGATGCTTTCGAACATTTTCAATCAGGAAGTAAGCATACCGGAAAGCGTGGAAAGTTCTTGCCTCGGTGCTGCGGTGCTCGGATTGTATGCACTCGGTGAAATTGATTCGTTTGATGTGATGAATGAGATGGTTGGGACGACGAATGGGTATGAACCTGACCAGGCGGAAGTGGAAGTGTATAAAGAACTGACGCCATTGTTCATTCGATTAAGCCGTTTGTACGAGCAAGAGTTTGATGCGGTGGTGGCGTTTCAGCAGAGGAAATAAGGAAGATTGGCTGATGAACGGTTGATTTCCGTTCCAGGCGCTTCGCTTGCCTGCGGGCGGTCCGTGAGCCTCCACACTTCGTTGGAGGCCACTGAAAAAGTTCTTAATTTTAGATATTGTTAAGACACCGCTTTTGATTTCCGCAAATGGCTTCGCTTTCCGCGGGGCGACCTTGAGCCTTCTCACTTCGTTGCGGGGTCTCAACAATGTCGCTTCTTCCCCCGCTGGAGTCTACGCCATTTGCTCCATTCAAAAGATAAAAATTGAATGTACAATTCGTACTTAATTAAGCAGAAGAATGTTTAAATTACAACTTTCTTCTGCTTTTTTGTTTTATAATATTTTTATAAAAAGTTTTAGGTGGTATCCAAATGATTTCTAATCAAGAGTCCTTTAACCTTAGCCCATTCTCAGCGATATATGATATCGTAGTCCCCAAAAATAATATGCTTCGTCAAATAAATGAACTAGTAGATTTCTCTTTTATTCTTGATGAACTAAAAACAAAATACTGTTTGGATAATGGTCGTAACGCTATCCCGCCTATTCGTATGTTCAAATACTTGTTGTTAAAATCTATTTATGATTTGTCAGATGTTGATGTTGTTGATCGATCCCAATACGATATGTCATTTAAGTATTTTCTCGAGATGGCTCCAGAAGATCGTGTCATTGATTCAAGTTCATTAACGAAATTTCGAAAGCTCCGTCTTAAAGACGTGGGATTATTAGATATGCTTATAGAGAAGACAGTTGAGATTGCATTAGAAAAAGGAATCATAAAAACCAATACCATAATAATAGATGCCACCCATTCAAAAGCTCGATACAATCAAAAGTCCGCGACTGAATTTCTACAAGAAAAATCAAAAAATGTGAGAAGAGCTATTTACCAGATAGACGAATCGTTAAAATCAAAGTTACCACAGAAGACGACATCTAATGATGTCGAAGAGGAATTAGCTTATTGCCGTAAAGTGATTGATACGGTAGATGAAATCCCGCAAGTTGCTTCTATACCAGCAGTTAGGGAGAAGTTAAATATACTGAAAGAAGTTGTGGAAGATTACACAGAACAAATAAGTTATTCCAATGATCCAGATGCTCGCAAGGGACATAAAACTGCTGACTCCTCTTTTTTCGGATTTAAAACTCATATCGCAATAAGTGAAGAACGTATTATTACAGCTGCAGTTATTACAACAGGTGAAAAAAGTGATGGGAAATACCTTCCTGAATTAATTGAGAAAACCGTAAAAGCTGGGATGGAAGTTGATACAGCCATTGGAGATACCGCTTACTCAGAAAAAAATAATATCTCCTACACAAAAGAGAATAATATAGCACTCATCTCTAAATTAAATCCTGTTATTCAAGGGACTCGTACAAAAGAGGATGAATTTGAGTTTAATAAGGATGCAGGCATGTATGTATGTAGGGCGGGACACCTGGCATTTAAGTTAAGACGACAAGGCAAGAAAAATGTGGCGAAAAACCGACGTGAAACCTATTACTTTGATATCGAAAAGTGTAAGGTCTGTCCTTTCAAAGAAGGTTGTTATACAGAAGGTGCAAAAAGTAGAACATACTCTATTACTATAAAATCAACAGAACATAAAGAGCAGGAGGAATTTCAAAATACCGAAGGTTTTAAAGAAAAGGCGAAATCCAGATATAAGATTGAAGCGAAAAACAGTGAACTAAAGCATAGACACGGGTATGATACAGCCTCCTCCGCGGGTCTATTAGGTATGGAGGTACAAGGTGCCACAGCGATATTCGCTGTCAACCTAAAGAGAATACTAAAACTAATAAATGAAAAATAGTAAAGTACAACGTTTATAGGGCAACTTTTTATCCTTTTCGGAGAAAAAGTTGCCCCTTTTTTTGTGAATCTCATTTCTGAATGTTTTTCATTCAAAAATAATTATAGTTTTTCAGTGGCCTCCTTCGTTGCGGGGTCTCACCTGTCCCTTCCTCCCGCGGGCGTCTGCGCACCTTCCACTGCAATCAACTGGAAACAACATTGAATGAAATTCCTTCATCCACTTTTTTTCAGAAAATAAATAAAGAACGACATTCTCCCGGTCACCACCATAGCGAGATTGTCGTTCTTTTTTGTACAGCTGATTCAGTTTTTCTTTTTTCGTCTTGGTTGTTTTGGTTGTAAGATTTGCAAGGGCATAGATGCCGCGTCCATTCTCTGGGTTGCGCTTGCCTTCGCGGACTTGCTTGTCACGAAGCTTTTTTGCCTTACTTTTTGCCAAAATGATCACTCCTAACATATATTTACAAAGAGTATAACCGAGAATAGGAATAATGGAAATAGGTTTTCGTTGGATTGCTATATTTTTCTCGCGCTGATTTCTGTTATAATAGCACTATTGTGTAATTTTTGAGAGGTAGGTACGGAAACTGTGAAAAATGAACTTTTAAATAAAGAGATAGATCGCCGCAGAACCTTTGCGATTATATCCCACCCGGATGCCGGGAAAACGACCTTGACGGAGAAACTGCTTTTATTCGGTAACGTTATTCGTTCTGCAGGTACGGTAAAAGGGAAGAAGTCTGGAAAATTTGCAACATCTGACTGGATGGAGATTGAAAAGAAACGTGGAATCTCCGTAACGTCGAGTGTTATGAGTTTTGAATACATGGATAGGCATATCAATATTTTGGATACGCCAGGACACGAAGATTTCAGTGAAGATACGTATCGTACATTGACTGCCGTGGACAGTGCCGTGATGATCATCGACTGTACAAAAGGGGTCGAGCCGCAGACTATCAAGCTTTTCAAAGTTTGTCGTATGCGTGGTATTCCGATTTTCACGTTCATCAACAAATTGGACCGTGAAGGTAAAGAGCCATTGGCGCTTTTGGAAGAGATTGAAGAAGTGCTTGGAATCGAATCTTATGCGATGAACTGGCCGGTTGGAATGGGAAAACGCTTCTTGGGTGTTTACGACCGTTACAATGAAGTGTTCATCCGATATCAAGGAAAAGACGAAGAAGATCGCATTCCGTTCAAGGAACTGGATGCAGTGGAGGAAATCTCTACTCACCCAACTTTTATCCAAGCAAAAGAAGACTTTGAACTGTTGGAAGAGGCCGGAAATGACTTTGACATCAACAAAGTGAAAAATGGATTGCAGACGCCGGTATTCTTCGGAAGTGCGATCTCCAACTTCGGAGTGGAAATGTTTTTCCGTACGTTCTTGGATTTAGCTAGTGAGCCGCAGCCGCGTCAGACAGAAGAGGGTACGGTTGAGCCTAAATCTGGAGAGTTCTCCGGGTTTATCTTCAAAATCCAGGCGAACATGAATCCTGCTCACCGCGACCGTCTTGCCTTCTTGCGTATCTGCTCGGGTGTATTCGAGCGTGGAATGACGGTTACGGTAAGCAGAACAGGTAAATCCATTAAATTGACGCAGTCTCAACAGTTCCTGGCATCTGACCGTGAAACGGTAGATCATGCGTACCCTGGTGACATCATCGGTATTTATGATCCGGGTGTGTATCAGATTGGTGACTCTCTGTTCAGCGGTGGCAATCAAAAAGTTGAATTCGATGAGATCCCGACGTTTGCTCCTGAACTTTTCGTAAAAGTAGAAGCGAAAAACGTCATGAAAGGGAAGCAGTTTGGAAAAGGTATCACCCAGCTTGTGCAGGAAGGTGCCATCCAGTTGTTCCGTCAATACGGTACAGAAGCCTACATTCTTGGAGCGGTTGGTCAGCTTCAATTGGACGTATTTGAGTACCGCATGAAAGGCGAGTACAACGTGGAAGTTGTCTACAACATGATCGGCTCGAAAATTCCTCGTTGGTTGGAAAGCCAAGACGTGGATACTTCGTTGTTTGATTCGCGTAACATTTTGGTGAAAGACCGCAACGACCAGTATGTTGCCTTGTTTGATAACGACTTCTCGTTACGCTGGTTCCAAGATAAAAATCCGAAAATCGGCCTGATTGATATTATGGCGGAAGAGGACTAAGTAAAAGACAGCTCAACATTCCTTATAGGGTGTTGAGTTTTTTTTGCATGTAGCTTTAATCATTGGATAAAAGATTAAAAACTCTATAGAAATTGCCGATATAATAACCAAAAGCACGGGATTAGGGGGCAATTTTGTGGGGGATCAAGACGATAAGTTACTGTGGCTAGGTTTATATAGAACAAGACATTACGTAGTTGGTGGGATGACGATTTTACAGGTGAATGGCCGTGAAGTGACGACAGGCAGTACGAAAGTATACATGGAAGAGCTTAATATGGAAAAATTGCGTTTTATTAGTCGTGTGGAGATTCCGGAAAATAGTAAAGTGCTATTAGGCTTGAAGTTCAAGGTGGCTAACCAATTGCTTGAGTTTAAAGCCAAGATCCTTGGTGTGCAGGCAAATGTAAAAAAGAGAAGATATACATACTTGGTAGAGTTTTTAATAGAAAATGATAAAGACACGCAGTCCCTCGTTACATTTGTAAATAAAATTCAGTTGGCTAATAAACAGAAGAAATTGAGAAGCGTGACAGAGATAGCTGTGGAAGTGGAATGAATGTTATACTAACAATAGAAGATTTTCGGATGAGATAGAAAAGAGGTTTTCAGATTGTTAGTAAAGCTGGTTTTAGCGTTGATTATCCCTGCGCTGCTCGTAGTCCTTTTCACAAGAGTGACCTATAACCTTTACGTGGGTACAGGTTTGGCGGCAGCCCTCATTTTAGTTTCCATTTTTAAAGGACATGGGAATGAATGGTATGTTATTTTAGTGGACGTCCTTTCTCTAGTGTTCGGATTTTTGTATTCAAAGCGCATGGTAGGGAAATTCAAATAGAAAAAGAGGGAGCGGCATTTCCGAATTACGGAATGTCTGCTCCCTCTTTTGCCTTTTGTGCGGATTGTTGATAGTTGGCCAATTCTTCTTGCTCTTCAGTGGTCGTCGACTTGAGGCTGGCGGGCCTTACTACCCAAAGCGGGTCTTTGCCAAATGTCTCTCCGTATCCGGTAAGAACGCCTTCGAATGTCAGTACGTCCCCAACTTCTGGTGTATGATTTAATTCGTCTGCAAAAGTAACGAGGATTGCTGGTAGAAGCGGTTCCTGCAGCTCGTACGTTGAGTTGTTTTCTACACGTGTCACCGTTGCAGTCCACCTAATGGCTTTATCTTTATTATCTTTTATAAAATCATGCACATACTCGCCATCCACTTCACTGTAGGTTAGTTCTACCCCGGGATTTTCCAATGCACGTTCATCTAGATAAGGAAAGTCTAGCGTTTCTTCGGGAATATCGTTGAATGAACAGCCTGTTATTAACACAATAATCCAACCTATGCAGAACAATTTTCTATAATTCTTCCTGATAAAAAACTTTTTCATCATAAATCTCCTCAAAACCAGTTTCCGATTCCTAATACATGATAATGATAAGAATATAGAAAACACTCTTAAAACGCAACAGACTCGGGTATAGAGAAAAAAGGCTATTTATATAAAAAAGCGAATATCAGTTCGTATTTTTGTTGTTTTGGGCATGTAATGTGGTAGAATATTGGTATAGGTTAGATGAACGGAAATGGAGGCTTTTTGTGGATGGAACAATTTGAGTTAGTTTCTGGATATAAGCCGGATGGAGATCAGCCGACCGCGATCGCGGAGATTGTGGAAGGCCTTAAAAACGGGAAAAAGCATCAGACACTCCTTGGTGCTACTGGTACCGGTAAAACGTTTACTGTCTCCAATGTGATTCAGGCAGTAAATAAACCAACATTAATCATCGCCCACAACAAAACGTTGGCAGGGCAATTATATAGTGAGTTTAAGGAGTTCTTCCCTAACAATGCAGTTGAATATTTTGTTAGTTATTATGACTACTATCAACCGGAAGCGTATGTACCTTCCACCGATACTTTCATAGAAAAAGACGCAAGCATTAATGACGAAATTGATAAGCTTCGCCACTCGGCAACGGCTTCGCTTTTCGAGCGGAACGACGTAATCATCATTGCCAGTGTGTCATGTATTTATGGATTGGGGTCACCGGAAGAATACCGTGATCTTGTCGTCAGCTTAAGAACGGGAATGGAAAAAGAACGGAATGTCTTGCTACGCGACTTAGTAGACATCCAATACAGCAGGAATGATATTGACTTCAAGCGCGGAACATTCCGGGTTCGTGGTGATGTAGTGGAGATTTTCCCAGCATCCCGTGACGAACATTGTATTCGTGTGGAATTTTTCGGAGACGAAATCGACCGCATACGAGAAGTGGATGCACTAACAGGGGAGATTCTTGGAGATCGTAACCATGTTTCCATATTCCCTGCATCCCACTTCGTAACCCGCGAAGAGAAGATGAAAAAGGCCATCGTCAATATTCAGGCAGAACTAGAGGAGAGACTGGAAGAACTTCGCGAAGCAGGAAAACTTCTAGAAGCTCAGCGACTGGAGCAGCGAACCCGATATGACCTGGAAATGATGGCGGAGATGGGCTTTTGTTCTGGAATCGAGAACTACTCCCGTCACTTGACACTTCGTCCTGCGGGCTCAACGCCATACACACTGATGGACTTCTTTCCGGAAGATTTTCTATTGGTCATTGACGAGTCCCACGTTACGCTTCCGCAAATCAGAGGGATGTTCAATGGGGACCAGGCGCGAAAACAAGTTCTAGTAGACCATGGTTTCCGCCTGCCGTCAGCAAAGGATAACCGTCCATTAAGGTTTGAGGAGTTTGAAAAGAAAACAGCCCAGCTTGTCTATGTTTCGGCCACACCAGGACCATACGAGCTTGAGCATACACCAAAAATGGTCGAACAAATCATCCGACCGACCGGACTGCTTGATCCGATTATTGAAGTTCGTCCGATAAAAGGCCAGATTGATGATCTTATTGGTGAAATTCATAAACGTGTGGAAAAGGATGAAAGGGTCCTTGTCACCACCTTGACGAAGAAGATGTCTGAAGATCTTACAGCATACTTAAAAGAGCTAGGTATTAAAGTTGCGTACTTGCATTCTGAAATCAAGACGCTTGATCGGATTGAAATCATTAGAGAATTAAGAATGGGAAAACATGATGTTCTGATCGGGATCAACCTATTGAGGGAAGGTCTCGATATTCCGGAAGTGTCGCTTGTCACCATTTTAGATGCGGACAAAGAAGGTTTTCTCCGTTCCGAACGATCCTTGATTCAGACCATCGGACGAGCAGCGCGTAACTCAAATGGTAAAGTCATTATGTACGCAGATAAAATAACGAAGTCTATGGATATTGCAATATCTGAAACAAAGCGTCGCCGAGAAATACAAGAGGCATATAACTTGGAGCATGGCATAACGCCGACAACCATCAAGAAAAAAGTTCCGGAACTTATCCGCGCGACATTTGTAGCTGAGGAAGATGGCAATTACGATGGCAAAGCACCGTCACTAAGACCGAAAAACAAGAAAGAAAGAGAAAAGCTCATAGAAAGCATGGAGCAGGAAATGAAAGATGCTGCAAAAGCGCTCGATTTCGAACGTGCAGCCGAGCTTCGTGACCTCATCTTGGAGCTCAAAGCGGAAGGATGACATAAGGATGGCAATGGATAAAATAGTGGTAAAAGGGGCCAGAGCCCATAACTTAAAAAACATAGATGTAACAATTCCCCGCGATAAATTAGTGGTGTTAACAGGGCTGTCAGGATCGGGGAAATCCTCTCTTGCCTTTGACACCATCTATGCGGAAGGTCAGCGCCGATATGTGGAGTCCCTTTCTGCCTATGCGCGCCAATTCCTTGGGCAGATGGACAAACCGGATGTGGATGCGATTGAAGGACTCTCACCTGCCATCTCCATCGACCAGAAGACGACAAGCCGAAATCCTCGTTCTACTGTTGGAACGGTAACAGAAATCTACGATTATCTACGTCTTCTTTTCGCACGGGTAGGCAGACCGACATGTCCGAAGCATGGTATTGAGATTTCCTCTCAAACCATTGAACAAATGGTAGACCGGATCATGGAGTACCCGGAACGGACCAAACTTCAAATTCTTGCGCCGGTGATCCAAGGCCGCAAAGGAACGCATGTGAAAACACTTGAGGATATAAAAAAGCAAGGATATGTGCGTGTGCGTGTGAACGGTGAAATGATGGAAATCTCCGACGATATTGAGTTAGAAAAGAACAAAAAGCATTCCATCGAAGTAGTGATAGACCGCATTGTGGTAAAAGAAGGCGTGGAAACCCGTCTGTCCGATTCATTGGAATCTGCTCTTAGACTTGGGGAAGGGAAAGTAATTGTGGACGTAATTGGAGAAGAGGAACTTCTCTTCAGCGAGCATCATGCTTGTCCACAATGTGGATTCTCCATAGGTGAACTAGAACCAAGAATGTTCTCTTTCAACAGTCCTTATGGGGCTTGTCAAAAGTGTGATGGGCTGGGTACGAAACTGGAAGTGGACATTGATTTGGTGATGCCGAACAAGAACCTCAGCCTCAAAGAGCACGCCCTTGCACCTTGGGAGCCGACAAGTTCACAATATTATCCACAAATGCTGCAAGCGGTTTGTAATCACTTTGGCATTGACATGGATGTACCTGTGAAAGATATCCCCAAGAATCTTTTGGATAAAGTCCTTTATGGCAGTGGGAAAGAAGAAATTTACTTCCGCTATGAAAACGACTTTGGACAAGTGCGGGAAAGCTACATCATCTTTGAAGGAGTTATCCCCAATGTGGAAAGACGCTACAAGGAGACAAGCTCGGATTACATCCGTGAACAGATGGAAAAGTATATGGCGCAGCAACCATGTCCTGCTTGTAAGGGGAACCGTTTGAAGTTAGAAAGCTTATCGGTGCTTATCAACAATAGGCATATCGGAAATGTGACTAACTTTTCCATTGTCGAAGCATTGGACTTCTTTGATAGCCTTGAGCTGACGGAGAAAGAAAAAAAGATTGCCCATATGATTCTTCGTGAGATTGAGGAACGTCTAGGTTTCTTGAATAATGTCGGGCTTGATTATTTGACGATGAGTCGTTCTGCCGGGACGCTTTCAGGTGGAGAGGCGCAACGGATTCGTCTTGCCACCCAAATCGGCTCCAGATTGACAGGAGTTCTGTATATTCTCGATGAGCCATCTATCGGACTTCATCAGCGCGATAATGACCGACTCATTCAGACGCTCAAAAACATGCGCGATATCGGCAACACGTTAATTGTCGTGGAGCATGATGAAGATACCATGATGGCAGCGGACTACTTGCTTGATATCGGACCTGGAGCGGGTGTGCATGGAGGTCAGGTCATTTCAGCTGGTACACCTGAGGAAGTGATGAACGATGAGAGCTCCTTGACAGGTCAATATCTCTCAGGTAAGAAATTCATTCCACTCCCGACAGAAAGAAAAGTCGTCAAGGACCGTTTCATTGAAGTCATCGGTGCGAACGAAAATAACTTGAGTAATGTGGATGTAAAAATTCCGCTTGGCTGTTTTGTGGCTGTTACAGGGGTGTCAGGATCAGGGAAAAGTACGTTGATCAACGAAATTTTGCATAAGGCTCTTGCCCAACGTTTGCATAATGCGAAAACCAAACCTGGACTGCATAAAGAGATCCGAGGGATTGACCATCTTGATAAAGTAATTGATATCGATCAGTCCCCGATTGGAAGAACGCCACGTTCGAACCCTGCGACATATACCGGAGTATTTGATGATATCCGTGACGTATTTGCATCTACCAATGAAGCAAAAGTTCGTGGTTATAAGAAAGGTCGTTTTTCGTTCAATGTGAAAGGCGGACGCTGTGAGGCGTGTCGAGGGGACGGAATTATTAAAATCGAAATGCATTTCCTTCCTGATGTGTATGTGCCATGTGAAGTGTGTCATGGGAAACGTTATAACCGTGAAACGCTTGAAGTACAGTATAAAGGAAAGAATATAGATGATATTTTGAAGATGACCGTTGAGGATGCGGTGAGCTTCTTTGAAAACATTCCAAAAATCAAGCGGAAGCTGCAGACTATATATGATGTGGGCTTAGGTTATATTACGCTTGGTCAGCCTGCGACCACTTTATCTGGTGGAGAAGCGCAACGTGTCAAACTTGCATCAGAATTGCATCGTAGATCTACAGGTCGTTCCCTTTATATCTTGGATGAACCGACAACTGGCTTACATGTGGATGACATCTCGAGATTGTTGAAAGTTCTACAACGATTAGTAGAGAATGGGGATACCGTACTGGTTATTGAACATAACTTAGATGTTATTAAAGCAGTGGATTACATGGTCGACCTTGGTCCTGAAGGTGGAGACAAAGGCGGCAGCATCATTGCGACTGGTACACCTGAAGAAGTTATTGAAATAGAAGCTTCTTATACGGGGCAATATCTTCGACCAGTTTTACTCCGTGACCGTGATCGAATGAATCAGAAAGTAAAGAAGGTTGAAGCGGTCAGCAAAGGATAGTTTTGAGGTATAGAGTAAAAAGAAGGACGGTTACGCCAATTCGGCAACCATCCTTCTTTTTTGTGTTTCTATTGGTTTGTCTCTTGTTCTTGAACTTTCTTTTTAATAATATCTTGTAAGAATCGAACATCCATCTCATAGGTTTTATCCTTGAAACGAATTTCGCCAGTGTTTTCGTTTAGTTTTCCTATCAGGTGAAAAGAGGCACTTTGAATCTTGTACTCTTTTGACGCTTCATCATAGTGAAAGTCTGCTTTATCTATTTCATTCGTTACAACAGGACGAATGGTGTTTTCCACATAATTAGAAGAAGACTCAGTGAAATCGGGACCCAGTACGCCAAAGAAAATCAAACCGGCAAGTATCAGTCCAATCAAAACCAGTTTAGATAAAATGCTTTTCAAGAAAGGAATAACCACAAATAAAACGACCAGCACAATAATGATAGTCAACAAATGATCCATAATAAAATCCATATTCATTTCACTCCTTCCACACAATCTATACCCAGAAACTAGCACCATTATACCATTAGGAGAGAAGGAGACTCAAAGAAACCAAATTGAATCCCAAAACACAACAAACAAATAAGACTTGAGGCGTACGACATGGTTTAAAAAAATCCTGCCGGGGTCTGACCCCTTTTCGAAATTTTTATGCAACAATAAAAGTATAAGTGGAAAGTGAAACTTTTGGGTGTGTTCGGTCGTAGAGGTAGTATAGATGAATTCATAGGCTATAAAGGGAGGATGTTATGTATGGAAGAGCGTAAGCGTATTTTGAAGTTGGTGGAGGAAGGGAAGCTGACGGCGGAAGAGGCGATTATTTTATTGGAGAGTTTGGAGAAGAATAGTGAAGAGAAGAATTTGCGGCAGGATGAAATTGTTTCTGAGCTTACGAAGGACGCGAAAGGTTCTCAGGAAGCAGAAGACAATATCTTTAAGGCACTGTCTTCAAAGGTATTTTCCAATGCCAATTTTATACATGGTTCCGGCTCGGCAGGTTCATCGTCGAGCGGATCAAGCTCTTTTGATAAATCCAAATTTGATTCTTACAGCAAACAGGCGTCCTCCTTCAAAAATAACATCTTAGATTTTGTTGGTAGTGCGCTGCAGAAGATTAAAGACTTGGATTTGGATTTCAACTTTGGACCTTCTATCTCCATTCAACATATTTTCCAGCAATCAGATGTGCATTTGCAGCATATCGACCTTGATGTGGCGAATGGCGCAGTTAAGGTGGTTCCTTGGAAAGAGAATGATGTGAAGATAGAGTGTGAGGCGAAGGTTTATGAAGAGAACTCACAAGATGACGCGCGCAAGGCTTTCTTGAGTGAAGTACTATTTTCCATTGAAGCTGGGAAACTACGTTTTTCTGTCCAAAAGAAGCATATAAAAGTGAATGCTACGGTTTATGTTCCAGAAGAAAAATACGACAGCTTGAATATCCGCATGTTTAATGGACCGATATCAGGGGAAGGTTTACATGTAAAGTCGATGAAAATGAAGTCGGCGAATGGCTCGTTGACTTGGGAGAACCTAAAAAGCGACTACATTGAAGCGGAAACGGCAAATGGTCATATACAATTGACAGATTGCGACGCGAAAGAAATCGAAGCAGAAACAATCAACGGCATGTTGAAAGTTCGCGGAGATATCGAAAAACTGGATGTTCAAAGCTTTAATGGAAATGTGGTTGGTGAATTGACTGGATCTGCTGCACGTTCCATTATGGCAAAAACAAAAACAGGCAGTGTGGACCTGTTCATTCCAACTGTTAATGCAGTTGAGGCAGAGTTAAAAACGAATCTTGGAAGCTTTACATGCGAGGTTCCGGGGATGGATATTGTGGAGGAGAAAAATGAAGTGGTACAAAAGTCGCTTCATTTTAAGGCGAAAAAAGAAGATGCTCCGCTCACATACATCTTTGCGGAAACTAATACAGGTTCCATTTTAATTAAACCATATGAGGTGAAGTAATATGAAACGTCTTATCCGTTCCAAGAACGACCGCAAGCTTGCGGGTGTGCTTGGAGGCTTAGGGAAATATTTAGGAGTAGACTCCAATCTGTTGCGTGTTATTTTTGTCATCCTTTTATTCCCGACAGGAGTAATGCCTTTGATTGTGACGTACTTTGTTTTAACATTTCTACTCCCTAATGAAGAAACAGAGATACGCTGATGAGATGGGCAATCAGTATTCTCGTTAATGCATTGATATTAATCGTGGTCGCAGGCTATTTTGACTCGTTCCAGCTGAGTGGTGTCGGAGCGGCGATCATTGCAAGTTTAATTTTGGCAGTGTTGAATACGATAGTAAAACCGATTTTGGTTATTTTGACATTGCCTGTCACGTTGCTTAGTCTTGGGTTGTTCTTGTTTGTCATCAATGCCATCACGCTAATGTTGACTGCTTTCTTGATGGGAGATGCCTTCAATATTGATGGGTTTGGAACGGCCATATTGGCAGCGATTGTTATATCTATATTAAATTTGCTAATCCAGAAGGCGATTGTCGAGCCTTTGCAAAAAAAGAATTAACAAGAAACGCGAACCTGATTTCTCAAAGGTTCGCGTTTTTTGATTCCGTTTGAAACCGCTGTTGATTTCCGCAAACGGCTTCGCTTTCCGCGGGGCGACCTTGAGCCTCCTCACTTCGTTGCGCGGTCTCAACAATGTCGCTTCTTCCCCCGCTGGAGTCTTCGCCTTTTGCTCCAATCAACAGCTATGATAGTACAAACTCCTAGTAAATCATCCTCCCCCAAACCTCACACTTAATAAAAAAGTCAAATAGTGCTAAAATGAGAAAAGGTTGTTTTTACATAGGAAGCATGACACTCATTTTGAAATACAGCATCAGGGTGTTTCCATACTTAAGGAGGTTTTGGCTGTGCCAAAGGTTCGGACAAAGGATCTGATTGAGAAGTTTAATTTTGAATTGATTGGTGGGGAAGAGGGCGTGAACCGTCCGATCGCGACAAGTGATATTTCCCGACCTGGTATAGAGATGGCAGGTTATTTTACCTACTATCCGGCAGAGCGAATCCAGTTGCTTGGAAAAACGGAGCTGTCTTTTTTTGAAAGGCTTACGCCAAAGGAGAAAAGAGAGCGTATGAGTCAGCTCTGTACGGACATCACTCCGGGAATCATTGTTTCAAGGGACATGGAGGTTCCGCCTGAGCTTGTGGAAGCCGCAGAGTACGAAAGTGTGCCACTAATGCGCTCCCCGATGAAAACGACGAGATTGTCCTCCCATTTGACCAACTATTTAGAAGGAAAGCTTGCACCGACAACAGCTGTACATGGTGTGCTTGTCGACATCTATGGAGTTGGCGTGCTGATCACTGGGAAAAGCGGCGTTGGTAAAAGTGAGACGGCGCTTGAGCTTGTAAAAAGAGGACACCGTCTTGTGGCGGATGATTGTGTTGAAATCAGACAGGAAGATACGGATACACTTATCGGGAACTCTCCTGAACTGATTGAACATCTGCTTGAAATCAGGGGACTAGGTATCATCAACGTCATGACCCTTTTCGGAGCAGGAGCTGTACGTAGCTACAAACGTATCACGCTTGTCATTAACCTTGAGCTCTGGGATAAAAACAAGCAGTACGACCGCGTTGGGTTGGATGAAGAAAAGATGAAAATTATTGATTCTGAAGTCACACGCTTGACGGTTCCTGTTCGTCCTGGGCGAAACTTGGCTGTTATCATTGAAGTGGCCGCGATGAATTTCCGCTTGAAGAGAATGGGCATGAATGCTGCCGAACAGTTCTCCAACCGTCTGTCAGGTGTCATTAATAATGAAAGCGAGCATGAAGACATTTAAAAAATAATGGAGTGTGGGGAATATGTTGTTAGGAAACATTGAGCCGTTAAATCCAGTCATGATCAGTTGGCCGATAACGGTTTACTGGTATGGGGCAATCATTGGAACAGGAGCCCTGCTTGGTTTATGGCTGGCCACAAGGGAGTCCGAAAGACGGGGGCTAAACAAAGATGTATTTGTAGATCTTGTCTTGTTTGCCATTCCGATCGCAATTTTATGTGCAAGGCTATATTATGTAGCGTTTCAGTGGGATCATTATTCACAAAATCCAGGTGATATTTTAAAAATATGGGAAGGTGGACTGGCAATCCATGGGGGACTGATTGGAGCCATTACCACTGGGGTTATTTTTGCAAGAATACGAGGCATTTCATTCTGGAAGCTTGCCGATATCGGTGCACCAAGTATCCTTCTTGGTCAGGCAATTGGACGCTGGGGAAATTTCATGAACCAAGAAGCGCATGGTGGAGAAGTAACGAGAGCGTTCTTGGAAGGACTTAACCTGCCGGATTTCATCATCAACCAAATGTACATTAACGGTACCTATTATCACCCAACGTTCCTTTATGAGTCCATCTGGAATTTTGTTGGAGTCGGATTGCTTCTACTACTGAGAAAAGTAAACCTAAGACGTGGGGAACTCTTCTTAAGTTACGTGATTTGGTATTCCATCGGACGCTACTTCATTGAAGGAATGCGTACGGACAGCTTGATGCTGACCGAATCTTTAAGAATTGCACAAGTTATCTCCATTGGTCTGATTGTCCTTGCCATCGCACTTATCATTGTGCGTCGTGTACTTGGCATGGCCAATAGACGATATTTAGATCCGGAAAATAAAGAACGTTATATGGATTCAAAGAAAAATACGCCTGAAGCGACTAAATAAGCAAAGCCTCCAACAGATAAAAAATGGAGCGGCTACTTCAAAGGGGGAGGAGCTTCATGATGCAAACATTTAAACGCGGGCTGATGGTGGGGCTCGGGACGACGTGGACACTGGGGAAAGTCATTTTCCCAGTTACCCTCCTTGTCGGCATCCTTCAACATACACCAGTCTTGCAGTACCTGATCAACGCTATTGCGCCGATCATGGGGATTTTCGGCCTGTCAGGTGAAGCAGCAATTCCGCTTGTGATTGGGAATTTCCTAAATCTTTATGCTGGAATCGGTGCCATCCTCACCTTGGACCTAACTGTAAAAGAGGTCTTTATTTTAGCGGTGATGCTCTCTTTCTCCCATAATCTTTTAGTAGAATCAACCGTCGCGGCAAAAGTAGGGTTGAAAATATGGGTGATTTTAGCGGTGCGACTAGGCCTTGCTTTTTCAGCAGGAATTATCATCAACCTGGTTTGGAAGGGTGGAGGCGAGCTTGCCCAGTATGGGATGGTCGCTAAATCCGAAGAGGTTGTAACTGGCTTTTTTCCTATTATTCTCGATGCCACCCAGCGAGGTTTGATGGGAATTTTACAGCTTGCGATTATCGTCATTCCACTTATGATCCTCGTGCAATACATGAAAGAGCTTGGCTGGTTGGCTGTATTTTCTAAATGGATGGGGCCATTCACTCGTGTGCTCGGAATGAAAGAGAATACGTCGACAACAATGGCGGCAGGTCTAGTGATCGGCCTTGCCTATGGAGCAGGAGTTATGATTCAGGCCGTAAAAGAGGATAATGTAAGTAAGAAAGATTTGACTCTTGCCTTTATTTTTCTCGTTGCCTGTCATGCGGTGGTGGAGGATACATTGATTTTCATTCCGCTCGGCATCCCTGTATGGCCGCTGCTTGCCATCCGTGTTACAACAGCCATTCTCCTTACGATAGCCGTCGCTTTCATTTGGAAACGGCTAGAACTTGCAAAAAGAAAGGAAGCCTCTTATGACCATTAATACCGTGCTTTTTGATTTAGATGGAACGTTAATAGATACGAACGACCTGATTATCGAGTCGTTCCTTCACACTTTAGATCATTATTATCCGGAGCAATATGGACGTGAAGACGTACTGACTTTCCTCGGTCCGCCTTTATACGATACGTTCGTGAAAATGGATGAATCGAAAGTGGACGAAATGGTTGCACATTACCGTGCCTTCAATATGGCCAAACATGACGATTACGTAACAGAGTTCGAAGGAGTAGTAGAAACAGTGAAGCTTCTTCATGAAAAAGGTCTAAAGCTTGGCATCGTGACGACAAAAATGCGTCAAACAGTGGTGATGGGCCTTAAGTTAACAGGTCTTGACCAGTTCTTTGATGTGGTAGTCTGCCTTGATGATGTTACCAATGCCAAACCAGATCCAGAACCAATCCATCTTGCCCTGCAACAGCTTGGTTCAACGCCTGATGAGGCAATCATGGTCGGCGACAACTTTCATGATATTTTAGCCGGAAAAAATGCCGGAACGAAAACGGCTGCAGTGAGCTGGACAATCAAAGGAGTGGAATACCTTCAATCCTTCGAACCGGATTACACCCTGATACGTATGCAAGACCTGCTGCCAATAGTGGGAGTGACAGAGGGTGAGTAGACGGACGACCCGTTACCCGGTGGAGGGCGCAAATTCTCTATGGCACGTCTACAAAACCGTCCCTTTTTTAAAAGTGGTGAAAAATTTCGCCGTCATTCAGATTGCCAGGTACACACCGTTTCTCGGAATGAAAAACTGGCTTTACCGTACCTTCTTACGCATGAAAGTAGGCGAGCAGACCTCTTTCGCCTTAATGGTCATGCTTGATGTCATGTTTCCGGAAAAAATAAGCGTCGGCCGCAACACAGTAATTGGCTATAATACCACCATCCTTGCCCACGAATACCTAGTCAAGGAATACCGCCTTGGCGATGTGGAAATCGGCAGCGAAGTTATGATTGGCGCCAACACCACCATCCTTCCCGGCGTGGTGATCGGCGACGGCGCCATCATCTCCGCCGGAACACTCGTACATAAAGACGTCCCAGAAGGTGCCTTCGTCGGGGGCAACCCCATGCGCGTCATCTATACCAAAGAGGAAATGCAGGAGCGGATGAGGTTTTAGTTGGCTGGCGAGTTGGGAAGAAGCTCAGCTAGCGTATGAAGACATGTCAGGCGCAATTTTTGAGCCAGAGGAGTCTTCATAGCCGTTATGAAGACGTGTCTAGCATGAATATTGAGCGAGGGAAGTCTTCATAGCCGTTATGAAGACATGTCTAGCATGAATTTTGAGCCAGAGGAGTCTTCATAGCCGTTATGAAGACATGTCTAGCATAAATTTTGAGCGAGAGAAGTCTTCATAGCCGTTATGAAGACATGTCTAGCATGAATATTGAGCCAGAGGAGTCTTCATAGCCGTTATGAAGACATGTCTAGCATAAATTTTGAGCGAGAGAAGTCTTCATGGGCATTATGAAGACATGTCTAGCATGAATATTGAGCGAGAGAAGTCCTCATAGCCGTTATGAAGACCTGGCAAGCGTCAATATTGATCCAGCGAGGTCTTCACCAATAATTCAATCACAATCTTCTACATAACAAGCACTTTGTCTCCAAGGATAAAGTGCCTTTTTTTACCCAAAATAGAGTAAGGCACAACCCGGACCGTTAACACTTGACCAAAAAGCTTCATTTTGTTAGTATGTTACCATATTAGTGAACTAAAGGATTTCAGATTATTTTAAAAGGTGGGTATCCACATGTCAAACTCAAAACTATTCATGTTCGAAAAACCACTAGGAATGCGGGACACGCTTCCTTCCTTATATGAAGCAAAACAGAACGTCAAAAACACGATGACAGCAGAGATCAGTCAATGGGGCTATCAGTTTATGGAAACCCCGACACTTGAATACTACGAAACCGTAGGCGAAGCATCGGCCATTCTGGACCAGCAACTGTTCAAGCTGCTCGATCAGCAGGGGCATACGCTAGTGTTAAGACCGGACATGACAGCACCGATTGCTAGGGTGGCAGCTTCCAGACTTTTAAATGAAGGCTATCCGCAGCGACTTGCTTACTCAGCTAATGTTTTCCGTGCCCAACAGAATGAAGCGGGTCGACCGGCAGAGTTTGAGCAAATAGGTGTTGAGTGCATTGGTGACCGTTCCATCAGTGCCGATGCCGAGATGATTGCCTTGCTTGTAGCACTACTCAAAAACACAGGATTATCAACGTTCACGGTCGCGATCGGTCATATCGGATTTTTACAGGAGATTTTCCTCGACATAGTAGGTAATGAAGAACGCGCGGCAACGTTAAGAAGATACTTATATGAAAAAAATTATGTAGGGTACCGGGAGCATGTGAAAAATTTGCCCTTATCTTCCATCGATAAAAAACGCCTTTTAAGCTTATTAACGCTAAGAGGAGATTCCTCCAACATTGAGCTTGCAAAAGAAGTGCTGGATGGAGATGCAGGAAAAAAAGCGGTCAAAGAGCTTGAGCAACTGTGGACGATGCTTGAAGCATATGGTGTAGCAGAGTTTGTGAAACTTGATTTGAATATTGTCAGTCATATGAGTTATTACACAGGGATTGTGTTTGAAGCGTATGCAGGCAACATCGGCTTTCCAATCGGAAATGGCGGGAGATATGATAAGTTGTTCCAAAAATTCAACCGTGAGAAGTCGGCAACAGGTTTCGGAATTCATTTAGACCGTCTTTTAGAAGCAAAAGGCGTGAAAAAGGCAGAAGTGAAGATACATGGAGTTCTGTTCAGCCAAGAAAGAAGAGAAGAGGCGATTGCATTTGCCACTTCTAAGAGAGAAGCAGGAGAAAAAGTAATCGTCCAAGACATTGCAGGGGTGGAAAATGTGGATGCATGCACCGCGTCCTTCAGCGAAGTAACCTTTTTTCTTGGAAAAGCTAGAAAGGAGAGCGAAGCATGAGCGTACTGACAATTGCGATGCCAAAAGGGAGGATTTTTGAAGAGGCGGCTCAATTGCTTGTTCAAGCGGGATATAACATTCCTCCCGATTTGGAGAATTCCAGAAAGCTGATTATTGATGTACCGGATGAAAACATGCGCTTTATTTTAGCTAAACCGATGGATGTGACTACATATGTGGAGCATGGTGTGGCCGATGTCGGAATTGCCGGCAAGGACGTGATGCTTGAAGAAGAGCGGGATGTCTATGAAGTGCTTGATCTCAAGATAAGTGACTGCTACTTGGCGGTGGCGGGCTTACCCGGAACGGAAATGAAAGATGTGGCACCAAAAATTGCGACCAAGTATCCGGGTATTGCTTCAAGCTACTACCGCGAGCAAGGGGAGCAGGTAGAAATCGTCAAACTGAACGGGTCGATCGAATTAGCCCCGTTGATCGGGTTGTCCGACCGGATTGTGGATATCGTATCCACAGGACGAACGCTTAAAGAGAACGGATTAGTAGAGTTTGAGCGAATTGTGGATATCACATCCCGATTGATTGTTAATCCTGTGAGTTACCGGTTAAAAGACAAGCAGATAGATGAACTTGTGGATAGATTAGCAGAGGTAGTTGGAGAGGTGTAAAAAATGATGAAGATAAAAAAAGTGAGTGAATCGGTATCCCTCCGTCGTTCGATCGACCAAGGAACAGAAGAACAACGCGTTGCTGTCCTTCAGATTCTGCAAACGGTCAAGGTACAAGGAGATCAAGCCTTGTTTTCCTACACTGAAAAATGGGATGGTGCGAAGCTATCCACATTAAAAGTAACAAAAGAAGAAATCCAAGCAGCTTATCAACAACTTTCTCCACAAGTTATCAACATTATCCACAATGCAGCAGAAAACATCCGCGATTTTCATCAAAAACAGGTCAAGCAGTCGTGGTTATCCACAAAACCAGACGGGACCATTCTCGGTCAACAGGTGACAGCACTTGATGCGGTAGGTGTCTATGTACCCGGTGGAAAAGCGGCTTATCCATCTTCTGTATTGATGAATGTTATTCCGGCACAAGTGGCGGGGGTGGAGCGCATTGCGATGGTGAGTCCTCCTTCTGCAGATGGGACATTGCCTGCAGGGGTGCTCGTGGCAGCGGATATTCTAGGTGTGGATGAGATCTATAAAGTTGGTGGAGCACAGGCTGTTGCGGCTCTTGCTTATGGAACGGAAACCATTCAGGCTGTGGATAAAATTGTGGGACCAGGTAACATTTTTGTGGCACTTGCGAAAAAAGAAGTCTATGGACTTGTGGATATCGATAGCATTGCCGGACCTAGTGAAATTGTCGTATTGGCTGATGAAACGGCACACGCTGACGAGATTGCCGCGGACTTATTATCCCAAGCAGAACATGATGAACTTGCTTCAAGTGTTCTTGTGACCACTTCGGCATCACTTGCGGAACAGGTCGCAAAGGAAGTAGAAGAACAGCTTTCAAGCCTGCCGCGTGAAGCAATAGCTCGGGCTTCCATTGAAGCATATGGCACTATTTTTGTAACAGACACGATGAAAGAGGCACTCCGTGTGGTCAATGAACTGGCGCCGGAGCACTTGGAAGTCATGACAGCTGAGGCAATGAACCTTCTGCCGTATATCAAGCATGCTGGAGCTATTTTCCTGGGAAGATACAGTTCAGAACCTGTTGGGGATTATTTTGCCGGGCCGAATCATGTGTTACCTACTAATGGGACTGCCCGCTTTTCCAGTGGATTGTCTGTGGACGAATTTGTGAAAAAGTCCAGTGTGATTATGTACAGTGAACAGGCTTTAAAAGAGAATGTGGATAAAATTGCGGCTTTTGCTCGCCTAGAGGGTCTAGAAGCGCATGCCCGTGCGGTCGAATCCCGATTTACTAACAAGGAAAAGTGAGGAGACATTCTGATGACACGAACAGCTAGTTTGGAGAGAAATACGAAAGAAACGCAAATACAGCTTGCTTTTACAATAGATGGAGAAGGAGCGGCAAAGCTTGAGACGCCTGTCCCGTTTATGACACATATGCTCGACCTTTTTACAAAGCATGGCCAGTTTAACTTGGACTTGCAGGCAAATGGGGATGTGGATATCGATGATCACCACACAACAGAGGATATTGGAATTTGCCTTGGTCAGGCGTTAAAAGATGCACTTGGGGATAAAGTGGGGATAAAACGATACGGAAACGCGTTCGTACCCATGGATGAGGCTCTTGCACAAGTGGTCGTAGATCTGAGCAACCGTCCACATCTTGAAATAAGAGCGGAATTCCCAAGCCAAAAGGTCGGCACGTTTGACACTGAACTTGTACACGAATTTTTGTGGAAGCTTGCATTAGAGGCCCGAATGAACCTACACGTGATTGTGCATTACGGGACGAACACCCATCACATCATTGAGGCAATATTCAAGGCGCTTGGTCGTGCACTGGACGAAGCAACCACGATTGATCCGCGAGTTAAAGGGGTACCATCTACGAAGGGAATGTTATAGAGGATGATAGGCATCATTGATTATGGAATGGGGAATTTATATAGCGTCAGCAAGGCATTGGAGCGGATGAATGTCGAGTGTGTCATCTCTAATGATCGGGATGTGCTGTTTGAGGCAGAAGGACTTATCCTCCCAGGTGTCGGCTCGTTCCGTGACGCCATGTCCATTTTACAGGAAACAGGCCTTGATTCTTTTATAAAAGAGGAAGTGGCGCGGGGTAAAAAAATGCTTGGGATCTGCCTTGGCATGCAGCTGTTGTTTGAGGAAAGTGAAGAGAACGGCGTTACAGAGGGACTGTCTCTTTTAAAAGGCAAGGTGGAACGCTTTCCAGGAGTTACAGAGGTAGGTGCATCATACAAGGTTCCACATATGGGATGGAACAAGCTTGAATTCCAACAGGCATCCCCGCTTTTAGAGGGTGTGCCAGAGGACTTTGTTTATTTTGTTCATTCCTATTATGTAAAAGATTTTGCTGAGGCGGAACTATTGGCAAGCAGTACATATGATGTGCAGGTGCCGGCTGTGGTGGGACGCGGAAATGTGTTCGGCACACAGTTTCACCCGGAAAAAAGCAGCAATGTCGGCTTGGGAATTTTGAAAAACTTTGTGAACCTTGTGAAGGAAGAGGAGCGATAATATGAGTTTTACCATTTATCCGGCTATTGATATGCGCGGTGGAAAATGTGTACGTCTGCTGCAGGGAGATTATAATAAGGAAACAGTATACGGGGATTCGCCGTTTGATATGGCAAAAACATTTGTGGAGCAGGGTGCAGAGTGGATTCATATGGTGGATCTTGACGGTGCAAAGGCTGGCTCGCCAGTCAATGACCGTTTTGTGCTTCAGGTGGCACAAGAGCTACCTGCGAAAGTGCAGATTGGCGGGGGAATCCGCACGGCGGAGGATGTGGAGCGTTATTTGGACAATGGTGTTGATAGAGTCATTTTAGGAAGTGCGGCAATAAATGACCCTGAATTTGTGAAGTCGATGCTTGCCAAATATGGTGCTAAGATTGCGATTGGGCTTGATGCAAAGGATGGCTATGTGGCAACAGAAGGCTGGGTGGAAACGTCGACTGTGAAAGCCACTGTCCTTGGAAAAGAGCTAGCAGATGCTGGAGCGGAGACATTCATTTTCACAGATATTGCAACAGACGGCATGTTATCTGGACCGAATGTAGATGCGACGGTGGAACTTGCTCGTGTGACAGGTGCTTCTGTCATTGCTTCAGGGGGAGTAAGTTCAGTTGATGATCTGTTGGCGCTTCGAAAGTTTGCCGACGATGGCGTCTCAGGTTCCATAGTTGGTAAAGCAATCTACACAGAGAAAATCAACCTTGCTTGTGCATTGGAAGAGGTGAAATAGATGCTTACGAAACGGATTATCCCTTGTCTGGATGTAAAAGAAGGACGGGTGGTAAAGGGAGTTCAGTTTGTCGAGCTCCGAGATGCGGGTGATCCGGTTGAGCTTGCTGCCTTTTATGATGAAGAAGGTGCAGATGAACTGGTGTTCCTTGATATTTCTGCCTCCCATGAAGGGCGTGAAACGATGGTGGATGTGGTCGAGCAGGTGGCTGCAAAATTGGCGATTCCGTTCACAGTCGGGGGCGGCATCAACTCTATTGATGACATGAAGCGGTTGTTGCGTGCAGGTGCGGATAAGGTTTCTCTAAACACGGCTGCCTTGTTGAATCCTTATTTGATCCAAGCCGGAGCGGATTACTTTGGCTCGCAATGCATTGTTGTAGCGATTGACGCTAAGTATGACGAGAGCCTCGGTTCGTGGAGAGTGTATACGCATGGCGGGCGCAGGGAAACGGACTGGGAAGTGGTGAAATGGGCACAAGAATCGGTTAAGTTAGGCGCAGGGGAGATTTTATTAACTAGCATGGACAGTGACGGGGAGAAAAAAGGCTTTAACCTAGCTTTGACCAAAGCGGTAAGTTCGGCTGTTTCTGTACCGGTAATTGCCTCTGGTGGGGCAGGTGAAGCGTCTCATTTTCTTTCGGCGTTTGAAGAAGGAGCAGCAGATGCAGCACTTGCAGCTTCTATTTTCCACTATAAAGAAACGAGTGTTAAAGAAGTAAAAAGCTATCTTAAGGAGAAAGGGGTGCAGGTTCGATGATCAACTTAGAAGCGGTAAGGTTTGATGAAAAAGGGCTTGTCCCGGCAATTGTGCAAGATGCTTCTACTAAAGAGGTGTTGACGTTAGCATATATGAACGGGGAGTCATTGGTAAAAACGGTCGAGACTCGGGAGACATGGTTTTGGAGTCGCTCTCGTGGGGAACTTTGGCATAAAGGCGCAACTTCCGGTAACACGCAGCGTGTGGTAGAAATGCGATATGACTGTGATCAGGACGCGGTGCTTGTGCTGGTGGAACCGAATGGACCGGCGTGTCATACCGGTGCGGAAACTTGTTTTCATGAGGTGGTGCTTGGTGCCGATTCTGATGTGGCGGGGGAATTCGGTGCTTCGGCTTCAGGGACAACTGCTATTTTATCACGCTTAGAATCTGTCATTGCATCCCGTGCTGTGGATAAACCAGCAGGCTCTTATATTACTTATCTTTTTGAAGAAGGTGTGGATAAGATTCTGAAGAAGGTTGGCGAGGAAGCGGCAGAAGTAATCATTGCGGCGAAAAACCGTGACCGCGGAGAGCTTACTTGGGAGGTTGCCGATCTCCTTTTCCATGTGATGGTGTTGTTGCGTGAGCAGGACGTGAGCTTGGATGAAGTGTTATCGGTGCTTGAAGAACGGCATGCCAAAAAGCCATCTGATAAATAAGGTGGATAACTTAGTTTTAGCACTTTTCTGGTTAAAAACTGGGAAAGTGTTTTTTATTTGCAAATAAAGCACACCTCAAAATTTCCCACCTATTCTTTCCAACCTCTCTTATGTTATACTACGAACGGTAAGTAAGTTTGTATGGAGGCTATAATGGGAAAAAATCCGAATGTGAAACAAGTTGCGAAGATCATCCCATTTGCGCAGAATGGCGATTATTTTTTTCAAAAAGGGATCCGCGCTTATCGGAAGCGGGATTTATATAAGGCAAGAAAATGGCTCCAACGAGCGGAGGCGATGAAACCTAGCGATGCATCGATTATGTGTCAGCTGGCGATTGTCCTCACCGAGCTTGGTGACTATCAGCGTTCTAATGAACTTTTAGAAGATATTATAGAAGATTTGGCACCGGACATGCATGATTGTCACTATTTCTTGGCGAACAACTATGCCTATTTGGGATTATTTCAAGAGGCAAGAAAGCATGCTGAGGAATATTTGACGATGGAGCCGGACGGAGAATTTGTCGAGGACACAGAGGATTTGATTGATCTTTTGGAAATTGAGGCAGATGAAGCGGAAGATTATGTGGATGGCCAGGACCACCTTATTGTCATGCAGGAAAATGCAAGAGGTCTGCTTGAAAAGGGGGAACTAGAAGAAGCATTGGCGCTGCTCGAACAGATTATCGAGGAGTATCCACAATTCTGGTCGGCATATAATAATCTGGCACTAGCCTATTTCTACAAAGGGAATTTAACGGAGGCTAGAGAAGTCCTGGAGGAAGTTCTGGAAAAGAATCCAGGAAACCTGCATGCGCTTTGTAACTTGCTCGTTTTCTTCCATTATGAAAATAATGTGAAGGAAATGAACAAACTGGCAAACCGCCTTGAGAAGGTTACACCTATTTTGGTGGAACACCGTTATAAGCTCGGAGCGACTTTCGGGTTGATTGGCAGACATGAATTGTCTTTCAAATGGTTACGTTCCTTGCAGAAAAACGGTTTCCAAGGGGACGGTACGTTTTATTTTTGGTTGGCAAATGCAGCCTACCAAACAGAGCGTTTTACCGTTGCAGAACAGGCGTGGTCCAAAGTTGTTGAGATGAATCCTGAAAAGTCCGGAACGGAGCCATGGAATCATATGGAGGATAAGACGGTTGAGGAAGAAGAAGCAGAACAGCTTTTTCATATTTTCCAATCAAGTACTTCTAACAAAACAACAGTCAAAAACGTACTGGAACAATCCTTTGTCACCTCGACTGTCCGTGAATTTGCCATGTTTGCCTTATTGAATCGTAAAGATGTGCCAGTAAATGTCGTGAATGGGTATGAGATTGCGTCATTATTAAATACAAAACAAGCTGATATGATTGTAAAAGAATGGTTTGATTTATATGCTCGAGCATTAAAACAAGCTGTCACTTTCACGAACGCACCAGCATGGGCAGCCGCATTTTCCTACGTCTGGAGCAAAGGAAACGGCTATGCTGTAACGCAGAAAGAGCTGGTGGAAACATATGAAATTTCCGCAAGCACTTTAAGAAAATATATTAAAAAAGTAGAAGATCTACTTACTTAAAAACCGAGCTGCGATGATGCTCGGTTTTTTTGCGTGGTTGGTGACCTTAATTATGGAAGAAATGGTAAAATGGTGTTGAGGTGATAGCAATGAGAAAATACATATTAGTGGTGCTTTCATTAATCATGATTGCTCTTCGTTTTACGCAATATATCTTGAAAATAAACCACGAGTTGGTCCAATCGGAAATGGTCCTGTCCCAACTCCTTGGTTTTTGGTTATTTCGATGGTTTTAAGTGGTATCGCTTTTTTAGCTCTGAGCATAATGATGTTCGTAAAGGATAATAAGGGGAAAAATGGCACGCAATAAAGCCCTGAGCCGGTTGAAAAGAGTAAACATTGTCCTCATAGGGTGTCAATGAAACCCTGAGCCGATGAAAAAGAGCAAACATTGTCCTCGTAGGGTGTCAATGAAACCCTGAAGTGGTGAAAAAGAGTAAACATTGTCCTCGTAGGATGTCAATGAAGCCCTGAGCCGATGAAAAAGAGGAAACATTGTCTTCATACCATGCGAAGAGACAGTAAAGCCTTACCAAACTTTCCATGAGCAAAAAATTGGACGGACAACACACCTGTTATATAGGATAGTAACTGGGAATACTTTTAAAGGTATTCTGTAAATATAAATATAAAATTGGATGAAAATAGGGTTTTCATAATATGCAGTAAAGAGTTAAAGGAGTGGGCAACATGACAGAAGAAAAAATTTATGACGTGATTATTATTGGGGCTGGACCCGCGGGAATGACATCTGCCGTTTACACATCTCGTGCGAATCTTAGCACATTAATGATTGAGCGCGGAATGCCTGGCGGACAGATGGCGAACACAGAGGAAGTAGAAAACTACCCTGGATTTGACCATATTTTAGGACCTGAGCTTTCCACTAAAATGTTCGAGCATGCGAAGAAATTTGGTGCGGAGTATGCTTATGGTGACGTCAAAGAGGTTATCGATGGAAAAGAATATAAAACAGTAAACGCTGGAAGCAAGTCTTACAAAGGCCGTACTGTTATCATTTCAAGTGGAGCTGAATACAAAAAAATCGGCGTGCCTGGTGAAAAGGAGCTTGGCGGACGTGGGGTTTCCTACTGTGCGGTATGTGACGGCGCGTTTTTCAAAAATAAAGAATTAGTAGTTGTTGGTGGAGGAGATTCTGCTGTTGAAGAAGGAGTATACCTGACTCGCTTTGCTTCCAAAGTGACGATTGTTCACCGCCGCGACGAGCTTAGAGCGCAAAAAATCCTTCAGCAACGTGCTTTCGACAATGACAAAATTGACTTTATTTGGAGCAACACGATTAAAGAAATCAACGAAAAAGATGGCAAAGTTGGAAGTGTGACACTTGTCAGCACAAAAGATGGCGAAGAACAAGAATTCCAGACAGACGGTGTCTTCATCTATGTGGGAATGCTTCCTCTGACAAAACCGTTCTTGAATCTTGGTATCACAAATGACATGGGTTATATTGAAACAAATGAGCGCATGGAAACAAAAGTCCCTGGAATCTTTGCAGCGGGTGATATCCGTGAGAAAACTCTACGCCAAATTGTTACGGCAACTGGTGACGGAAGTATCGCAGCTCAAAGTGCCCAGCATTTTGTAGAAGAGCTAGCTGAGGAGTTAAAAGCAAACGCAGCAAAATAATAGGCTAAAGGATAGGGACGCTAGGTATGTCGAACTATAAAAGGCTTTGTCGAAATATCCCTTTAACCAAAACGTAACTGCGCCTTAACGCATCTGTAACAGCTTTGAAACAATAATCGGTTATTATATAAATAGTAATTGACCCCCTTTTATAAATATAGTGGATGACACGGGTTCCCTTTTTCCCGTGTCCTTTTTTTATGTCTTTTTTTGTGTGGCATGCCGTGCGTTTTTGTCTATACGCCCGAAGCCGGCGGTTTACAAGCAGAACGGTTAAATAGGAGCCCTCTATACGCCCGAAGCAAGTGGTTTTTAAGCAGATCGGTCAAATAGAAGCCCTCTATAAGCCCGAAGCAAGCGGTTTTTAAGCAGACGGGTCAAATAGGAGCGTTCTATACGCCCGAAGCAAGCGTTTTTTAAGCAGATTGGTCAAATAGAAGCGTTCGATAAGCCCGAAGCAAGCGGTTTTTAAGCAGATCGGTCAAATAGAAGCGTTCTATAAGCCCGAAGCAAGTGGTTTTCAAGCAGAACGGTAAAATAAAACCGTTCAACCAAACCTTACCTCATACCTCCTTGTTTACTCTATCCCACAAAGCTATGATATACTTAAAAAGTAAAGCGTTTACACGAAACTACTCCCGATCTGGAATCGATACCTGTAAGAAATCCTGACACACAGTTTGCTAATTTGTAGAACTTTACTGTGTCTTAATCAATACTTTTGCTGTAAAATAAAAAATGATACACTTGGCTAGTTTTAATTTTTATGCCGCTGTTGCTTTCTGCAAACAGCATTATAGATATAAAATTCAGTCAGCCAAGCTCAAAAGGGGTTGTAACCATGCAAAGAGTAACAAATTGTGTGCTAGTAAAAGATGACCAAGTGCTACTATTGCAAAAGCCACGTCGTGGATGGTGGGTTGCACCTGGTGGAAAAATGGAGCACGGAGAATCCGTAAAAGATACGGTTGTGCGCGAATATCGTGAAGAAACTGGCATTTACTTAAAAAATCCTGCCCTAAAGGGTGTTTTTACATTTGTAATAAAAGAAGGCAAGGATATCGTATCCGAATGGATGATGTTCACCTTCCTTGCAACGGAGTATGACGGACAGAATGTGAAGGAATCAGAGGAAGGAAAAATTGAGTGGCATAAGCAGGAAGAGATTGCAAAGCTTCCAATGGCACCTGGTGATTTTCATATTCTTGATTACCTCATTAAAGGATCTGGCATGATTTTTGGGACATTTACTTATACGCCGGACTTTGAACTGTTGTCCTACCGTCTTGATCCGAATTGATTAGACAAAAAAGGGAGTGGAAGATACATGAGTACAGGTACGAGCAGTGATGTCAAATTAGTCATTATCACTGGGATGAGTGGAGCTGGGAAAACAGTGGCCATTCAGAGTTTAGAGGATCTCGGATTTTTCTGTGTCGATAATCTGCCGCCGACTTTGCTTCCAAAGTTTTTGGAGCTGATGGAGGAGTCAGGCAGTAAAATGAATAAAGTGGCTTTGGTAATGGATTTACGCGGCCGTGAGTTTTTTGACAGCCTGTTTGAAGCGCTGGATGATATTTCGGAATTGTCATGGGTGACACCGCAAATTTTATTCCTTGATGCTAAAGATTCCGTTTTGGTGACGCGATATAAGGAAACAAGAAGATCGCATCCATTGGCAAAATCAGGACTTCCGCTTGAAGGAATTGAACATGAGCGCGAGTTGTTAGAAGAGTTAAAGGGACGTGCCCAACTGATTTTGGACACTTCCAACCTAAAGCCACGTGAACTTAGAGAGAAAATCCTCAAACAATTTGCCACACACTCCAAACAGACTTTTAAATTGAATGTCGTTTCCTTCGGTTTTAAATATGGACTTCCTATAGATGCAGATCTTGTGTTTGATGTACGCTTCTTACCAAATCCCCATTATATTGACCATATGAGACCGATGACGGGGCTTGATGAAGAGGTTTCTTCCTATGTGTTGAAGTGGACGGAAACGCAGAAATTTATAGAAAAGCTTACGGACCTGCTGACTTTCATGCTTCCGTACTACAAGCGAGAAGGAAAGAGCCAGCTGGTCCTTGCGATCGGATGTACAGGAGGGCAGCACCGTTCTGTAACCTTGGCAGAGTATTTTGCCAAGCATTTCAAGGATGAATATGATACACTCCTAACACACCGAGATATTGAGAAACGAAAGGGTAAACACTGATGAGACGTCAAAAAGTACCTAAAATCGTCATCATAGGAGGGGGAACCGGGCTGCCAGTTTTACTCCGGGGTCTCAAGCATTATGATGTGGATATAACCGCGGTGGTGACAGTTGCCGACGACGGTGGGAGCTCAGGCAGATTGCGCGATGAACTGCATATCCCGCCTCCTGGAGATGTCCGGAACGTGCTTGCCGCCTTATCAGATGTGGAGCCGTTAATCGAGGATCTTTTCCAGCACCGTTTTGCAACAGGCAATGGACTTTCAGGACATTCACTCGGTAACTTGCTGTTAGCGGCGATGACTACCATTACAGGTGACTTTGTCCATGCCATCCGTGAAATGAGCAAGGTGTTGAACGTTCGTGGAAAGGTTCTGCCTGCAGCAAACCAAAGTGTTATTTTACATGCGGAAATGGAAGACGGCTCGATTGTTACTGGTGAATCCAAGATCCCTGACAACGGTCAGAAAATAAAGCGAGTGTTCCTTACCCCTGATAAAGTGGAGCCACTACAGGAATCAGTCGATGAGATAGAAAAGGCAGATTTAATTATCGTCGGACCTGGAAGTCTCTATACTAGCATACTGCCAAATCTTCTTGTTCCGAAAATAGGAGAGGCTGTGTGTAACGCACACGCCAAAAAAGTGTATATATGTAATGTCATGACGCAAGCCGGTGAAACGCTTGAATACACGGCAAGCGATCATGTTAAAGCACTCTATGACCATTTGGGCTGCCGTTTCATGGATACCATTCTTGTGAATGATGAGGGAATTCCAGATGAAATAGCCCTTCGCTATAAAAAAGAATCTGCAACACCAGTAATATATGATATTGCCGCCTTGTCTAATTTGGGGCTTGAAATTGTACATGATAAAATCATCCGATACGAAGATGGAGTGATTCGTCATGATACTCAAAAAGTAGCGGCACTCTTGTACTCCATGATAAAATCGGACGAAAAATAGGATGCAAACGGATGCATTGCTGGTGGTAAGAGGATAATCTACTGTTTGAACACCTCGCAGACACCAAGTACTTTCACAATGGAGGTGAAAACAATGTCCTACGCTTCTGAAACAAAAAAAGAATTAACCACCATCGAAACAAAAGACTGTTGCGTTAAGGCGGAACTTGCGGCGCTGATCCGAATGAACGGTTCTCTATCCTTTTCCAATCGCAAATTGATCTTGGATATACAAACCGAAAACGCCGCGATTGCCCGCAGAATTTACACGTTAACAAAAAGGATTTATGATGTGCGCGTCGAATTGCTTGTACGAAAGAAGATGAGACTAAAAAAGAATAATGTCTATATCGTTCGTTATGCCGAGCAGGCGCATTATATTTTGGATGAATTGAAGATTTTAAAGGATGGATTCACGTTCGTTCGTGACATTTCCGAGGACCTGATTAACAAAAAATGCTGCAAACGATCATATTTGCGAGGAGCATTCTTGGCTGGAGGTTCGGTTAATAACCCAGAAACGTCTTCCTATCATCTTGAAATATTTTCGCTCTACCACGAACACAACGAATCATTATGTGAACTGATGAATAGGTTTCACTTAAACAGTAAAACATTGGAGCGGAAAAAGGGCTATATCACATACCTGAAAGAGGCCGAAAAGATCGCGGAATTCTTAAGCATCATCGGTGCCCATCAGGCATTGCTGAAGTTCGAGGACATCCGGATTGTTCGTGATATGCGGAACTCGGTTAATCGCCTCGTGAACTGTGAAACTGCCAACCTCAATAAAACGATTGGTGCTGCGATTCGCCAGGTGGAAAACATTCGCTTTATCGATAGCACGGTCGGCCTTGGTATATTGCCTGACAAGCTTCGTGAAATCGCGGAACTGCGCGTCACCTATCAAGATGTCACGTTAAAAGAACTTGGTGAAATGGTGTCGAGCGGGACGATCAGCAAATCCGGTATCAATCACCGACTACGAAAAATAGATGAAATTGCCGATAAACTACGTGCAGGGGAATCTGTTAAATAAAACTGGAGAAAGTCACCTTAATTTGAGCTGACTCAGCCAGCAAACATACATGAAATAGAGGAGGAATAGAAATGGTACAAAAACAAGTGGATGTTCGTTTAAAAACTGGCTTGCAAGCTCGCCCGGCAGCACTTTTCGTACAGGAAGCTAACCGCTTCTCAAGCGAGGTTTTCTTAGAAAAGGACGGGAAAAAGGTAAATGCGAAAAGTATTATGGGCTTGATGAGCTTAGCTATTAGCACTGGTGCGACGATTACATTAATTGCTGATGGTCACGATGAACAAGAGGCGATCGCTGCCTTAACGGCATATGTACAACAAGAGAACTAAAAAACCGGGTCTCCCCTTGATGGGAAGCCCGGTTTTTTGTTATAGGTTGTTTTTATTCATAACTTTATCAATCAATCCATATTCCAATGCACGTTCGGCAGTCATGAAGTTGTCGCGGTCTGTGTCGCGGGAAATCACTTCGATTGGTTGGCCAGTTTGCTCGGATAGGATGGTGTTAAGCTTTTCGCGTAGGAACAAGATGCGTTTTGCAGCGATCTCGATTTCCGTTGCTTGACCTTGTGCTCCACCAAGTGGTTGGTGAATCATGACTTCACTATTTGGAAGCGCGAAACGCTTGCCTTTTTCACCAGCTGCAAGTAAGAATGCTCCCATGGAAGCGGCCATACCCACACATATTGTGCTGACATTTGGTTTAATGAAGTTCATTGTATCGTAGATGGCCATACCAGCTGTAATGGATCCACCCGGGCTGTTGATATAAAGGGAGATATCCTTATCAGGATCTTCCGCTGCCAAGAATAAAAGCTGAGAAACAATGGAGTTAGCCACATTGTCATCAATTGCACTTCCAAGCATGATGATACGGTCTTTTAATAGACGGGAGTATATATCGTACGCGCGCTCCCCACGGCTTGTTTGTTCAATAACTGTAGGAATTAAGTTCATCTCACTTTTCCTCCTTAAAATTTAAATTTCAATCGATATAGGCTCCTATGTAAAAATGGGAAAACCTTCAGCGAACCTATACCAATTAGTAAGTATTACTAAATCTTTATGTACTTTTATCATACATACAAGGTCAAGAATGGTCAAATAAAAACCATCGCAAATACCCCCATTTTTCCCCATGTAATAATCATATCCAGTATGGGGTGGGATTAAACTTCGAAAGGGGGTACCGGGCGGCTTATAGAACAAATTTAAGGGGAGTTAATTTCTCTACCGGCACGACTTGTTATTGCCGGACTCTCGACAATTAGTGTATAATTTGGTATATTAGTAAAGTTCCATTTGCAGCGTGCGCTCGTAGCTCAGGGGATAGAGCGGTGGTTTCCGGTACCGCGTCATGCGGGGGTTCGAATCCCTCCGAGCGCGCCATTATCAATTGGAAAAACTTACGTTTGATACATAGTCAGCAACCATGCTATAGTATTACTTGTAACGGACAAGCGCCGTTATCTCATATTATCTACTCACCCAGTGTCGGCACACTGGGTTTTTATTTTGTCAAAAAGGTATCTCAGCGTAATGATGGGATGCCTTTTATTCTTTTTATTTTGAAGTTAAGGCGAACGGAAAATATATTTGGGTTAACGGAAAATAAACCTCCTCCAACCCTCTGTACAAATAAATCCTCACAACAAAACTTCACCCGAAACTAAGTATGACCAACCAAACCCCATAATAAAATAGAATAAACAACTAGCACCGTCAGCAGAAAGCGGTACCTTCGACATGAGGGGAGAAAATCCTGCCGGGGTCTGACCCCCTTAAGCAAAGAATTTCAGGAAGATTTTAAAAGCTTACAAGTCCCTAAAAGTCATGTAGAATATAGGTAGAGACCGGATATTAAAGTAGCCGGAGGAGGGTTGGATGTATGAAGCAGTCAGTTGGTTTGTATCAGGAGCAGTCGTTGAGGCTTGCGATGACGCAGGAGTTGAAGCAGGCGATTACGTTGTTGCAGTATTCGACATTGGAGCTTGTAGATTTCCTGAAGGAGCAATCGCTCGAGAACCCGCTTATGGATTTGAAGGAACCGTCCATCCATAGGGAACTATCTTCTTCTCGTGTGCAACGCTTGAAACCTAAGAAGATCGGAACGACCACCACACAGACCTTTTCCATTGAAAATTTCAGTAAACATGGAGAAACGCTACATCAATATATTGAACAACAATTGCTCGACACGGACATGACAACGGAAGAAAAAAAACTTGCAAAGCGCATTATCCAACACATGGACGAGAATGGCTATATAAAAGAGGAGCCAGTTGCGATTGCTGAACAGCTTAAAACCAAACCAGAAATCATCATAAAAGCCTTAAATACCATAAAACAGTTGGAACCGGCAGGGATAGGAGCACAAAACCTCCAGGAGTGCCTCTTGCTTCAACTAAAAAGAATATCACCCAGAAACGAACTTGCAGAAGCTATATTAGAAAATGATTTCACCCTCTTTGCAGAAAAAGCGTGGAAGACACTCGCAAAGAAGTATGAGATTAACATAAAAGAGATTCAGACGATCCACGACGAAATCGTCAAACTCAACCCGCGACCGGGAAACAGATATGAAACAGTTGAAAAACCAAAATATATCACCCCGGACTTAATCGTTCAAAGACACCAAAATCATTTTGTCGTGTCATTAAACGAAGAGATCATCCCGCAAATTAAGATAGATAAGCAGTATGAGTCGGCGCTTAAAAGTAAAAATGAACTTGAATCCTACTTGCAGGAAAAGCTCCAGCAATGTCAGTGGATTGTTAAATCAATGGAGCATCGCAAACACACACTTGTCAAAGTGATGGAAGAGATACTCCGTGTCCAACAATCTTTCTTTCTTAACGGACCATCCTCTTTGAAACCGTTAACATTGAAGGATATCGCCACCAGGCTTGAAATCCATGAGTCTACGGTTAGCCGGGCGACAAAGGAAAAATATGTTCAGACACCATATGGCTTGTTTGAATTAAAATACTTCTTCAGTCAAAGTCTCTCTGGCAGACATGATGAAGAGAAGTCAACCAAGCAGGTGCAACAATTGGTCGAAGAACTCATTAAGAATGAAGACAAACAGAAGCCTTTGTCAGATCAACAGCTGACAAACATCCTGCAAAAGCAGTATCATATAACCATCTCCAGAAGAACCGTTGCAAAATATCGAGATTTATTGAGCATCCCGGGATCTTCCATGAGAAAAAGGTATGATTAGAAAGGCAGATGCAAAATGAATGTACAATTTTACACAAAAGTGGATTGCCCGCTTTGTGATAAGGCAAAAACAAAACTAAAAGAACTGCAATCCGATCTTGATTTTACAATAGAAGAATTCGATATTTATAAAGATGACACCTTGCTAGAAAAATATCAGTTAATGATTCCGGTAGTGGAGCATGAGGGAGAAATGCTTGCTTATGGTCAAGTGAACAAAGAAGAAGTAAGAAAGCGTTTACTTGAAAAAATCCGCTAAACCCTAGTTGCATAAGGGTTTCACCTTTGTTACAATCAACTTGTAGCAAGGGTGATTTTTTTTACCGCTACTGGGACATAATATGTCACAGTGGGACATTTAAGGTCCAGCAAAAGACAGGCGATTGTCCATCAGGTAAAATACACACTCTGAAGGGGAAGCTATAATGAATCAAATCATTGAAGTACAAAAGAAATTGTTGCCTGATCTTCTTTCTATTATGCAGAAACGATACGAGATCTTGAGATACATAAGGTTGATGCAGCCGATTGGAAGAAGAAGTTTGTCAGGCAGTCTAGGTTTAAGTGAGCGGGTGCTGAGAGGGGAAGTTGATTTCCTAAAAGCGCAGAACCTGATTCATGTTAGTGTTGCCGGCATGACATTGACAAAAGAAGGGGAATACCTCATTAAAGATCTGGAAGAGGTTATGAAAGAAGTTTCCGGTTTAAAGCAACTAGAAGCGGGAATAGAAGAAAAGTTAGGGATTACAAAAGTTGTCGTGGTTCCGGGTGACAGTGACCAATCCCCTTGGGTGAAAAAAGAACTCGGTCGTGCATGTGTATCCGCAATGCGAGAACGATTCCATCACGAAAATGTCATTGCTGTAGCTGGTGGAACAACTGTTTCTTCCGTAGCAGAAATGATGACACCCGACACTAAAAACCGTAATCTGTTGTTTGTCCCTGCTCGAGGCGGTCTTGGCGAGAAGGTGCAAAACCAGTCGAACACCATTTGTGCCACCATGGCAGAAAAGGCATCAGGCGACTACAGGCTCTTGCATATTCCTGATTCGCTGAGTCATGAATCCTACCAATCGATGATTGAGGAACCTTCTATAAAAGAAGTAATTTCCCTCATTAAAAATTCTAGTATGGTTATTCATGGAATTGGAGACGCTAAAACAATGGCAGAGCGCCGTAAAACAGCGCCGGAAAATATGCGCAAGATCGAACAAAGCCATGCGGTAGCTGAAGCTTTCGGGTACTATTTCAATGAAGCCGGAGAAGTGGTGCATAAAGTTCAGACAGTTGGAATGCAACTCGCAGATTTGGAAAAGATAGAATGTGTGATTGCAGTAGCCGGCGGTGCCTCAAAGGCAAAAGCGATTCAAGCGTATCTAAAAAAAGCTCCCCACACCATCCTCATTACGGATGAAGGAGCAGCAAAAGAGTTAATTAGGGAGTAACATCCCTTCTATAAAGGCTAAGAGACTATCAGCATTTGATTGAAGAAAAAGGCGTAGACTCCTGCGGGAGGAAGGGACATGGGAGACCCCACAGGCGTAGCCGAGGGGGCTCCCGGACCGCCCGCGGAAAGCGAAGCCTTTTGCGGAGATCAAATGCGGTGTAACGAAGCCAAACAAAAAATTTCTTAGAAAAACTAAGGAGGAAATTAACATGGCAGTAAAGATTGGTATTAACGGATTTGGACGTATTGGACGTAACGTATTCCGCGCAGCATTAAAAAATAACGACGTAGAAGTGGTAGCAGTTAACGACTTAACAGACGCTAACATGCTTGCACACCTTTTAAAATATGACAGCGTACACGGCAAATTAGCTGCTGACGTGAAAGTTGACGGAGACAACCTAGTTGTTGACGGCAAAACAATCAAAGTTACAGCGGAGCGCGACCCAGCGAAATTATCTTGGGGTGAGCTTGGAGTAGAAGTAGTAGTTGAATCTACTGGTTTCTTCACAAAGCGTGCAGACGCTGCGAAACACTTAGAAGCTGGAGCGAAGAAAGTAATCATTTCCGCACCTGCATCTGATGAAGATATCACTATCGTAATGGGTGTTAACGAAGACAAGTACGATGCAGCTAACCACAACGTTATCTCTAATGCATCTTGTACGACTAACTGCTTGGCTCCATTCGCAAAAGTATTGAACGACAAGTTCGGTATCAAACGTGGAATGATGACAACTGTTCACTCTTACACAAATGACCAACAAATCTTAGACTTGCCACACAAAGACTACCGTCGTGCGCGTGCGGCAGCTGAGAACATCATCCCTACAACTACTGGAGCTGCAAAAGCAGTATCTCTAGTATTACCTGAACTTAAAGGTAAATTGAATGGTGGAGCTATGCGTGTTCCAACTCCAAACGTTTCTCTTGTTGACCTTGTAGCAGAGCTTGACAAAGATGTAACAGCTGAAGAAGTAAACGCAGCGTTCAAAGCAGCATCTGAAGGCGAATTAAAAGGAATTCTTGGTTATTCTGAAGAGCCACTAGTATCTGGTGACTACAATGGTAACCCTGAGTCTTCTACAATCGACGCATTATCTACAATGGTAATGGAAGGCAACATGGTAAAAGTTATCTCTTGGTACGACAACGAGAGCGGATACTCTCACCGTGTAGTAGACCTAGCGAAATACATCGCTGCAAAAGGACTATAATTTTTCATAGCAATAGATATTGCTTGGATAAACCTTATCAGCATTCTATAATAAGACATGTGAAGTAGAGGGGGATTGGGGAACACACCCCTCCCTCTTTTCATGTTTTCAAGAGACTTTATTGATGTGATTGAAGCGGAAGTCACTTGACTCCTGCGGGAGGAAGGGACAGTGAAGACCCCACAGGCGAAGCCGAGGAGGCTCCCGGACCGCCCGCGGAAAGCAAGTGACTGCAGCGGAAATCACTCAGTACCAAACAAATTTCCTTTAAAGGGAGGCCGTTCAAGATGAACAAGAAAAGTATTCGTGACATCGACGTGAAAGGCAAACGCGTATTTTGCCGTGTGGACTTTAACGTACCGATGAAGGACGGACAAGTAACAGACGAAACCCGTATCCGTGCAGCATTGCCAACCATCAAGCACCTAGTGGATAACGGCGCGAAAGTCTTGCTTGCAAGCCACTTAGGACGTCCAAAAGGGCAAGTAGTCGAAGAGCTTCGCTTAACCGCGGTTGCAGCCCGTCTACAAGAGCTTCTTGGAAAAGATGTAAAAAAAGCGGATGAAGCATACGGCGATTCCGTAAAAGCCATCGTAAACGACATGAGCGAGGGAGACGTTCTTTTATTAGAAAACGTTCGTTTCTACCCTGGTGAAGAGAAAAACGATCCAGAACTTGCAAAAGCGTTTGCTGAGCTTGCAGATGTGTATGTAAATGACGCATTCGGCGCCGCTCACCGTGCACATGCTTCCACAGAAGGTATTGCCCAGCACTTACCGGCAGTAGCAGGCCTCTTAATGGAAAAAGAATTAGAAGTACTAGGAAAAGCCCTTTCCAACCCTGAGCGCCCATTCACGGCGATCATCGGTGGAGCAAAGGTTAAAGATAAAATAGGTGTCATCGAAAATCTTCTTAACAAAGTGGATAACCTGATCATCGGCGGTGGACTTGCTTACACGTTCATCAAGGCTAAAGGCTATGATGTAGGAAAATCCTTATTGGAAGAAGACAAAATCGACCTTGCTAAATCCTTCATGGAGCAAGCAAAAGAAAAAGGCGTGAACATGTACATGCCTGTGGATGTAGTTGTTGCAGATGATTTCTCCAACGACGCAAACACAAAAATCGTACCTATTGAAGAAATTCCAAGCGACTGGGAAGGCCTTGATTGCGGACCTAAATCCCGTGAAATCTACGCGGATGTAATCAAAAACTCCAAGCTTGTCATCTGGAATGGACCAATGGGAGTATTCGAACTTGATGCATTTGCTGGCGGAACAAAAGCAGTAGGTGAAGCCCTAGCAGAAGCTACCGATACATACTCTGTCATCGGTGGAGGAGACTCTGCGGCTGCTGTTGAAAAATTCAACCTTGCAGACAAAATGAGCCATATCTCAACTGGTGGAGGCGCATCCCTGGAATTCATGGAAGGCAAAGAACTTCCAGGAGTAGTAGCGCTGAACGATAAGTAATTAAAGTATTTTAAGTATTATAAGGTTTCTAGCTGGTGATTGGAGCAAAGGCGAAGACTCCAGCGGGAGGAAGGGACAGGGGAGACCCCGCAACGAAGTGAGGAGGCTCCCGGACCGCCCGCAGGAAAGCGAAGCCATTTGCGGAAATCAACAGCGGCGTATAGCAGAAACTTTAATTACCCCAACCCCGAAAGGATGGATACCATGCGTAAACCAATTATTGCTGGTAACTGGAAAATGCACAAAACACTCTCCGAAGCAACAAGCTTCGTAGAAGAAGTAAAAGGACTAGTCCCTGCTAGCGACAAAATCGACGCAGTAGTATGTGCACCAGCTCTTTTCCTAGAGCGACTTGTTTCAAACGTAGAAGGCCGCGACCTTAAAATCGGTGCCCAAAACATGCACTTCGAAGACAGCGGAGCATTCACGGGAGAAGTTAGCCCTGTTGCACTAAAAGACATCGGCGTAACTTACGTTGTTCTTGGTCACTCTGAGCGTCGCGAAATGTTTGCAGAAACAGACGAAACAGTAAACAAGAAAACTCTTGCAGCATTCAAACACGGTTTAACTCCAATCGTATGCTGCGGTGAAACACTTGAAGAGCGCGAGTCTGGTAAAACAAACGACATCGTTGGTAACCAAGTGAAGAAAGCTTTAACAGGCTTAACTGCTAATCAAGTAAAAACTACAGTAGTTGCATACGAGCCAATCTGGGCAATCGGAACTGGAAAATCTTCCACAGCGGAAGATGCAAACGAAGTATGTGCACACATCCGCAGCGTCATCGCTTCTGAATTCGATCAAGCTGCAGCTGATGCAGTACGTATCCAGTATGGAGGATCTGTAAAACCAACAAACATCGCAGAATACATGGCTCAATCTGATATCGATGGAGCACTTGTAGGCGGAGCAAGCCTTGAGCACCAATCTTTCTTACAGCTTTTGGAGGCAGGTAAGAATGACTAAGAAACCAGTAGCTTTAATCATCTTAGATGGTTTTGCGATGCGCGGCGAAACAACCGGTAACGCGGTGGCGCAAGCAAACAAACCTAACTTTGATAAATTGTGGAGCACATACCCGCACGCACAATTGACTGCAAGCGGGGAAGCGGTAGGACTTCCGGAAGGACAAATGGGTAACTCCGAAGTTGGCCATTTAAACATTGGAGCCGGCCGTATTGTGTACCAAAGTTTAACCCGTGTGAATGTGGCTATCCGCGAAGGGGACTTTTATGAGAATGAAACGTTCCTAAATGCTATCAAACATGCAAAAGAAAAAGGGACCAACCTTCACCTGTTCGGCTTGCTTTCAAATGGAGGCGTTCATAGTCACATCCAACATCTATTTGCACTTTTAAAGCTTGCAAAAAGAGAAGGCTTGGATCGTGTCTATATTCACGGATTCCTAGACGGCCGCGATGTTGCACCTAAGTCCGCACCAGAGTTCCTGGAGCAGCTGAACGAGCAGCTTCTGGACCTGGGAGTAGGCGAGATTGCAACTATCTCTGGTCGCTATTACTCCATGGACCGTGACAAGCGTTGGGATCGTGTAGAAAAGTCTTACCGTGCGATGGTGTACGGCGAAGGCCCTACTTATAACGACGCGATGGAATGTATCAACGACTCCTATAACAACGGAATCTTTGATGAGTTCGTCATTCCATCTGTTATGACAAAAGAAGATGGCAGCCCTGTTGCAACTATTCAGGACGAAGACGCAGTTATTTTCTATAACTTCCGTCCGGACCGTGCCATCCAAATTTCTAACACATTCACCAATTCTGACTTCCGTGCATTTGATCGTGGGTCAAAGCATCCGAACAACCTTCAGTTTGTATGTTTGACTCACTTCAGTGAAACGGTGGATGGATATGTAGCTTTCAAACCAGTAGGGATGGACAATACTTTGGGCGAAGTATTATCTCAAAATGGCTTGAATCAGCTTCGTATCGCAGAAACGGAAAAATACCCGCATGTTACGTTCTTTATGAGCGGCGGACGTGAGGAAGCTTACCCTGGAGAAGAACGAATCCTAATCGATTCTCCAAAAGTGGCAACTTATGACTTACAACCAGAAATGAGTGCTTACGAACTAACGGATGCACTTTTAGCTGAAATAGCAGCCGACAAACATGACGCTATCATCTTGAACTTCGCAAACCCTGATATGGTGGGGCATTCCGGAATGCTTGAGCCAACAATCAAGGCTGTGGAAGTGACAGATGAGTGCCTAGGGAAGGTAGTCAACGCCATCTTAGAAAAAGACGGTGTTGCCATCATCACGGCAGACCACGGGAACGCTGACGAAGTCGTAACGACAGAAGGCAACCCAATGACTGCCCACACAACCAACCCGGTACCAGTCATCGTTACCAAAAACGGTGTACAACTCCGCGACGGCGGAATCCTTGGTGACCTAGCCCCAACTGTGCTAGACTTACTAGGGGTGGACAAACCATCTGAAATGACAGGTAATTCTTTAATCAAAAAGTAATAACTGATTTCTAGCTATAGATCGAAGTGTAGGGTGTGAGACTCCAGCGGGGGGAAAACGGTAGCTTGAGACCCCACAGGCGAAGCCGAGGAGTTCAAGCACCGTCCCGCGGAAAGGCGAACACCTGAAACGGAGATCTATAGCGGTGTTAAAGCAGTAAAAAATAAAAATTATCTCAATCCAAAAGGAGAGTTACAAACATGCCAATTATCTCTGACGTTTATGCACGCGAAGTCCTAGACTCCCGTGGTAACCCAACAATCGAAGTAGAAGTATACACAGAATCCGGAGCTTTCGGACGCGCACTAGTACCAAGTGGAGCATCTACAGGTGAATACGAAGCAGTAGAACTACGCGACGGCGACAAGTCCCGCTACCTTGGAAAAGGTGTTCAACAAGCAGTAGAAAACGTGAACGAAATCATCGCTCCTGAACTAGTAGGTCTTTTTGACGTACTTGAGCAAGTAGCAATCGACGAAGCATTAATCGACCTTGACGGTACAGAAAACAAAGGAAAATTAGGTGCAAACGCAATCCTTGGTGTATCCATGGCAGTAGCGCGTGCAGCAGCTGACTTCCTTCAAATTCCTTTATACCAACACCTTGGCGGATTCAACTCCAAAACTCTTCCAGTACCAATGATGAACATCATCAACGGTGGAGAGCACGCGGACAACAACGTTGACATCCAAGAATTCATGGTAATGCCTGTTGGAGCTGAAAACTTCAAAGAAGCTCTACGTATGGGTGCTGAAATCTTCCACGCTCTTAAATCAGTATTAAGCGCAAAAGGCTTAAACACTGCTGTAGGTGACGAAGGCGGATTCGCTCCTAACCTAGGATCTAACGAAGAAGCGCTTCAAACAATCATCGAAGCTATTGAAAAAGCTGGCTACAAACCAGGCGAGCAAGTAATGCTTGCTATGGACGCTGCAGCTTCTGAGTTCTACAACAAAGAAGACGGCAAATACCACCTTAAAGGTGAAGGCGTTGTTTACACTTCTGCTGAAATGGTGGACTTCTACGAGAAGATGGCGGACAAGTACCCAATCATTTCTATCGAAGACGGCCTAGACGAAAACGACTGGGAAGGTTTCAAACTATTAACTGAGCGCATCGGAAACAAAGTTCAATTAGTAGGAGACGATCTTTTCGTAACAAACACAAAGAAATTGGCTGAAGGTATCGAGCGCAAAATCGGTAACTCCATCCTAATCAAAGTGAACCAAATCGGTACACTTACGGAAACGTTCGAAGCAATTGAAATGGCAAAACGCGCAGGCTACACTGCAGTAATCTCTCACCGTTCTGGTGAAACAGAAGACAGCACAATCGCTGACATCGCAGTAGCAACAAACGCTGGCCAAATCAAAACAGGTGCACCATCCCGTACAGACCGCGTAGCTAAATACAACCAACTTCTTCGCATCGAAGATCAACTTGGTGACACAGCTCGCTACGACGGCCTACGTTCTTTCTATAACTTGAAGAAGTAATTACTTCTTGCGAGGACCCGACTTCGGTTGGGTTCTTTTTTGTCATCTTCATCTTGTCCCACTTGACAGTTTGTGGTACATTAAATATATCGACAAATGTACGTTCCGCAGGAGGTGTAGTTTACATGACGTTATTTCTTACTATTTTACTTATTATCGTAGCAATCTCTTTGATCACAGTAGTACTACTTCAATCAGGTAAAAGTGCAGGTCTTTCAGGAGCGATCTCCGGTGGAGCAGAATCACTTTTCGGAAAACAAAAAGCACGCGGCCTAGACCTTGTTCTACACCGTGCGACAGTTGTTCTTTCTGTATTATTCTTTGTCCTGACACTGTCAATTGCATACTTCGCTTAATAAATAAAACCACTTTCCAACCGGAAAGTGGTTTTTTGCATCCATATACAAAAGAAAAGCCCTGGTCACTTTACGACCAAGACTTCCTTGTTCGGTTCACTTGTTTGTTGAAGGAAAGCTTTTACCTCTTCGATAGAAATTCCATAAGCTCTGGCCAATGACAACAGCTCTACCCACTCCAAATCTACCTCTTTGTTCAAGCCTCTTCGTCCTCCTTCTTGCTACTTGTCTTTTTAGCACCCTGCCACTTCTGAAATTCCATATACTCCTTAAAGTGAACAAAGTCTTCCTTGCTCATTCCCTCCAAAATCGCCCGTTGCACCAACCGTTTCCATTCCTCATCCAGCACCTGTACATCCGGCATATCGTCCTCCGATACTCCGTTCAACAAGAATTCCAAGTCTGTCTCAAGCGTAACGGCTATCTTATTTAAAAATTGCAGAGAAGGATTGGTCTGGATATTTCTCTCCAAATAACTCAAATAAGACTTCGACACACCAGCCAGTTCCGAGAGTTCACTCAATGAATAGCCCTTTCTTTTCCTTAAGCTCTTCAAGCGCTCACCAAGCATACTCGTCCCCTTAATAACATATGACGTAAGTTCATTATATAGCACATTAGGAACTTTATAAAAAACGAAAAAGTAAGTTTTTAAGAGGAAATCAGAGTAAACAACCTATTTTCGTTCTATATTAAGAAAATACAAAAAAAAATGAACTTTATTAATAGAGTGAAAAAAGTTATACTATAAATATTATGTTCTTTAAAAAGAACAAGATTGGAAGGGATATGCATGTATATGAAAGTATGTTCGTCTTGTAACCAGTCATCCTATAGTAGTTGTTCTGATTATCAATGGCTATGTCCTTCTTGTTTAAGGAACATTACTGTTTGTAAGGGAGCATATGTAAAGATTGGCTACCAATCTTTACATAAATCAAGTAGATATAAGAAGATAACTTTAAAAGTGACTGAAAGTACTATTAATACTACAATATAAAAGCGCCCTAGCAAATCAAGCAAGGGGCGCCGTTTTTTATAATATTTGACTCATTTTCTTTCTTGATCTATTTTCCACTTGTTAAACTCTAAGAATTCTTTAAACTGATCCTTTGTAACACCCGAATCCATCGCCTCTCTAACAAGCGTGGCCCATTCTCGATCAAGGTTTTCTTTCGTTTGGTCTTCATATTCGTCATGTAGAAGGGTATTTACGGTCACACCTAGGACGGAGGATACTTTTTCAAGAAATTGAATGGATGGATTGGATTGTAGGTTGCGTTCAATTGAGCTTAGGTATGATTTGGCCACGCCGGCGCGTTCTGCTAGTTCTGACATGGACATTTTTCGTTGTTCTCTATATTTTTTAATTCGTTCACCAATCATGGCTTTCACCTTCCTATCATGCTTATTATAGCATATAACGAAGGGTTTGTTAGATATTTAGAACGAAAATACGTAAAAACTCGCAAAATTAGAGCTTAAAAGATGAATGATTGCGATAATTATGTAAGAAATCTCTAATTTCTGCAGAGGAAATACCCATTTCTAGTGCATTATTAATTAGATCTACCCACTCCTTATCCAAATTTTCTGTCATTTCAACTGCTACGTTTTCCATCCTTTTTTCCCTCCTAAAATACTTTGGTATTTCAGGCAGCCCAGCCATCTTAATTAGTAAAAGGATTTTTGTTTATCTTTTACACAATCTTAGATCTGTAGACTTTGCGTCCTTGCTTTTCAGCAAGTTTGCCTTTGACTGTTGTTTCGAATTATTCGATATACAACTTTGGTATTGCTACCATTGTCCTTCCTATTCCCCAAATTTATTATAAAATAACTAATTATGGAATGTTGCAGATTGTTGTCGAATATATATAATTATTTTACGAAAATGCTTTTAGGAATAAAATGTTTATAAAAGCTGAATTGAGGACTTGAATAGCGGGTTTTGAATAGTAAATATGGGTATTTTGCCACCTTTTATTCAAAAAGTAAAACATTATTTTTGTCGATTTTCTCCTACTAAAAAATCAATTTTGATACTTCTTTACTAAGTACCCCCGTAAATGTAAACTCCTCTACGAAAAGGGCTCATTAAAAGCTATTCATCACCCTTTATGGTAAAATGTTCTTTTCGGACTAATCATATCTGATATTTAATTAAAATTAGCATACTATAAATACATGTGAAAGAAAGGATGTTCTGACGTGATGAAAGTGAAGCTGCCCAAGCCTTTTACGTTTGAAGGCGGAGATCGTGCGGTATTGATGTTACATGGGTTTACAGGGAATTCGGCAGATGTGCGGATGATGGGCCGGTTCTTGGAGAAGAGAGGTTATACTTGCCATGCGCCTCAGTATAAAGGGCATGGGGTGCCACCGGAGGAATTGGTTCATACAGGACCTGAGGATTGGTGGAAGGACGTGATGGAAGCCTACCAGTTCTTGAAGGATAAAGGTTTTGAAAGTATTGCGGTCGTAGGCTTGTCTCTTGGCGGAGTTTTCTCTTTAAGGTTAGGCTATACAGTTCCTGTGAAGGGTATTGTGCCAATGTGCGCGCCGATGTATATCAAGAGCGAAGAAATAATGTACCAAGGTGTCTTGGAATACGCGCGCGAGTTCAAGCGCCGTGAAGGGAAAAGCGCGGAGCAGATTGAACAAGAAATGAAGGAATTCGAGAAGACACCGATGGGGACATTGAAGGCTTTGCAGGAATTGATTGCAGACGTGCGGAATAATGTAGATATGATTTATTCCCCAACATTTGTGGTACAAGCCCGACATGACAACATGATTAACACAGACAGTGCCAATATTATCTACAACGAAGTGGAATCGGACGATAAGAAAATAAAATGGTACGAAGAATCCGGTCACGTCATCACGCTCGATAAAGAACGCGAGCAACTCCACGAAGACGTCTACGAGTTTTTAGAGTCGCTGGATTGGTAATACTATATATATAAGAACTCTAATCATTGAAGTAACCTAGCTGTTGATTGGAACGATAGGCGTAGACTCCTGTGGGAGGAAGGGACTGGGAAGACCCCGCAACGAAGTGAGGAGGCTTCCGGACCGCCCACTGGAAAGCGAAGCCTAGCGTGTAAATCAACTGCGGTGAACAACAGACACTCAAAAACCTGATAAGGGGAGGGATATATAATGGAAGAAATAATTCAACAACACGTAGATAAATTACTTTCCTATATGAAAGAAGAAGCCTACAAACCACTAACTACTCAAGAATTAGAACAAGCTTTCGGAATCAAAGACTCAGAAGAATTCAAGGACTTCGTTAAAGCGTTAGTGTACATGGAAGACCAGGGGCTCATTGTAAGAACACGCAGCAACCGTTATGGCTTGCCTGAAAAAATGAACCTGATTAAAGGAAAAGTAATCGGTCACTCCAAGGGCTTTGCATTTGTCATGCCGGAAGAGGCGGATATGGACGATGTGTTCATTCCACCGAACGAGCTGAACAATGCCATGCACGGAGATATCGTACTTGTACGCGTAAGCAGAAAGGCTGCTGGTGATTCGCGTCAAGAAGGTACGGTCATCCGGATCGTGGAACGTGGAGTCAAAGAGATTGTTGGTACATATACCGAAAGTAAAAGTTTTGGCTTCGTAATTGCAGATGACAAAAAAATTGCCAATGATATCTTCATTCCGAAAAGTGCCAGCAATGGTGCGGTTGAAGGACATAAGGTTGTAGTAAAACTAGTTACTTATCCGGAAGGTCGCCTTAGTGCCGAGGGTGAAGTCATCCGCATACTCGGTCATAAAAATGACCCAGGTGTAGATATCTTGTCTGTCATTCATAAGCATGGCCTGCCGCAGGAATTCCCAAGAGAGGTACTAGATCAGGCGAACGCCACACCAGATGAGATTGACGAAAAAGATCTGGGTGATCGTCGTGACCTTCGCGATCAGGTCATTGTTACGATCGATGGAGCGGACGCGAAAGACCTGGATGACGCGGTAACCGTGACGAAACTAGACAACGGTAACTACAAGCTTGGCGTTCATATCGCAGACGTCACACATTATGTGACAGAAGGTTCACCGTTAGATATGGAAGCGCAGGAGCGCGGAACAAGTATTTATCTTGTGGACCGTGTAATCCCAATGATTCCTCATCGCCTTTCCAATGGGATCTGCTCGTTGAACCCGAAAGTCAACCGCCTTACTATTTCTTGTGAGATGGAGATTAATAATGCCGGTGAAGTTGTGAAACATGAGATTTTCCACAGTGTAATTAAGACAACGGAACGTATGACTTATTCAGATGTCAAAAAAATTCTCGTTGATAAAGACGAAGAAGTAATATCTCGTTATGAGTCCTTAGTTCCGATGTTTCAGTTAATGGAGGAGTTGGCTGCTGTCCTTCGCAAAAAGCGGATGACGCGTGGTGCCATTGATTTCGATTTTAAAGAGTCCAAGGTAATTGTAGACGAAGAGGGAGTACCTAAGGATGTTGTTCTTCGAGAACGTTCAGTAGCCGAGCGCTTGATTGAAGAGTTCATGCTTGTTGCGAACGAAACGGTAGCCGAGCATTTTCATTGGATGAATGTGCCGTTCATTTACCGTGTCCATGAGGATCCAAAAGAAGAGAAGCTTCAACGATTCTTTGAGTTCATCACAAACTTCGGATATGTGGTTAAAGGAAAAGGGAACGAGATTCATCCTCGTGCGCTTCAGGAGGTAATTGAAGCGGTACAAGGTAAGCCGGAAGAAATGGTAGTATCCACTGTCATGCTTCGTTCTATGAAACAGGCGAAATATGATGAGGAAAGCTTAGGACACTTTGGTTTATCCACAGAGTTCTATACCCATTTCACTTCACCAATCCGTCGTTATCCTGACTTGATTGTTCATCGTCTGATTCGCACCTACCTGATTCAAAAGAAACTGGATGCGAAGACCCAAGAGAAATGGAGCGACAAGCTGCCAGAAATCGCCGAGCACTCCTCAAACATGGAACGCCGAGCTGTGGATGCAGAGCGTGAAACGGATGAACTGAAAAAGTCCGAGTACATGCTTGATAAAATTGGAGAAGAATACGATGGCATCATCAGCTCTGTTACAAACTTCGGAATGTTCGTCGAGCTGCCTAATACGATTGAAGGGCTTGTCCATGTGAGCTACCTGACAGATGACTATTACCGTTACGATGAGCGTCATTATGCGATGATCGGAGAGCGTACAGGGAAAGTATACCGCATCGGAGACGAAATCACCGTTCGTGTAATTAATGTAAACAAAGATGAGCGCTCCATTGACTTTGAAGTGGTTGGTATGAAGGGTACTCGTCGCCCAGATACCAAGAGTGCACCGCGTGTCATTCAGAGCGAACGCAAGAAACCTACCAAAGGTCGCAGTCAGAAGCGTAAAGACGAGAGCAATATTGATGATTACACGTTTGAAATCGGCTGGACGACTAAGGGGCCAGGTACAGGTAAGCCTGGCACTGGTAAAAAGAAAAAGAAAAACAAGAAGTTCTTTGAAAATGCGCCGAAACAGAAGCGTAAAAAGAAGAAGTGATAAGCTTTAATGAATGGGAAGAAGGGTCTTTTTCACCAAGAAAGATCCTTCTTTCTTGTAGAGGGGTAGTGTATTTGGTAAAATATTCACTACGCCTTATTAGAAAGAAAGGGGGGAAACATCCATGCCGAAGGGAACGGGAAAGGTCATCAGTACCAATAAAAAAGCCAACCACGATTATTTTATCGAACAGACATATGAAACGGGTATGGTCCTGCAGGGTACAGAAATCAAATCCATGCGAGCTGGCCGAGTAAACTTGAAGGATTCCTTTGCAAGAGTGCAAAACGGGGAAGTGTTTTTGCACAATCTGCACATCAGTCCGTATGAACAAGGAAACAGATACAACCATGATCCGCTTCGTACACGAAAGCTGCTTCTTCACCGCAAACAGATCAATCAGCTGATAGGTCTTACCAAAGAAGAAGGGTATGCATTAGTCCCTTTGAAAATCTATCTGAAAAATGGCTATGCCAAGCTGTTAATCGGTCTGGGTAAAGGGAAAAAGAAATACGACAAGCGTGATGACTTGAAAAAGAAAGAAGCGAAACGCGATATTGAGAGAGCGTTCCGTGAACGTCAAAAGGAATAGCTTAGTCCGTTTTACAATAACTTACAATTGCAAAGTTATGTGAGTGTGCTATAATAAGGATGTCGCTAAGATAACAGCGGCGCTTTGATAATTGAATAGCCAACACAATGGCTTGATTATCTTTCCCGTAGAACCTCGTGCTTTTGCTCTTTGTTGATTTAAACTTCAACATAGACATTTATAATCGAGGGGACGTTACGGATTCGACAGGGATAGTTCGAGCTTGGGTTGCGAGTCGGGGGGATCGTCCTCGTCATCAACGTCAACGCCAATATAACTGGCAAAGAAAACAACAACTTCGCTTTAGCTGCTTAATAACAGACTATAGCGGTTCCTCCCTCCATCGCCCATGTGGTAGGATCAGGGACTCACTCTAAGTGGGCTACGCCGGAGATCGCCGTCTGAGGTCAATGGAAGAGAACAACCAGACTAGCTGCCAGGATGCCAGTCAATAGGCGGAACGGTTAGCGAAATACTAATATATTGACTACACTCGTAGATGCTTAAGTGGCGATGTTTCTGGACGTGGGTTCGATTCCCACCGTCTCCATTTCAAATGTAAGAAGACCACACTGTTCCGGTGTGGTCTTTTATATTTCCATAAAAACCCCATAAACCACCGAAAGTGCCGCCTCTCAATCTTTCATCGTTTCATCTCCACTCCCAGTAGTATATACTTCTTAGTATGAGAAAATACAAGTCTCAAAGGATGATAGCATGCTAGAAGAATATATAACAAAGATGCGCGAGCGTTGCCATATCAATAAATTAGATCCACATGTGATTCCCATTTTTAATAGTTTATCAGATGAGGAATTGTCCCAGATACAAAGTGAATACAAGGATACATTGGATATTATCAGACTGTTTATGACTACATTTTTAGAAAAGAGCAAAGGTATACCTATCTTAGTTGCAGTAACAGACGAAAAAGGAAATATCATTGAATACCTTGGCGATCCAAGCTTAGAAAATACAGTTGTTAATCAGGTTGGCCTGAAAAAAGGTGTTCAATTCAGCGAAGAGCAGGCAGGGGTGAACTCTATTTTAGCTGCACTGGACCTCGGTGTTCCTGTACAAGTTATAGGAGAAGAGCATTTCTTTCATTTCCTTCATCAGACTGCGTGTTACAGTGTACCTCTATTTATAAAGAACCAAGTAGTTGGCACGATATCCATGATGACGTTTGTACAGGTCGCGAACCCGCTTATCATGGCTTCTTTGGAAACGATTGTTGATTCGATTCAAAGGGAATTGAACCTTCTAGAAAAGAATCGATATTTAGATGAAATGAACCATATGGTGCTGGAGCAATCCAACACAGGCTACATAGTGGTAGAGGAAAACAGGAAAATTGTAAGGATTAACCCTAAAGCTAGGGATATTTTAGGCTTGCCACAAGACTATGAGTCCTTCTCGATAGATGAATTAACGTTGTTGAGTCGTGTTCATGACCTTTACGTAAGAGGAGAAGTTATCCAGGATTACAAAATTATTTTTCAAAATAAACACGAGACAAGAACATGTTTGGTAGATTTTTTTCCTTTTCAACGAGGAACATTGATTCAACTTCATGATATTACAGAATATACGAAAACCGAATCCTATATTCAAAATGCTGAAAAGCTTGCAATTGTAGGGCAGATGGCAGCAGGAGTCGCGCATGAAATAAAGAATCCACTTACTACTTTAAAAGGCTTTATACAACTGTCTAAAGAAGGTGAACCAAGTAATGCTTTCCCAGAAATCATGTTGAAAGAAATAGAAAGGATTGATCAAATCACCAATGAGTTCCTTGTGCTATCTAAGCCAACGATTCAGAGAAAGGACTTGAATGATGTTCGTGATCTTATTAGTGAAATAGAAGTATTATTATCGAGCTTCGCCATTATTAAGAATGTTGAAATTCTATACGACTTTCAGGATGTTAAGCCTATCTACTGTGATGGTAATCAAATGAAGCAGGTTTTTATCAATCTCGTGAAAAATAGTGTAGAATCGGTGGAACAGAACGGAAAACTCACTATCAGTGTAAGACCACAGGGTGATGATCAGCTTATGGTCAGTTTTAATGATGATGGGAATGGTTTTCCTGACCAGATTTTGCACAGAATGGGTCAACCATTTCTTACAACCAAAAAAGACGGCAACGGCCTGGGGTTAATGATCTGTAAACGTGTTGTAGAAGAGATTCATAATGGTAAGCTTTGTATTCAAAATAATACCAATGGTGGGGCGATGGTGGAGATTATTCTGCCTTGCAATGGCTAGCAATACCTACTCACAAAGGAGGCAATCTCTATGAATTTCCAAAACAAAACTGTCATCATAACTGGTGCGGCAAATGGAATCGGCAAAGGAATCGCAACAGCATACATAAATGCGGGTGCAAATGTGGTGCTTGCTGACGTGGATAAAAAAGCGGGAGAATCACTACAACGGGAATTTGGAGACAAAGCCCTTTTCGTCAAAACA